>NZ_JBLUQD010000005.1:0-563343 GCF_048068415.1 Pseudomonas sp. NY15463
GGTGTCGTTTGCCCGCCCCGGGGCCCCCCGCCGCGCCCTTGGGGCCCCACCCGCCCCCCCACACCGACTTTGTTGGGGGCTGGTGGGGGGGGCTTGGTGCCGCGAAAGGGCCGCGCAGCAGCCCCAGAGTCGGCCGGCAGACGCTGGAATCAGCGCTCAGGCAAGGTAATGTTCAGCTCCAGGATCGAGCAGCTGCCCTGGTTTTCCAGCGCCACCTGCACATCGTCGTCGCCGATGATGACGTATTTGCGGATCACCTCGACCAGTTCCTTCTGCAAGGCGGGCAGGTAGTCCGGGGTGCTGCGCTGGCCGCGCTCGTGCGCCACGATGATCTGTAGACGCTCTTTCGCTACCGACGCGCTGGTCTGTTTCTGCCTGCCACGAAAGAAGTCAAAAAGGTTCATGGTTTACTTGCCTCCAAACAGACGCGCGAAGAATCCTTGCTTCTGCACATCGATGAACCGCAGGGGCTTTTCTTTGCCCAGCAAACGGTCGACGGTATCACTGTACGCCTGGCCGGCATCACTCTGGTCGTCAAGGATGACCGGGATGCCCTGGTTGGAGGCCTTCAGTACGGCTTGCGATTCTGGGATCACACCCTTGAGCTTGATCGCCAGGATTTCTTCGACGTCGGCGATGCTGAGCATTTCGCCCTTTTCGACGCGCTCGGGGTGGTAACGGGTGATCAGCAGGTGTTCCTTGATCGGCTCCTCGCCGTTTTCGGAGCGGCGCGACTTGCTCGACAGAATGCCCAGCATGCGGTCCGAGTCACGTACCGAGGACACTTCCGGGTTGGTCACGACGATGGCTTCGTCAGCGAAATACATCGCCAGGTGCGCGCCTTTTTCGATACCGGCCGGCGAGTCGCAGATGACGTAGTCGAACTGCTCCTTGAGTTCCATCAGGACTTTCTCGACGCCTTCCTGGGTGAGGGCGTCCTTGTCGCGGGTCTGGCTGGCAGCCAGCACGAACAGGTTCTCTAGGCGCTTGTCCTTGATCAGGGCCTGTTGCAGGTTGGCCTCGCCGTTGACCACGTTGACGAAGTCGTACACCACGCGGCGTTCGCAGCCCATGATCAGGTCGAGGTTACGCAGGCCGACGTCGAAGTCGACGATGACGGTCTTATAGCCGCGCAGTGCGAGCCCGGTACCGATAGCGGCGCTGGTGGTGGTCTTGCCCACACCCCCCTTGCCGGAAGTAACCACGAGAATCTTGGCCAAGGTGTTTCACCCCTAAATAAGTCGGGACAGACGTCCCTGCAAATACAAAAAACGGCAACAGGAAAAAAGTTGCGCTAAAAATGCCGGCAAGTATCCGTTAAAGACGGGTGATGTTCAACACATCGCCAGACAGGCTGACCTGTACGCCAGTGCCCCACAGCGGGTCGCGGCGCAGGTCTTCGCAGACCTTGTACTGACCGGCGATCGAGACCATTTCCGCAGTCATCTGCTGGCAGAAGATACGTGCTCGGGTATTACCCTTGATGCCGGCCAGGGCGCGACCGCGCATGGCGCCGTACACATGGATGTTGCCGTCGGCCAGAAGTTCCGCACCGGGGCTCACCGAGCCTGTCACCACCAGGTCGCCGCCCTGGGCGTAGATCTGTTGGCCACCGCGCACCGGCGAGGTGATGATGCGCGTCGGGCGCACTTCGGGCTCGGCGGGTGGCGGTGGTGGGGTGGGTTCGGGTTTCTTCGCCTGCGGTTCCGGTTCGAGCGGCCGCTCGCGGGCCCCTGAGGGCGGCAGTACCGGCAGGTCGATGGCAATCGCGGCGGCGATATCCTCGATGCGGCTGGCGCGGATCGCCAAGGTCCGCAGGCCGTGATGGCGGCAGATGCGCATCAGCCCGGGCAGGTCGATGGCGCCCTCGTCGGCGGGTAGCTTGTCCAGCGCCAGCACCAGCGGCGTATTGCTGAAGAAATTCGGCGCCTGGATTACCTTGGCCGCCAGTTGGCGGTCGAGGGATTCGAGGTCGTTACGCGCGAGTTCCAGCACGGTGATGGCAAGCATGCTGCCCTTGAGCTGGAACACGGGGGCGATGTCGGGTGTCTGGTTGAGGCTCATGGTCTGCATAGACGGCTTGTTGCGAAAAAAGTGCCCTGACTTATAGCGATAAGACCGATTGCCCGCAACCGATGTAGAATGCCCGGCCCTTGTCTTGCCGGAAGCTTCAATGGAACGCCCGCGTTTTCGTACCCTGTACCTCCACCCACGATTCTGGGCCTTGTGGCTCGGCCTGGGCCTGCTGTGGCTGGTGGCTCAACTGCCCTACCGCGTGCTGCTGGTGCTGGGGCGCGGCCTGGGCGCGGTGATGTACCGCCTGGCGGGCGAGCGCCGGCGTATTGCTGCGCGCAACCTGGAGCTGTGTTTTGCGCATCTGTCGGGCGACGAGCGGCAACGTCTGCTCAAGGAAAATTTCGCCTCCACCGGCATCGCCTTCTTCGAGATGGCCATGAGCTGGTGGTGGCCAAAGGCCCGGTTGGCGCGTCTGGCGCACATCGAAGGTCTTGAGCACCTGCAGGCCGCACAGCGCGATGGCGAAGGCGCCATCCTGATGGCCGTGCACTTCACCACCCTGGAGATCGGCGCGGCGCTGTTGGGGCAGGCCCACACCATCGACGGCATGTACCGCGAGCATGGCAATCCGGTGTTCGACTTCATCCAGCGCCGTGGCCGCGAGCGTCACAATCTCGATTCGTTGGCGGTGGAGCGCGACGATGTGCGGGGCATGCTCAAGTTGCTGCGCAAGGGCCGCGCGATCTGGTACGCGCCAGACCAAGACTACGGCACCAAGCAGAGTATTTTCGTGCCGCTGTTCGGTATCCCGGCGGCCACGGTCACCGCTACCAGCAAGTTCGCCCGACTAGGCAAGGCGCGGGTCATCCCGTTCACCCAGAAACGCCTTGAAGATGGCAGCGGGTACCGTCTGGTGGTGCATCCGCCGCTCGAGGGCTTCCCCGGCGAGACCGAAGAAGCCGATTGCCTGCGCATCAATCAGTGGGTCGAGGGTGTGTTGCGTGAGTGTCCTGAGCAGTATTTGTGGGCGCACCGGCGGTTCAAATCGCGGCCTGAGGGTGAGCCACGGCTGTACGACAAGAAAAAACGCTGAGGTTTCGATGGCACGGCCCACCTGTTCGCGGGTGAGCCTGATGCTGTACCTGTGAAAGTGGGTTTACCCGCGAAGAGGCCGGACCTGTCAACCATGATCCAGGAAGGAAGCATGACCCCAACCACCGGCCTGATCCTCTCTGGCGGCGGTGCCCGCGCCGCCTATCAGGTTGGCGTGCTTGCCGGTATCGCTGAGCTGCTGCCCCCAGGCGCGCCGAATCCCTTTCCGGTGATCGTGGGCACCTCGGCAGGCGCCATCAACGCCGTCAAGCTTGCCAGTGGTGCCACGCGTTTCAGCGAGTCGGTGCAGCACCTGACGGCGTTCTGGCAGAACTTTCGCAGCCATCTGGTACTGCGCAGTGATTGGCCTGGGGTCATCCGGCAGGCGTCGCGCTTCGTCGGGCATAGCTTGCTCGGCCTCGGGGGCCAGGTGCCAGTGGCGTTGCTCGACAGTCGCCCGCTGCGCGGCCTGTTGCACGAGCACCTGAACCTTGATGGTATTGCTCACTCGCTGGCGGCGAACCAGCTGCAAGCCATTGCCGTGACCGCCTTCGGCTACGAGTCTGGCCAGGCGGTGACGTTCTATCAGGGGCGCGACAGTATTGAGCCCTGGCTGCGCCATCGTCGCGTTGGCGTACCCACTGCGTTGACGGTCGAGCATTTGCTGGCGAGTTCTGCGATTCCCTTGTTGTTCGCGCCGGTGCGGCTGGGCGAGGAGTATTTCGGTGACGGCGCGGTGCGCCAGTCGGCGCCGATCAGCCCGGCGTTGCACCTTGGGGCGAGCCGTGTACTAGTGGTGGGGGTCAGTGGCAACCCGCAGCGTCCTTCGCCGCCGTTGCCCACGCAGCGGCTGTTCAGCGGGCGGCAGCCGAGCCTGGCGCAGATCGGCGGGCACATGCTCAACAGCACGTTCATCGATAGCCTTGAGGATGACATTGAGCTGTTGCAGCGGCTTAATCACCTGAGCCATCTGCTGCCTGCGCATTTGGACACGCGGCGGTTGGGTTTGGCGCCGATCGAGGTTTTGGTCGTGGCGCCTAGTCAGCCGCTGGATGAGATTGCGGCGCGGCATCGGCGTGAGTTGCCGGCTGCGCTACGGGTGTTCTTGCGTGGGCCGGGTGCTACCAAGACCAGTGGGGCGGGAGTTCTGAGTTACTTGCTGTTTGAGGCGAGTTATTGCTGTGAGTTGATTGAGTTGGGGCGGCGTGATGCGTTGGCCAAGAAGCGGGAGTTGTGTCAGTTTCTTGGGATCTGAGTTTGGGGTTGAGTTTCGATTTTGGATTTGGATTTGGATTTGGTTTTGGGTTTGTTTTGATAGGTGTATGCGCATTCATTAGCTTGGTTGACGTTGAGTCACCTTTCCGCCCTTACGGCGGGTTACTTTGGTCGTGGCCAAAGTAACCAAAGCCGTGGCGCTCCATTCATTCGGCCCCTGCGCTTCGCTCCGGGGTTCCCTCGCTACGGTGACTTGCGGGCCCGCGCGGCCTCCGACTTGCTACGCAAGTCTACATCTCGCGCCTTCGGCTGCGCCGAAGGGTGCTGCGCACCTTGGGCCCTCCAATCACCTCCGCTCGGCCTACTGAAGTCGCGAAGTTAGGGGTGGCGCCTGTACTTGCGCAGCTAACCGCTAGTTGCAAGTGTGGGAACTCTGGATGGTATTCGCGGGCAAGCCCGCTCCCACAAAGGTTCCATAGTCTTCAAGCTTCAAGCTTCAAGCATTGCACTGTGGGAGCGGGCTTGCCCGCGAATACGTAAGTGCAAACAACGCCCTAATCAATTCAAACAAATAATTTTGCTGCTCTTGCTCTTGCTCTTGCTCTTGCTCTTGCTCTTGCTCTCGCTTCTAAGCGCGCAATAGCCCAGGCGCCGCCAATTGCGACTTCAGGAGGCCGAGTGTAGGCGTCTGTAGGGCCAGGTGCGCAGCACCCTTCGGCGCAGCCGAAGGCGCGAGATGTAGACTTGCGTAGCAAGTCGTAGGCCGCGCGGGCCCGAAAGGCGCCGGAGCGAGGGAACCCCTGCGCGCAGCGCAGGGGCCGGATGATGGAGCGAGCATTTTTTGGTTCCTTTTTGATGCTTCAAAAAGGGACCCGCCGTAAGGGCGGAAAGGTGACTCGAAGTCCCCCAAGCCAAAGCATGCGCCTACATCTTTCAATACAAACCCACAACCAACCCCACAACCCAAACCCTCACTCCGCTATCTGCAACTTGCGCGCCTGCGTATACACATACCGCACCTTCTCATACTCAAACGGCGAGTTGGTCTGCCCATACCGGAAGTTGGTCGTATAGCGCTTGTCCACCGCCTTGAGCACGGTAATTTCCGGGTGATCGTTCGCCGTATCGGCCATATCCAGATAGTTGACCGCCTGCTCTCCCGCGTAGTCCACCACCAACCCGGTGGTATCGCGCAGGTTCGAAGGCCCCAGGATCGGCAGCATGATGTAAGGTCCCTCCGGCACCCCGTAGTAACCCAAGGTCTGCCCAAAGTCCTCGCTCTGGCGCGCCAGCCCCATCTTGGTTGCCGGGTCCCACAGCCCGCCCACGCCGATGATGGTATTGAACATCAACCGTGCAGTGATCTCGGCCGACCGCTTGGCCTTGAGTTGCAACACGCTGTTGAACAAGTTCGGCACATCGCCCAGGTTATTGAAGAAGTTGGTCACCCCGGTACGCACGAAGCCTGGGGTGATGTAACGGTAACCATTGACCACCGGCAGGAACACCCACTCATCGAAGCGGTAGTTGAAGTGGTAGATACGCCGGTTCATCGACTCCAGCGGGTCGTAGATGTTCAGCGCCCCCAGGGTCGAGCGCTCGAACTCGCGCTGGTCCAGTCCGGGGTTGAATTTCAACTGCCGCAGCGGATCGAGGAAGCCATCGGGCTCCGCCGACAAGGTGCCAATCGCGTCGCTCTCGACCACGCTGGCGCGGGGGGCGACTTCCTCGGCCAAGGCAGGGCCACAGGCGAGCAGGGCAGTGACGAGCAGCAGACGATTAACCACGGAAGAACTCCAGCATGGCGTCGCTGTTGACGCGGTAGTTGAGGTTGCCGCAATGGCCACCATGGGGGTAGAGGGTCAGCCGGTCGCCGAACACCCGACGCAGGAAACCGATGTCGCCAGGGCCAAGGATCACGTCGTCGGCGTTGTGCATCACGGCGATCTTCGGACTATCGCGCAGGTAGTCTTCCAGCGCGTAAAGGCTCACCTGATCCACCAACTGCAACAAGCTGTTGCCATCGGTACGCGCGCGCCACATGGGGATGACTTGTTCGGTGAGGTAGCAGTCGAAGTCGCACTGCAGGGCACGCTTGAAGAATGGCGTAAGGCTGCTGCCCTCAGTGATCGGCATTTTCGGCGGAATGATCAGGCCGCGGCGGTTGATCAGGTCCGAGGTGAAGGCGATGTCGGCCGCCGAGAAGCGGAACGAGGTGCCTATCAGCATGGCCATCTGCTCGTTGGACAGGTGCTCGCGGGAATTCTGGAAGTCGTACAGCAGCGCCTCGTTGAGGTCGATGTAGCCCTTGTCCTGGAAGTAGCGGGTAAGCTTTTCCAGCATCAGCTCGTAGAACGTGGTGCTTTTGTCGATGCCCTTGACCCGGGTCTGCACCATCTTGTCCAGGTTGCTTATCGAGGTGTACAGGTTCACCGGTGGGTTGAGCAACAGCACACGCTTGAAATTGAAACTGCGGCGGGTTTCGTCCAGGTGGCTGACGAATGCGGCATCCAACGCCCCCAGGCTGTAGCCGGCCAAGTAGTACTCACTGACCGGCAGGCGCGGGTGTTGGGCGCGAACCGCCTGCATGACCCGGTACAGGTCCTTGGCATCCTCCACCGACACCCCAGGGGTCGCGAAGCGCGAGGCTGCGCTCATGAAGTCCCAGCTGGTCGGAGAGGACAGCTGTACCACGTGATAACCGGCCTGGTAGAAAAGCTTCTTCAGGTATTCGTTGATCGAACTGGAGTAGGGCGCCCCGGTGCCGGCAATCAGAAAGATCAGCGGCGCTGCGTGATCCTGCTTGGCCAGCCGATAGCGCAATTTCTTCACTGACCAGAAGTTGTCCGGCAGTGTGAACTCGCGCTCCGGGCGCAGGTTCAGGCTGTAGTCGTCCTGGTCGATGTCCTCGTCGCTGGGCAGCGTCGGGCGCTGGTCCGGCGGGGTCGTGGCGATGGTCGCCTCGAACGGGTTGGTCAACGGATAGCCGTAGCTCGCGGCGTCGATATCCCGCGCTGAAGCGGCCACCGCCATGAGCAGGCCGCCAAGCAAGGCGACGAGGCGCAAAGGTCTGAACATTGATTCCCCCAAGGAAAACGCAAGGTGATGCGGTACGCAGGCTAGGACCACGGCGCGCCCGGCAAAGTTGCCGGGGTAATGTCGTTCGTCGCACCAGATTTTGCCGCACTCGGTAATCTCAGCAACATAGCTGTCTGGCCATGATTTTGCCTTACCTTTGTGTGTGGGCCATCATGCTGCGTTTCGATGACCGCTATAGGAGAACTGGATGCCTCGTTCGCTGCAGGTCACCGTGGTGCTGGCGGTGCTGGGCGCCTGGCTGGCCGCCAGTTATGGCGTGCGCTATGGATTGATGGAAGATGCCCGCTGGGTCGGCCTGTGCGCGGTGCCCGGAGAATACTGGCAATGCCAGGCGCGTGCGCTCCTGGGATTGGCGATTCATCATCAAGTGCTCGCCTGGTGCGCGTTGGGGCTTGCGCTGCTGGCCCACTGGGTTTCAGGGCGTAGCGGCGCGGGTTTGGCGCTGCTGGCGCTGCTGTTCGGGGTGCCGGCGCTGGTGCTGTACACCGCGAGCATTGCCGTGTTCGCGGTGGTGCTGGCAGGGTTGCGGTTGGTGCGCTCATCGCGCAATGGCTAACAGGGGCGCTGTACGCCCCTTTGCGGCCGGCCCGCCCCCCAGCAGGGCCGCGCGCTCAGGCCTTACGCACTCGCACGCTACGCCACAACGCCCCGACCATCAGCACGCTGACCAGCGCCCAGCCCCAGGCCTGCCGGTTCGCCAGCCCCTCGTGGTAAAGCTGCGGCATTACCCCGGCGCCGACGATCAGGGCGAGCAACGCCTCCTCCGCCCGCGCCGCCTTGACCGGGCGCAGCAGATATACCACCGCTGGTAGCAGCAGTGCGGCGCTGGGGAAGCTGCGATAGCGCGGGTCGAAGACCATCGCCAGCATGCTCACCGCCCCAGCGAAGCCGGCCGCCAGCAGCCATTTGCCGGCATGCGCTTCGAGCCAGGCGAACAACCGCTGGCGCCAGCCGTCGCGTCGGGCCAGGGCCAAGCTGGCATGGGCCAGCACCAGCAGGTTGAGCCCAGCTAGCACTAACGCCCACAGCCACTCTGCGGCAAATCGTGCGTGGGTGCGCATCAGCTCGCCCCACAGCCCCAGGCTGGCGGTACCCAACGCGGCCAGCAGCGGCAACAGCAGTGCGGCGCGGGCGTTGGCCGGGCGTCCGGCCAGCGCCAAGGTAGCCAGCCACAGGCTCATCGAGGCCAGCAGCCACTGTGGCCACAGCGCCAGGTTGCTCACCGGCCCTTCGAGCACGCCTTTGTCCTGCCGATCGGCGTCGTACAGCCCCCAGTAACCGCCCACCGCGCCTTCGCTGGCGCGTTTCCAGGGTTGGTCGAAGGCCTCGATCAAGTTGTAGTGCCAGCCATTGGCCTCGGCCAGGGCGACGAAGCCGCGAATGAAGCGTGCTTCGTTGACCCGGCTGGGCACTGCCGTTTCACGTTGGCGGCCCTCGCTGGGCCAGCCGGTTTCCCCGATCAGGATGTCCTTGGGCGCGAAGCGCTGGCCAAACACCTGGCGTACCTCGGCCACATGCGCCAAGGCCGCGTCGATGCCGCGCGGATCGTCCTCCCAGTAGGGCAACAGGTGGATGGTGAGAAAATCCACCGCGGGCGCGATCTGTGGATGTTGTAGCCAGAACTCCCAGACATCGGCGTAGGTCACCGGAACCGTGACCTGGCTTTTCACCTTGCCGATCAGTTGGGCCAGGCGCTCAGCGGTGACCTCCTTGCGCAGCAGCGTCTCGTTGCCGACGATCACGGCACTGACTACATCCGGGTTGGCGTTGGCCGCAGCGATCAGCAGGCCGATCTCTTTGTCGGTGTCGACAGGATTGGCGTTGACCCAGGCGCCGAGCATCACCTTCAGGCCATGCTTGCGCGCCAGTGCCGGGATGGCCTCGAGGCCGGTCTGCGAATAGGTACGAATGCACTGGAAACGCTCGGCCAGCAGCGCCAGGTCGGCATCCATGCGTGCCGGACGCAGTTGGAACGGTTGATCGAACGGCGACTGGTCTTTGTCGAACGGGGTGTAGGAGGCGCACTGCAACTTATGCGTCGGGCTGGCGGCATCGGGCAGTTGCACGGGCTTGCCCAGGCCGTACCACAAGGCGCCAAGGCCGCTGAGGGCGAGCAGGCAGGCAAGCAGGTAGGAAGTGCGGAACATCGGTCGGTCCATCGTCTGATACGCGAAAGCCAGTGATAGTAGCCCGGCGCCAAGCCTTTGGCATGCAAGGATCGCGCAGGCGTCCCGAGCGCCATGGCGCTAATGGCACAGTGCTGTCGCGGACTGTTGGCTAAAGGTCGCTGACAGATCAGGTCGCACTGGGCCTCAGGTCGATGATGCAATCTCCAAGACCTGACGAGGGGATGCTTTGATGAGTATGCGACGTTTCCTGGGGGTGGGTACCGCCCTGGTATTGGCCATGAGCACTGCACAGGCAATGGCCAAAGAGGTGAGCATCGGTTACGTGGATGGCTGGTCCGACAGTGTGGCGACCACCAACGTGGCCGCCGAAGTGATCAAGCAGAAGCTCGGCTACGACGTGAAATTGCAGGCCGTTGCCACCGGCATTATGTGGCAGGGCGTAGCCACCGGCAAACTGGATGCCATGCTCTCGGCTTGGCTGCCGGTGACCCACGGAGAGTACTGGGCCAAGAACAAGGACAACGTGGTCGATTATGGTCCGAACTTCAAGGATGCCAAGATCGGCCTGATTGTCCCTGAGTACGTCAAGGCCAACAGCATCGCAGACCTTAAGACCGATCAGAGCTTCAAGCAGAAGATCGTCGGCATTGATGCAGGCTCCGGGGTCATGCTCAAGACCGAGCAGGCCATCAAGGACTACGACCTCACCGGTTACAAGCTCACTGCAAGTTCCGGCGCCGCGATGACCGCCGAACTCGGGCGCTCCTACGCCAAGCAGCAATCGATCGCGGTGACCGGTTGGGTGCCGCATTGGATGTTCGCCAAGTGGAAGTTGAAGTTCCTCGAAGACCCGAAAGGTGTGTATGGCGCTGCCGAGACGGTCAATAGCATCGGCAGCAAGGAACTGGCGACCAAGGCCCCGGAAGTGGCCGAGTTCCTCAAGAAGTTCAGCTGGCAGTCCAAGGACGAGATCGGCGAGGTAATGCTGGCTATCCAGGAGGGCGCCAAGCCTGAAGCCGCGGCCAAGGATTGGGTTGCCAAACACCCGGATCGAGTCAAGGAGTGGACCGGCAAGTAAGGATTGCCAGGTACTTCGCTTGCGCGGGGCAAACCCGCTCCGACCTTGAAGGTCGGAGCGGGTTTGCCCCGCCGTGCGTAGAGGGTTGTTGCGAAATTTGTAAAACACCCTTGCATCTAAGACTAAGGTCGTCTGGTTGGCGTCCATCGGCAGCATAAAGTGGAGTCGGGTTCTCCCTTATCTGTGCTGCTAGGACAAAAACAATGAACGACAGCATTTACCAATCGATACAGAACAGTCCGCGCTTCAAGGAGCTGGTCACCAAGCGCGAGCGCTTCGCCTGGATACTCTCGGCGATCATGCTCGGCCTCTACTGCGCCTTCATCCTCCTCATCGCCTATGGCCCGCAAGTCCTTGGCGCCAAGCTTAGCCCCGAGTCGTCGATCACCTGGGGTATTCCCCTGGGCGTCGGCCTGATCCTCTCGGCATTCGTGCTCACCGCCATCTACGTGCGTCGCGCCAACGGCGAGTTCGACCAGTTGAACAAGGCCATTCTCGAGGAGGCCAAGCAATGATCGGTCACGCCAAAAAACTCGCTGTACTGGCCGTTGCGGCCTTCGCCCCGGCCGTCTGGGCCGCCGATGCGCTGACCGGCGAAGTGCACAAGCAGCCGCTGAACGTCTCGGCCATCGCCATGTTCGTGGCCTTCGTCGCGTTTACCCTGGGTATCACCTACTGGGCGTCCAAGCGCAACAAGTCGGCCGCTGACTACTACGCCGCCGGCGGCAAGATCACTGGCTTCCAGAACGGCCTGGCGATCGCTGGCGACTACATGTCGGCTGCCTCGTTCCTGGGGATTTCCGCACTGGTGTTCACCTCGGGCTACGATGGCCTGATCTACTCCATCGGCTTCCTGGTCGGTTGGCCGATCATCCTGTTCCTGATTGCCGAACGCCTGCGTAACCTGGGCAAGTACACCTTTGCCGATGTGGCCTCGTATCGCCTCGGGCAGAAGGAAATCCGCACCTTGTCGGCTTCGGGCTCGCTGGTGGTGGTGGCCTTCTACCTGATTGCCCAGATGGTCGGTGCCGGTAAGCTGATCCAGCTGTTGTTCGGCCTGGACTACCACGTCGCGGTGATTCTGGTCGGTATCCTGATGTGCCTGTACGTGCTGTTCGGCGGCATGCTGGCGACCACCTGGGTGCAGATCATCAAGGCGGTGCTGCTGCTGTCCGGTGCGAGCTTCATGGCGTTGATGGTGATGAAGCACGTGGGCTTCGACTTCAATACGCTGTTCTCCGAGGCGATCAAGGTCCACGCCAAGGGTGAGGCGATCATGAGCCCGGGCGGCCTGGTCAAGGACCCGATCTCGGCGTTCTCCCTGGGCCTGGCGCTGATGTTCGGTACTGCGGGCCTGCCGCACATCCTGATGCGCTTCTTCACCGTGAGCGACGCCAAAGAGGCGCGCAAGTCGGTGCTCTATGCCACCGGTTTCATCGGTTACTTCTACATCCTGACCTTCATCATCGGCTTTGGCGCGATCCTGCTGGTCAGCACCAACCCGGACTTCAAGGACGCTGCCGGCGCCTTGATCGGTGGCAACAACATGGCAGCGGTGCACCTGGCCGATGCGGTCGGTGGCAGTGTGTTCCTGGGCTTCATCTCGGCAGTGGCGTTCGCCACCATTCTGGCGGTGGTCGCCGGTCTGACCCTGGCCGGTGCCTCGGCGGTGTCGCATGACCTGTATGCCAGCGTCTGGCGCAAGGGCAAGGCCAACGACAAGGATGAGATTCGCGTGTCGAAGATCACCACCGTCGCCTTGGGCGTGTTGGCGATTGGCCTGGGCATCCTGTTCGAGAAACAGAACATCGCCTTCATGGTGGGCCTGGCGTTCTCCATCGCGGCCAGCTGCAACTTCCCGGTGCTGCTGCTCTCGATGTACTGGAAGAAGCTGACCACCCGCGGTGCGATGATCGGCGGCTGGATGGGCCTGATCAGCGCGGTAGGCCTGATGGTCCTCGGCCCAACCATCTGGGTGCAGATCCTCGGTCACGAGAAAGCCATCTACCCGTACGAGTACCCGGCGCTGTTCTCGATGCTCATTGCGTTCGCCGGTATCTGGTTCTTCTCGGTCACCGACAAGTCCAAGGCTGCCGAGGACGAGCGCGCGCTGTTCTTCCCGCAGTTCGTGCGTTCCCAGACTGGCCTGGGGGCCAGCGGGGCGGTGTCGCACTGATACCTCTGCCGTGAAACGACGACGCCCCGCTCATGCGGGGCGTCGTCGTTCAGGTGCCCGGACGCGTCCGGGCGCAGGTCATATGCGTCCGAGCAACAACAGGATCAGCAGCACCACCAGAACCACGCCGATGATACCGGACGGGCCATAGCCCCAGGCGCGGGAATGAGGGAAGACCGGTAAGCCACCGATCAGCAGCAGGATCAGGATGATGATGAGGATCGTGGTCATGGCGGAGTCCTTGCGTGGTGGAGGGTAGAGGGGCCGGTACTGTGGGCCGCCTACAAGTTCGGACCGGTGGGCGATGGCAAAGATTCCATCACGCTTGCGCAGGCATGACCCAGCCTCACCCCGCGCCTTGGGGCAAACCTCGCGGCGATTACCCGCATATTCAGCACCCTGATGCCGCCCCTGACGGCGCCCGGATCTGGCTAGACTCCAGCTCACTTTCACTGAGTCGGGCTCTGCACCATGCACAATCGAATGATGATCACTGGGGCCGGTTCCGGCCTTGGCCGTGAGATCGCCCTGCGTTGGGCTCGTGATGGTTGGCGGCTGGCCTTGGCCGATGTCAACGAAGCGGGGCTGCGTGAAACCCTGGAGCTGGTGCGCGTGGCGGGTGGCGACGGCTTCATCCAGCGCTGCGATGTGCGCGACTACAGCCAACTGACGGCCCTGGCTCAGGCCTGTGAAGAGAAATTCGGCGGCTGCGATGTGATCGTCAACAACGCCGGTGTCGCCTCCGGTGGATTCTTCGCCGAGCTGTCGCTGGAGGACTGGGACTGGCAGATCGCCGTTAACCTGATGGGCGTGGTCAAGGGTTGCAAGGCGTTCCTGCCGTTACTCGAACGCAGTCACGGGCGGATCATCAACATTGCCTCGATGGCGGCCTTGATGCAGGGCCCGGGGATGAGCAACTACAACGTGGCCAAGGCCGGCGTGCTGGCACTCTCCGAAAGCCTTCTGGTGGAACTGCGCCAGGTCGAGGTGGCGGTGCACGTGGTATGCCCGTCGTTCTTCCAGACTAACCTGCTGGATTCGTTCCGCGGGCCGAACCCTGCCATGAAGGCCCAGGTCGGCAAGTTGTTGGAAGGCTCGCCGATCAGCGCCGCCGACATCGCCGACTACATTCATGCCCAGGTCGCGGCAGGTGAGTTCCTGATCCTGCCGCATGAGGCTGGGCGCCAGGCCTGGCAGCTCAAGTGCCAGGCGCCGCAACGGCTGTATGACGAGATGGCTGACATGGCGGCAAAAATGCGCGCCAAGGCGCGTAAGTCCACTGGTTAACGGGTTTGGCTGTAGGATTTTTTACCCTATCGTGTGGGATAGGTCTATTTCCGCGCTGAGGCATTGTGCTGGCAAACGGCGAGGGGGCAGGCTCCGGCTTTTCCTGTGTTTGGAGGGTCGGAGCATGCTGGTGATCGGACGCGAAGTGGGGGAGGTGATCCTCATCTCCGAGCATATCCGTATAGAGGTGGTATCGGTGGACGGCCGCCAGGTGAAGCTGGGGATCAGCGCGCCGCGTGAGGTCCAGGTGCACCGTGTAGAGGTGTACAAACGTATTCAGCAGCAGGAAAAGCCCGAGGCCCAGGGGTGAGCGGGGCCTTGCTAGGTGGGGCGGCTGTCTATCGGCGTTCGCGCGCTGGTGCTACTCCAGCAGCTCGCGCGGCACGTCATGCCGGGCCAGCAGCTGGCACTGCTGGCTCTGCACATCGAACAAGATGAACGCCTGTCCCTTGGCCAGCGCCTGACGCACCCGCAGCACGCGGGTCTCCAGCGGTGTGTCGTCGCCATTGTCGGTGCCGTCGCGGGTGACGAAGTCCTCGATCAGGCGGGTCAGGGTTTGGGCTTCAAGTTGGTCGTAGGGGATCAGCATGGTTGCAAGGCCTTGATACGGAAGCCGGCATGCTACGCGATTTGCAACCGCGTGGGCGCGCCGGCAACCCTTCAACCTTTGTTACCCACCACGCTGTCCACCGTTGGCACCCGGGTGTCGCTCTCCATTTGCGTCTCGTGCTCCAGCTGGTGGCTAAAGCGCTCCAACGACGCGGTTGCCGGGTGCGAGTCGCTGGCAAAGACCGGCGGGCTCAGCAGGTAGGCGCCCAGCAGGCGGCTCAAGGCTGCGAGGCTGTCAATGTGCGTACGCTCGTAACCATGGGTGGCATCGCAGCCGAAGGCCACCAAAGCTGTTCGAATATCATGGCCGGCGGTCACCGCAGAGTGCGCGTCGCTGAAGTAGTAGCGAAACAGGTCGCGGCGCACGGCAATGTCGTGATCACCGGCCAATTTGAGCAGATGGCGCGACAAGTGGTAGTCGTAGGGCCCGGAGGAGTCCTGCATGGCCACGCTGACCGTGTGCTCGCTGGATGCCTGACCAGGGGCCACCGGAGCGATGTCGATCCCGACGAATTCGCTGACATCCCAAGGCAGTGCGCCGGCTGCGCCGGAGCCGGTTTCCTCGGTGATGGTGAACAGCGGGTGGCAATCGATCAGCGGCTGCTGGCCGCTTTGCACCACGGCCTTGAGTGCTGCCAGCAAGGCTGCCACGCCGGCTTTGTCGTCCAGGTGGCGGGCGCTGATGTGGCCGCTCTCGGTGAACTCCGGCAGGGGATCGAAGGCGACGAAGTCGCCGATAGCAACCCCCAGCGCCTCGCAGTCGGCGCGTGTGGTGCAGTAGGCGTCGAGGCGCACCTCGATATGCTCCCAGCTCACCGGCATCTGGTCGATGGCGGTGTTGAAGGCATGTCCGCTGGCCATCAGCGGCAGCACGCTGCCGCGATAAACACCGGTGTCGGTGAACACGCTTACTCGGCTGCCTTCGGCGAAGCGGCTCGACCAGCAGCCTACCGGTGCCAGGGCCAGGCGGCCGTTGTCCTGCAACTGGCGTACGCTGGCGCCGATGGTGTCAAGGTGCGCCGAGACGGCGCGGTCGGGCGAGTTCTGACGGCCCTTGAGCGTCGCGCGGATGGTGCCGCGCCGGGTCATTTCGTAGGGGATGCCCAGTTCGTCCAGGCGTTCGGCTACGTACCGCACGATGGTGTCGGTAAAGCCGGTCGGGCTGGGGATGGCGAGCATTTCCAGCAGGGTTTTCTTCAGGTAGTCGAGGTCGGGTTCCAGGTGCCGTTCGGACATGGGGTACTCCTAGGTTCCTGAGCCGGCCTCTTCGCGGGTAAACCTGCTCCCACAGGTACAGCGCTGTACTTGAGATCTGCGCAGTCCCTGTGGGAGCGGGTTTACCCGCGAAGAGGCCGGCACTGATTCATGCCAAAGCGTGGCTGTGCGGGAACAGCAGGTCGACAAAGCGCTCTGCGGTCGGCTGCGGCTCATGGTTGGCCAGGCCCGCACGCTCATTGGCTTCGATGATCACGTAGTCCGGGTGTTGGGCATCGCGGACCATGAAGTCCAGCCCCACCACGGGGATCTCCAGCGCCCGTGCGGCGCGCACGGCGGCATCGGCCAGCACCGGATGCAGGCGCTCGGTAACGTCCTCCAGGGTGCCGCCGGTGTGCAGGTTGGCGGTACGGCGCACCGCCAGACGCTGGCCGGCGGGCAGCACGTGGTCGTAGTCCAGGCCTGCGCTGCGTAAGGTGCGCTCGGTCTCGTCGTCCAGTGGGATGCGGCTCTCGCCGCCCGTGGCAGCCATGCGCCGACGGCTTTGCGCCTCGATCAGCGCACGGATGCTGTGCCGGCCATCGCCGAGCACCTGCGCCGGATGGCGCACGGCGGCGGCTACCACCTCGTAGCCGATCACTACGATGCGCAGGTCGAAGCCTGGGTGGAAGCTTTCTAGCAGTACGCGGCTGTCGAAACGCCGTGCCTGCTCCACGGCATGGCTAAGCTCCTCGATGCTGGTGAGGTTCACCGCCACGCCCTGGCCTTGTTCGCCGTCCACCGGCTTGACCACCACCGCGCCATGCTCCTCGAGAAACGCCAGGTTGTCGTCGGCATTGCCTGCCAGTTGCTGGGCCGGCACCTGTAGACCTGCCTGGTGCAGCACCTGGCGGGTCAGGCGTTTGTCCTGGCACAAGGTCATGGTAAGTGCGCTGGTCAGGTCGCTAAGCGATTCGCGGCAGCGGATACGCCGCCCACCCAGGCTCAGGGTGAACAGGCCGCTGGCGGCGTCGTCCACCTGCACTTCGATACCGCGGCGCAAGGCCTCGTCGACGATGATGCGCGCATAGGGGTTGAGCCCTGCCTCCGGGCCAGGGCCGAGGAACAGCGGCTGGTTGATGCCATTCTTGCGCTTGACCGCAAAGGTCGTGAGGTTGCGAAAGCCGAGTTTCTGATACAGGCGCTTGGCTTGACGATTGTCGTGCAGCACCGATAGGTCCAGGCACGCCAGGCCCCGGCTCATGAAGTGCTCAATCAGGTGGCGCACCAGCACTTCACCGACGCCCGGACGGGTGCAGTGTGGATCGACCGCCAGGCACCACAGGCTGCTGCCGTGTTCGGGATCGTCGAACGCCTTGGCGTGGTTCAGGCCCATGACGCTGCCGATCACGGCATGGGTATCCTCGTCCTCGGCCAGCCAGTACACCGGCCCGCCCAAGTGGTGCGCAGTCAGGCGCTCGGGGTCGACCGGTAGCATGCCGCGTGCCTGATACAGGGTGTTGATCGCTTGCCAGTCTGCCGGGCTCTGCGCCCGGCGGATACGGAAGCCGCGAAATACTCGCTGTGCGGGTCGGTAGTCGGTGAACCACAGGCGCAGCGTATCCGACGGATCGAGGAACAACTGCTGCGGCGCCTGGGCCAGCACCTGCTGTGGCGCCGCCACGTACACGGCAATGTCGCGCTCGCCGGCGCGCTCTTCGAGCAGTGCGTCGGCCAGGCTCACAGGGTCCGGGTAGGTATGCCCGATCAGTACCCGACCCCAGCCACAGTGCACGGCATGCGGCTGGTCGTGGGGCTCGCTGCCGTCCCCAGCCAGGCGTGCCTGCAAGCGCTCGTAGGAGGGCGCCTGGCCGCGCAGCAGGCGCTGGCCATAGGCGATTTCATGGGCTTTCATCGATCAGATTCCTTGTTCGCTGAGCCACAAGTTCAACGCCGCCAACTGCCACAGTTTGGAGCCGCGCAGCGGCGTGAGCTGGCCGTGGGGGTTACTCAGCAGGCGGTCGACCATCGCTGGGTTGAACAGGCCGCGGTCCTGGCTGGGGTCGGTGAGCAGTTCGCGCACCCAACCCAAGGTCGCGCCTTCCAGGTGCTTGAGACCAGGGACCGGGAAGTAGCCCTTCTTGCGGTCGATCACCTCATGCGGGATGACGCGGCGGGCGGCTTGCTTGAGTACCTGTTTGCCACCGTCGGGCAGCTTGAAGCGTGCCGGGATGCGCGCCGACAACTCGACCAGGCGGTAGTCCAGAAACGGGGTACGCGCCTCCAGGCCCCAAGCCATGGTCATGTTATCGACGCGCTTGACCGGGTCGTCCACCAGCATCACCGTGCTGTCCAGGCGCAGGGCCTTGTCTACTGCATCGCGCGCGCCGGGGCGGGCGAAGTGCTCGCGCACGAAGTCGCCGGCCACATCGTTCTCCAGCAGCCAGGGTGCCTGCACGGTGTCACGGTACTCGGCGTGGCTGCGATCGAAGAACGCGTCGCGGTAGGCGCTGAAAGCATCCTCGGCGCCGTCCACCTTCGGGTACCAGTGGTAGCCGGCGAACAGCTCGTCGGCGCCCTGGCCGCTTTGCACGCCCTTGCAGTGCTTGGCGACCTCCCGCGAAAGCAGGTAGAAGGCGATGCAGTCGTGGCTGACCATCGGCTCGCTCATGGCGCGGAACGCTGCGGGCAACTGTTCGATGATCTCGTGTTCAGCGATACGCAACTGGTGGTGGCGGGTGCCGTAGTGGCGGGCAATCAGATCCGAATACTGGAACTCGTCGCCGCGCTCGCCGCCGGCATCTTCGAAGCCAATGGAGAAGGTCGACAGATCATCCACGCCGACTTCGCGTAGCAGCCCCACCAGCAGACTCGAGTCGACGCCGCCGGAGAGCAGCACGCCGACGTCCACTGCCGCGCGCTGACGGATTGCCACCGCGTCGCGGGTTGCGTCAAGCACACGCGTGGTCCAGCCTTCGAGGTCCAGCCCGTGCTCATCGGCGTGTGGGCCGTAGTGCAGTTGCCACCAGGTCTGGCGCTCGACTTCGCCGTGCCGGTCGATGCGCATCCAGGTGCCTGGTTCGAGCTTTTGCACGTTGGCCAATAAGGTGCGTGGGGCGGGCACCACGGCGTGAAAGTTGAGGTAGTGGTTAAGTGCCACCGGGTCGATCATCGGATCGATGTCGCCGCCTTTGAGCAGCGCCGGTAGCGTAGAGGCAAAACGCAAGCGTTCGCCGTTGCGTGACAGGTACAACGGCTTTACACCCAGACGGTCGCGGGCCAGGAACAGGCGCTGATTGTCGCGTTCCCAGATGGCTAGGGCGAACATGCCGTTGAGCTTGGGCAGCAGTGCCGCCCCCCAGGCGTGGTAGCCTTTGAGCAGCACTTCGGTGTCGCCGTCGGACCAGAAGCTGTAGCCCAGCGCTTGCAGCTCTTCACGCAGTTCGGGGAAGTTGTAGATCGCGCCATTGAAGGCCAGCGCCAGGCCCAGGGTATTGTCGACCATTGGCTGCGCCGAGCCATCGGACAAGTCCATGATCTTCAGGCGACGGTGACCCAGCGCAATCGGGCCCTGGCTGTGGAAACCCCACGCGTCCGGGCCTCGAGGCGCCAGGTGGTGGGTGATGCGCTCCACCGCGGCCAGGTCGGCCGGGCGAGGGGCTTGGTCGATGGGTGTGAAACGTAACTCTCCTGCTAATCCGCACATAAGTCCTTACCGGGTTTGCCGTTGGGGAAAACGTGCCCTGCACAAGGGCGGGCACTTAGTAAAGGACCCGCGTGGGTTGTGAGAGTTTTAGATCAATCCGTTATATGCAGCGCGCGGCTCAGGGGCGCTATTGACCGCGAATCAACCGACGCAACGCAAAGCGGTTCGGGTGACACGCTTCAGCCACCGGCCGGGGCACCGGCAACGGCTCGCCAGTCATCCACGCCGCGACCAGTTCCCCTGACAGCGGCGCAGTGATCAGCCCGCGCGAGCCATGCCCGCTGTTCACATACAGTCCTTCCAGCCACGGGCAAGCGACTGCTGGCACCTGGCGCGCATCTTTGCCCAGCACGGCATAGGCCGCATTGAACGCAGCGCTGTCTGCCAGCGGCCCGACGATCGGCAGGTAGTCGGGGCTGGTGCAGCGAAACGCTGCGCGACCTTCGAGCTGCTGCGGATCGCACGCCCGCGCGGCCAGCCGTTCGGCGAGGTCGGCAGAGATCTGCTCGAGCAATGCGAGGTTGCCCTGGTGTTCGGCAACGGTAGGTGTGGTGTCCTGGCTGTGGAAGTCGAAGCTGGCGCCCAGGGTGTGCTCATCGTCACGCGGCGGCGCGACATAGCCTTCGGCACACACCACGGTGCGCAACGCTCGGCTGGCTGCGGTTGCCGGCAGGCGGGTGATCTGACCGCGTATGCGCTTGAGTGCAAGTGTGCTACAGGCCGGGAAGGCTTGGACCTCGGCGGCCGCGCACAGTACCACCTGCGCCGCGCTGGCCAGCAGGCGCTGACCCTCCCAGGCCTGCCACTGGCCATCGACCTTGCGCAGTTCAAGCACATTGGCATGGCTGAGCAGGCGTATGCGCGGGTGGTTCAGTTGTGCCTGGCACAGCGCCGGCGGGTGCACCCAGCCGCCTTCGGGGTAGAACAGCCCGCCAGCGGGCAAGGTGATGCCGGCCTGGGCCTGGGCCTGCTCGCGGTCGAGCCGTTGCAACAGGCTGGCGTCGAAGGCCTCGGCCAATTTGGCCTGGCGCTGGTTTTCCTGCTCGTCGAAAGCCAGTTGTAGCACGCCGCAGCCATCCCAGTCCTGGCCGCGTTGCAGGCGTTCGAGCCAGCGCCGGGTATAGCCGAAACCGGCGAGGATCATCTGCGACAGCGCAGTGCCATGCGCCGACAGCTTCAGATAAAGCACCCCCTGTGGATTGCCCGAGGCTTCTTGCGCCGGGCCTGCGTGGCGCTCCAGCACACTGACCTGCCAGCCACGCGCGGCCAGGCTGGCAGCGGTGGCACTACCGGCCAACCCCGCGCCGACTACCAGTGCCTCGCGGGCGCTTGGCGCAGTGGCTGGGCGGGCGTACCAAGGTGCGGCAGCGGAGCTGGATTCACCGGTGAACACGCCATGCATCACCTCCCACTTCTTGCCCAGGCCCGGCACCTTTTTCATGCTGAACCCGGCCTCGATCAAGGACCGGCGTACCCAACCGGTGGTGGTGAAGGTGCCTAAAGTCGTGCCGGGATGCGACAGGCGCGCCAGTTGCGCGAACAGCGCCGGGGTCCACATGTCGGGATTCTTGGCCGGGGCGAAGCCGTCGAGGAACCAGGCGTCGATGCGCGCGTCGAGCTGCGGCAACTGCTCCAGTGCGTCGCCGACCATCAGGGTCAGGGTGACGCGCCCAGCGTCCAGGCTAAATTGCTGGAAGCCCGGGTGAATCGCCACGTACTGCGCCAGCAGGGGCTGGGTGAAGGCGGCCAGCTCTGGCCATAGCTGCGTGGCGCGCGCGAGGTCGTCACGGGTCAGCGGGTACTTCTCGACGCTGACGAAATGCAGGCGCGCCTCGGCGTGGGCCAGCTCGTTGAACAGTTGCCAGGCGCATAAAAAGTTCATGCCGGTGCCAAAGCCGGTTTCGCCGATCACCAGGCAATCGGCAGGCTGCAGGGCCGCGAAGCGCTGGCGCAGTTGGTTCTGCTCGATGAACACGTGCAAGGTTTCTTCGAGGCCTTCGTCCCTGGCGAAGTAGACATCATCGTACTGGCGCGAGTGCGGGCGACCCTGTTCGTCCCAGTCGATTTGGGCGTGTTCGTGGCGTGGCATAGTCATCAAATCAGTCGCTAGCTACCAGCTTCAAGCTGCAAGAAAAACACAGATAGTGTCACGGCCTGCTTTTTCTTGCAGCTTGAAGCTTGTAGCTTGTAGCTGATCCAGTGAAGGAGCCCAGCATGTTCGAATCCGCCGAAATCGGTCATAGCATCGACAAGGAAACCTTCGAGGCCGAAGTCCCGGCGCTGCGTGAAGCGCTGCTCGACGCTCAGTATGACCTCAAGCAGCAGGCGCGCTTCCCGGTGATCGTGCTGATCAATGGCATCGAAGGCGCCGGCAAGGGCGAGACGGTGAAGTTGCTCAACGAATGGATGGACCCGCGTCTGATCGAGGTCCGTACCTTCGATCAGCAGACCGACGAAGAGCTCGCCCGTCCTCCTGCCTGGCGCTATTGGCGGGCCTTGCCGCCCAAAGGGCGCATGGGGGTGTTCTTCGGCAACTGGTACAGCCAGATGCTCGAAGGGCGGGTGCATGGCCAGTTCAAGAACGCCGTGCTCGACCAAGCCATCGCCGGTGCCGAGCGTCTGGAACAGATGCTTTGCGACGAAGGCGCGGTGATCATCAAGTTCTGGTTCCACCTGTCCAAGAAACAGATGAAGGCGCGGCTCAAGGCGCTCAAGAGCGATCCGCTGCACAACTGGCGTATCAGCCCGCTGGACTGGCAACAGTCGCAAACCTACGATCGCTTCGTGCGTTTCGGTGAGCGGGTGCTGCGCCGCACGGGCCGTGACTACGCGCCCTGGCATGTGATCGAAGGCGTCGATCCGCACTACCGCAGCCTGGCGGTCGGGCGCATCCTGCTGGAGAGCATGCAGGCAGCGCTAGGCAACAGCCCACGCAAGCATCAGGGCAATGTCCCGCCACTGGGACGCAGCATCGACCAGAAGAGCTTGCTGGGTGCGCTGGACATGACGCTGCGCCTGGACAAGCGCGACTATGAGGAGCAATTGGTCACCGAGCAGGCCCGCCTGGCAGGCTTGCTGCGCAACAAACGCATGCGCCATCACGCGCTGGTGGCGGTGTTCGAGGGCAACGATGCTGCCGGAAAGGGCGGTGCGATTCGCCGTGTGGCCGCAGCGCTGGATCCGCGTCAGTACAGCATCGTCCCGATTGCGGCGCCGACCGAGGAGGCGCGCGCCCAGCCCTACCTGTGGCGCTTCTGGCGGCACATTCCGGCACGCGGCAAGTTCACCATCTTCGACCGTTCCTGGTATGGCCGTGTGTTGGTGGAGCGGGTCGAAGGTTTTTGCAGCCCGGCTGACTGGATGCGCGCCTATGGCGAGATCAATGACTTCGAAGAACAGTTGCGCAACGCCGGGGTGGTGGTGGTCAAGTTCTGGTTGGCAATTGACCCGCAAACCCAGCTGGAACGCTTCCAGGAGCGCGAGCAGATCCCGTTCAAGCGCTACAAGATCACTGAGGAAGACTGGCGTAACCGGGACAAGTGGGATGTGTACAGCGAGGCCGTGGGTGACATGGTCGATCGCACCAGCACCGAAATTGCGCCGTGGACGCTGGTGGAGGCTAACGACAAGCGCTGGGCGCGGGTAAAAGTGCTGCGCACGATCAATCAGGCGCTGGAGGCGGCGTTCGCCAAGCACAAGCATTGATGGCCTGTGCGCCACGCTCGGGCGCAGTGCCCGGACGCTTGCACAGGTGGCGTGCAGGGCCTGTGCAAGCGCGGGCGCGGCCTCAGGTCAGCCCTTGCCGCCAGGCGCCAGCATGTTTTCCGGTTTTACCCACTGGTCGAACTGCTCATTGGTCAGATAATTGAGCGCCAGCGCCGCTTCACGCAGGGTCTTGCCTTCGCTGTAGGCCTTCTTGGCGATTTCTGCCGCCTTGTCGTAGCCGATGTGCGGATTCAGTGCTGTCACCAGCATCAGCCCGCGTTCAAGGTGAGCGGCCATCTGCTCGGCGTCCGGCTCGATGCCGGCCACGCAATGCTGCTGGAAGTTGCGGCAACCATCGGCCAACAACTCGATGGACTGCAATACGTTGTGGATGATCACCGGCTTGAACACGTTTAATTGCAGGTGGCCCTGGCTTGCCGCAAAGCCGATTGCCGCATCGTTGCCCAGTACCTGACAGGCCAGCATTGACAGGGCTTCGCACTGGGTCGGGTTGACTTTACCCGGCATGATCGAACTGCCCGGCTCGTTGGCCGGCAGGCGCACTTCGGCAAGGCCTGCACGCGGGCCGGAACCGAGTAGACGCAGGTCGTTGGCGATTTTCATCAGCGCCACGGCGAGGGTCTTGAGGGCGCCGGCCAGGCTGGTCAGCGGCTCGTGACCGGCCAGTGCGGCGAACTTGTTCGGCGCCGTGACGAACGGCAATCCCGACAATGCGGCAAGTTCGGCGGCCACTGCCTCGGCGAAGCCGTGCGGGGCGTTGAGCCCGGTGCCCACGGCGGTGCCGCCCTGGGCCAGTTCGCACACTGCTGGCAAGCTAGCACGGATGGCGCGCTGGGCGTAGTCGAGTTGGGCGACGAAGGCCGACACTTCCTGGCCGAAGGTGATGGGGGTGGCGTCCATCATGTGGGTACGCCCGGTCTTGACCAGGTGCGTGTGGCGCGCCGACAGCTCCGCCAGCCCGTCCGACAGCTCGGCGATGGCCGGCAGCAGCTTGTCATGCACCGCCTGGGCCGCGGCGATGTGCATCGCGGTCGGGAAGCAATCGTTGGAGCTTTGCGAGCGGTTGACGTGGTCGTTGGGGTGGACTGGGACCTTGCCGCCACGGCCCTGGCCAGCCAGTTCGTTGGCGCGCCCGGCGATCACCTCGTTGACATTCATGTTGCTCTGGGTGCCGCTGCCGGTCTGCCAGACTACCAGCGGGAATTGATCGTCGTGCTCGCCGGCCAGCACTTCATCGGCGGCTTGCTCGACCAGCCGGGCGATATCGGCGGGCAGGTCGCCGTTGCGGTCGTTGACGCGCGCCGCCGCTTTCTTGATCAGCGCCAGGGCGTGCAGCACCGCCAGCGGCATGCGTTCCTTGCCGATGGCGAAGTTGATCAGCGAGCGCTGGGTCTGGGCGCCCCAGTAGGCGTGCTCTGGAACTTCAATGGGACCTAGGCTGTCTGTTTCGATACGGCTCATGCTGCGCGCTCTCCTTGATATCTAGTCCGAAACCGCAGTTTAGGCCCTGAATCGACCGGGCGGTTCCATCGCTCGTCGTGCTACTTGAGCACTTTGCCACCACGGCGCAGAATGCTCTACCCTGAGGTATCGCCTCCCTTTCACGAAGGAAATGCAATGACCCGTCTCCGTGTCCTCTTTGCTGCCGTCGCCCTGGTCTGTGCCAGCGGCCAGGTGCTCGCTGCCACCGCCAGCCACAACGCTGCCGCCGAGAAATTCCTGACCCTGGCCAATGCCGACAAGCTGGGCACTCCGGTGTACATGCAGGTCCAGCAGATGTTCGCTCAGCGTTTCGAACAGACTCAGGCGCCGGCCTCGAAGAAGTCCGTGCTCGACAGCTACCAGGCCAAGGCCAACGCTGCCCTGGACAACGCCATCGGCTGGAAGAAGCTCAAGCCAAAGATGGTCGACCTGTATACCGCGACCTTCACTGAGGCCGAGCTGAACGACCTGGTGAAGTTCTACGAGTCGCCGCTGGGCAAGAAAGTCCTGCGCGAAATGCCCAAGGTTACCCAGCAATCGGCCCAGCTGACTCAACAGAGCCTGGAGCCGGCCGTGCCTGTGGTCAACAAGCTGCTTGACGACATGACCAAGGAACTTGACCCGAACGCCGGCAAAGCCGCAGCGCCGGCGAA
The DNA here is from genome assembly GCF_048068415.1 of Pseudomonas sp. NY15463. NCBI lineage: Bacteria > Pseudomonadati > Pseudomonadota > Gammaproteobacteria > Pseudomonadales > Pseudomonadaceae > Pseudomonas > Pseudomonas sp. NY15463. The sequence continues at coordinate 25,463 of NZ_JBLUQD010000005.1, forward strand.
GAAGTGAGCCTGTCGCGATGAGCATGCAGCAACGTATCGAGCAGCAGCTGGCAGCGTTGGGTGACCTGCACCTTGAGGTACGCAACGAAAGCCACATGCACAGCCGTGGTCAGGAAACTCACTACAAGGCCGTGCTGGTCAGCGAGCAGTTCGCCGGGCTGAACAGCGTCAAGCGCCACCAGAAGGTCTACGCCACCATGGGTGACCTGATGGGCGAGATCCACGCCTTGGCTATCCACACCTACACGCCTGACGAATGGGCGGCGGTGGGCGTGGCACCGGCTTCGCCGGTGTGCGCTGGCGGTGGGCACTGAATCCTTTAAGGGATTCTGCTAGACTGCGCTATCCCTCGGGGCCGCCATGCGGCCCATCGCGGCACAAAGCCGCTCCTACAGAGACTACATGATCCCTGTAGGAGCGGCCTTGTGCCGCGAAAGGGGTGCAAAGCACCCCTGCCCATTTGTGTAAAAACCTGGTCCGCCCCTTACGAGGGCAACCACCTGGAGATCCAACGCAATGACCCAACCGATCGTCGTGGCGGCGCTGTACAAATTCGTCACCCTGCAAGACTACGTCGAACTGCGCGAGCCACTGCTCAAGGCCATGCTCGACAATGGCGTCAAAGGGACCCTGCTGCTGGCCAACGAAGGCATCAACGGTACCGTGTCGTCCACCCGCGAGGGCATTGACGCGCTGCTGGCCTGGCTGCGCAGCGATCCGCGCCTGGTGGATGTCGACCATAAAGAGTCGTACTGCGACGAGCAGCCGTTCTACCGCACCAAGGTCAAGCTCAAGAAAGAGATCGTCACTCTCGGCGTGCCGGGTGTGGACCCGAACAAGGCGGTCGGCACCTACGTCGAACCCAAGGACTGGAATGCCCTTATCAGCGACCCTGAAGTGCTGCTGATCGACACCCGCAACGACTATGAGGTGGCCATCGGTACATTCAAGGGTGCCATCGACCCTAAGACCGAGACTTTCCGCGAGTTTCCCGACTACATCAAGGCCAACTTCGATCCCAGCAAGCACAAGAAAGTGGCGATGTTCTGCACCGGCGGCATCCGCTGCGAAAAAGCCTCCAGCTATATGCTCGGTGAGGGCTTCGAAGCCGTCTATCATCTCAAGGGTGGCATTCTGAAGTACTTCGAGGAAGTCGCTCAGGAAGAAAGCCTCTGGGACGGCGACTGCTTCGTCTTCGACAACCGAGTCACGGTGCGCCACGACCTGAGCGAGGGTGAGTACGACCAGTGCCACGCCTGTCGCCATCCGATCGATGCGCAGGACCGCGAGTCCGAGCACTACTCGCCCGGCGTGAGCTGCCCGCACTGCTGGGACAGCCTGAGCGAGAAGACCCGGCGCAGCGCTATCGACCGCCAGAAGCAGATCGAGCTGGCCAAGGCGCGCAACCAGCCGCATCCGATCGGTTTCAACTACAAAGCCGAGGCTTGATCCATGTCTGCCCGCTTGCTGTATGTGATGGACCCGATGTGCTCCTGGTGCTGGGGGTTCGCGCCCGTGGCCGAGGCGCTGATCGCCCAGGCCAGCGCCGCGGGTATCGCCACGCGGCTGGTGGTCGGTGGTCTGCGCAGCGGTGGCAGCGCATTGGATGTCTCGACCCGCAAGTACATCCTGGAGCATTGGCAGGCGGTACAGGATGCCACCGGCCAGGCGTTTCGCTTCGAAGGCGCCATGCCTGACGGTTTCGTCTACGACACCGAGCCTGCGTGCCGGGCCCTGGTGACGGCGCGCGAGTTGGATGAGGCGCGCATGTGGGGCTTGCTCACGCTGATCCAGGCGTCGTTCTACGAGCAGGGCGTGGATGTCACCCGCGCCCCGCAACTGGTGGAGCTGGCTGTGCAGGCCGGCTTCAAGCGCGATGTGTTCGCCCAGCGTTTCGCCAGCCACGATACCCGTAGTGCTACCGCAGCGGATTTTACCTGGGCGCAGGACCTTGGCATTGCCGGTTTTCCAACGTTGTTGGCCGAGCGTAACGGCCAGTTGGCCTTGCTGACCAACGGCTACCAGTCGTTCGAGAGCCTGCAACCGTTGCTTGGCCGCTGGCTGCAGCAGGCCGCCTGTGCTTGATGTGCCTGGGTCGCCAGACCCTGTGCCAGGGAAGCCCGCCGCTGTGGTCGATCGGCTGAGCTGGGCGGAAATCCGTCGTCTGGCCTTGCACCACAAGAAAGCCCTGTGGAGTGCCAACCTGGTCGCGGTGCTCGCAGCGCTATGCAGTGTGCCGATTCCCTTGCTGCTGCCGCTGTTGGTGGATGAAGTGCTACTCGGTCACGGGGATGCCGCGCTCAAGTGGATGAACCAGTTGCTGCCCAGTAACTGGCAGGTGGCTGCCGGCTATATCGGCTTGATGCTCTGCTTCACGTTAGGCCTACGTTTGGCGGCGCTGGCCTTCAACGTGGTGCAGGCCAAGCTGTTCGCCGGGCTTGCCAAGGACATCGTCTATCGCCTGCGTATCCGCCTGATCGAACGGCTCAAGCGGATTTCGCTGAAAGAATACGAAAGCCTGGGTAGCGGCACGGTGACTACGCACCTGGTTACGGACCTGGACACCCTCGACAAATTCGTCGGCGAGACCCTTAGCCGCTTCCTGGTGGCCATGCTGACGCTTACCGGCACCGCCGCGATCCTGATCTGGATGCACTGGCAGCTGGCGCTACTGATCCTGCTGTTCAACCCGCTGGTGATCTACTTCACCGTGCAGTTGGGCAAGCGGGTCAAGCACCTGAAGAAGCTCGAAAACGATAGCACCGCGCGCTTCACCCAGGCGTTGAGCGAGACCCTGGACGCAATCCAGGAGATTCGTGCCGGCAATCGTCAGGGGTATTTTCTCGGCCGCCTCGGCCTGCGCGCCCGCGAGGTACGCGACTACGCGGTGGCTTCGCAGTGGAAAAGCGACGCCAGCGGTCGGGCCAGCGGGCTGCTGTTCCAGTTCGGTATCGACATCTTTCGCGCCGCCGCGATGCTCACGGTGCTGTTTTCCGACCTTTCCATCGGCCAGATGCTGGCCGTGTTCAGCTATCTGTGGTTCATGATCGGTCCCGTCGAACAGCTGTTGAACCTGCAATACGCCTACTACGCCGCTGGCGGCGCCCTGAGCCGACTCAACGAACTGCTGGCGCGCGCCGACGAGCCGCAGTACCCGTCGGCCTGCGACCCTTTCTCCGGACGCCCGACGGTGGGTATCGAGGTGCGCGACCTGCGCTTCGCCTACGCCGACGAGCCGGTCCTGGACCAACTCAACCTAGCCATCGCTCCCGGCGAGAAGGTGGCTATCGTGGGGGCGAGCGGCGGCGGCAAGAGTACCTTGGTGCAATTGTTGTTGGGGCTGTACAGCGCCGAGTCCGGGACCATTCGCTTCGGCGGCGCCAGCCTGCAGGAAATTGGTCTGGAGACCCTGCGCGAGAACGTGGCGGTGGTGTTGCAGCACCCGTCGTTGTTCAACGATAGCGTGCGTGCCAACCTCACGCTGGGTCGCGAATGCAGCGATGAGGCTTGCTGGCAGGCGCTGCGCATCGCCCAACTGGACACCACCATCGCCGCGCTGGCGCAGGGGCTTGACAGCGTGGTGGGGCGTTCAGGGGTGCGCCTGTCGGGCGGCCAGCGCCAGCGCCTGGCCATCGCCCGCATGGTCTTGGCTGAGCCCAAGGTGGTGATCCTCGATGAGGCCACTTCGGCGCTAGACGCTGCCACCGAGTACAACTTGCACCAGGCCCTGGCGCGTTTCCTCAGTGGCCGCACCACGTTGATCATTGCCCACCGCCTGTCGGCGGTGAAGCAGGCCGACCGGGTGCTGGTGTTCGACGGCGGGCATGTGGCCGAGGATGGCGATCATCAGCAACTGATCGCCGAAGGCGGCTTGTACGCCAAGCTGTACGGCCACCTGCAGCAGATCTGATAAAGCCAGCGGCAAGTTTCAAGCTACAAGCTGCGAGTTAGAGCGGCTTTGCTTTTTCTTGCAGCTTGTCGCTCGTGGCTTGTCGCTGCTTCCTGGCAAATCGCCTACGCTGAACGTTGTCTAGGTTGATTCGTGCCTCAAAGCCAACTGCAAGTTTCAAGCTGCAAGCTGCACGTTAGAGCCGCTTTGTTTTTTCTTGCAGCTTGTCGCTCGTAGCTTGTCGCTGCTTCATGGCAAATCGCCTACGCTGAGCGTTGTCTAGGTTGATTCGTGCCTCAATGGCCGCAGTGACAGGGACTACATGAAGGGAAATCGGACTCTCGAAGTGCCAAGGCTGTTAGGCATTATCTGGCCGTTCGTGGCCGTCGTGCTGTTCCAGGTGCTGCTGGGCAGCCTGAGTCTCTATGCGCTTTCCGCCATGCGCGCCTACGTGGCAGGCGAGAGCTTATGGTCCAAAGCGCAGAAGGACGCCATCTATTACCTGAGCTTGTACGCCGAGAGTGGTCAGCCGCTGATCTACCAGCGCTATCGCCAGGCGATCCTGGTGCCGTTGGGTGACCGTGAGCTGCGCCTGGCCCTGGACCGTCCCGAGCCTGACTTCGAGGCCGCGCGAAAGGGCATTTTGCAAGGCGGCAACCATCCTGAGGATGTCGCCCGGATCATCTGGTTCTACCGTAATTTTCGCCAGGTCAGCTATATGCAGACCGCTATCGACTACTGGAACATCGGTGACGACTACCTGCGCCAGCTCGACGAACTGGCCGTGCAGATGCGCGCAGGGTTTGCCGGTGGCGAGGTCGATGCAAGGCAAATCGGCGAATGGAAGGCGCGCATCGTTGCCATCAACGATGGCGTGACCCCGGCGGCCAAGGCCTTCAGCGATGCCTTGGGCGAAGGTTCGCGGATGCTGCTCAAGGTGTTGATGGCCACCAACCTGGTCACCGCGCTGTTTCTCATTGCCATGGCCTGGCGCCGGTCGAGCAAGCTGCTGGCCCAGCGCCAGGCTTTTGCCGTTGCCTTGCAGGAAGAGAAGGAGCGGGCGCAGATCACCCTGGCATCGATTGGCGATGCGGTGATCACCACCGATGTCGATGGCTGTATCACCTACATGAATCCGGCCGCGGAGATGTTGACCCATTGGCAGGCCGACCAAGCCGCTGGCCTGCCGCTGGCGGCCTTGTTCAGCTTGCTTGACGAGCACGCCGAGCAGGACAGCCGCACCTTGGTTGAACAGGTACTCAGTGGCAGCCTCAAGGGCGGCGCCGACCATTCGCGCTTGATCCAGCGCCTGGACGGCAGCACGGTGTCGGTCAACCTGGTGGGCTCGCCGATCCTCACCGATGGGCAGGTCAGTGGCATCGTCGTCGTGCTGCATGACATGACTCAGGAGCGCCAGTACATCGCCAACTTGTCCTGGCAGGCGACGCACGATGCCTTGACGGGCTTGGCCAATCGTCGCGAGTTCGAGTATCGCCTGGAGCAGGCACTGAACATCCTGTCGCGCCAGGGCGGCCGGCATTCGCTGATGTTCCTCGACCTGGACCAGTTCAAACTGGTCAACGACACCTGTGGGCATGCCGCCGGCGACGAGCTGTTGCGGCACATCTGTGCGGTCCTGCAGTCGGGGCTGCGCGAGTGCGATACCCTGGCCCGGCTGGGGGGCGATGAGTTCGGCGTGCTGCTGGAGAACTGCCCGCCGGAGCAGTCCGAGCGGATTGCCGAACAGCTGCGTCAGGCGGTGCAGAGCCTGCATTTCGTGTGGAAAGGCCGGCCATTCGTCACCACCGTCAGCATCGGTCTGGTGCATATTTCCCAGGCCTCCTACACCCTCGAGGCGTCGCTGCGGGCGGCCGACATGGCCTGCTACATGGCCAAGGAGAAAGGCCGCAACCGGGTCCAGTTGTATCACGCCGACGACAGCGAACTGTCCATGCGTTTTGGCGAGATGGCTTGGATTCAGCGCCTGCATGTGGCCCTGGAAGAGAACCGGTTTTGCCTGTATGCCCAGGAAATTGCTCCGTTGCGTCCGCATGAAGGCGCCGGGCATATCGAAATCCTGCTGCGCCTACACGATGAAAGTGGGCGTACCATCCTGCCCGACAGCTTCATTCCGGCTGCTGAGCGCTATGGGCTGATGACCGCGCTGGACCGTTGGGTGGTGCGCAGCGTATTCCAGGTCATTCGCCAATGCCTGGACGAAGGCCGCGAAGGGCCTCTGGCGATGTGCGCGATCAACTTGTCGGGCACCAGCATCGGTGATGACAACTTCCTGGAGTACCTGCACCGGCTGTTTGCCGAGTTCGATATCCCGCCGCGCTTAATCTGTTTTGAAATAACCGAGACCAGCGCTATCGCCAATTTAGGAAGCGCGATTCGTTTCATCAATGAATTGAAAGGCCTGGGTTGCAAGTTCTCGCTGGACGACTTCTGCGCCGGAATGTCGTCATTCGCGTATTTGAAGCATTTGCCTGTAGACTTCCTGAAGATCGATGGAAGTTTCGTCAAAGATATGCTCGACGATCCGATCAACCGGGCCATGGTCGAAGTGATCAACCACATCGGCCATGTGATGGGCAAACGGACCATCGCCGAGTTCGTCGAGACCCCGTTGATCGAGCAGGCTTTGCAGGAAATCGGCGTCGACTATGCCCAGGGCTACCTGATCGAACGCCCGCAAGTATTCACCTGCGACAGCCTGCAGCGCCAACGGATTGCGGCGAGGCCCCTGTTGCACAGGGCGCCAGGGACCTTTCGCTGAGCAATGTCCGCAAATCACAGGGAATCAAGGAGCTGACAGTGATTGATGCGTTCGTACGGATCGGACCCTTGATGGATCCGGCCAGTTATCCAGACTGGGCCCAGCAACTGATCGAGGATTGTCGGGAAAGCAAGCGCAGGGTGGTCGAGCATGAGTTCTACCAGCGCCTGCGCGATGGACAGCTACGCGCCTCGACCATTCGCCAATACCTGATCGGTGGTTGGCCGGTGGTGGAACAGTTCTCGTTGTACATGGCCCATAACCTGCAAAAGACCCGCTATGGTCGCCATCCTGGTGAGGACATGGCGCGGCGTTGGCTGATGCGCAATATTCGCGTCGAGCTCAATCATGCCGACTATTGGCTGCACTGGTGTCAGGCCCATGGTGTCCACTTGCACGAGTTGCAGGCGCAGGATGTGCCGCCGGAACTCAATGGCTTGAACGACTGGTGTTGGCGGGTATGTACCACCGAGTCCTTGGCCATCGCCATGGCCGCCACCAACTACGCCATCGAGGGCGCCACGGGCGAGTGGTCGGCGGTGGTCTGTTCCAGCGACACCTATGCCCAAGGCTTCCCCGAGGACACGCGCAAGCGTGCGATGAAGTGGTTGAAGATGCATGCGCAGTACGACGATGCGCACCCCTGGGAGGCCCTTGAGATCATCTGCACCCTGGCGGGCGAAAACCCCACCTTAGGTTTGCGTACCGAGCTGCGCCGGGCGGTGTGCAAGAGCTACGACTGCATGTTCCTGTTCCTGGAGCGCTGCATGCAGCTGGAAGGGCGTCAGCAAGGGCGCCTGCGTCCGGCGCTGGCGGCAGGCTGAAAACATCGCGGGGCCAGTCCGTGCCTGCGCGCCGGTCAGCGCGTAGGCACGGACTGGCCCCGCGACAGGTTTTACTGCGCGTTCAGTGCTTGCCCGTTCACATCCTTGCTGTCAGGCCCCATCAGGTACAGGTACACCGGCATGATGTCTTCAGGCAGTGGATTGTTCTGCGGGTTTTCACTCGGGTACGCCTGGGCGCGCATGGCGGTACGCGTGGCACCTGGGTTGATGCTGTTGGCGCGCACCGGCGCAACGCCTTCCAGCTCGTCGGCCAGGGTCTGCATCAGGCCCTCGGTGGCGAACTTCGAAACCCCATAGGCCCCCCAGTAGGCCCGGCCCTTGCGCCCGACGCTGCTGGAGGTGAACACCACCGAGGCGTCTTCGGAGAGCTTGAGCAGCGGTAGCAGGGTGCTGGTGAGCATGAACGTGGCGTTGACGTTGATGTGCATCACGCGCATGAAGTTGTCGCCGGACAACTGTTCGGTCGGCGTGCGTGGGCCGATGATCGAGGCGTTGTTGAGCAGGCCGTCAAGGCGTCCGAACTGTTCCTCGATCATGACCGCCAACTCGTCATATTGATGGGGCAGGGCGGTTTCGAGGTTGAACGGAATCACTACCGGTTGCGGATGCCCGGCGGCTTCGATCTGGTCGTAGACTTCGTTGAGGTTGGCCTCGGTCTTACCCAGCAGCAGCACGGTGGCGCCCAGGGCTGCATAGGCTTTGGCAGCGGCAGCGCCGATCCCGCGGCCGGCACCAGTGACCAGGATGATGCGACCCTTGAGCAGGTCGGGGCGGGCGGTGTAGTCGAACATGAGTCAGTCCCTAGAGTGGTAGCTGCAAGCTTCGAGCTGCAAGCTGCAAGAAAAAGCCGGTCGTACGCCGATCTGCTTGCTCTTGCAGCTCGAAGCTCGAAGCTTGCAGCTCATAGCTTTATCAGCAGCCGCACAGCGCGCTGTCGATGACTTTGCGCAGCTCCAGCGGGTGGTCCACCACCACATCGGCGCCCCAGTTATTGGGGTTGTCCTGCGGATGAATATAGCCGTAGCGCACGGCAGCGGTGCGCGTGCCGGCGTCGCGGCCGGACTCGATGTCGCGCAGGTCGTCACCGACGAACAAGACGCTGGCCGGATCCAGGTTCAGGGTCTTGCAGGCCAGGATCAGTGGCTCGGGATCGGGCTTGCTGTTCTTCACGTGATCGGGGCAGATCAACAGCGCCGAACGCTCGGCCAGCCCCAGGCGCTGCATGATCGGCTCGGCGAAGCGCACGGGCTTGTTGGTGACCACGCCCCAGAGCAGGTTGCCGCGCTCGATGTCGGCCAGCAGTTCCGGCATGCCGTCGAACAATTTGCTGTGCACCGCGCAGTCGCGTTGGTAGCGCTCGAGGAACTCCAGGCGCAAGGCTTCGAAGCCCTCTGCCTGCGGGTCCATGGCGAAGGTGGCGGCCACCATGGCGCGGGCGCCACCGGAAATCACGTCGCGGATGCACGCGTCGTCGATGGCCGGCAGGCCGCGGTCGGCGAGCATCGCCTGGCAGATCGCGATGAAGTCCGGCGCGGTGTCCAGCAGCGTGCCGTCCATGTCGAAGAGTACTGCTCGCAAGCGCATGCTCATTCCTCGCGCAGGGTCTGGATCATGTAGTTGACGTCGACGTCGGTGCTCAGCTTGTAGTGCTTGGTCAGCGGGTTGTAGGTCAGGCCGACGATATCTTTCACTTCAAGGCCGGCGGCACGGCTCCAGGCGCCCAGCTCGGAGGGGCGGATGAATTTCTTGAAGTCATGGGTGCCGCGCGGCAGCATCTTGAGGATGTACTCGGCGCCAATGATGGCCAGCAGGTAAGCCTTGGGGTTGCGGTTGATGGTGGAGAAGAACACCTGGCCGCCGGGCTTGACCATGCGGTAGCAGGCGCGGATCACCGACGAGGGGTCGGGTACGTGTTCGAGCATTTCCAGGCAGGTGACCACGTCGAACTGCCCAGGCATCTCCTCGGCCAGGGCTTCGGCGGTGATCTGCCGGTACTCGACCTGCACGCCTGACTCCAGCTGATGTAGCTGTGCCACGGCCAGCGGGGCCTCACCCATGTCGATGCCGGTCACGTTGGCGCCGCGCTGGGCCATGGCTTCGCTCAGGATGCCGCCGCCGCAACCGACATCGAGCACCCGCTTGCCGGCAAGGCCCACGCGTTCGTCGATCCAGTTGACCCGCAGTGGGTTGATGTCGTGCAGGGGCTTGAACTCGCTCTCGCGGTCCCACCAGCGGTGGGCCAGGGCTTCGAACTTGGCGATTTCGGCGTGGTCGACGTTGCTCATCTGAACAGTCCTCTGAAGCTTTGATAAATAGTGTCACAGGGCGACAGCCGCAGCTGCCGGCCGATCATTCGTCGCGCCCGCCAATGCGAGCGCCCCAGGCGCGAGCGTTGGCGCTCAGCGCGTGTTCGTCCATGCGTGTCAGGCGGCGGTCCAGCAGCAATGGCTGGCCTGCGACCCAAACGTCTTTCACGCAGTCACGGCCGGTGGCGTAGATCAGTTGCGAGACCGGGTCGTGCACCGGTTGTTGCAGCAAGCCCGACAGATCGAAGGCGGTGATGTCTGCCGCCTTGCCCAGCTCCAGCGATCCGGTAAGCGTCTCCAGCCCCAGCGCGCGTGCGCCATTGAGGGTGGCCATGCGCAGGGCTCGGTGGGCATCCAGCGCTGTGGCCGAGCCAGCCACTGCCTTGGCCAGCAAGGCGGCGGTGCGGGTTTCGCCAAGCAGGTCGAGGTCGTTGTTGCTGGCAGCGCCGTCGGTGCCGATGGCGACGTTGACCCCGGCCTGCCAAAGCCGCTCCACCGGGCAGAAGCCGCTGGCCAGCTTGAGGTTGGATTCGGGGCAGTGGACCACGCTGGTGTTGCTTTCTACCAGCAGCGCCAGGTCCTCGTCGCTGACCTGGGTCATGTGCACCGCCTGCAGGTTGGGCCCGAGCAAGCCCAGGCGGGCGAGCCGCGCCAGAGGGCGCTCGCCGTTGTCCTTGAGCGCCTGCTCGACTTCATCGGCGGTCTCGTGGATGTGCATGTGCACGGGGGCATCCAGCTGGTCGGCGACCACGCGGATCTGCTCCAGGGTGGCGTCGCCGAGGGTGTATGGGGCGTGCGGGCCCAGGGCCATGCGGATGCGCGGGTGGTCGCGCAGTTCGCCGAACAGCTCGATGGCCTGGTGCAGGGCTTCTGGTGCGGTGGCGGCGCCGGGGATGGGGAAGTCCAGCAGTGGCGCGGCGATTTGCGCGCGTATGCCACTGGCGTGCACGCGCTCGCAGGCCTGGCGTGGGAAGAAGTACATGTCGGCGAAGCAGGTGATGCCACCTTTGAGTTGCTCGGCGATGGCCAGGTCGGTGCCATCGCGCACAAAAGCCTCGCTCACCCAGCGGCCCTCGGCCGGCCAGATGTGCTCCTTGAGCCAGGTCATCAACGGCAGGTCGTCGGCCAGGCCGCGGAACAGGGTCATGGCGGCGTGGCCGTGGGCGTTGACCAGCCCTGGGCTCAACAGGCAGTGCGGCAGCTCGCGCACCTGTTGTGCCTGAGGGGCCCGTTCACGAGGGCCAAGCCAGGCGATCAGGCCGTCACGTACGCCCAGTGCGTGGCCTTTGAGCACAACGCCTGCCGGCTCGACGGGCACCAGCCATTGCGGCACCAGTAGCAGGTCGAGAGGGGGCGTGTTGGTGGGCATGCGTGGCATCTACCTGGATCGTTCGGTTAAACGCGCAGTATACCCGAGCGCCTGTGGCTGGGGGTCGCTATAATCGCCGGCTTTTCATGGTCGGTTGGCGGGGAGTGGCGATGCGCGAGCAACTTTTGGCGGCAGAAACGGTGACGGGCATCCAGTGGCGCGATGGCGCCTTGCACCTGCTCGATCAGCGTCTGTTGCCGCTCGAGCAGCACTGGCTGACCTGCGTCGATGTGGTGCAAGTGGCCGAGGCGATTGGCGATATGGCCGTACGCGGCGCGTCGGCGATTGGTATCTGCGCCGCTTATGGGTTGGTGCTGGCCCTGCGCGAGCGACTGGCCGAAGGCGATGACTGGGAGCAAGCGCTGGAGGAAGACTTCATGCTGCTGGCCGAAACCCGGCCTACGCCGGCCAATCTGTTCTGGGCGCTCAATCGCATGCGCGAGCGCCTGCAACGCCTGCGTGCGGGTGAAGATGCCCTGGCGGCGCTGGAAGCTGAAGCTATCGCCATCCATGACAGCGACCGCGAGGCCAATCTGACCATGGCCGAATTCGGCCTTGAACAGATCCGCCGCCACCAAGGCAGCGAGCAGACCTTGCTCACCCACGGTAACGCAGGGGCGCTGGGCTCTGGCGGCTTTGGGACTGCGTTGGGCGTGATTCGCGCCGCGGCGCTGGAGGGGATGGTCGGGCAGGTATATGTCTGCGAGTCGCGCCCTTGGTTGCAGGGCTCGCGCCTGACGGCCTGGGAGCTGGCCCTGGATGGTCTGCCGGTGACGCTGGTGGTTGATGCTGCCGCCGGGCATCTGATGAAGACCAAAGGCATTACCTGGGTGGTGGTGGGGGCCGACTGCATCGCGGCCAATGGCGATGTGGCGGCGAAAATCGGTACTTACCAGATGGCCGTGGCGGCGATGCACCACGGCCTGCGCTTCATGGTGGTGGCGCCGAGCACCAGCATCGATCTTAATCTGGCCACCGGTGAAGACATTCCGCTGGAAGTGCGTGGCGTGGAAGAGCTGTTGGAGGTGGAAGGTATCCAGGTGACGGCCGATGTAGACGCCTACAACCCGGTGGTGGACGTGACTCCTGCTGACCTGATCGATGTGATCGTCACCGAAAAAGGCGTGGTCGAGCGGCCAGATGCGGCGAAAATCGCTCAGTTGGTGTGTCGCAAGCGCCTGCATTGACGGGCCTGTGAAAGGTTGCAGGGGGATGGGGTCAGCCGCTGGTGCGGCCCCTTGCCATATCTCCCATGCGCCCAGCCTTTGTGGTAACATCCGGCAGTTTCCAAGGCCGCCCAGGCGCGCGGTCTTCATTGCGCAGATCCATGGCACAACTCATTGATTTGTCGTATGTCGTCGCACCTTACTAACGCTGCGGCGGCGAGCTTCGTTCGTCCTTCGAGGGATCAGGCGAAGTTTCACCAGAAAAAGGAATCAGGCTTCTCATGGGCGAACTGGCCAAAGAAATCCTCCCGGTCAATATCGAAGACGAACTGAGACAGTCTTACCTCGACTACGCGATGAGCGTGATTGTCGGGCGAGCGCTGCCCGATGCACGTGACGGCTTGAAGCCCGTGCATCGCCGCGTGCTGTACGCGATGAGCGAACTGGGCAACGACTGGAACAAACCGTACAAGAAATCCGCCCGTGTGGTCGGTGACGTGATCGGTAAGTATCACCCGCACGGCGACACGGCTGTGTACGACACCATCGTGCGTATGGCGCAGCCGTTCTCGCTGCGTTACCTGCTGGTCGACGGTCAGGGCAACTTCGGCTCGGTGGACGGCGACAACGCCGCCGCGATGCGTTACACCGAAGTGCGCATGGCCAAGCTGGCCCACGAGCTGCTGGCCGACCTGCACAAGGAAACCGTCGACTGGGTGCCCAACTACGATGGCACCGAACAGATCCCGGCGGTCATGCCGACCAAGATCCCCAACCTGCTGGTCAACGGCTCCAGTGGTATCGCCGTGGGCATGGCCACCAACATTCCGCCGCACAACCTGGGCGAAGTGATCGATGGCTGCCTGGCGCTGATCGACAATTCTGACATCACGGTCGATGAACTGATGCAGTTCATCCCGGGCCCTGACTTCCCCACTGCCGGCTTGATCAACGGTCGCCAGGGCATCATCGAGGCCTACCGCACTGGCCGTGGGCGCATCTACATGCGTGCCCGTTCGGAAATCGAAGACATCGACAAGGTCGGTGGTCGCCAGCAGATCGTCGTCACCGAGCTGCCTTACCAGTTGAACAAGGCACGCTTGATCGAGAAGATCGCCGAACTGGTCAAAGAGAAGAAGATCGAAGGCATCACCGAGCTGCGCGACGAGTCCGACAAGGACGGTATGCGTATCGTCATCGAGCTGCGTCGCGGCGAGGTGCCGGAGGTGGTGCTCAACAACCTCTATCAGCAGACCCAGCTGCAAAGCGTGTTCGGCATCAACATCGTCGCCCTGATCGACGGTCGTCCGCGCTTGCTCAATCTCAAGGACCTGCTCGAAGCGTTCGTTCGTCACCGCCGTGAAGTGGTGACCCGCCGTACCGTGTTCGAGCTGCGCAAAGCCCGCGAGCGTGGCCACATCCTCGAAGGCCAGGCGGTCGCGCTGTCCAACATCGACCCGGTCATCGCCCTGATCAAGGCCTCGCCGACGCCATCCGAGGCCAAGGAAGCGCTGATCAGCACCGCCTGGGAATCCAGTGCCGTGCAACTGATGGTCGAGCGCGCCGGTGCCGACTCCTGCCGTCCGCAAGACCTGCCGGAGCAATATGGCCTGCGTGAGGGCAAGTACTACCTGTCACCAGAACAGGCCCAGGCGATCCTGGATCTGCGTCTGCACCGCCTGACTGGTCTGGAACACGAGAAGCTGCTGGCCGAGTACCAAGAGATCCTCGAGCAGATCGGTGAGCTGATCCGCATCCTCAGCAGCGCCCAGCGCCTGATGGAAGTGATTCGCGAAGAACTCGAAGCGATTCGCGCCGAATATGGCGATGCGCGTCGCACCGAAATCCTCGATGCCCGCCACGACCTCAACTACGGCGACATGATCCCCGAAGAAGAGCGCGTGGTGACCATTTCCCATGGCGGCTACGCGAAAACCCAGCCGCTGACGGCCTATCAGGCCCAGCGCCGCGGTGGCAAGGGCAAGTCGGCCACTGGCGTCAAGGACGAGGACTACATCGAGCACCTGCTGGTCGCCAACAGCCATGCCACGTTGCTGCTGTTCTCCAGCAAGGGCAAGGTCTACTGGCTCAAGACCTACGATATTCCTGAGGCGTCCCGTGCCGCGCGCGGTCGCCCAATGGTCAACCTGCTGCCGCTTGAAGAGGGCGAGCGCATCACGGCGATGCTGCAGATCGATCTGGAGGCCCTGCAGCAGAGCGCAGGTGCCGACGAGGATCTGGATGAGGTCGAAGACGCCGTGCTCGAAGGCGAGGTGATCGAAGCCGAGGAAGTCGACGAGGAAGACGGCGATACCGCTGAGTGGGCCGCCGAGCCGACCGGAGCCTACATCTTCATGGCCACCGCTTCCGGTACGGTCAAGAAGACCCCGCTGGTGCAGTTCGCCCGTCCGCGCTCCAATGGCCTGATCGCCCTCAAGCTCAAGGAAGGTGACACCCTGATCGCTGCGGCCATTACCGACGGCGCCAAGGAAGTCATGATGTTCTCCGACGCCGGCAAGGTGATCCGCTTCGCTGAGAGCGTGGTGCGCGAGATGGGCCGTAACGCCCGTGGCGTGCGCGGCATGAAGCTGGGCAAAGGTCAGCGCATCATCTCGATGCTGATTCCTGAGTCCGGCGCGCAGATCCTCACCGCTTCGGAGCGTGGCTTCGGCAAGCGCACGCCGCTGTCGAAATTCCCACGTCGTGGTCGTGGTGGCCAGGGCGTCATCGCGATGGGCACCAAGGGGCGCAACGGCCTGTTGATTGGCGCGATCCAGGTGCAGGAAGGCGAGGAGATCATGCTGATTTCCGACCAAGGCACGCTGGTGCGCACGCGGGTGGGTGAAGTGTCCAGCCTGGGGCGTAATACCCAAGGCGTGACGCTGATCAAACTGGCTGCCGACGAGACGCTGGTTGGTCTGGAGCGCGTTCAGGAGCCCTCCGAGGACGATGTCGATGATCTCGGCGACATCGATGATGTCATCGTTGACGTCGCTACCGCCATCGCCGCCGACGTGCTGGACGTGGCAGATGACGACAGCGCCGGCGCTGAAGAGGCGCCGCAAGAGTAAGCAAGTGCTACAACCCGAGCGGGGCGACCAAGGTCGCCCCGTTTGACTGATTACGGCAGGCAACGCTGAACCTGTAGGAGCGGCCTGGTGCCGCGAAAGGGGCGCGAAGCGGCCCCAGGTTTCAGTGGTGCTGCTATGCAGCCCTTCGCGGCACCAGGCCGCTTCTACAGGGGTGGCGTGGCCTACAGATTTACGATTTGTTCTATTTGGCAGAGCGAGAGTGGATGTGAGCAAACGAGCCTTTAACTTCTGCGCAGGCCCTGCCGCGCTTCCTGACGCTGTCCTGCAGCGTGCCCAGGCCGAAATGCTGGACTGGCGTGGCAAGGGCTTGTCGGTGATGGAAATGAGCCATCGCAGCGATGACTACGTTGCCATCGCCGAAAAGGCCGAGCAGGATCTGCGCGATCTGCTGTCCGTCCCCTCCAACTACAAGATCCTGTTCCTGCAGGGTGGTGCCAGCCAGCAGTTCGCCGAGATTCCGCTGAACCTGCTGCCGGAAAACGCTACCGCCGACTACGTCGAAACCGGTATCTGGTCGAAGAAGGCCATCGAAGAGGCGCGCCGCTTCGGTAACGTCAATGTTGCCGCTAGCGCCAAGCCCTTCGACTACCTGGCCATCCCTGGCCAGAATGAGTGGAACCTGACCAAGAACGCTGCATACGTCCACTATGCGTCCAACGAGACCATCGGTGGCTTGCAGTTCGACTGGGTGCCTGAGACGGGTGATGTGCCGCTGGTGGTGGACATGTCCTCCGACATTCTCTCCCGCCCGATCGATGTGTCGCAGTACGGCCTGATCTACGCCGGTGCGCAGAAAAATATCGGTCCGAGCGGCCTGGTGGTGGTGATCGTGCGCGAGGACCTGCTGGGGCGGGCTCGCAGTAGCTGCCCGACCATGCTCGACTACAAGGTGTCTGCCGACAACGGCTCGATGTACAACACGCCGGCCACCTACTCCTGGTATCTCTCGGGCCTGGTGTTCGAGTGGCTCAAGGAGCAAGGCGGCGTCGCGGCCATGGAGCAGCGCAACCGCGCCAAGAAAGACCGCTTGTACGGCTACATTGATGCCAGCGACTTCTATACCAACCCGATCAGCCATAACGCCCGTTCGTGGATGAACGTACCCTTCCGTTTGGCTGACGAGCGTCTGGACAAGGCTTTCCTGGCCGGTGCCGATGCCCGTGGCCTGCTCAATCTTAAGGGGCATCGGTCGGTCGGTGGCATGCGTGCCTCGATCTACAACGCCCTGGGCCTGGAAGCGGTCGAGGCGCTGGTGGCCTATATGGCTGAATTCGAGAAGGAGCACGGCTGATGTCCGATCAGGAGCTCAAGGCCCTGCGGGTGCGCATCGACAGTCTCGACGAGAAGATTCTCGAGCTGATCAGTGAGCGTGCCCGTTGCGCCCAGGAGGTGGCCAAGGTCAAGACTGCCTCGCTGGCTGAAGGTGAGAAGCCGGTGTTCTACCGTCCCGAGCGCGAAGCCGCCGTGCTCAAGCGCGTGATGGAGCGCAATCGCGGGCCGTTGGGTAACGAAGAGATGGCGCGCTTGTTCCGCGAGATCATGTCTTCGTGCCTGGCCTTGGAAGAACCGCTCAAAGTCGCCTATCTCGGCCCTGAGGGCACGTTCACCCAGGCAGCGGCCATGAAGCACTTTGGCCACGCCGTGGTCAGTCGTCCAATGGCGGCCATCGACGAAGTGTTCCGCGAAGTGGCGGCCGGTGCCGTGAACTTCGGTGTGGTGCCGGTGGAAAACTCCACCGAGGGCGCGGTCAGTCACACGCTGGACAGCTTCCTCGAGCACGACATGGTCATTTGCGGCGAGGTGGAGCTGCGTATTCACCACCATCTTCTGGTGGGCGAGAGCACCAAGACCGACAGCATCACGCGTATCTATTCCCACGCCCAATCGTTGGCCCAGTGCCGCAAGTGGCTGGATGCTCACTACCCGAATGTCGAGCGCGTGGCGGTATCCAGCAACGCTGAAGCCGCCAAGCGGGTCAAGGGCGAGTGGAACTCTGCGGCGATCGCGGGCGACATGGCGGCAAACCTTTACGGGTTGACGCGTCTGGCCGAGAAGATCGAAGACCGCCCGGACAACTCTACGCGCTTCCTGATGATTGGCAGCCAGGAAGTGCCGCCGACGGGCGACGACAAGACCTCGATCATCGTCTCGATGAGCAACAAGCCGGGCGCGCTGCATGAACTGTTGGTACCGTTCCACGAGAATGGCATTGACCTGACGCGTATCGAGACCCGTCCGTCGCGCAGTGGCAAGTGGACCTACGTGTTCTTCATCGACTTCGTCGGTCATCACCGTGATCCGCTGATCAAGGCGGTGCTGGAGAAGATCAGTCAGGAAGCCGTGGCACTGAAGGTGCTCGGGTCCTATCCGAAGGCGGTGCTCTAAGGCTTTGCGCGCCCTCTGCGGGGTCGCCTCGGCCCACGCAGAGGGCAACAGACTGTCTGGATTCATGAACAGGGTTCGCACTCGTGGTTAATGCTGTAACAAACAATCCCGCGCCGCTCGTCGGCCGGCTCGTGGTGGTAGGCCTTGGCCTGATCGGTGGCTCCTTCGCCAAGGGGCTGCGTGAAAGCGGCCTGTGCCGTGAGGTGGTCGGGGTCGACCTGGATGCCGAGTCGCGCCGTCAGGCCGTGGTGCTGGGCGTGGTAGATCGCTGCGAGGAAGACCTGGCGGCGGCCTGCGTCGGTGCCGACGTGATCCAGCTGGCGGTGCCAATCCTGGCCATGGAGAAGGTTCTGGCGCGACTGGCGCAGCTCGATCTGGGGGCGGCGGTTATCACCGATGTTGGCAGTGCCAAGGGCAACGTGGTACGTGCCGCTCGCGAGGCCTTTGCCGAGCGCCTGGCGCGCTTCGTGCCTGGTCATCCCATCGCCGGCTCCGAGCAGAGCGGGGTGGAGGCTTCCAATGCTGCCTTGTTCCGTCGGCATAAGGTTATTCTCACGCCGCTGCCCGATACCGACCCGGCTGCACTGGCGCTGGTCGACCGACTGTGGCGTGCGCTGGATGCTGATGTCGAGCACATGCCGGTGGAGCGTCATGACGAAGTCCTGGCGGCCACCAGCCATCTGCCACATCTGCTGGCGTTCGGTCTGGTCGACTCGCTGGCCAAGCGCAATGAAAACCTGGACATCTTCCGGTACGCTGCGGGAGGCTTTCGCGATTTCACAAGAATCGCCGGCAGTGACCCGATCATGTGGCATGACATCTTCCTCGCCAACCGGGAAGCGGTCCTGCGCACTCTTGACACATTTCGCAGCGACCTCGACGCCTTGCGCGACGCGGTCGATGCTGGGGACGGGCACCAACTGCTGGGTGTGTTCACCCGCGCTCGGGTTGCCCGCGAGCATTTCAGTAAAATCCTGGCCCGTCGGGCCTATGTGGACGCTATGAACGCCAACGACCTGATTTTCCTGGCCCAACCTGGTGGCCGCGTATCCGGACGGATTCGCGTACCGGGTGACAAGTCGATTTCCCACCGCTCGATCATGCTCGGCTCGCTGGCCGAAGGCACCACCGAGGTCGAAGGTTTCCTCGAGGGTGAAGATGCCCTCGCCACGCTGCAAGCGTTTCGCGACATGGGTGTGGTCATCGAAGGCCCGCATCACGGCCGCGTCACCATTCACGGTGTCGGGCTGCATGGCCTGAAGCCGCCGCCCGGTCCGATCTACCTGGGCAACTCGGGCACCTCGATGCGCCTGCTGTCCGGCTTGCTGGCCGCGCAGCCGTTCGACGTCACCATGACCGGCGACGCTTCGCTGTCCAAGCGTCCGATGAACCGTGTCGCCAACCCACTGCGCGAGATGGGGGCGGTGGTCGAAACCGGTCCTGAGGGGCGTCCGCCGCTGACCATTCGTGGCGGGCGCACGCTCAAAGCCCTCGACTACACGCTGCCGATGGCCAGTGCCCAGGTCAAATCCTGCCTGCTGCTGGCTGGCTTGTACGCCGAAGGCACTACTACCGTCACCGAGCCTGCGCCTACCCGTGACCACACCGAGCGCATGCTGCGCGGCTTTGGTTATTCGGTGTCGTCCAATGGCCCGGTCGCCTCGCTGCAGGCGGGCGGCAAGCTGACCGCTACGCGTATCGAAGTGCCGGCTGACATTTCCTCGGCAGCCTTCTTCCTGGTGGCCGCGTCCATCGCCGAAGGCTCGGAGCTGGTGCTGGAGCATGTTGGTATCAACCCGACCCGTACCGGTGTGATCGATATCCTGCGCCTGATGGGCGGTGACATCACCCTGGAAAACCAACGTGAAGTTGGCGGTGAGCCGGTGGCTGATCTGCGGGTGCGCGGGGCGAAGCTCAAGGGCATCGAGATCCCTGAGCACCTCGTACCGTTGGCCATCGATGAATTCCCGGTGCTGTTCGTTGCTGCGGCCTGCGCCGAAGGGCGTACCGTGTTGCGTGGCGCTGAGGAGCTGCGCGTGAAGGAGTCCGATCGTATCCAGGTGATGGCCGATGGGCTGATTGCCTTGGGCGTCAAATGCGAACCGACCCCAGACGGCATCATCATCGATGGCGGCCAGATCGGTGGCGGTGAAGTGCACGGTCACGGCGATCACCGTATCGCCATGGCCTTCAGTATCGCGTCGCTGCGTGCCAGTGCGCCGATCACGATCCATGACTGTGCCAACGTCGCCACCTCGTTCCCCAACTTCCTGGCGCTGTGCAAGGAAGTGGGCATTCGCGTCGCAGAAGAGGCCAACTCGTGAACCTCTTGGCGCCGGTTATCACCATCGACGGGCCGAGCGGTTCGGGCAAGGGCACCGTCGCGGGCTTGCTGGCCCGCGAGCTGGGCTGGAAGTTGCTCGATTCCGGCGCGCTCTACCGCTTGCTGGCGTTCAATGCCAGCAATCACGGCGTCGACTTGACCAACGAAGAGTTGCTCAAGGCGTTGGCGGCCCATCTGGATGTGCAGTTCATCGCCGCTGAGCCGGGCAAGTTGCAGCAGATCATTCTCGAAGGTGAGGATGTCAGCAACGTGATCCGCACTGAGACGGTCGGCGCGGGAGCCTCGATGGTCGCCTCGCTGCCAGCGGTGCGCGAAGCATTGCTGCAGCGTCAACGCGCATTTCGTGAGGCACCGGGGTTGATTGCCGACGGTCGCGACATGGGCACTGTGGTGTTCCCCGATGCACCGCTCAAGGTGTTCCTGACCGCCAGTGCCGAGGAGCGCGCCCGCCGCCGCTACCTGCAGTTGAAGGGCAAGGGCGAAGATGTTAGTCTGTCAAGTCTGCTAGATGAGATCCGTGCGCGCGATGAGCGTGATACCCAGCGTGCAGTGGCCCCGCTAAAGCCGGCGGCCGATGCCATTCAGCTGGATTCCACGGAGTTGTCCATTGAGCAGGTGCTGCAACGCATCAGAAGCGAGCTCGCATTGCGCGACCTCCTCTGATGGAGAGGAGAGCGGGCAGGGGCACCAGTCATCGTCCTGCCGGCTTTTCTTTACTTAAACGAAACCCACATTGTCTGGAGTGTGGCGATGGGCGTTTGTTTCGCCCGAATCTACAGGAATTAAAATGAGCGAAAGCTTTGCAGAACTCTTTGAAGAAAGCCTGAAAACCCTCAATCTTCAGCCGGGTGCCATCATCACCGGTATCGTCGTCGACATCGACGGCGACTGGGTTACCGTTCACGCTGGCCTGAAGTCCGAGGGCGTCATCCCGCTCGAGCAGTTCATCAACGAAGCTGGCGAGCTGACCATCAAGGTCGGTGACGAAGTTCACGTTGCGCTGGACGCGGTCGAAGACGGCTTTGGCGAAACCAAGCTGTCCCGTGAAAAAGCCAAGCGCGCCGAGTGCTGGATTGTTCTGGAAGCTGCTTTCGCTGCTGAAGAAGTGGTCAAGGGCGTTATCAACGGTAAGGTTAAAGGCGGCTTCACTGTCGACGTTAACGGCATCCGTGCGTTCCTGCCGGGCTCCCTGGTTGATGTCCGCCCCGTGCGCGACACCACCCACCTGGAAGGCAAAGAGCTGGAATTCAAGGTCATCAAGCTGGACCAGAAGCGCAACAACGTTGTCGTTTCCCGTCGCAGCGTCCTGGAAGCCGAAAACAGCGCCGAGCGCGAAGCTCTGCTGGAATCGCTGCAGGAAGGCCAACAGGTCAAAGGTATCGTCAAGAACCTCACCGACTACGGTGCATTCGTTGACCTGGGCGGCGTCGATGGTCTGCTGCACATCACCGACATGGCCTGGAAGCGTATCAAGCATCCGTCCGAGATCGTCAACGTTGGCGACGAGATCGACGTCAAGGTCCTGAAGTACGATCGCGAGCGCAACCGCGTTTCGCTGGGTCTGAAGCAACTGGGTGAAGACCCATGGGTTGCTATCAAAGCCCGTTACCCAGAGAGCACTCGTGTGACTGCTCGCGTCACCAACCTGACCGACTACGGCTGCTTCGCTGAGCTGGAAGAAGGCGTTGAAGGTCTGGTGCACGTTTCTGAAATGGACTGGACCAACAAGAACATCCACCCGTCGAAAGTCGTTCAGGTTGGCGACGAAGTGGAAGTCATGGTTCTGGACATCGACGAAGAGCGTCGTCGTATCTCCCTGGGTATCAAGCAGTGCAAATCGAACCCATGGGAAGACTTCTCCGGCCAGTTCAACAAGGGTGACAAGATCACCGGTACCATCAAGTCGATCACTGACTTCGGTATCTTCATTGGCCTGGACGGCGGCATCGACGGTCTGGTTCACCTGTCCGACATTTCCTGGAACGAAGCTGGCGAAGAAGCCGTGCGTCGCTTCAAGAAGGGCGACGAGCTGGAAACCGTCATCCTGTCGGTTGATCCGGAGCGCGAGCGCATCTCCCTGGGCATCAAGCAGCTGGAAGACGATCCGTTCTCCAACTTCGTTGCTGTCAACGACAAGGGCGCTATCGTCAAAGGTATCGTCAAGGAAGTTGACGCCAAGGGCGCTATCGTGACCCTGGCCGACGACATCGAAGCCACTCTGAAAGCTTCCGAAATCAGCCGTGACCGCGTTGAAGACGCCCGTAACGTGCTGAAGGAAGGCGAAGAGATCGAAGCTAAGATCATCAGCGTCGACCGCAAGTCCCGCGTCATCAGCCTGTCCATCAAGTCGAAGGACGATGCTGAAGAGCGCGAAGCCATCCAGAGCCTGAAGAACGCTCCGGAAGCGGCTGCCGATACCACCATGGCTGCGCTGCTGCGCGAAGCAATGGCCAAACAGAACTGAGTTCTGTTTGATCGGTGAAAAAGGGTGGCCTACGGGCCACCCTTTTTTTTGTGTTTTTCGGGTAGCGCACTGGTTTTTGCCTGCGCCAATCTTGAATTTTTTTGTTTAGTCAAGAAGCGCCCTGTTCAAATCTGCCCGAGCGTGCTACAAACTGGTTAAGCAATGATCTAGCTGCTTGATAACGAAGGGAAAAATATGACGAAGTCGGAGCTGATCGAACGTATTGTCACCCATCAGGGGCTGCTCTCGTCCAAGGACGTGGAACTGGCCATCAAGACCATGCTTGAGCAGATGTCACAATGCTTGGCCACTGGTGATCGTATCGAGATCCGCGGCTTTGGCAGCTTTTCACTGCACTACCGTGCTCCACGGGTAGGGCGCAATCCCAAGACCGGCCAGTCGGTCAGCCTCGAAGGCAAGTATGTGCCTCACTTCAAGCCTGGCAAGGAATTGCGTGACCGGGTCAATGAAGAAGAGCATGAAGTCACCTGAGTCGGCAAAGGAACAGACTGATGCGTAACCTCAAGCGTGCCATTCTGGCGCTGTTCGTGCTGCTATTGGCAGCGGTCGTGTTGTTTTTCGTGCTGGAAAATCAGCAGGCAGTCTCCCTGGTACTGTTCGGTTGGGCGGCGCCGGAGGTGCCGGTTGCGGTGCTGGTAATCGCCGCATTGGTGCTAGGCCTGGCGGTAGGTCCGCTGCTCGGGGCTTATGGATTGATGCGCGGTAAGCGCAATATCCGGGCGAGTGCTCGCCGTGAAGCGCTGGCTGGACGCTAAGCAGACATTTCCTACCTGAGGTGGTGCGTTCGCAGTCTTTGTCGTAGAGGGGTGAAGTGACTTAATGGCGCACTTCTTCCCTGGGCCGCAAAGGACGCTGTGCAATGATACTTCCCTCCATCTCTCATCATGGTGGCACCCGTGGTGTCACAGGCTCCTGTCACCAACTGCACCTCGATGACTCCACCAGCCTGCTGATTGATTGCGGGTTGGAGCAGGGCCAGGATGCCCGTGGAGAGTCTTGGGGCGCGCTTGGCTTCGATGTAGCGGGTATCCAGGCGCTCATCGTCACTCATGTGCATCTGGATCATGTCGGTCGCATTCCGGCGCTCTTTGCTGCTGGCTTTCGTGGCCCAATCTTTTGTAGCGAACCTTCTGCCAAGTTGCTGCCGTTGGTGCTCGAGGACGCCTACAAGCTCGAAATCAGTCGTGAGCCCTCGCATGTCGCCCGCTACCTGAAGTTCTTACAGGCGCGTATCGTTGCGCTGGCCTTCGATCAGTGGCATGTGGTCGTGGAGCGGCCTGATATGCGCTGCGCGATACGCCTTCAGCGAGCGGGGCACCTGCTCGGTTCGGCCTATGTAGAGTGCGAGATCGGACGAGGTGAGGCGGCGCTGCGAGTGGTTTTCTCGGGGGATCTGGGGGCGCCCGACAATCCACTGCTGCGCCCATTGGCGCCACCTGAGCGGGCTGACCTGCTGGTGCTCGAAAGCACCTACGGCGACCGCTTGCACCCAGACCGCAGCGAGCGGCGCAAGGCGCTCGAAGTGGCGATCGACAGGGCGCTGGCCGATGAAGGCACGATTCTTATTCCAGCCTTCAGCCTGGGGCGAACCCAGGAGTTGCTGTATGAGCTGGAGGACATCCTTCACCGCAAGGCGCTGCTGAACGAGCCTGGTGGTAGGGTGGAAGGCAACTTCCGCCAGTGGTCGCGGTTGCCGGTCATTCTCGATTCGCCCTTGGCGCGGCGCATCACCGCTGTCTATCGGGAGCTGCACCAGTACTGGCGGGCCGAAGCCAGCGGTCGTTTGCTGCAGGGCCGTGAACCGTTGGGGTTCCGTCAACTCATCACCATTGACAGTCATGCCCAGCATCAACAGGTGGTGAATCATCTCAAGAGTACGGGGCGGCCGGCGATTGTCATCGCTGGCAATGGCATGTGCTCGGGTGGGCGTATCGTCAACTACCTCAAGGCCATGCTGGGGGACCCTCGGCATGAAGTGATCTTCGTGGGCTATCAGGCCAAGGGCACGCCGGGCGCGGTGATCCAGGCCAGTGAGGGGGCAGAAGGCTTCGTGCAGATCGATCTTGATGGGCAGATGTACGACATTCGCGCCAAGGTGATGACGTTGAGTGGGTATTCCGGGCATGCGGATCAGGCGGGGTTGGTGCGCTTTGCGCTAGGTGGGCGTGAGCCGGCGGGGCGAGTGGTGTTGGTGCATGGCGAGCAGGAGGCGAAACGGGCATTGGCCGAGGCGTTGAAAGCCACCCATGCGCGCCTCGCTCACCCGATCGAGGTGGCGATTCCCTGAGTGCTCGGGCGCTGATGGGGTTGTGTGTTGTGGTACCGACTGTCGCGCCCCTAATTTTCAGAAGCCTTCGCGACGCAGTAAGGGCATAATACGCCGTTTAAATTTCGGCGCGCATGCATGCGCCCGCGATCGGTGCTTGAGCCGTTCAAGCGTAATGCAAGGGGAGTTCTCAGTATGTCGGTTACCAAGCAGGAAACCATCGCCAGGTTCAAGAGCCGGGAGGCGTTGATCGGCATCGTCGGCCTCGGTTATGTGGGCTTGCCGTTGATGCTGCGCTACAACGCCATTGGTTATCGGGTGCTGGGTATCGATATCGACGCGTCCAAGACCGCACGCCTGAATGCCGGTGAGAGCTACATCGAGCACATTCCCGCTGCGCAGATTGCCTCAGCCCGCAGCAGTGGCTTCGAAGCCACGTGCGATTTCCAGCGCGTGGCCGAGTGCGATGCACTGATCCTGTGCGTGCCGACCCCCTTGAACAAGTATCGCGAGCCGGACATGAGCTTCGTGATCAACACCACCGAGGCGATCCGCCCCTACCTGCGTGCCGGGCAGGTCGTGTCGCTGGAAAGCACCACCTACCCAGGTACGACCGAGGAAGAGCTGCTGCCACGCGTCGAGCAGGGCGGCCTAGTGGTAGGCGAAAGCATTTTCCTGGTCTACTCGCCAGAGCGCGAAGACCCGGGCAACCCCAACTTCGAAACCCGCACTATTCCAAAGGTGATAGGTGGTCACACCCCTGCGTGCCTGGAAGTGGGCGTTGCGCTGTACGAGCAGGCCATCGATCGTGTGGTGCAGGTCAGCTCGACCAAGGCTGCCGAGATGACCAAGCTGCTGGAGAACATCCACCGCGCGGTGAACATCGGCCTGGTCAACGAGATGAAGGTCGTCGCCGATCGCATGGGGATCGACATCTTCGAGGTTGTCGATGCCGCCGCCACCAAGCCGTTCGGCTTCACCCCTTACTATCCCGGCCCTGGCTTGGGTGGGCACTGCATCCCGATCGACCCGTTCTACCTAACCTGGAAGGCCCGTGAGTACGGCTTGCACACGCGTTTCATCGAATTGTCCGGTGAAGTGAATCAGGCGATGCCGGAGTATGTGGTCGGCAAGCTGATGGATGGTCTGAACGAGTCGGCCAAGGCGCTCAAGGGCAGCAAGGTCCTGGTGCTGGGTATCGCCTACAAGAAGAACGTCGACGACATGCGCGAATCGCCGTCGGTGGAAATCATGGAACTGCT
This sequence comes from Pseudomonas sp. NY15463, assembly GCF_048068415.1. Taxonomy (NCBI): domain Bacteria; kingdom Pseudomonadati; phylum Pseudomonadota; class Gammaproteobacteria; order Pseudomonadales; family Pseudomonadaceae; genus Pseudomonas; species Pseudomonas sp. NY15463. Next base: position 51,651 of record NZ_JBLUQD010000005.1, read on the forward strand.
TGAAGCTAAGGGCTGTGTGGTTGCCTACAGCGACCCGCACGTGCCGGTCTTCCCGAAAATGCGCGAGCACCATTTCGACCTGTCCAGCGTGGCGCTGAACGCGCAGAGCCTGGCCGCGTTCGATGCGGTGATTCTCGCGACCGATCACGATAAGTTCGACTATGAACTGATCAAGCAGCATGCGCAGCTGATCGTCGACAGCCGCGGCAAGTACCGCGCCCCGGCCGACCACATCATCAAGGCCTGATCCAGGAGTGCCCCTTTTGAAACGTTTCGCCCTCATCGGTGCCGCTGGTTACATCGCACCACGCCACATGCGCGCCATCAAGGATACCGGCAATGAGCTGGTGTCGGCCTACGACATCAACGACTCGGTAGGCATCATCGATAGCCTGTCGCCGCAAAGTGAGTTCTTCACCGAGTTCGAGCGTTTTGCCGAGCATGCCTACCGCATCAAGCGCGACCCGGCCACCGCCCTGGACTATGTCGCGGTCTGCTCGCCCAACTATCTGCACCATGCCCATATCGCTGCGGGCCTGCGCCTTGGCTGCGATGTGATCTGCGAGAAGCCTTTGGTGCCAACCCCGGAAATTCTTGACGAGCTTGCCCAGGTCGAAAAGGAAACCGGCAAGCGTGTGTACAACATCTTGCAGTTGCGCCACCACCAAGCCATTCTCGATCTGAAGAGCAAAGTTGCGAATGAGCATCGGGATGGCAAGTACGAGGTCGAACTGACCTACATCACCTCGCGCGGCAAGTGGTACATGGAGAGCTGGAAGGGTGATCCGCGCAAATCCTTTGGTGTCGCTACCAATATTGGCGTGCATTTCTACGACATGCTGCACTTCATCTTCGGCAAGCTGCAACGCAACGTCGTGCACTTCGCTAATGATTACAAGGCCGCCGGTTACCTGGAGTATGAGAAGGCACGGGTGCGCTGGTTCCTGTCCATCGATGCGGGTGATCTGCCTGAGTCGGTCAAGGGCAAGAAGCCGACTTATCGCTCGATTACCGTCGATGGCGAGGAAATGGAGTTCTCCGAGGGTTTCACCGACCTGCACACCACCAGCTACCAGGAAATCCTTGCCGGTCGTGGCTATGGCATCGAAGATGCAAGGCATTGCGTGGAAACGGTGAACACGATTCGTTCGGCGAAGATTGAAGCGCCGGAGGATCAGGAAGGTCATCCATTCGTTCACGCGCTGCTGCGCTGATCGATGAGTGATGGGTGGCTGGCATTGGTCACCCGATTCCAGAGACATTCCTGTACAGGGCCGTGAATCAACGTGTTAAACGCAAAACCGACAATCCCAGGTGCCGGCTCCCCGGGGCGCTCGCAGAACAGCATCAGACTGGATATCCAGGGCTTGCGCGCGGTCGCGGTGCTGGCGGTATTGGTCTATCACGCCAATGCAGCCTGGTTGAAGGCCGGCTTCGTCGGTGTTGACGTATTTTTCGTCATTTCGGGTTTCATCATCACTGCGTTGCTGACTGAGCGCGGAGCAAAGGTCGAACTCGGTGCATTCTATGCCAGTCGTATCAAGCGAATCCTGCCCGCTTACCTGGCCATGTTACTGATTGTCTGCGTCGGGGCGGCGATTCTCTTCCTGCCCGCTGATTTCTCCCTGTTCTTCAAAAGCCTGAAATCATCATTGCTGTTTACCAGTAATCGTTATTTCGCGGATTTTGGCAGTTACTTTGCGCCTCAGGCACATGAACTGCCCTTGCTGCATACTTGGTCGCTTGCCATCGAGATGCAGTTCTATCTGTTCTTCCCGCTGTTAGTCATCCTGTTGCCCCGCGCCTGGCGGTTGCCTGTGTTCGTGGTGGCAGCACTGGCGTTGTTCGGCTGGAGTGGCATTCGCGTGCTCGGCGACAATACCGATGGCGCGCTTTACTTCTCGCTGCTAGCGCGAGTGCCCGAGTTCCTGGTCGGCGCTGTGATCATGCTGGCGCTGCGTGATCGGGAGCTGTCATTGCCGGTTGCAGCATCGCTCGGGGCGCTTGGTGCGCTTGTGCTGGGCAGTAGCCTTTGGCTGGTCGACCGCTCCTACTTCCCCGGCGTCTGGTCCATGCTGCCCTGCCTGGGTGCGGGGCTTTTGATCGCGGCGCGTCGAGGGCCAGTCAATAGCCTGCTGGCTTGCGCACCCTTGGTGTGGATCGGTGGTATTTCTTACTCGTTGTATCTGTGGCATTGGCCGGTTCTGGCCTTCATCCGCTACTACACCGGGGAGTACGTGTTGTCAGGTGCGTGGCTTGCGGTGTTCCTGTTGGCCACGCTATCGCTCGCCTGGCTATCGTACCGGTTTGTCGAGTTGCCGGTCCGGGCATCCGGGCGCATTCGTCGGCAACTGCCAAAGTGGGCGCTGGCCTTGGGCGTGCTGGTACTTTCGGCGATGGGTGCAAGGTTGCTGAACGAGCGCATCCTGGCACCCTTGCCGGTCGAGATGACAACCTACGCACCCGATGAGCAGATCTGCCACGGTACGTTGGTGGGCGAATGCAAGCGAGGCCGTGCGGATGCACCGGTTTCTGCCCTGGTCATTGGCGACAGCCATGCTGCCCAGTTGAACTTCTTCTTCGATGAAGTGGGGAATGAGCTTGGCACCGCCTACCGCCTGATCAGTTCGAGCAACTGCGTGCCATTCCCAGGCTTCGATGTCGAGCGACTGGCGGTGTGGGCTCAGCCAGGGTGCAAGGCGCAGATGAGCGTGGTCGCGGCTGATCTGCCGAACATGCAGAATGTCGTTATAGCTGGCATGTGGCAACTCCAGGTGCAGAGCCCTGCTTTTCTTGAAGGATTCGAAGTGTTCCTGCGCCGTGCCAGCCAGCAAGGCAAGGCAATTGTCGTGCTAGCCCAAGTGCCGATGTTTGTTTCGAACCCGCTGCGCCTGCGGCGTATCCATGAACTTGGGATGCCCGTGCAGGTGGTGGAGAATGACAGTTGGCGTTCGGCGAACGCCACGATCAGGAAAATTGCAAAAGGCATACCGGGCGTGACCTTCATCGACATGTCCGATGCCGATCTGTTCAAGCAGGCCCCTTATTACAACGGTTCCTTGATTTACCTGGACAATCACCACCTCAATCAGTTGGGCGCGCGTGAGTACGGCCATATTGCGGCAGACCAGTTCAGGCAGGTATTCAAACAGTTAATTGCGAACAAGAGCTCTGAGCTATGAACCATTATCAGCATGCCACTGCCATTGTGGACGAAGGCGCGCAGATCGGTAAGGATTCCCGCGTCTGGCATTTCGTACACGTTTGCGGCGGCGCCAGGATCGGTGCTGGCGTTTCCTTGGGCCAGAACGTGTTCGTGGGCAACAAGGTGGTGATCGGCGATCATTGCAAAGTCCAGAACAATGTCTCGGTCTATGACAACGTCACCCTCGAAGAGGGCGTGTTCTGTGGGCCGAGCATGGTGTTCACCAATGTGTACAATCCGCGTTCGCTGATTGAGCGCAAAAGCGAGTACCGCAACACGCTGGTACGCAAAGGGGCTACGTTGGGTGCCAACTGCACCATCGTCTGTGGTGTGACCATTGGCGAGTACGCCTTCGTGGGTGCTGGTGCGGTTATCAACAAGGATGTGCCGGCCTATGCCTTGATGGTGGGTGTGCCGGCACGTCAGATCGGCTGGATGAGCGAGTATGGCGAGCAGCTGGAACTGCCCCTCGAAGGCCAGGGGCGCGCGGTGTGCGAGCATAGCGGCGCGAACTACGTATTGAATGGCAAGGTGCTCGCCAAGGAGAGCGAACAATGATCGAGTTCATCGATTTGAAGGCGCAGCAGGCCATCATCAAAGACAAGATCGACGCGGGTATTCAGCGCGTCCTGTCACACGGCCAATACATCCTCGGCCCTGAAGTGGCCGAGCTGGAAGAGCGCCTGGCCGCGTTCGTCGGCAGCAAGCACTGCATCAGCTGCGCCAACGGTACCGATGCCTTGCAGATCGTCCAGATGGCGTTCGGCATCGGCCCAGGCGATGAAGTCATCACGCCAGGCTTCACCTATATCGCGACGGCAGAGACCGTTGCGTTGTTGGGCGCCAAGCCGATCTACGTGGATGTCGACCCACGCACCTACAACCTCGCCCCGGCGAAGCTGGAGGCGGCCATCACGCCGCGTACCAAGGCGATCATCCCGGTTTCTCTGTATGGCCAGTGCGCCGACTACGATGCGATCAATGCCATTGCCGCCAAGCACGGTATCCCGGTCATCGAGGATGCGGCGCAGAGCTTTGGTGCCAGTTACAATGGCAAGCGTTCGTGCAACCTGACCACCGTCGCCTGTACCAGCTTCTTCCCGAGCAAGCCCCTGGGCTGCTACGGCGATGGCGGCGCAATCTTCACCAATGACGATGAACTGGCCAAGGTGCTGCGCCAGATCGCCCGGCATGGCCAGGATCGTCGTTATCACCACATTCGTGTTGGTGTGAACAGCCGTCTGGACACCCTGCAGGCGGCGATTCTGTTGCCCAAGCTGGAAATTTTCGAAACTGAGCTGCAACAGCGTCAGCAGGTTGCCGAGCGCTATGCACAGCTGCTCGAGCAGCAGGGGATTGCCGCGCCATTCATCGCCGAAGGCAATACCTGTGCATGGGCCCAGTACACCGTCCAGGTCGAAGCCCGCGACAGCGTTCAGGAGCAGCTCAAGCAGGCCGGCATACCAACGGCCGTGCATTACCCGATCCCGCTCAATCAGCAGCCAGCGGTCAAGGACGAGCAGGTCAGCCTTCCCGTCGGTGATGCGATCGCCCGCAAGGTGATGAGCCTGCCGATGCACCCCTATCTTACCGAGACCGACCAGCAAGCCATCTGCGCTGCACTGGCGGCCGCTACCCGTATTTAAAGGAGTATACCTCCCCGTGAAAGTCCAAGGTTCCAAGATCCTCGTCATCGGCGGCGCCGGTTTCACGGAAGCCACGTAGTTTCCGAGCGGCTCAAGGAAGGCGTCGAACAGGTCGTTATCTACGACAACCTCGCCCGTGGCAAGCTCAGCAACGTTGCCGAGCAACTGAATACCCACGTTGCACCATGGACACCGGTGTCGAGAAGCGCGAAGAGCACGCTGAGCGTGAAGTCATCTGGCAGGTTACAGCCCGGCGCAGCACGTACAAAAAGTACGGAGAGGACAGTGTCTTGTACAAAGTGCTGCGCAAGATCGAGAAAGCAAAGGCCCAGGCTCGCGCCAAGGTCGAGCATCCGTTCCGGGTGATCAAGCGTCAGTTTGGCTATGAGAAAGTACGCTTTCGTGGAGTGGCCAAGAACACCGTGCAGAGGCTAACGAGTTCTTCGAGTTTATGCAGGCTTGCCTGGGCGTGGCGATCGGCACTTCGCCAGAAATGGCGAAACTTTTGCGGCCCTATGAGTGTGGGGTCGCCGCCGACTCCTTTGCCGCCAAATCCCTGGCTGCGTCGCTGCAATTACAGGATGGGGAGGCTGTGGCTACCTTCAAGCAGGCTTCCCATGCCGCTGCAGTCGAGTTGAACTATGAACACGACGGTGAGCGACTGTTGTCGGAACTGGCACGCCTGGCCTGAAACCGCGTGCATGGGCGGCAAAACAATGAAAGCATACGCCGAAATCTGCAGGTTTCGGCGCGCAGGCTCGGGAAGGAGCGGTATTTGAGGGGGAAGGCATGAAGGTGCTGTTTATGCACCCGGCGGGCGCTTTTGGTGGCGCCTCCAAAAGTTTGATCGAGCTGTTCACCTGCCTGAGGTCGATGGGCGTTCAGGGTACCGTGCTGACACCGGGGGGGAGCGCCGTACCGGCATTCTCCAAGGCTGGCATGTCTGTTCGAACCGTCAAGGGGCTTAGCCAGTTCGACAATACCCGTTATGGTCATTATCGTCGGCTGCGCTGGATTATTCTGCTGCGTGAGCTGCTACTGCTGCCGTTCTCACTGGTAGCAATCTGGCGCTTGCGCCGCGAGCGATTCGATCTGCTGCATGTCAACGAAATCACGCTGCTGCCGCTGGCCCTGCTGACCAAGCGTTTGCTGCGGGTTCCAATGGTGGTTCACGTTCGTTCACTACAACGGGCACCGGGGGCGGATCTGCGTACCCGGGTCATCAATGGCTGGCTGCATCGCTTCGCCGACGCCGTGGTTGCCATCGACCATACCGTGGCTGCGACGCTGGACCCGTGCTTGCCGGTCACGGTGGTGCACAATGGCTTGGGTATCGATGGCCCTGTCGCAGGCCCTGTTCCGCGCGCAGCCGCGCAGCCCGTGAGCGTGGGGTTCCTTGGTGTATTGATTGCCCTCAAGGGGGTCTACGAGCTGGTTGAGGCCATGCGCATACTCAAGCAACGGGGTGTCAGGCTGCAGTGTCTAATCGCTGGGGAGAACGCTCGAGAGCTGTCAGGGCTCAAGGCATGGGTGCTCGCGCGGTTGGGTTTTGCCCGTGATGTCCGGGCTGACCTCGAGCGTCTTGTCGAGCAGCATGGGCTGCATGAGCATGTTCGGCTGTTGGGCTTCGTGGGGGATGTGCGGACCCTTTATCCGCAGCTCGACATCCTGTGCTTTCCATCGCATCTGGATGCGGCAGGCCGACCGGTTTTCGAGGCGGCGTTCTACTCGATTCCCAGTGTGGTGGCAGTCGCTAACCCAGTGGAGGACGCAATCATCCACGAGGTTACCGGTCTGGCCATTGCCCGGCCCGACCCTGAATTACTGGCCGATGCCTTGCAACGCCTGGTCGAAGACGAGGCGCTTCGCCTGGCCCTGGGGCGTCAGGCTCGGCAATGGGCCCAGGACAACTTCGCGATCCTGCCTAACGCCGAGCGAGTGCATCAGCTGTACCTGCAACTCGTGCCATACCCTTCGAGCCCGGAACCGGACAAAAGTAAATGACAGATATCGATTGCCTGGTCATTGGCGCGGGCGTCATCGGCCTGGCCTGCGCCGCGCAGATGGCCCGCCAGGGCAACAGCGTCATGCTGGTCGAGCAGCAGTGCCGGATCGGGCCTGATGTCGCCTGGACGCAGTCGCTGGACTACCGGGTGGACAAGTCTCTTTGCGAGGGATTTTTCTACGCTATCAAGAGATATTTCCCTTCTATTGATAAGAAGAAGCTGTTTCCCGGATACAGTGGGATAAGGCCTAAATTTTCCGCTCCAGGCCAGCCAGCTGCGGACTTCATGATCCAGGGGCCAGAAGTATATGGTTTGCCTGGGTTGGTTAATCTTTACGGAATTGAATCACCCGGGCTGACAGCAAGCCTTGCAATTGCACAGCATGTTTCCCGGCTATCTGACTGAGTTTCCTGGCGCCCCATGAAGATCCTCGTTCTCTCGCAATATTTCTGGCCTGAAAGTTTCATCATCAACGACATCGTGCGCACCCTCGACGAGCAGGGGCATGAAGTGGTTGTGGCAACCGGCAAGCCCAACTATCCGGATGGCGACATCTTCGATGGCTACCAGGCGGGAGGCACGCAGCGCGAGCGCTACCTCGACCGTGTCGATGTCGTACGTGTACCGCTGTGGCCCCGGGGGGCGGGTGGGGCGAAGAACCTCATTCTCAACTACCTGTCGTTCGTCCTGGCGGGGCTATTCTGCCTCCCCTGGTTGCTGCGCAAGCGTCAGTTCGACGCGATCCTAGTGTTCGCGCCGTCGCCCATACTCCAGGCCATTCCAGCGATACCGTTGAAGTGGCTCAAGGGGGCCCGGTTGGCATTGTGGGTGCAGGACTTGTGGCCGGAGAGCCTGGCGGCCACCGGTTTCGTGCGCAACCGCCATGCCCTGCGCCTGGTCGGTTGGCTGGTGCGCGGTATTTACCGCTGTTGCGACACCTTGCTGGTGCAGTCGCGTGCCTTCGTCGAACCGGTATCGCGCTACGCGGCCCGCGACAAGATCCTCTACTTTCCCAACTCCATGGATTCACGCGCCATGGCGCAAAACTCGGCATTACCCGAGCCATTGACTGAGGTGTTAGCTGACCATTTCTGCGTGGTGTTCGCCGGTAACCTGGGAACCGCCCAGGCGCTGGATACCCTGGTCGAGGCGGCCGTGCAACTGCGCGACGATAGCGACCTGCGCCTGGTCCTGGTGGGAAGCGGCAGCAGGCTGGCCTGGTTGCAGGAGCGTAAGCAGGCTCTGGGCCTTGATAATCTGATTCTGCCGGGGCGGTTTCCCATGCAGGTGATGCCGGCGATCTTTGAGCGCTCTGCAGTGCTGCTGGTCTCGTTGAGCGACCAGGACATCTTTGCCCAGACCGTACCGAGCAAGATCCAGGCATACCTGGCCGCTGGTCGGCCGATAGCGGCCAGCCTCAATGGCGAAGGTGCACGGGTGGTGATCGAGGCCGGCGCCGGTATGGCGTCGGCGGCCGAGCAGGCCAGTGCACTGGTGGATAACCTGCGTCAGCTCAAGGCCATGGATACATCCGCTCGCGAACAGATGGGGAGCGCCGGGCGGGCCTACTTCGACCAACATTTCGAGATGAGCGCCCAAGTTCAAAGGCTAGTACATATCCTTTCAGGTACCATTGCGCAAGAATGATAGCGGTAATGTTTGGCAAGCGATTTTCATGTATGAGTGTATTTAAATGATTTCGTTTTTTGTTTCGGAGCAAGTTAAAAGGTATATGCCAATATTATTAATATTGGCGATCTACCTGCCTGCCGCATGTTTGGGGCATTACCTGTTCAGAGATGAATCCTCTCGGGATTTCCTGGTCTTGCTGTTTCTTTTCATTTTGTCTTACGGCATTAGTTTTCCTTATTTTTCCCGGCTCTACCTTTCCATGGCGCGTCGTGCACTGATCCTGGCAAGCATTGTCTGTTTGCTAGTTGCTTCGGTCAGTTCGTTTACCGCGACACTACTCAGTGGTGGGCTATTTATCTACGTGGTGTTGTCACGGCTGACAGGCACGCCTTCAAACCGCAGTATTGCCGGCCAGGAGACCGCGCGATGAGGCCTGGGATGGTGATTTCGACGTTCAAGACCGCAAGCGGGCAGTTTTTCGGCCTGCTGTTCGGCGCGTTGGCTGTCAAGCTGCTGGCAGTCCTCACTGGGCCGGCGGGTGTGGGGCTGTATTCGATGCTGCGTCAACTGCAGCAAATGCTTTCGTCGGCGGCCTCGGTAGGCGGGCAGAACGCCGTTGTGCAGGGCATGAGCAGCCACACCGGAACTGCCCGGCAGCGCTTTTTCCTCTCCACGCTTTACGTGTTCCTGGCCATGAGCCTGCTCATCGGCGGTGCGGTGCTTGCCGGTGCTGATCTGATCGCCGATTTTGCGCTGGCCGGGGATTATGCCTCGGCAGTGCGCTGGCTGGTGATTCCCATCACACTCGGAACGCTGCTGTTCTTCCTGCGAGGGGTACTGACGGCGGACATGCAGTACGGCTCGGTGGCGCTGATCAACCTGCTCACCGGCCTGGGGGCGGCGTTGGTCGCTTTGCCGGCGGGGCTGGCTTTCAGTCGGGGATACCCGGAACTGCTGGTGCTGATGGTGGGAGGGGGGCTGGTGCCGGCACTGCTGGTCGCACTTGTCGATGTGCGTCGGCTCGGCTACCTCGACAGCCTCGCCAAGCTTGCGCCCAGAGGCGCCAGCCGTGAGTCGACTATACGTTTTTTGCAGGTGGCACTGCCGTCGCTGTTATCGCTGATGCTGACCATGGGGTGCATCCTGGTGGTCCGGGCAAGTGCCGTGCACTTGTATGGCCTGGAAGGGGCCGGCCAGTTCGATGCGGCGTGGAGCATCAGTGCCATGTACCTGGCATTGTTTCTGACTTCGCTGCAAAGCTACCTACTGCCAGAGTTGAGCAAGACGGAGAATGGCCATGCCTTGCACGCCGCACTGTCCAAGGCATTCCACTTTGCTTTGATGCTATCCTTGCCGCTGGTCGTCAGCTTGGTGGTATTCAAGCCGCTGGTGATGAACCTGTTGTTCAGCAAGGCGTTCATGCCGGCGCTCGACGTGTTGCGCTGGGTGCTGCTAGGCGACTTTGTGCGAGTGTTGGGCTGGGTCATGTCTACGGCGCTGATGGCCCGCGCCGACATGAAAGGCTATTCGTTGGCCGCAGGGCTCTGGAGCCTGGTCTTTGTGTCTGTCGCGCTGCTGTTGCTGCCCTATGGCATCGAGTGGGTCGGCGTGGCTTATCTGCTGGCCTATATCGCGTACCTGGTATTCCTTGGCTGGCGCTTGTGGCGAGTATATGGCGCAAGGCTTCCAGTGCGTCGGGTCGGCCAGTGGTTTGCCGCGCTGGCATTGATCATCCTGGCCTCCTGGCTGTGCTGGCATGAGCGACAGATCCTCTCTTGGTCGATGCTGATGATCATTCCGGCTTGCCTGTTCAGCTGGAGCATCATGCAGCGAGCCGAGCGCGATTTTGCTCGGCACCTGGTCACTCAAGCGTTGGGGCGTTTGAAGCGGTTTACTGGCCGGCGCTGAGCCGGCCTCAGTTTTTTGAGGGAAGCGATGAAAATTCTGGTTCTGGGTGTAACCGGCATGCTGGGCAATGCCGTTTTTCGTGTGTTTGGTGCAGACCCAGCGCACGAAACATGGGGCTCATTGCGCGGCCAGGCGGCCTTGCGTCACTTTCCCCAGGTCAGCCAAGATCGCCTGATCAGCGGTATCGATGTACTCGACCAGGATGCCCTGGCGGCGGTGCTGGGCAAGATACGTCCCGATGTAGTGATCAACTGCGTCGGCCTGATCAAGCAGTTGGCCGATGCCAAGGACCCGCTTACTGCGCTGCCCATCAACGCCATGTTGCCTCACCGCCTGGCTCGGATGTGCAATTTGGCTGGCGCGCGGCTGATCCACGTCAGTACCGACTGCGTGTTCGACGGGCGCCAGGGCAACTACCTGGAAAGCGATCTCTCCAATGCGCAGGACCTGTACGGTAAATCCAAGTATATCGGCGAACTGCATGACGCGCCCAACGCGATCACCCTGCGCACCTCAATCATCGGGCATGAGCTGGGCTCCAGCCATGCGCTGGTCGACTGGTTCCTGTCCCAGCAAGGTAGCGTGAGAGGGTTCACCAAGGCCATATTCTCCGGTTTGCCGACTGTCGAACTGGCACGGGTAATGAAAGATTTCGTGGTGCCGAACCCGGCGCTCCATGGGCTTTACCACGTTGCCGCGCAGCCGATTGCCAAGTTTGATCTGTTGGCGCTGGTGGCTGCTGAATATGGCAAGCAGATCGATATTCGGCCGGATGCAGGCTTGGTGATCGACCGCTCGCTGAACGGCAGTCGTTTCGAGCAAGCGACCGGGTATGTTGCGCCGCAGTGGCCAGAGTTGATTCGTCGGATGCACGCCGGGCGTTGACTGTTTCCGCTGATTTTCGACCTGCTGTGGCGCCTCTTTGCAAGCGCACCAGCAGGTTGTCCCCTTACTTGCGGGTTGCGTGGTAAGTGCTTGGCGCTACGCCGCGTCTGCACTGCAGAATAGTTTCGCTTTCCTTTGTGCGCGCCGGGCAGCCTGTTACCGGTTGGCGTGTCAATGCCCCCCCGTCGCCCATATTGCTTTTTTGCTAAGCAAGCGTGGTGTGGGCGATCTGAATAGGCCTTGGTGCAGCGAAAAGCCCGATCGCGTAGGAAACTTCTGATTTTATCCGTGCTGCATGGATGTGTCGGGCTATGCGTGTATATTTGTCGGCCTGTACAGCTAAGTTTGCTGTGTTTTTAAACTAAATTTCTCGATGGCTGTCCGCTTATTTCGGTCTGCTGAAACTTTTGTGTCTGATAGGTTTTCAGTTGCTTTCATTGTGCCGGGTCTCGTTATGAGTAATCCGTCAGTGGCTTTTTATTGCTTGGGCTTTCTGTTTTCGATCTTTGTTGTTTTGGTCGTTTTTAAGAGGGAAGTACTCTTGGCTTAAGCGCCCAGTGGATTGGCTCTATAAATTTAATGTCCTGTGGTCGGGGATGGCTGGCGTGTTGTGCAGGTGGTCATGGGGAAATTTATGGCTCGGAGAAGGTTTTAATGCCCGTGCTTTCATATTCGCTAGCAATAATGACCAACCTGTTTGCCATGATGGTGCTGACCATCGTGCTCAGTGTGTTTGGGCAGTCGGAGTTGGCAGCCGAAGTGGGGCTGGTGCATGGCGCAACTGTTGCCTTGTTCTACTCGTTCTCGGGTAATGCCCGTAGTTTGATCCTGTCGGACTCCGCCGTTCCCTGGGCGGCGCGGGTTCTGCGCCTGCGCTTGTGGTTGCTGCTGCCGCTGTGTCTTTTAGCGTGGGTGGCCTGCGTTGGTGGTGCGCAAGGTGGCGCAGCGTTCATAGCTCTGCTTATTCTGCGGCGGGCCTCGGAGTGGCTGGCTGAGGTATTTTTGAGTGAGCGGGAGTGTTACAACGAGCGTGGCAGTGCGTTTTCCTTCATCGTCTGTCAATGCCTTACGTTGGTGGGCGTGTCGCTGGCGATTGTTCTGGATGTTGCCGTAACTGCTGCGATGTTCATCTGGGCATGCTCGCCTCTGCTGAGTTGCCTCGGTAGTGATTTACTTCGGCAGGCGTTTACACGCGACGCGTCACTGTCTGGAAGCTTGCGCGGTTTGTTGCCTCACTTCGGTTCGACGTTGGCAATCGGTGTCTCTGTTTATGTTTTCCGCTTGTTCATCATCCTGCTGGTTGGCAAGCAAGTGGCCGGTGATTTTTTTGCGGCGTTCGCCCTCGGCGGCATCATGGGCTCGGTATTCGCTCAGGCGCTGGGGCCTACGATGGTGCGTAACGAGCGAGCCCTGTTGAATGGGCGTTTCATCAGGTTCTTCAATATCCTCCTGATGACCGTGTTCCTGGCTGGGGCCGGTTTGGCGCTTGTCTTGTGGTGGGTGCCGGATCTGTTGGCGTGGACTGCCAAGAGTGATCTTTTCTGGATGGCTGTCAGTTGCTCTTTGGTGGGAGGGGCGGTCATGGTATTGGCTCAGCGTGTGCGCTTGCAGTGGCTGCAGGCACACGAGGGGCGTGATGTGTTTGGCTCTGATGTTCTGGCGAACATGCTGCTGGTTGGATGCGTGCCGCTATTGTTTCTCGCCGGTGGCGAGGCCGCGTTGGTGAGCTTGTATCTGATCGGAGCGATTCTTTCGCTCGCGTTCTATCTAAGCGAAGATTGGTTTGTCGCCTTGGGTAAGGTCGGTGGTGCTCGACTCTCAACCCGCCTTGCTGACGTCTGCACCCGCAAGCAGGTGGTAAGAGGTGTGATGATCCTCTTGGTGTTGGGGTTGTTCACGCCAATGTTCATTCAGCTCGGCGGTGGTATTTATCAAGGGGGGCTTTATCAGGATAGCGGCTCTCAGCTGATGTCGGTCCCAGTCCCCGTTTCTGTCGTGTTTTGCTATCTAGGCGTGCTGCTCGTTGGGCGCTATGCACAGGCGCGCAGGGTATTGGTGGTGGTGTTTTTCACGTTCATCGGGATGTGGGTGAGCGTCTTGTCGCTGGCAGAGAATTTCGAGTCAGGTAGCCAGGTTGGCAAGCTTTTGCTGCTGGTCCAGTATGTACTACCCATGTTTGCGTTGGTACTGGGTGTGCAGGTGGGCAGTGCGAAGGATGCGTTGCAGTGTCTTGCGCTTGGGCTGCTCGCTGTCTTGCTGGTGGTCGCCACGCTGCAGGTGGTGGCTACTTTGTCGTCGTCTCAGCGTATCCTGAGTCATTCGGCCATGTTTTTCAGTGTTTATCAAAACTTGCAATATGTCCCGGTGGTGTTTGCTGGTGGCTATCTAATTTCACTTTATGCGCTTTGGAGCAAGACCTCCCTGTATGGCTGGCTACTCGTGCTGGGTGGGCTGATGGGGCTTTATGTAGCACTTTCGTTCTCAATGCTGGCGTTGGTGTTGCTGCCGGTAGGGGTTTTGATTTTTATCGCGGTTAATTTTTTGCTCGGCATCGATTACTTGCGGTCTTTGCTGCTGGGTATTCTAGTGGCGGTAGGCATGGCTTTGGGGCTCTCGCACGCCGCTGGCAGCAAGCTGTTCGCCGTCAAGTACAACCTTTTGCCTCCTGTTGCTGAACTTGCTCCGGCTGCTCCAGTGGCTCAAGCACCATTGCCGCCGCAGGCAAGCATACCGCCCAATGTGCAGGAGCGCCTCAAGTACTGGACGTTCTATTACATCGGAGTAAGTGAGAGTTGGCGTGCGTTTTTGTTGGGTCACGAGCATCCGCCTGAGAGGAAGTCTTACCCGAGCGCGCATAATTACTATCTCGATTTTGTGTATAATTTTGGCTTCTTGGCTTTGCTGCCGTTACTTACGCTAATGCTGTATACCTTGCACGGTGTCTGGAAAAATCGACGAGGTATCTTTGCCGAACCCGGTGTTTTGGCAGTCGTGGGTGTGCTGCTCTTTACACTGCTGGTCGACAACTCTTTCAAGGTCGGCATGCGCCAGCCTTACCCTGGGATCGTTTCATTCTTCCTGTGGGGGATGCTACTGGCCTGGCTGTGGCGCTTGACGCAGGCCCCTGGCTCGCACGTGGATCGACCAGCATGGCGCTACGCATGGGGTTATCGCGGTTGATTTCGACGATGTTGCGGCGAGCTTCGCAAAGCCCATGCAACAGCCTGTATCATGTGGCGCTCGTGACGACGCCAGGTGCGCCATGAGTGGCCGCATGGCACCGCGTTGTCCGTTCGGTTGGTGTGCAAGGCTTTGTTCAAGCCTGGGTGACGCCCTGGGCATGTCTGGCATCAAAATCGACATGCGTTCATTTCATTCCGTGCACCTCGACGGTTGCACGCACCAGTTGGGAAGGTTTTATGTTCGATGACAAGGTATTGATGATCACCGGAGGCACCGGCTCCTTCGGCCATACGGTGTTGCGGCGCTTTCTCGATACCAATGTGCGTGAAATCCGCATTTTCTCCCGAGACGAGAAAAAGCAGGAAGACATGCGTATCGCCCTGGCCAATGACAAGGTCAAGTTCTACATCGGTGATGTCCGTGACAGTGACAGCCTGAAGCAGGCGATGGTTGGCGTCGACTATATCTTCCACGCCGCGGCGCTCAAGCAGGTACCCTCCTGCGAGTTCTACCCGATGGAGGCCGTGCGCACCAACGTCATCGGCACTGAAAATGTGCTAAACGCTGCGATCGCCTGCGGTGTGCAGCGGGTCGTGGTGCTGTCTACCGACAAGGCGGTGTATCCGATCAATGCCATGGGCATCTCCAAGGCCATGGCCGAGAAACTCGTGGTGGCCAAGTCGCGGATGATCCCGCAGGGCGGCACGGTGGTGTGCTCAACCCGTTACGGCAATGTGATGGCCTCGCGTGGCTCGGTGATTCCGTTGTTCATCGAGCAGATGCGCAGCGGTGAGCCGTTGACCCTTACCGATCCTGCCATGACCCGTTTCCTGATGTCGCTGGAAGACTCTGTCGACCTGGTGCTGCACGCCTTCGAGTACGGCCAGCAGGGCGACTTGTTCGTACAGAAAGCGCCGGCCTCGACGGTCGGTGATCTTGCGCAGGCGCTGAAGGAACTGTTCACCAGCGACAGTGCGCTGCGCGTGATCGGCACGCGTCATGGTGAAAAGCTTTACGAGTCCCTGGTTTCCCGCGAGGAGATGGCTAAGGCCGAGGACATGGGACGCTACTACCGCATCCCCGCCGACAATCGCGACCTCAACTACAAGAAGTACTTCGTCGAGGGCGAGGAGAAGATCTCCGAGCTGGAAGACTACACCTCGCACAATACCGAGCGCCTGGACGTCGAAGGCGTCAAGCAGTTGCTGCTGAAGCTGGACTACATCAAGGAGCAACTGAATGCTTAAGGTCATGACGCTGGTCGGCACTCGCCCCGAACTCATCAAGATGAGCCGAGTGATTGCCGAACTCGACCGTCAGGTCAATCACGTGCTGGTACACTCGGGGCAAAACTACGATTTCGAATTGAACCAGGTGTTCTTCGACGATCTGGAAATCCGCAAGCCCGACCACTTCCTGGGCGCTGCCGGTGAAACCGCGGCTCAGACCATCGCCGAAGTGATTGCCAAGGCCGACGCGGTGTTCGAGCTGGAGCAGCCCGACGCCCTGCTACTGTACGGTGACACCAATACTTGTCTTGCGGTGATCGCGGCCAAGCGCCGCAAGATCCCGGTGTTCCACATGGAGGCGGGCAACCGTTGCTTCGATCAGCGGGTGCCGGAAGAACTCAATCGCAAGGTCCTTGACCACCTGTCTGACATCAACATGGTGTTGACCGAGCATGCCCGCCGTTATCTGATCGCCGAGGGTATCCGCCCGGAAACCATCATCAAGACCGGCTCGCACATGCATGAAGTGCTCGACTACTACATGCCCAAGATCGAGGCGTCTGACGTTCTGGTACGTAGTGGTCTGGAAGCGGGCAAGTTCTTCATCGTCAGCGCGCACCGCGAAGAGAACGTCGATAGCCCGGATAACCTGCGTGACTTGCTGGCAACCTTGCGTGCCCTGGTAGAGCAGTATGGTTACCCGGTCATCGTCTCGACGCATCCGCGCACGCGCAAGCGCCTGGAAAGCCTCGGTGAGAACCTCGACCACCCCTTGATTCGATTCGTCAAACCATTCGGTTTGCTGGATTACATCAAGTTGCAGATGTCGGCATTCTGCGTACTTTCTGACAGCGGCACCATCACCGAAGAGGCTTCGCTGCTCAACCTGCCGGCGGTAACGCTGCGCAACGCCCATGAGCGTCCAGAGGGCATGGATGAGGGCACGTTGATCATGAGTGGGTTGAAGGCCGATTCGGTGCTGGGCGCAGTGAAGGTGATCACCAGCCAGCACCAGGCAGGTCAGCGGCAGATTCCTGTGGTCCCGGACTATGAAGGCGGCCCGGTTTCGCAGCAGGTAGTGCGGGTGGTGCTCAGCTATACCGACTACATCAATCGTACTGTCTGGCGTAAAGCCTGAGTGGCGGGTATGGCTCGGCGGGTTTTTCTCACCGGCGCGACCGGCTTTGTCGGTTCGGCACTTGCCCGGCGTTTGTTGGCTGATGGCGATTGCGCGCTGGTGTGTGCCGTGCGCAGTGCTGCGGCGAGCGTACCGGCTGCTGCGCAGACGGTGGTATGCCAGGATTTTGCCGTAAGCGATGGCTGGCAGGCAGCATTGTCTGGGGTCGACGTGGTCGTCCATTCGGCTGCGCGCGTGCATGTAATGAACGATACCGAGAAGGATCCGCTTGCGGCATTTCGCCAAGTCAACGTCGGCGGTACCCTCAACCTTGCCCGTCAGGCAGCCGCCGCCGGCGTGCGACGCTTCGTTTTCATAAGCTCGATCAAGGTCAATGGTGAAGAAACCGCTCCGAGCGGTGCGTACCGTGCTGACGATGTGCCAGCGCCACGAGATCCTTACGGAGTCTCCAAGCATGAGGCCGAACAGCAGTTGTTGCAGTTGGCCGCCGAAGGTTTGATCGAAGTGGTGATCGTTCGCCCGGTACTGGTCTACGGGCCCGGTGTGAAAGCCAACTTCCTGTCGATGATGCGTTGGCTCAATCGAGGCGTGGCGTTGCCGTTCGGGGCCATCGATAACCGCAGAAGTCTGGTCGCCCTGGACAATCTGGTGGATCTGGTGGTGACGTGCCTGGCGCACCCGGCAGCGGCCAATCAAGTGTTCCTGGCCAGCGACGGTGAGGATCTGTCGACCACCCAACTGTTACAGCGCATGGCCGCTGCGCTGGGAAAGCGTGCCTGGCTGCTGCCCGTTCCTGCCTGGTTGCTGCGTTTGGGAGCGACTTGCGTGGGGCGCAAGGCGCTCTCGCAGCGCCTGTGTGGTTCGCTGGTGGTGAATATCGATAAAACCCGCCAACTGCTGGGCTGGGTACCTCCGGTCAGCGTTGATGCCGCGCTGGTGGCTACTGCGCGGCACTTTCAGGATTCTGTTCGCAAATGATCTACTGGTTGTTTCCTCTGGTCGTGGTCTTTTCGTTGGCGATGACAGCGCTGTTGCGCCGTTATGCGCTTGCCCGCAGCATCATCGACATCCCCAATGCACGCAGCTCGCATACACTGCCTACGCCGCGCGGCGGTGGGGTGGCGATCGTGGCCGCATTCCTGTTGGTGCAGCCGCTGTTGGCGTGGGCGGGTTTGCTCGACAATGCGGCGCTGATGGCGCTGTTTGGGTCGGGGTTATTGGTGGCGATCATCGGTTTCATGGATGACCATGGCCACATAGCCGCACGGTGGCGCTTGCTTGGGCACTTTTGTGCCGCAGGCTGGGCGCTGGCTTGGATCGGCGGGTTACCACCGTTGCAGGTCTTTGGCAGCACTGTGTCGCTGGGTTGGCTCGGTCATGTTCTGGCTGCCTTGTACCTGGTCTGGATGCTCAATCTGTATAACTTCATGGACGGCATCGACGGTATCGCCAGCGTAGAGGCGATTACCGCCTGTCTGGGGGCCTGCTTGTTGTACTGGCTGTCGGGGGCGTTCACGTTGATCTGGGCGCCGTTGCTGCTGGCAGGTGCCGTGGTTGGCTTCCTGTTCTGGAATTTCCCGCCTGCGCGTATTTTCATGGGCGATGCGGGCAGCGGTTTCCTCGGTATGGTGCTCGGCGTGTTGACTCTCATCGCTGCCTGGCAGTCGAGTGTATTGTTGTGGGCGTGGTTGATCCTGCTCGGCGTGTTCGTGGTGGACGCCACGTACACGTTGTTGCGGCGCCTGCTGCGCGGTGACAAGGTTTACGAGGCGCACCGCAGTCATGCCTACCAGTTCGCCTCGCGGCGCCACAGGCGGCATCTGCCGGTGACCTTGGGCGTGCTGGTAATCAACCTGTTCTGGCTGTTGCCGATTGCAACTGCCGTGGTGTTGCAGCGTGTCGACGGTCTGCTGGGCCTGCTGATTGCCTACCTGCCATTACTGGTCCTGGCGCTGTTCTACCGCGCGGGCGAGCGCGAGTCTTGAGGGGGTGCGGCGCTGAGCTGCACGTCGTTACAAGCCTGGTTTTCTGGAGTTAACGTCATATCCGCGGGACGCGGAGGCGGAACCAAGTCTGATGATCGAAAAATTGAGAAGCGGCCTGCTAGGCCTGCCGCGCCGCCAAAAGCGCGCACTACAAGTGGTCACCGACCTAGTGTTGGTCTGGGTGGCGTTATGGATGGCATTTGTGGTTCGACTCGGGCTGGACGACGCCGGTAATCCGCTGAGACACCACCCTTGGCTATTTCTAGCCGCGCCGGTGATCGCCATCCCGATCTTCATCCGTTTCGGTATGTATCGGGCGGTAATGCGCTATTTCGGCAATGATGCGCTGATGGTCATCTTCAAGGCGGTCGGGCTGTCCTCCCTGCTGTTGGCGTTGATCGTCTACTGGTACAGCAATCACGCGACCCTGGTGCCGCGCTCGATCGTCTTCAATTACTGGTGGCTGAGTCTGGTGATGCTGGGCGGCCTGCGCCTGCTGATGCGTCAGTATTTCCTGGGGGATTGGTTCGCTGCGGCCCAGCATGTTCCGTTCACCAGCAAAGATGACCATTTGACGAAAGTGGCGATCTACGGTGCAGGTGCGGCAGGCAATCAACTGCTGGCCGCGTTGCGTATGGGGCGTTCGATGCGGCCGGTTGCCTTCATTGACGATGACCCAGACATTGCGGGGCGAGTGATCTCCGGCTTGCAGGTGTTCAAGCCGAGTAGGCTCGAGCACATGATTGAGTCGACGGGCGCCCAGGAGATTCTCATGGCCATTCCGTCGGCCAGTCGGGTTCGCCGCCGTGAGATCCTGGCCTACCTGGAAGGCTTCCCGCTGCATGTGCGCAGCGTGCCAGGCCTGATGGACCTGGCCAGTGGTGTGGTCAAGGTGGATGACATCCAGGAGGTCGATATCGCAGACCTGCTTGGGCGCGACGCCGTGCCGCCAGAGGCTGGCCTGTTGCAGCGCTGCATCACCGGCAAGGTGGTCATGGTCACCGGCGCGGGCGGGTCGATCGGCTCGGAGTTGTGCCGCCAGATCATGGGATTGGGGCCGACCACTTTACTGTTGTTCGAACACAGTGAGTTCAACCTGTACAGTATTATGGGTGAACTTGAAGAGCGCTGCCGACGCGAGTCGATGAACCTGCGTTTGCTGCCGATTCTCGGGTCGGTACGTGACGCCGCCAAGCTGTTGCACGTGATGAATACCTGGCGTGTCGAAACCGTCTACCACGCCGCAGCCTACAAGCATGTTCCCATGGTCGAGCACAACATTGCAGAAGGTGTGCTCAACAATGTGATGGGTACTCTCAACGCTGCGCAGTCGGCCTTGCAAGCCGGGGTCGCCAATTTCGTGCTCATCTCCACCGACAAGGCGGTGCGCCCTACGAATGTGATGGGCAGTACCAAGCGCTTGGCCGAGATGGTGCTTCAGGCCCTCAGCCGTGAGAGTTCGCCAGTGCTGCTGGGCGATAGTCACAAGGTCCCGCACGTCAACGCTACCCGTTTCACCATGGTGCGATTTGGGAACGTGCTGGGGTCTTCTGGTTCGGTCATCCCGCTGTTTCGTCAGCAGATCAAGGCCGGTGGTCCGCTCACCGTGACCCATCCGAAAATCACCCGCTACTTCATGACCATACCCGAGGCTGCGCAGTTGGTGATTCAGGCCGGCTCGATGGGGCAGGGCGGCGATGTGTTCGTGCTGGACATGGGCGAGCCGGTCAAAATCGTCGAGCTGGCGGAGAAAATGATTCACCTGTCTGGATTGAGTGTTCGCAGTGAGCGCAACCCTTCAGGTGATATCGCTATCGAATTCACGGGTCTTCGCCCAGGCGAAAAGCTCTATGAGGAGTTATTGATCGGCGATAACGTCGAGTCGACCCAACACCCGATGATCATGAGTGCGCAAGAGGACCTGTTGGCTTGGGAGGTGCTCAAGGAGCGCTTGGTGCTGTTGTTGGCCTCGGTCCAGGAAGACGATTACGTTCGGGCGCGGCAGTTGCTGCGTGAGATGGTGAGCGGCTATACGCCGGACGGAGAAATCGTCGATTTGATCTATCAGCAACGTTGCCAAGAGGTATACGGCTGGCAGAAAACAAGCTTGCCCGAATGATTGCTTACATATTGCCTGATTGACCCAGAGCGGCCCGCGGCGGGGGTCGTGAAGGGAAAGTATGATCTGGTAACACTGCGTTTGGCCGTTTGGTGTTGATTCTGAGATCCGAAGGTATAGGGTTCACGTGCAGCCACGGAACGCTGCAATCTTCATCATCGATCAAGGAGTTCACCATGCGAAACACCGTACTGAGCTATCTGCTGCTGCCGCTCTTCTCGTGTCTATCCCTTTCGGTTGCTGCGGCGCCCGCCACGGCATTGACGCCGCCTACCGAGCAGGTCGCACCGGCTATGCCGCAGGTTCAACAGCGGTTGATCGACCTCAACGATGCAGACGCCGCGACGCTGCAAAAAGAGCTCAACGGCATCGGTAAAGCCAAAGCCGAAGCCATCGTCGCTTATCGCGAAGCCAATGGGCCTTTCGGTTCGGTGGATGAGCTGCTGGAGATCAAGGGCATTGGCAAGGCCCTGCTTGAGCGCAACCGCGGCAAGCTTGAAGTGAAGTGATACACACGGCTGTATGATGTGCTTGCCGGTTGGCCTCGTGCCAACCGGTTTCACGTTTTGCCGTCACGCAAACGTTATCGATCCTGCGCATCCTTGGCATCGGCCTCGGCATTGCGCTCATGCACCTTGCGCAACTGCTCCTCGGTCAACGGCAGTTTCTTGGCCGTATCACGCAGCATCATCAAGCCGCCGACGATGGAGCCGAGGGCAACCAACAGTATCAACCAGGCATACCAAGGCATCGAAGTTCTCCTGCAGAGCATGTAGGGCGGCGCTTTCATGACATTCGAGCCATGCCTGCGCGGGATGGTTCCATTATAGAAGTGGCCACTGGCCCAGCCAATTCTCGTGACCCACGGCCCCCAAAGCCTGCGCCACTTCGTTTACAATGCGCGCCGTTCAAGACTTGCCAAGAGACCGCTGCCCATGTCCGCCTGCCAGACGCCCCTGATCGTCGCCCTGGATTTCCCCACCCGTGACGCCGCCCTGAAGCTGGCCGACCAACTCGATCCCGCGCTGTGCCGGGTGAAAGTCGGCAAGGAGCTGTTCACCAGCAGCGCCTCCGGGATCGTCGAGACGCTGTGCGCCAAGGGCTTCGAGGTGTTCCTCGACCTGAAATTCCATGACATTCCCAACACCACCGCGATGGCCGTCAAGGCTGCCGCTGAAATGGGCGTGTGGATGGTCAACGTACACTGCTCGGGCGGCTTGCGCATGATGTCGGCCTGCCGTGAAGAGCTGGCCAAGCGCAGCGGTGCACAGCCTCTGTTGATTGGCGTGACCGTGCTCACCAGCATGGAGCGCGAGGACCTGGCTGGCATCGGCCTGGACGTCGACCCGCAGGAGCAGGTGCTGCGCCTGGCGGCGCTGGCGCAGAAGGCCGGCATGGACGGTCTGGTGTGCTCGGCCCTGGAAGCTCCGGCGCTCAAGGCTGCGCATCCGTCCCTGCAATTGGTGACTCCCGGCATCCGTCCGGCGGGCAGTGCCCAGGACGACCAGCGCCGTATCCTCACCCCGCGCCAGGCGCTGGATGCTGGCTCCGACTACCTGGTAATCGGTCGCCCGATCAGCCAGGCGGCGGATCCTGCCCAAGCACTGGCGGCGGTGGTCGCCGAAATTCGCGGCTGAGCCTGCGCTGACCGCGGCTCAGGTCGGCACCCGCGCTAGGGTGCCGGCGTACCTCGGTACGGGTTTCACACCTTGAGCACCAGCTTGCCGAAGTTTTCACCACTGAACAGCTTGAGCAGCGTTTCGGGGAAGGTTTCCAGCCCCTCCACCACATCTTCCTTGCTCTTGAGCTTGCCACTGGCCAGCCAGCCGGCGATTTCATGTGCGGCCTTGCCGTACTCCTTGGCGTAGTCCATCACCACGAAGCCTTCCATACGCGCACGGTTGACCAGCAGTGCCAGGTAATTGGCAGGGCCTTTGACTGCTTCTTTGTTGTTGTACTGGCTGATGGCGCCGCAGATCACCACGCGCGCCTTGAAGTTCAGGCGTGACAGTACCGCATCCAGAATCTCGCCGCCGACGTTGTCGAAGTACACGTCCACGCCATTGGGACATTCGCGCTTGAGGCCGGCCAGCACCTCCTCTGCCTTGTAGTCGATGACCCCGTCGAAGCCCAGTTCATCGATCAGGTATTGGCACTTCTGTGCGCCCCCCGCGATACCGACGACGCGGCAGCCTTTGATCTTGGCGATTTGCCCGGCGATGCTGCCGACCGCGCCTGCGGCGCCGGACAGCACCACGGTGTCACCGGCCTTGGGCTGGCCGACGTCAAGCAGGGCGAAGTAGGCGGTCATGCCGGTCATGCCCAGGGCGGACAGGTAGCGCGGCAGGGGCGCCAGGCGTGGGTCGATCTTGTGCAGCCCCTGGGGCTCGCCAGTGAAATAGTCCTGCACCCCGAGGGCGCCGCCGACGTGGTCGCCGGGCGCGTAGTCAGGGTGGTTCGAGGCGATCACCTCGCCGACGCCGAGTGCGCGCATGACCTGGCCAAGGCCCACTGGCGGTATGTACGACTTGCCTTCGTTCATCCAGCCGCGCATGGCGGGGTCCAGGGACAGGTACAGGTTCTTCACCAGCACCTGGCCTGCGCCGGGCTCGGTGGCAGGCACCTGTTCGTAGCTGAAATCGTCGCGGCGTACCGCGCCCACCGGGCGCTTGGCGAGCAGAAAACGTCGGTTGCTGTAGGACATGCTGGAGGCTCCTGAACAAAGCATGGGCGGTGATGATCGACCTTACTGATGGGCTGCGTCACGCAAGATCACCGCAAACGATAGTAGTCTAACCGCAACCCTGATGATGCTGCCCAGCTCGAGAGGCGCCTGACTAGACTCAGCCTCGATCCGACAGTCCACAGCAGGAGCCCGTGATGAGCATGACTTTCTCTGGCCAGGTTGCCCTGGTCACCGGTGGTGCAGCCGGTATTGGCCGGGCGACGGCCCTGGCATTCGCAGGCGTTGGCCTGAAGGTGGTGGTGGCCGACCGTGACGCGGCCGGTGGCGAAGCCTGCGTGGCGCTGATCCGTGAGGCCGGTGGCCAGGCGCTGTTCGTGGCCTGCGACGTCACCCAGGACAGCGACGTGCGCCAGTTACACGCGCAGGTCATCGAGACGTATGGTCGCCTGGACTATGCGTTCAACAACGCGGGCATCGAGATCGAGCAGGGGCGCCTGGCCGAGGGGAGTGAAGCGCAGTTCGACGCCATCATGGGGGTCAACGTCAAGGGCGTGTGGCTGTGCATGAAGTACCAATTGCCGCTGATGGTGGCCCAAGGCGGCGGCGCGATCGTCAACACCGCGTCTGTGGCGGGCTTGTCGGCAGCGCCCAAGATGAGCATCTACGCCGCCTCCAAACATGCAGTGATCGGCCTGACCAAGTCGGCGGCCATTGAATATGCCAAGAAGGGTATTCGGGTCAACGCCGTGTGTCCGGCGGTGATCGACACCGACATGTTCCGCCGCGCCTACGAGGCTGACCCGCGCAAGGCCGAATTCGCGGCGGCGATGCACCCGGTCGGGCGTATCGGCAAGGTCGAGGAAATCGCCAGCGCTGTGTTGTATCTGTGCAGCGACGGTGCTGCCTTCACCACGGGGCATAGCCTGACCGTCGACGGTGGCGCGCTGGCGATCTGAGGCTGCCTGGGCTGCATTAAGCGAAGTAGCCCTTGTTGCGGCGCTTGAGCATTGCGCCCAGGCATGCTGGGTATTCGGATCAATGTCGCTTATGCACAGGACGTGCGTGCCCAAGCGTTCTTCCGGTATGTAGGACGACCTACATTGGCCTGAAAACGACACGTTCATAGCTAAATGACACCATTCTGGCGCCAGGGCCTTGTGAGGGGGCGCTGGCGGTTGTCACTCTTGCTACTTGGACATGCCCGACACGGCAAGGGGGAATCGCTGATGGTGACGAAGACCAGGTACGGGGTGCTGGCCAACTTGGGCATGGCCCGCAAGCTTGGCCTTGGGTTCGCCTTGGTCCTGTTGCTGACCTTGGTGGTGGCGGCCCTTGGGGTGTACGCATTGACCCACGTCGGCCAGCGTTTCGACGGGTTGCGCCAGATGACCCAGTTCAATACCGATCTGCTGCGTTTGCGTCAGCACGAGCAAGGCTTCGCCCTGCGTTCGGACACTAAGGAGGCCGACGCCCTGCGTGCTGGCGTGCAAGCGCTGACCGAGCGCGCGCGCGGTCTGCCGGCGCTTGCGGCCGCCGAGCAAGACCTGACGGCCTACGCCCAGGCGTTCGAGCAGTTCGTCCAGGCCGTGCAGGCCAAGGAGCTGGCCTTGGATACGGCTAGCTGGGCGGTCTCCAGTGTCGCCAACAACCTGGATGTCTTGCAGGCAGGGCTTGCCGACGACGGTGCCTACACCCTCAAGCAGTCCCAGGGGCAGCAGGGCAGTGAGTTTCTGGAGCAGTCGGCGCAGGTGGCGCAGGTCTCGCGCCTGATGCTGCAGGCCATGGATCAAGCCCGCGTGCGCCTGGAGCAAAGCCGCAAAGGCAGCGAGGAACTCGAACAAGGCCGCATCGCCCAGACCGTCGAGGCGGCCGAGTTGGTCGAGCAGCTCAAGGGCAGTATCGCCGATCCGGGCTACCAGAGTGTGCTGGGCGAGGTGGCCGGGCATATCGCCAGCTTCTCCGAGAAGCTCAACGAATACACCGACCTGCTCGGCCAGGAGCAAGGCATCAAGACGCAGTTGCAAGCCCGCGCCGACCAGGTCACCGCGCGGGTCGAACACGCCTATGCAGCCCAGGAGCAGGCCATGCAGGGTGAGCTTGCGCGCAATGCCTTGGCGATTATGGGGGCCACGGGGCTGGCGCTGCTGGTCGGCGTGCTGGCGGCCTGGCTGATCACCCGTGCGGTGGTCGCGCCGCTGCGCCGGGTGATCGAGCGTGCTCGACGCATCGCAGCCGGCGAGCTGGGCATCGAAGCCGAGGCGCCGCGTACCGACGAAGTCGGGCAACTGCTGCAAGCCATGCAGCAGATGGCCGAAGGCCTGACCGGTATCGTCAGCGGCCTGCAACAGGGCATCGAGCAACTGGCCGGCAGCGCCCAGGCGCTGTCGACCGTGACTGAGCAGACCAATCGCGAGGTGGGTAGCCAGAAAGATGAAACCGAACAGGTAGCCACCGCCATGCAGCAGATGACCGCCACCGTGCATGATGTGGCGCGCAATGCCGAGCAGGCGGCTCAAGCCGCCCAGGCTGCTGACGACAAGGTCGGCTCGGGGCAGGAGGTGGTGCGCCAGAGCATGCAGCGGATCGAGCAACTGGTGAGCGCTGCCGAAACGGCCAGCAGTGGTATCGACAACCTCAGCGCCGAGATCCACACCATTGGCGATGTGCTGGAGGTGATCAAGAGCGTGGCCGAGCAGACCAACCTGCTGGCGCTCAACGCCGCCATCGAAGCGGCGCGGGCAGGTGAGCAGGGGCGCGGTTTCGCGGTGGTGGCCGACGAGGTGCGGGCCCTGGCGCGACGCACGCGGCAGTCTACCGAGGAGATCGAGCGGCTGGTCGCGAGCTTGCGCGGCAACGCGCAACAGTCGGTGACGCAGATCCGTGGCAGTACCGAGTTGGTGCGCCTGGCGGTGGCCGATGCGCTACAGACGGAGAGCGCGTTGGGCAGCATTGCCGCTGCGGTGCAAGTGATCCAGCAGATGAACCAGCAAATTGCCGCTGCGGCCGAACAGCAGAGTTCGGTGGCCGAGGAGATCAGCCGCAGCGTCACGCAGATTCGTGGCAGCGCCGATCAGGCAGCGCTGGCGATGCAGGACAACGCCCGTTCGAGCATCGAGCTGGCGCGCTTGGGCGATGACCTGAAGGGGATGGTGGGGCACTTCCGGCTTTGACAGGCGTGAAGCCTGAATCCAACGCTGCGCCTGTAGGAGATCACCCAGCCCTTTAGGGCCGCGCTGTCGCGCATAGAACTGCTATTGCAGGTACGCCACGTACCTTGTGGGAGCGGGCTTGCCGGAGTGCCGGACCACCGCGAAGAAGGCGACTCGGTGCATGGCACCGGCTTCGCCGGTGGTCGCGGGCAAGCCCGCTCCCACAGAGTTCTCTGTTAAATCAGATAGTTATGATTTGTTCCGTAGAAGCGGACTTGTCCCGCGAACACCGGCGTAGCCGGTGCCATCCTCTCAGCCCTTGCGCGGGCTCAGGATCAGCAAGGTGATCACCCCCGCGACGATTCCCCAGAACGCCGAACCAATGGAGAACAGGGTCAGCCCCGAGGCGGTCACCATGAAGGTGATCAGCGCTGCCTCGCGCTCACGGGCCTCGCCCATGGCCACACTTAGTCCGTTCATGATCGAGCCGAACAACGCCAGGGCAGCGATCGACAGCACCAGTTCCTTGGGCAGGGCGCCGAACAGTGCGGCCAAGGTGGCTCCGAAGATGCCGGCGATACCGTAGAAGATCCCGCACCAGACTGCTGCGGTATAGCGCTTGGTCGGATCTTCATGGGCATGTGGCCCGGTGCAGATGGCCGCGCTGATCGCCGCCAGGTTGATCCCGTGCGAGCCGAACGGGGCCAGCAACAGCGAGGCGAGGCCGGTGGCCGAGATCAGTGGTGAAGCCGCGACCGCGTAGCCGTCGGCGCGCAACACGGCAACGCCTGGCATGTTCTGCGAGGTCATGGCCACCACGAACAACGGAATACCGATGCTGATGGTCGCCGCCAGCGAGAAGCTGGGCGTGGTCCACACTGGGGTCGCGACCTCCAGGTGGAACCCGCTGAAGTCCAGCAGGCCGAGGGCGCCGGACAGGGCCGTACCCACCAACAGCGCGGCCAGTACGCAGTAGCGTGGGGCCAGGCGTTTGGCGACCAGGTAGCTGATGAACATGCTCAGTACCAGTAACGTCTGGTGTTGCACGGCAACGAAAATTTCGCTGCAGATGCGAAACAGGATGCCAGCCAGCAGCGCCGAGGCCAGAGATGCCGGGATGCGCTTGACCAGGCGCTCGAAACTACCGGTCACACCGCAAATCAGCACCAGCAGGGCACAGATGATGTAGCCACCAATCGCCTCGCCATAACTGACGCCGCCCAGGCTGGTGATCAGCAGCGCCGCCCCGGGGGTCGACCAGGCCACGGTGATCGGGGTGCGATAGCGCAGCGACAGGCCGATGGTGCAGACCGCCATGCCAATCGACAGGGCCCAGATCCACGAAGAAATCTGCCCTTGGGTCAGGCCTGCGGCCTGGCCGGCCTGGAACATCAGTACCAGGGTGCTGGTGTAGCCGGTGAGCATCGCGATGAAGCCGGCGACCACCGCCGAGGGAGAGCTGTCTGCCAGGGGGCGCAAGCGGGCAGAAGTGACATCGGTCATGGGGTGAATCCTTGTACAGGTGTAAGCTTTTTTTTCAGGCTACCGTGCCCTGGCGTGATCTTTGCGATACAGCAGGCATTGCAATTAGCCGTACAGTCGCCAACTATGGGCGGCGATTTCGCAACTGCGTGTTAAGGGGAGGGGCGATGTACAAGGTGTATGGGGATTACCAATCGGGTAACTGCTACAAGGTCAAGCTGATGCTCAGCTTGCTCGATCGCCCGTATGAATGGCATCCGGTGGACATTCTCAAGGGGCAGACCGAGACCCCCGAATTCCTAGCCATGAACCCCAACGGCAAGGTGCCGGTGCTCAAGCTCGAAGATGGCACCTGTTTGTGGGAGTCCAACGCGATTCTCAATTTCCTGGCCCATGGCAGCGAGTTCCTGCCCAGCGAGCCGCGCCTGCGCACCCAGGTGTTGCAGTGGCAGTTCTTCGAGCAGTACAGCCACGAGCCCTACATCGCTGTAGCGCGCTTCATTCAGTTCTACCTGGGGTTGCCGGACGAGCGGCTGGAGGAGTACCGCAAGTTGCACAAAGGCGGCTACAAGGCCCTGAAGGTGATGGAGCGGCAGTTGCAGATGACGCCGTACCTGGTCGGTGAGCAGTATTCCATCGCCGACGTCGCACTGTACGCCTACACCCATGTGGCCCACCAGGGCGGCTTCGACCTTGCCGACTACCCGGCAGTGCGGGCGTGGCTGGCGCGGGTGGCGAGTCATCCACGGCATGTGCCAATGGTCGATTGAGCCTGCGCGGGTCTGCACAGGTATCGAGTACCGTGCAGACCCTGCGCAGCAGGCGATGCCGCCCGGTCAGGCGTTGGCGAAGCGCTTGTCGAGGTAGGCAATGATGTCCTTGGATTCGTACATCCAAGTCACCTTGTCGCCTTCCTCGATGCGCAGGCACGGCACTTTCACCCGGCCACCGCCTTCGAGCAGCGCCTGGCGGTGCTGCGCGTCGTTCTTCGCATCGCGCAGCGCCACCGGCACGTTCAGCCGGTGCAGGGTACGACGGGTCTTCACGCAGAATGGGCAGGCATGGAACTGGTACAGCGTCAGGCCATTGGCCTGCTGTTCGACGGCGGCCTGGGCCGAAGCATCACGCTTTTTTTTCGCCGGGCGGCTGATCCAGTCGCCGAATACGATGAGCTGGCCGAGGCCGACCCGCAGGGCTTTGACGATCATGGGCAACTCCTGAACATGAAAAAGCCGACCCCGATGCCTGTCTTGAAACAGGCCATCAGGCGGGCCGGCCAGGATTACGCGCCGATCACTTGATCAGGCTGAGGAACTCGCTGCGGGTCGCGGCGTTTTCGCGGAACTCGCCCAGCATCACCGAAGTGAGCATGCTGGAGTTCTGTTTCTCGACACCGCGCATCATCATGCACATGTGCTTGGCTTCGATGACCACGGCAACCCCGGCAGCGCCGGTGACCTGCTGGATCGCATCGGCGATCTGGCGGCTGAGGTTTTCCTGGATTTGCAGGCGACGGGCGTACATGTCGACGATGCGCGCGACCTTCGACAGGCCCAGCACCTTGCCCTTGGGCAGGTAGGCGACATGTGCCTTGCCAATGAACGGCAGCATGTGGTGCTCGCACATCGAATACAGCTCGATGTCCCGGACCAGCACCATCTCGCTGTTGTCGGAGCTGAACAGCGCATTGTTGGTGACTTCTTCGAGCGTTTGCTCATAACCGCGGCAAAGGTACTTCATGGCCTTCGCTGCCCGCTTCGGCGTGTCGAGCAGGCCTTCGCGGGAGACGTCCTCGCCCAGTTGGCTGAGGATCTCGGTGTAGTTCTGTTCCAGGGACATGGATCTACCTGTGGAAAAATTTCGCAAAGGCGAAGGGTACGGCGGCAACGTCAGCGCTGCAAGCGCGATGTCACTCGTCGCGGCCTTCGAGCATGGTTCGCTTGAGCATCACGTACACCGCACCGGTGCCGCCATGACGTGCTTGGCACGAGGCGAAACCGAGCACTTGCGGGTGCTGGCGCAGCCACGTGTTGACGTGGCTCTTGATCATCGGGCGTTTGCCGTCGATACGGGCGGCCTTGCCGTGGGTGACGCGTACGCAGCGCACTTCGAGTTGGGTGGCTTCGGCGATGAAGGCCCAGAGCGTCTCGCGGGCTTTCTCGACGCTCATGCCATGCAGGTCGAGGCTGCCCTCGAAGGCGATCTGGCCAAGCTTGAGTTTGCGGATCTGGGTTTCCTGCACGCCGTCACGGCGCCACATCAGCTCGTCTTCGGCGGCAACGTCGATGACGAACTGGTCGGACAGGCCGTCGATTACCAAGGTCTTGTCGCTGCGCACGGTCGCGGCCTGGCGCAGGCCGGCCAGCTGCTTGCGATCGGCCTTGGGCTTGCCGACATCGGCGCGATCGTGCTTGATCGGCTTGACGCCGCGCACCTCGGCGCTGAACAGAGAAAAGTCGTCGTCCTGCATGCTGCCTCCACTGTGGGCGGCGTAGTTTACGCGAGCGGGGCGGGGTTGTGTTATCCGTGCAGGGGAGTTCTGCATGGAGATCATCCAGCTCTTTGGGCTGCGCTGTGGTGTAGAGAACTGATTTCGCAAGCGCGACGCTAACCCTGTGGGAGCGGCTAAATCAGCAAGTTATGTGCAGTTCCATGAGGCCGGGGCACAGGGCTGCCGCAAAGGACTGTGCGTTCAGTGGTGCTTTTTCATCAGGTGCGGCGAGAGGTTCAGGTCGCGCCCACGGCGCAAGCGGATGCGGCTGCGTCGCCAGGCGCGTACGCCCAGGTACAGCAGCAACAGCCCAGCGCCTGCGAACACTGTCGACAGCGCGCGGTTGGCGTTGAGTTCGGCGAAGGCCGGGTAGTTGCCCAGCAGGCCCGCCACACCGGCCATTGCCAGCAGGATACCCAATGTCGCCAGCAGTACGGCAAAGGCGGCGGCCATGCGCGCGCGCCACTGGCCGGGTTCGCGCTGGCGCAGGCGCCTTGCATTGAAACTGCCCTTGAGCTTCATGGGGGTTTTCCTCGGATTCTGCTGTCGCTTATCCGCGTTTGGACCGGTGCTCAGGGCCAGGGTTCCGCCCGTTCGCCGGGCGGTAGAGCTCAGACCAGGCTGGCGGTTGGGGCGACGCAGGCAAAGTTGTCGGCCATTACGGCCATTTCGCACTGGTGGATCTGTGCGGCCGGAATCACGCTGTCCTTGAAGGCCAGGTCGCGCGTTGCCGAGGCGTCCTCTACCAAGGTGCAACGGTAACCATAGTCCTTGGCACGACGCACGGTGGTGCTGACACTCGAATGGCTCATGAAGCCGCACACGATCAAGTCGAGGTGGCCAAGCTCTTGCAGCGTTTCATGCAGCTTGGTGTTCTTGAACGCGTTGGGCATGCGCTTCTCGATAACGATTTCGCCGTCGCGTGGCTCAAGACCTGGGATGAATTCCCCGGCAGGCCCCTGAGGGTCGAAACGGCCACCCACGGTGCCGAGGTGGCGAACATGGATGATCGGGCGCCCGGCCTTGCGTGCGGCGTCGAGCAACCGGGCGATGTTCGCCACGGCCTCGTCCATGCCCGATAGCGTCAGCGGACCGCTCAGGTATTCCTTTTGCGCATCGATGACGATCAGGCTGGCCTGGCCGAGTTTGGCCGGCGGGTAGTCACGGCCCGTGAGGCGGAACATCGTGGTTGGAACAGACATCAAGGGCTCCTCGGATAGGGCTTTTGTATACCTATTCTCCCTTGCCTTGGCGTCAATGTGAATGGTTGACATTGCAAGCAGCATGGTTACTGGCTTAGGGCTACCTGTCTGGCTATCGGAAGGAACATTTGTGTGGTGTGGGCTGTTAGACTTTTGTCCTGTCTGAAAAGGAGTCCCCCGTGATCACATCCCGTTTGCGCACCTTGCGCGACCATATCCGCTGGGCGGTCAGCCGCTTCCATGAGCATGAGCTGTTCTTCGGCCATGGCGCCGACAATGCCTGGGACGAAGCTCGCCTGCTGGTACTGGGTGCCGTGCACCTGCCGTGGGAAGTGGCCGACAGCTACCTGGACTGCGCCCTCGAAGATGACGAACGGGTCCGTTTGCAGCACCTGCTCAAGCGCCGTATCGAAGACCGTGTGCCCACCGCCTACTTGCTGGGTGAAGCGTGGTTCTGCGGCATGTCGTTCATCGTCGACGAACGCGTGCTGGTGCCGCGCTCGCCGATTGGCGAACTGATCGAAAAGCGCTTCGAGCCTTGGCTGGCGGCAGAGCCTGCGCGCATCCTTGACTTGTGCACCGGCTCTGGCTGCATCGGCATCGTTGCCGCCGATGTGTTCCAGGAGGCCGAAGTGGTGCTGGCCGACTTGTCCTTCGATGCGCTCGAGGTGGCCAACCAGAACATCGAGCGGCATGGCCTGGATCAGCGCGTCTGCACCGTGCAGGGCGATGGTTTCGCAGGCTTGCCGGGGCAGCGCTTCGACCTGATCCTGTCCAACCCGCCGTATGTCGATGCCGAAGATTTCGCCGACATGCCTGCGGAATATCACCACGAGCCCGAGCTGGGCCTGGCCTGCGGTAACGATGGGCTGGATCTGGTGCGGCGGATGCTGGCCGAGGCGGCTGAGCACATGACCGAGAAAGGCTTGCTGATCGTCGAGGTGGGCAACAGCCAGGTGCATGTCGAGGCGTTGTACCCGGAGGTCGACTTCGCCTGGCTTGAGTTCGAGCGTGGCGGACACGGCGTATTCATGCTCACTGCCGAGCAGTGCCGCCAGCATCAGGCGCTGTTCGCCTCACGGGTGTGAGTGCGGGGCCGCGCGGCGGCCCCATCAGGTTTCAGCGCGTCGCCATCCAGATCAGCAAGCCGGTCTGGAACAGCGCAAAGGCCACCAGGCAGGTGATGGTGAAGCGCAATCCACCGTCCTCGCGGCGGTACTTGGCCACACGTTCGTCACGCTCGCGCAGCTGGGCTTCTTTTTCCAGCAGGTTCTGCTCGGCCTGTTGCAACATGCCGGCGGCTTCGAGCATGTCGACGCGCTGGACTTTCTCGGTATTCCAGCCGCCTTTGAGCTTGCTTACCGAGGTGTCCTTGACGCGCCCTTTGAGCAACTGCCCCTCAAGATACTCCACTTCGAGCCCGACGCTGTGCAGCACGTGGTCGCGGCGCAGGCGGGTGTCTTCGTTGAGTGCGTCCTTGTTCGGCAGGTTCATGCCCTCGATGTGGTAGTGCGCGCAGCGCTGTTGCAACCACTGCACGGCCTGTGCCAGCAGGTAGCGGCCCAAGCCGCGGTTGAGCGGCTCGATCTGCATGCCCGCGTCCGCGCCGATGCTCACCCGCTGTTGCGCGTGGTCGACGCGGATGTCCAGGCGGTTCTGCTCCTTGCGCACTTTTTGCCCTGGCAGGTGAATTTCCAAGCGCAGCAGGCTGTGTTCCTTGTCGTGGCGCTCGGCATAGCCGAATCGTACGAAGCGCAGCGGGCGCGCGCCGCTGTTACGGTCGGTGGGCAGCGGCGCCAGGCGCAGCAACTGGAAATGTTCGGTGGCAAGGTCTGCCCACGGCTGCGGGGCGCTTTCCGGGGCTTGTTCTTCGGTCGCCTCGGCGGCGGGGGCATCGGTCATCAGGGCATCCTCAAGTGCACGGCGGCCGGGTGATCACTGCCTGTAGGCGCAGAATCACCGCTTTGTCAGCACCCTTATCGGCAGCGCGGGTAAAAGCGTGAGCTTTCGTGCGGCGCAGGTCTCAGGCGGCCGGCAGGCGGCGGATAAAGGTGACGATCTGCTCGCCCAGCTCGCGCGCCAGGGGCAATTCGGGGTTACGGTAGCTGTCGCGCTGCTGGCTCATATCCTTAGGACTGATGCGCAGCATGTGGTTCATGCCATCGATCAGCGCCAGTTGGGCATCGGGCTTGGCGGCCTTGAGCTGTTCGGCGTCGGCCACTTCCACCTGCACATCGTTGCGCCCCTGGACGATCAAAGCCGGCATCTGCAAGCGCGCGAAGGCGGCGGCCGGGTCCTGGCGCAGCAGGGTGATCAGGTAGGGCTGCACGCTGGGGCGAAACACCTGGCGCAGCAACGTTGGCACCTCGAGGCTGGTCTGCCCGGCCTGTAGCCGGTCGATCACTGCCACGCCAGCGGCCAGTTGTGCGGGCGGAAGGCGCTGGGCGAGTTGCTCGCGCAGCACATCGGCGACCGGACGGCCACTGCCGGCGAGGGTAATGACGGCGCTGGCGCCGGCCTGCTCGGCGGCCAGCGAGGCGATCAGCGCGCCTTCGCTGTGGCCCACCAGAATCAGCGGGCCGAAGCGTGGGTCGTGGCGCAGCAGTTGCCCCCAGGCCACCACATCGGCGACATAGCGCTCGACACTCAGGTCGCGCTCATCGGGGGTGGCCGGCTGGCTGGCAGCGACGCCGCGTTTGTCGAAGCGCACGCTGGCGATGTGCGCGTTGGCCAGCAGCAGGGCCAGGCGCTTGAGGTTGTCGATACGCCCCGAAGCGGGATTGTTGCCGTCGCGGTCGGTGGGGCCGGACCCGGCGATGATCAGCACTACCGGTGGTGGCGTGTCCTGCTGGGGCAGCAGCAGGCTGCCGTGCAGCACGCCTGCGCCAGTGTCCAAGTCGATGGGGCGTTGCAGCACGGTAGGGGCGGCGGCCTGCGCAAGGCTGGCGCACAGCAGCAGGAGCAGGGCGGTGAGGCGGCGCTTCATGGGCGAGGTACTGCGTGGGGAGGGTGAACGTAAGACCGGGATTGGAGGCGAAGGTTCGCGCGCAACCGCCCGTCACGGCCTGCTCGGGGCGTAAGTCCGCACGCACAGGCCAGCCTGATTTACGTATACTGCCGCTTTCGTTCATCTCAGGCAGATTTCGCGGAGCGTCCATGTCCGGCAATACCTACGGCAAGCTGTTCACTGTCACCACCGCTGGCGAAAGCCACGGCCCGGCGTTGGTCGCCATTGTCGACGGGTGCCCACCGGGCCTGGAAATCTCCCTGGCTGACCTGCAGCGCGACCTCGACCGGCGCAAGCCCGGCACCAGCCGTCACACCACGCAGCGCCAGGAAGCCGACGAGGTGGAGATCCTCAGCGGTGTGTTCGAGGGGCGTACCACCGGCTGCTCGATTGGCTTGCTGATCCGCAACACCGACCAGAAGTCCAAGGACTACTCGGCGATCAAGGACCTGTTCCGCCCAGCCCACGCCGACTACACCTACCACCACAAGTACGGCACCCGCGATTACCGTGGCGGCGGCCGCAGTTCGGCGCGCGAGACCGCCATGCGCGTGGCCGCTGGCGCTATCGCCAAGAAGTTCCTGGCAACCCAGGGCATTCGCGTGCGCGGATACATGAGTCAGCTGGGTCCGATCGAAATCCCCTTCAAGACCTGGGATTCGGTCGAAGAGAACGCCTTCTTCAGCCCTGACCCGTCCAAGGTGCCTGAGCTTGAGGCCTACATGGACCAACTGCGGCGTGACCAGGACTCGGTGGGCGCGAAGATCACCGTGGTCGCCGAAGGCGTCATGCCTGGTCTGGGCGAGCCGATCTTCGACCGTCTCGATGCCGAGCTTGCCCACGCGCTGATGAGCATCAACGCGGTCAAGGGCGTGGAGATCGGCGCAGGTTTCGCCAGCGTCGCCCAGCGCGGCACCGAGCACCGCGACGAACTGACCCCGGCGGGGTTCCTCAGCAACAACGCAGGCGGCATCCTCGGTGGTATTTCGTCGGGCCAGCCGATCGTCGCCCACCTAGCGCTCAAACCGACCTCCAGCATCACCACTCCGGGCCGCTCGATCGACATCGATGGCAATCCGGTGGACGTGATCACCAAGGGCCGTCACGACCCCTGCGTGGGCATCCGTGCCACGCCCATCGCCGAGGCGATGATGGCCATCGTGCTGATGGACCACCTGTTGCGTCACCGTGCGCAGAATGCCGATGTGAAGGTCGCCACCCCGGTATTGCGCCAGTTGTGACCGTGCTGGCCTGCTCGCGAGGCACCGTGCAAGCGCCGGTGCCCCGCGACAGGCCGGGAACCCCTGAGCGGACCTTGCGATGATTCCCTACTGGCGCCTGTCCAGCTTCTACCTGTTCTACTTCGCCCTGCTCGGTTCCACCGCGCCGTTCCTGGCGCTGTACTTCGACCATCTGGGTTTTTCCCCGGCCCGCATCGGCGAGCTGGTGGCCATTCCCATGCTGATGCGCTGCATCGCCCCCAACCTGTGGGGCTGGCTGGGCGACCGCAGCGGCCGACGCCTGCTGATCGTGCGCTTGGGGGCGTTATCGACTCTGGCGAGCTTCTCGTTGATCTTCTTCGGCAAGAGCTACGCCTGGCTGGCGCTGGTAATGGCCCTGCACGCGTTCTTCTGGCATGCGGTGTTGCCACAGTTCGAGGTGATCACCTTGGCCCATCTGCACGGTCAGACCTCGCGCTACAGCCAGGTCAGGTTGTGGGGCTCGATCGGCTTCATCCTCAGCGTGGTTGGCCTGGGCCGGTTGTTCGAGTGGCTGAGCCTGGATATCTACCCGGTGGCGCTGGTGACCATCATGGCCGGTATCGTCGCCGCCAGCCTCTGGGTGCCGAATGCACAGCCGGTGGAGCACGCCGAGCGGCAGGCGGCAGGCGGCTTTCTCAAGCAGTTGGCGGCGCCGGGGGTGGTGGCGTTCTACCTTTGCGTGGCGCTGATGCAGCTGAGCCACGGCCCTTACTACACTTTCCTCACCCTGCACCTGGAGCACCTTGGCTATAGCCGTGGTGCGATCGGTTTGCTGTGGGCCCTGGGCGTGGTGGCTGAAGTGCTGGTGTTCATGGCCATGCGGCGGATCTTCACGCGCTTTTCGGTGCGTCAGGTCCTGCTGGCCAGCTTCCTGCTCGCAGCCCTGCGCTGGCTGCTGCTGGGTAACCTGGCCGGCGAGCCGGTGGTGCTGGTGTTCGCCCAAGTGCTGCATGCGGCCACTTTCGGCTGTTTCCACGCCGCCTGCATCGCCTTCGTGCAGGGGAGCTTCGGCGCCCGGCAGCAAGGTCAGGGCCAGGCACTGTACGCGGCGTTGTCCGGCACCGGTGGTGCGTTAGGCGCACTTTACTCGGGCTACAGCTGGAACTGGCTGGGCCCGCACTTCACCTTTGGTATAGCCAGCGTCGCCGCGCTGGCGGCAGCCGTTATCATTGGCCTTCGTTTGACTGACCGCAGGAACGACCCCTGATGAGCATTCTCAGCGTTTTCCACGTCGCCAGCCCTGAGCTTGCGTACAAGGTGCTGACCCACCACGACGATATCGTCGCAACCTTGGCCGAGCAGGGCGTGCGTTTTGCCCGATGGCAACCAGACGTGCGTTTGCGTCCTGGTAGCCCCGCGCAGGAAGTGCTCGACGCCTGCCGCGCGCCGCTGGACCGGCTGATGACCGAGCACGGCTGCCAGGCCGTCAGTGTGGTGAGCTGCGATGCTGTCGATCCCGCCCAGCAAGACCTGCGCGAAGAGCACGTACATGACAGTGCCGAGGTCTTCGCGCTGTTGAGTGGGCGGGCGCAACTGAGCCTGCGCCTTGGCGATCAGGTGTACGCGGTGCTGTGCGAGAAAGGCGATGTGCTGGTGGTGCCCGGCGCGACCCCGCGCTGGTTCGACTTGGGCGATAGCCCGTTCTGCCTGGCCGTGCGGCTGTTTGCCAATGAGCAAGGCATGACGCCACGTTTGACCGGCGACGCCACTGCGCACGCGTTCGCTGGCATCGATGAGCTTTGAGGGGCGGTAAACGGTTCGCGGGGCGCGCTTTTTTCATGCAGTCCCTACATGAAAAAAGTGCGCCCCGCGAAAGGGTGCAGCGATCAGCGATAGGTCGGTAGCGCGAAACGCTGTTGGCTCTGTAGCATCGAGATCACCGGCAGTTCGCTGGCTTGCTCG
Organism: Pseudomonas sp. NY15463; assembly: GCF_048068415.1. Taxonomy (NCBI): domain Bacteria; kingdom Pseudomonadati; phylum Pseudomonadota; class Gammaproteobacteria; order Pseudomonadales; family Pseudomonadaceae; genus Pseudomonas; species Pseudomonas sp. NY15463. The sequence continues at coordinate 89,768 of NZ_JBLUQD010000005.1, forward strand.
GCCAGGTCACGGCGAATGGCGCTGATTGCCCAGGACAGCTGCTCTGCGCTGTGCAACTGGCCGTAGGTCAGCACGCGGCGAGTCACCTTGCCGTCGACAGCGCGCAGCGTAAGCAGCACACCGCCGTCCGGGCGGGGCTGGGTCGCCACCTGATAGGCGCTGAAGACCGAGGCGAATTTTTCCTGGATAAGGTCCATATCAACTCCTGACTGTTGTGTTGGCAGACATGAGTTGATGGTTGCAGCGACCGTGCCAGATTTTTCGCTATTAAAAATCCTTTAAAAACAATGATTTGCGATGCCTTTGCTGTCGAACTTCCTTGCATTCTGCAAGGTCGTGCATTTTGCACAGTGCAAAATGCACGGTGATAGCGTGGGCCTTGCCTGTCGATAGATTCTGAACCTTTGCGCCACGAGCAATGCCTGACCAACAATTGGGCCTATCAACTGCCAGGAGGTTCCCCGTGTCCGATCAACAATCCCTCAGCATGACCGCCGAAGAGAGGGCCGCATTTGCCGATGAAGTCTTCGAGCGCGCCCGCCGCGGCGATGCTTCGATGCTCGAACGGTTGCTTGCCAGCGGTTTACCGCCTGACTTGCGCAATCACAAGGGTGACACCTTGCTGATGCTGGCCAGCTACCATGGCCATCATGAGGCGGTGCGGGTATTGCTGGCTCATGGTGCTGACCCCCTGATCGCCAATGACAACGGTCAGTTGCCTATCGCAGGCGCTGCTTTCAAAGGCGACCTGGCAATGGTTCGGTTGCTGCTCGAGCATGGCGTGCCGGTAGATGCCGCCGCCGCCGATGGGCGCACGGCGTTGATGCTGGCGGCGATGTTCAACCGCGTCGAGATGCTGGACTACCTGCTGGGCCAGGGTGCTGATCCGATGCACCTCGATGCAGCCGGCAGCAATGCCTTGCTGGCTGCTCGCACCATGGGGGCGGTCGAGGCGGCGGCGCGTCTGGAGGCGCTTGCCGGTTAGCGGTCGGGGGCGTTTGCGGCTATCCTTGGCGCCTTTTACGCCAATGCGCAGGGCCCCCATGAAAGACCAGTTGCTCGAATTCATCCGCCTGATCGGCGCAGGCTGCATGCGCGACGAAGAGATCGAGCGCATCGCTGAAGAAGCCATCCAAGCTTACGCGGATCCAGCCGCCTTCCTCGCAGCCAACCCCGACATCAACTACGACGACAGCTTCCCGTTCGCGCTGGGGGAGTGGGTCGTGGTCGGCAGCCTGCCTGACACGGTTTTGTTCCAGGCCGACAGCTACCAGGACCTGTTCCAGCAGATCAGCGACTCGTTCGACAAGAGCGTGCCGTTTACCCTTAAGGCCAAGCAATTGGCTCGCACCGAGCCGCTGACCGCCCTCAATCGCATCCAGGTGCAGATGGGCGCGTTGAACAAAGAGGCCGGCGGCTATGTGCTGCTGAACTTCAGCCAACTGCTCGATGATGAATTGCAGATGGTGATGGTCGGCCAGCATGACCTGGCGCGTGTGCTGGAGCTGGGTGAGGCGCTCGGGATCAAGGTCGAGCCGGCGCTGGAAGCGTTGAAGGTGGCCGTTCACGTCTGAGGACGGCTACCGCGCACGTTACCGACCTGGCACTGATTCGCCGCTACGAGCTGCGCGGCGATGTTGTTCAGCCCAATGCCGTATCCAGAAACAGCATCACCGCGAATCCTCCCATGAGCCCCAGGGTTGCTGCCGTCTGGTGCCCATTGCGGTGGGTTTCTGGAATAACTTCGTGGGACACCACGAAGATCATCGCTCCGGCCGCCAGCCCCATGCTGATGGGGTAGGCCAAGGCGAAGCCGGTGGAAATCCCCAGGCCGATCACTGCCCCCAACGGTTCCATCAGACCGGAGCCGATGGCCACCAGCGCGGCCTTGAGGTTGGACAGGCCCGTGGCACGCAGGGCTAGGGCTACGGCCAGGCCTTCGGGGATGTCCTGGATGGCGATTGCGCTGGTCAGCGGCAGGCCGATGTTCAGGTCGCCAGTGGCAAAGCTGACACCGATGGCCATGCCTTCGGGCAGGTTATGCAGGGTGATTGCCAGCACGAATAGCCACACCCGGTTGATGCGTTCAGCGTCCGGGCCGCAAGGGCCAGTGCTTTCGTGTTCGTGGGGGGTGAATCGGTCCAGGCCAAGCATCAGCAAGACGCCAAGGCCCATGCCCAGCACCACGGTGAACGCCGCCGCCGGGCCATTCCCGGTGATCGCACGGGCAGCTTCCAGCCCAGGCAGGATCAGCGAGAACGAACTGGCCGCGAGCATCATGCCGGCGGCAAAGCCAAGCATCACATCCTGCGTTCGGGCACTCACATCGCGCAGCACCACCGCCAGCACCGCACCAAGCGCGGTGGCGGCAAAGCCGCCAAGTCCGCCCAGCGCGGCCAGGTGCAGGTTATCGGCATGCTCGCCGCTGACCGCGTTCCACAGGCTCGCCAGCAACAGCGCGACGATGGCCAGCAGGCTCAAGCCCAGGCCTGCGCTGAGCCAGGGGGTGTTCAACGCCTGTTGCCGCCAAGCGGCGAACAGGGAGGCGGATACGTGTGGTGTGTGTGCAGGTGGCATTGGAACCTCGGATCAGTCTGTGTAGGCAGTCTATCCAGTGACCGATGGCCCTGACCAAGGATTCCCTTCTATGGTCGCGATAGACGGCTATGCTCTGGCGATATTTATCGCAGGAGATGCTGACATGGGATCGACATTCAACGGGCTGGTGGGCCTGATCATTCTCGCCTTGGACATCTGGGCAGTCCTCAATGTACTCAAGAGCGGTGCTGAAGTCGGCATCAAGGTGCTGTGGATCCTGCTAATCGTGTTGCTGCCGGTACTCGGGCTGATCATCTGGGCCATCGCCGGGCCACGGGGTAATGTGCGGCTCTGACAAATACCCGCAGCGGTTCTGTCGACATAATTTTCACACTCGATTTTCGAGAATCCGCGCCGCACAATGCTGCATGGGCACCACGCCACCTAAGGCGGTGGGGCCTTCCGGCTGTCGGCGACGTCGCCTTTTTCGCAAACCAGCAATCCTAGGATCTCTCCATTCATGGCCAACACGGACGCCTTGAAGCAAAAGGGCGCGCGAGGCGCGTTCTCGCCAACCCTCAAATCCCACCTGCTCTATACGCTACTCAGCGGCCTGGTGATCATGTTCATGTTGAGCCTGGTGCGCCTGGCGCTGCTGGTCTACAACAGCGACATGATCGGCCAGACGCCTTACTCGACCGTCGCCGAAGGCTTCTTCAACGGCCTGCGCTTCGACCTGCGTGTGGTGGTGTACATCAGCATCCCGTTGCTGCTGGCGATCCTGAGCCCGTGGGCTATGGCCCGGCGCGGGGCATTTCGCCTGTGGCTGACCGTCGCCTCGAGCGTGGTGATGTTCCTCGGCCTGATGGAGATGGACTTCTACCGCGAATTCCACCAGCGTCTGAACGGCTTGGTGTTCCAATACATCAACGAGGATCCCAAGACCGTCCTGAGCATGCTCTGGTATGGCTTCCCGGTGGTGCGCTATCTGCTGGCCTGGTTGTTCGGCACTTGGTTGCTGAGCCTGTTGTTCAAGGGAATTGATCGCCTGACCCGGGGCCGTGCGCCAAGCCTGGGCAGTCGCTCGGCAGCGCCGTGGTACGGGCGTCTGGCGGTGTTCATGGTGATCCTGCTGGTGGCGGTGATCGCCGCCCGTGGCACCCTGCGCCAAGGCCCGCCGATGCGCTGGGGCGATGCCTTCACCACGGATTCGAACTTCGTCAACCAACTGGGCCTGAACGGCACCCTGACCTTGATCGATGCAGCCAAGAGTCGCTACGGCGAGGACCGCGCCAATCTCTGGAAGCCGGTGCTTGAACAGAACGAAGCGACCCAGACCGTGCGCGAGCAGTTGCTGACGCCCCACGACACCCTGGTCGACGCCGACGAAGCGGCCATCCGCCGCGACTTCCTGCCGCCACAGGCACGGACCCTGGCGGTCAAGAACGTGGTGGTGATTCTCATGGAAAGCTTCGCCGGCCACTCCGTGGGCGCGCTGGGCAGCCCGAACAACATCACGCCTTACTTCGACAAGCTGGCCAAAGAAGGCTTGCTGTTCGACCGCTTTTTCTCCAACGGCACCCACACCCATCAGGGCATGTTCGCCACCATGGCGTGCTTCCCCAACCTGCCGGGCTTCGAATACCTGATGCAGACCCCCGAAGGCGGCCACAAGCTGTCCGGCTTGCCTGCACTGCTCAGCGCCCGTGATTACGACGATGTCTACGTCTACAACGGTGACTTCGCCTGGGACAACCAGTCGGGGTTCTTCGGCAACCAGGGCATGACCACCTTCATCGGGCGTAACGACTTCGTCAACCCAGTGTTCTCGGACCCGACCTGGGGTGTTTCCGACCAGGACATGTTCGAGCGTGGCAACCAGGAACTGGCCAAGCACGACGGCAAGAAACCGATCTACGCACTGTTGCAGACACTCTCCAACCACACGCCGTACGCGTTGCCCAAGGACTTGCCGGTGGACAAGGTGACCGGCCAAGGCCGCCTGGACGAGCACCTGACTGCCATGCGCTATAGCGATTGGGCGCTGGGCCAGTTCTTTGAGAAGGCGCGCAAGGAGCCGTACTTCAAGGACACCTTGTTCGTCATCGTCGGCGACCACGGCTTCGCCAACCATGAGCAGGTCACCGAACTGGACCTGGGCCGCTTCAACGTACCGCTGCTGCTGATCGCCCCTGGCATCCAGGAGAAGTTCGGCGCGGTCAACCACACCGTCGGTACCCAGGTCGATATCGTGCCGACCATCATGGGCCGCCTCGGTGGCCAGACCCGTCACCAGTGCTGGGGGCGCGACCTGCTCAACCTGCCTGAGGGCGACCAGGGCGTGGGGATGATCAAACCATCGGGCAGTGAGCAGGTGGTGGGGCTGGTACAGGGTGATCGCATCCTGATCGAGTCCAAGGACATGACGCCCCGTCTGTACCGCTACCAGTTGGGCAGCCAGTTCAAGGCCGAACTGATCGACAGCCCAGACCAGCCGGCGATGCTCAAGAAACTGGAAGCCTACATCCAGACCGCCACCAAGAGCCTGCTGGACAACACCGCCGGGGTGGTGCACGGCACGCCCAAGTAACCCGTTCCAGATCGCCAGGGGCCGCTGTGCGGCCCATTCGCGTTACAAGGCCGCCCCTGCAATGACCGCTGTGCCCGCTCGAACTGGGCTTGCGCGGTCATTGCAGGCGCGGCCTTGTGTCGTATACGGACTGCGTAGCAGCCCAGTCCAGGGTGGACACGGGGCTTTTTTTCGTTCGCAGGTGGGCGCTGCTGAACAATGCGGGTGCGTGGCGGTCAGCTATTACGGATGTCACTCACCATTGCGTTGCGAGCGAGGGTTGATCGATGAAAGAGTGGGAAGTCATCTTTGCCGACCAGAAGGGCGAACCGTCGTCGCTGCTGCTCACCGCCGAGCAGTGCCCCAGTGAGGAGGACGCGGCGCGGGCCATTCGTTCGCATCTGTTCCCGGTCATGGATGAGCTGGACCTCAACGACTTCCAGGGGCGTAGCCATTCCCCCACCGCGCGCTGGCTCAAGGAACAGAACGGCGTGGTGATCAGCGCGATCCGCGAGGTGTGCTGAGCTTCTGGCAAGGTGCCTGCGCAGGCACTAAGCTGGTATCTGGCGCCGGTCTACTCTGCGGACCTGCGCCGCTTTCATTCGCGTCTTGCATCAGCTCGAACCGCCCTGCGCCTGTGCGTGCCGGACGGGTGTGTCGTGTGCACGGAAAGTCTATCCATTGCATTTCAGGAGGACGTTTCATGAGCAGCCAGAACGATGACATCAGCAGCAGTGTCCTTCGCCAGATGAAAGCTGGCGGTTTCGACTTCACGCAAATCCACCCCATCGAGTTCTATGCGGTGTTCCCTGACGAGGCTGGCGCCCGTCGTGCGGCTGGGCAATTTCGCGGCGAGTCCATCAATGCCCAGGTGAGCGAGCGCGACGATGGCGCCTGGCACTTGGAGCTGAGCAAGGTGATGTACGCCACCTACCGGGGCATCGGCGCGTTCGAAGCGTCGTTCGAGCGGGTCGTCTCGCCCTGTGGCGGCGAGGTGGAAGGCTGGGGCGTCAGGCAGGAGCGGCAGATCGCCTAGCGATCATTGCGCCTTGCGCCCTGCCATGTGCTTCAGGTAGGCCAACAACGCATCAAGCTCCGGATCGCTCAGGACCTGCACCGGGAATCCCGGCATCCTCGCCTGCGGCCAGTGCCGCAGGCTCTGTGGATCGCGGATGTACTGGCGCAGGTAGGCTGGCTGGAAGTATTCGGTAGGGTTGTGTGGCAGGTTCAAGTCGGGGCCGAACTGCGCATCACCGCTGCCGTTGAGGCGATGGCACGCCAGGCAGTTCTGCTGGAACAGGGCAAAGCCCTGGCGGATGGCGTTGTCCTTGGCCAGGGTCGGGTCCGGTAACAGGGCGGGAAAGCGTGCCGCTACCGGGGGCAGGCGGCGAATCGAGGCAATCTGGTAGGGCCACTGTTCCGGGCGGATGTGGCTGGCCTGTGGCGCGGTCCACACCAGGTAGAACGGCCCGGCGCTGGGCTTACCTGCGGCCAGTGGCGGCCAGGGCTGCGCCGGGTCCTCGATGGCCAGCCATGCGCGTGCCGGTCCTGCCTGCAACAGTGGCCCGGCTGGCATCTCGGCGGCGAACCCGTCCAATGCCACGGCCTGCAGGTGATCGTCCGCGCTTACCCCTTCGAGCAGCGCGGCCAGGGGTACGGCGCGGTAGTGCAGGGTGCGCTTGTAGGCCACGTCCTGTTCAATGGTGATGTCACGTGCCTGCGGGTGCGTTAGCAGCTGTTCGGTGTGCCAGGTGCGCGGCTGATCACCGATTTGCAGGTTCAGTGATGCGGCCGCCGACGGCAGCGCAGGCAGCAGGCAGAGCAGGGCGAACAGCAGACGCATAGGTAATCTCCAACCATCAAGGTCAGAAGATTACCTGCGCATCGTGGGAAAAGACCACAGGCACTGTCAGCCAAAGAGCCGAGAAAGATTCGGCAAAATCAGCAGCAGCGTCGTGGCGAAGAGTATGAGCCCGGCTTGGCGTACTTTTGATTGTCTGAACATGGCGGACCGCCTTCATTGTTGTTATTCCTGAAAAACCCTAGGCTTCCTTGCGTGGCGTCGGGTCGATCACAGCGGCGTGATGCAGTGCCGTACCTCCATACCGCATATTGATGGGTATACAACCAAAGGTAGGGCGCGCGACGTCCTTGTTTCAGAACGCTTTGTTCTAACCGTGACCGATCTGATTTCCTGCGGTTTCAAGGCCATTGGCCACCTGGCTGTCATGCTCTCGCTAGACGAGTGCGCGAAGGGAGTTACCAAGGGTTACAGGGCCTACCGTTCGTCTGGACATCCTACTTGCTTGTACGGGGCTTTCGCGTCAGTCTTTAGCGAAAAATCCCCACCACGTCGTTCAGGACTATCCCTATGTCGTTACGCATCTGCATCCTTGAAACCGATGTCCTGCGACCGGAACTGGTTGCGCAGTACCAGGGCTACGGCAGGATGTTCGAGCAGCTGTTTTCGCGTCAGCCGGTCGCCGCCGAGTTTTGCGTGTACAACGTGATGAACGGCGACTACCCCGCAGACACCGAGCGTTTCGATGCCTACTTGGTGACCGGCAGCAAGGCCGACTCCTTCGGCACCGATGCCTGGATCCAAACCCTCAAGGCCTATCTGCTCAAGCTCTATGAGCGCGGCGAGAAACTGCTGGGCGTGTGTTTTGGCCACCAGTTGCTGGCGCTCACCCTGGGTGGCAAGGCCGAGCGGGCCGACAAGGGCTGGGGCGTGGGCATCCATCGCTACAGCCTGGCTGCGCATGCGCCGTGGATGGACCCGCAGGTCAGCGAACTGACCCTGCTGATCAGCCACCAGGATCAGGTGACGGCATTGCCCGAGGGGGCGACGGTGATTGCTTCGAGCGACTTCTGCCCGAACGCCGCCTACCATATCCGTGATCAGGTGTTGTGTTTCCAGGGGCACCCGGAGTTCGTCCACGACTACTCGCGCGCGCTGCTCGATGCCCGCCAGGCGTCTCTGGGCGAGGACGTTTACCAGAAGGCCGTGGCGAGCCTGGCCAGCGAGCACCAAGGCGATTTGGTCGGCGAGTGGATGCTCAGGTTCATTCAGCAGCCGGCCAGGGCCCGCGGCAACGTTGTTTGATCAAGCCTAAGGCCGTTCAGGCGCAGCGCTTGATTCGAGCGTTTATAGCCAACCCGAACGCTTGAAGCTCGCGTAGAGCCCCGTGCACCCCAACCCGATCACGCCCAGCACTGCAAAATACCCGTAGTGCCAGCCCAGCTCCGGCATGTTCTGGAAATTCATCCCGTAGATCCCGGCAATCGCCGTGGGAAACGCCAGTATCGCTGCCCAGGCGGCGAACTTGCGTTGGGTGATGCTCTGGCGCGACGACTCCAGCAGCATGCCGATTTCGATGGTCTGGCTGGCGATATCACGGATCCCGGCGAGGTCTTCCATCTGCCGCGTCACGTGGATCTGCACATCGCGAAAATAGGGGCGCATGTTCTTGTCGATGAACGGAAAGCTCAGGCGCTGCAATTCCTCGCTGATTTCCACCATCGGCGCCACGTAGCGGCGCAGACGCAGGGTGTCGCGACGCAGGCTGTGCAGACGCTGGATATCCTCTTCACGCAATGAGTTGCTGAGCACGCTTTGCTCCAGCGTCTCGATTTCCCCATGGATCGCTTCGCTGACCGGTTGGTAGTTCTCTGTCACGAAGTCGAGCAGGGCGTACAACACGAAGTCTTCGCCGTGCTCCAGCAGCAGCGGGCGCGCTTCGCAACGCTGGCGCACCAGGGCGTAGGATTTGGAGTGCCCGTTGCGACACGTGATGATGTAGCCGTTGCCCGCGAAAATATGGGTTTCGATGAACTCCAGCCGGCCCTCATGGCGAACCGGTGAATAGGTGACGATGAACAACGCGTCGCCGAAGGTTTCGAGCTTGGGGCGGCTGTGTTTTTCGAGGGCGTCTTCGATGGCCAGTTCATGCAGGCCGAACTGGCGCTGCAAGTTGGCCAGTTCCTCGGCGTTGGGCGCTTCCAGGCCGATCCATACGAAGTGTCCGGGCTTGCGTGCCCATTCTGCGCCCTCGTCGATGCTGATATTGGTGACCTTGCGACCGGCGCTGTACACCGCCGCTGCGACGACTCGACCCATGACTGTCCGCTTATCCGGTTGAACACGTCAGACAGCTTGGGCCCAGTGGCGACAGGGAGCAACCAGGCAGGATGAAGATTTATCCGGTCGTCGAGCCCGAGGGCTGCGCTCACGCCTCGTCCAGCTCAGCTTCCATGTGGTCGATGCAGTGCTGCATTTGCGTACGGCACTGCTCGATCAGTGCCGGCAGGTCCTGCTGGGTCAGCCCAGTGGTGGCGATTGGGGCCAGGGAGCGGACGATCACCGTGCGCTTGCGCCAGCGGTTCAGGCCCAGGCGTTGCGAATAGCGGCTCACGCATACCGGTACGATCGGCACGCCAGCCTCGACGGCCATGTGGAATGCGCCTTTCTTGAAACCCAGCAGTTGCTCACCGGGGTTGCGCGTGCCTTCGGGGAAAATCCAGATCGAGGTGCCGCTGCGCAGCGTGCGGGTCGTGGCCTGCATGGCACGGCGCGCCTGATAGGCATTGCCGCGGTCCACCAGTACGTTGCCACCCAGCCAGAACAACTGGCCGAACAACGGAATCCAGCCCAGGCTCTTCTTGCCGATGGCCACCGTGCGCGGTGGAACGACCTGGCCGAGGATGAACAGATCGAAGTTCGATTGATGGTTGGCGATGATCACACAGCCGGGCGGCTGGTCCCACAGCGGGCCGACTTCGGCTTTCACCCTGATGCGCATGATCCAGGCGGCGGGCACGCTGTAGAGGTGGGCGAACAGGCGGCTGTTGTCGGGGTTGAAAGGCCGTAGCAGGCCGATCAACAGGCCCACCACGCCCACCAGAAGAAAGTGCAGCGCCAGCAGGAGCATGCGGAACATATAAAGCATGATACGACTCACACCAGACAGTCGCGGCGCAGTGTACGACTGTGCACTGTGCGCGGCAAACCTGCGTGTGAGCCGGGTGGCGCGGTGCTGGGTTCAGCCCAGGTAGTTCTGGTCGGCGAGGATCGCCTCGTCCAGTGCTTCGAGCAGGGCCTTGCGCACTTTGAGCTTGGTGTTCTTGTGCGCCAGCATGTTCAGTTTTTTCAGTTCAGCGGCAGCGGCCAGCGCGGCGGCCTGCAATTGCTCGACGGGCACCACCTTGTCGAGGAAGCCGGCAGCCAAGGCGCCCTGTGGGTCGAACACCTCGGCGTTGTTCACCGAGCGCTGGAACGCCGCCCGCCCGAGGCGGTCGCGGGCCAGTTCGATACCTGCGTGGTGCATGGTCATGCCGATCTGCACCTCGTTCAGACAGATCTTGAAAGGGCCTTCGACGCCAATACGGTAGTCGCCAGACAGCAGCAAAAATGCCCCTTTGGCTACGGCATTGCCCGGACAGGCGACGATCACCGGGAAGGGATGCGAGAGCAGGCGGCGGGCGAGGGTGGAGCCAGCGGTGACCAGACTGACCGCTTCCGTGGGACCGGCGGTCATCACCTTGAGGTCGTAGCCACCGGAGAGGATGCCGGGTTGGCCGGTGATGATTACCACCGCGCGGTCTTGCAGCGCGCGGTCGAGTGCAGCATTGAACGCCTGGATGACATCCGGTGAGATGGCGTTGACCTTGCCGTTGTTCAGGGTCAGTGTGGCGATGCCGTCTTCGGCGTGGTAGGTAATCAGCTCGCTCATGGCAGAGTCCTTTAGGTGGCGTGGCCACGACGTTACCCAGCACCACCGGTCAGGTAAAGCAGCAAGACTGACTGGTCGGTCAGCCATCGCCCTTGAGCCCGCGCTGCAGCGGGGCGCGCGCTTGGCGCGCGGTAAAAGCGCAGGCGACAATGGCAGCATTGCCCTGATTCCTACGGGCTTTTCCTGGATTGGCTTAAGCGCATGAAAATTCTGAAAAAAATACTTGCCAAGGCAAACCTCTTCGACTAAATTAGCGCGCCTCGACAGGCTGAATAGCTTGAAGAGAAACGGTGAAGTGTCCGAGTGGTCGAAGGAGCACGCCTGGAAAGTGTGTATACGAGAAATCGTATCAAGGGTTCAAATCCCTTCTTCACCGCCACATTCTACGAAAAGCCCCCGAATCGAAAGGTTCGGGGGCTTTTTGTTTTCAGCTGTCATGCAGGCGGCGTTCGCGGAGCACGTCGGGGTGTCGACGTGCTCCGCGCTGGCGATTAGAAATTGACCGAAGCCGACAACCTCGCCGTCCGCGGCGCGCCCTGGAATAGGTAGTTGTCCCCCAGGTAATCCCCCACGTCGCGCCAGTAGCGCTTGTCGAAAACGTTGTCCACGGTCAGGCGCAGGGTTGTGTCGTAGCCGCTGATGCGCGTGCGGTAGCGGCCGCCGAGGTCGAACACGGTATAGCCGCCGACCTCGACATTGCCGGCTTGGCTGGCGTACTTGCTCGCGCTGTAGCGGGCGCCGCCGAGCAGGGCCAGGCCTGGCACGGGCAAGCTGTACTCGGCCTGCAACGCGGCGCGCAGGCGCGGCACGTTGATCGCCTGATGATCCTCGTAGGCGTCGGTGCCACTGTTCTTGATCCGGGCCCGGATCGCCGCGACGCTGGCGTGGATCTGCAGGTTCGAGGTCGCCTGGCCGCTGGCGCCCAGTTCCAGGCCAATGTTCTTCTGCTGGCCTTGTTGCACATACGTGAAGTCAGACCCTTCGGCGCGTGAATACTGGTAGGCCTGGCGGATCTGGAACAGCGCGGCGCTGAAGCTCATGCCCTGCCAGTCCTGTTTGAAGCCCAGTTCCAGTTGGTGGGACAGGGTCGGGGCGAGGATATCGCCGGCGTTCAACGCGTACCACGGCGCCGTGCCGCCAGCGGACAGCCCTTTGGAATAGCTGGCGTAGAGCGTGGTGTCGGGCTGCGGTTTGTAGATCAGCGCGGCGTTGGGCAACAACTGGTACTGGCGGGTGTGGCGGTTCAGGCCACCGTCTTGATCCCAGGCTTTCTCGTCCAGGCGCACTTCGCGGGCGCCAATCAGGGTTTGCCAGTGTTCTCTGAAGGTGATGCGGTCGCTGAAGATCAGGCCGTACTGGCGGCTGTCCAGGCGCCGTTCGCTGTCGCCGACCGGTTTGTCGGAAGGTGGCAGCGCGGGGGCGCCCGTGTCGATGTTGCCGGTGCCCCGCCATTCGCTGTAGTACGGCCGTTGGTCCAGGGTGCGGCGTTGTGCGCTGAGCCCAATGCTCAGTTCGTGGGCCACGCCAAGGGCGTCGAAACGCCCGTCCAGCATGGCCTGGGCTTCATCGGTGCGGCGCGTGTCGTCGGGGCTGCGGAAATCATAGATGTCGTAGTCACCTGTACTGCCGAACACCGCGCCTTGGCTCGAGCCCCAGGCGAACGAGCTGTAGTCGTCGATCACCACTTGGCTGCGCGAAGCGCTCAGGGTGCTGTTCCAACTGTCATTGAGCCGGTACTTGAAGCGCCCGCCCAGGTTCAGTGAGTCGTTCTGTACAGGCTTGGCCCACGGCTGCCAGGCCAGGTGGTCCTTCGGGTCGACCGCGTGGGGCAGGGCGGTGCCGCCCAGCAACTGATAGCCCGGCACCGAGAACTGCTCGCGGTGCTGGTACTCGGCGTCCAGTTCCAGTACGGCATCGGGGTTGATCTGCCAGTCGAAGGCCAGCGAGGCGAACTCGCGTCGGCCATCGGCGTGGTCGGCGTAGGAGCGGATGTCCTCGTGGGCCAGGTTCACCCGCACGCCGAACTGGCGCTCGGCGCCGAACCAGCCGCCCAGGTCGGTGGCCAGGTAGCGCTCGCCCTGTTGGTTGGTCGAGACGCTGACGCTACGCACATCCTGCGCGCGCTTGGTCACGTAGTTGACCAGCCCGCCGGGCTCGGAAACACCGCTTTGCAGCCCCGACAGGCCCTTGAGCAACTCCACCTGCTGCTTGTTCTCCAGAGCCACGTTCTGCTCGCCAGCGATGGTCTGGCCGTTGATCCGGTAGCTGCTCGCGGCATTGAGTTCGAAGCCGCGCACGTTGAAGTTCTCGTAGTAGCCGATGGGGGCGTAGCTTTCGCCTACCGAGGCGTCGCTTTGCAGCACCTCGCTCAGGTTGCGCACCTGCCGGTCGTCCAGCAACTGGCGGCTGAACACACTGACCGCAGCCGGGGTATCCAGTAGCGGGCCGCTGTGCAGGCCGCCAACCTGTGCTTCGTGCACTGGGTAGCCCTCGCTTGCGTAGGCTTCGGTAATCTGCACCGGGGCCAGGGTCACGCTATCGTCGGCCAGGCCTTGAGTGCTGTGCAGGGCAAGGCCCAGGCCGAGCAGGCCAAGCGGCAGGCGGGGGCGAAGCGGGGTCATGCGGGGACTCCTTGAAAAGGCACGCGCCACCGTTATCGGTCGGTGGTCGCCGGTTATGCGGCAGGCAGGCGAGCGCCACCGGCGTTGCGCCGGTCAGGCGGTCAAAAGGGGCGTCATGTTAGCAGGCGCACAGGTACGCGTGCCTGCAATAAAGCGGGCACTTCAGGAATGGAGCGAATAAGCCGCGGGTGAATTCAGGCGGCGGCTGGGCGCTGATGTTGGCGCCAGTTGTCGTCGATCTTCGACCAGGTCTTGCCATCGGTGATGGCCAGCAGCTTGCGTCCGTCCTTGAACGTGGCGAGGAACGTCACCTCGTCTTCCTTGCCGCCGAGCAGCAGCCCGGCCAGTAGCCCCACCGGGCCTGCCACCAGCGCCCCGGCCATGCCCCAGCCGAGGGCACTGCCCAGGCTGCGGGTGGATTCGAGGTTGGCGAGCTTGAGGTCCTTGATGCGGGCCAGGGAAATGCGCTCGCCAGGCGAGGGGCTGCGCGGGGTCTTGAGTGTGAGCGCTCCATTGCGATACTCGCCTTCACCTTGCAAGAAATCGCCGGATTGCACCGTGAGTCTTGTCATTGTGTCGTCCTGTCGGGAAAGGGCTTTGACCAGCGCTTACTGAGCGCCCGGGGCGTTGGCAAGTCAACGCCCAGGCGACGGAGGGTCATGTGGCTGTTTGTCGCGTCAGGTCGCCTGCATCGGCAGTTTCACCTGCCTGCGTCGGGCGATTTCCCACGCCAGCAGGGCCAGCGCGCCGATGATCAGCCCTGCGACCACGATGCCGTCCCAGCCATACCGCTGGAACAGCTGGGTGCCCAGCAGCGACCCGAATGCGCCGCCAATGAAGTAGCAGGTGATGTATCCGGCGTTGAGCCGCGTGCGCGCCTCGGGGCGCAGGGCGATGACTGCGTTCTGGTTGCTCACATGCACCAGTTGCACCGCTAGGTCCAGCACCAGCACCCCGAGCAGCAGCGCCGCCAGTGACTGCTGGGCGAAGCCCAGTGGCACCCATGACAGCAGCAGCGCGGTTAGCCCGATGGTCGTGCCCAGCGCGCCCTTGCCCCGGTCGGCCAGACGCCCGGCCCAGTTGGCGGCCAGCGCCCCGGCCGCGCCCGCCAGGCCGAATAGGCCAATTACGGCATCCGAATAGTGGTAAGGCGCACTGCTCAGCAAAAACGCCAGCGGTGTCCAGAACAAGGCGAACAGGCTGAACGACAGCAGCCCTAGCAACGCGCGCAAGCGCAGCACGGGTTCCTCGGCGAACAGGCGGAACACCGAGCCGATCAAGGCGGGATACTTGAGCCCGGCATGGCTGTGGTGCTGCGGCAGGCTGCGGTACAGCGCCAGTGCCGTGATCGCCATCAGCACCGCGGCCAGGATGTAGATGCTGCGCCAGCCGCCCAGCACGGCCATGAATCCGGCCGCGGTGCGGGCCAGCAGGATGCCCAGCAGCAGGCCGCTCATCAGTGTACCCACCGCGCGTCCGCGTTGCTCCGGGGCGCTGAGGGCGGCGGCCATCGGCACCAGGATCTGCGCCACCACCGAGAACAGCCCGGTCAACGCGGTACCGACGATCAGCCAGGGCAGGCTTTGCGCGCAGGCGCTGATCAGCAGCCCGACGCTAGCGATCAGCGTCATGCTCACGATCAGTCGGCGTTGCTCGAACAAATCGCCCAGTGGCGCAAGCAACAGCAGGCCGGCGCCATAGCTGAGCTGCGCGGCGATGACGATGCTGCCGGCGCTGGCGGTGCTCAGGCCGAAGTGCTCGGCGATGCTGTGCAGCAGGGGTTGGGCGTAGTAGTTGCTGGCCACGGCCAGGCCAGTGGCGGTGGCCATTAGCAAGATCAGGGCGCGACCGAGAGTGGGGGTGTTCATGGGTGTCTCGTGGCAGGAAAAAAGGGAATAGGCACAAGTATCAGGAAGTGTCAGGCATGACGCCAATGTATAGTTTTCACGGTATCCATCTTGAAAGCAGATAGCAGCATGAACCTCAAGCAGCTCGAGTATGCCCTCGCCGTAGCTGACACCGGCAGTTTCACCCGCGCCGCCGAGCGCTGCCATGTGGTGCAGTCGGCACTCAGCCACCAGGTCGCGCGGCTGGAGGCGACGCTTGGGGTGAGCCTGTTCGAGCGCAGTTCGCGGCGGGTACGCTTGACCCCTGCCGGTGAAGCCTTTGTGCTCAGTGCGCGCCCAGCGGTAGAGGCGGCGCGGCGTATCGCCGATGATGTCGCGGCAGCCTGCGGGCAGGTGCGCGGGCGCCTGTCGATTGGCGAGATCAGTTCGCTGACAGCGCTCGATCTGGTCGAGTTGCTGGAAGTGTTCCACGACCGGCATCCGCAGGTGGACGTACGTTGGCTGACCGCCAAGAGCGAACGGCTGGTCGCCGATGTCATCGAGCGGCGCTTGGACGTGGGTTTCATTGGCCTGTGGCAGGGCGAGGTGTTGCAGGGCGTGCAGCACCGTCTGTTGGCTCGCGAGGAACTGGTGGCGGTGCTGGCCCCCGAACACCCGCTGCAGGGCAGGGGGCAACTGGCGTTGGCGGCGCTGGCCGATGAAGTGCTGGTGGATTTTCCCGAGGGCACTGGCGCGCGTCGCCAGACCGACGAGGCGTTCCAGGCGGCGGGTGTGGTGCGTCGGGTGCAGTTCGAAATCGGCCATATCCGCCTGGTGGAGAAGTTCGTGCAACGCGGCATGGCAGTGGGGCTGGTGCCCGCGCGCATCGCTCGGGGCTTCCAGGGGGTGATCAGCGTACCGCTGGTGGATGCGCCGGTACGGCATCTTTATGCGGTATGGTCACAAAGCCCCACGCCTGCTGCGCGAGCGTTCCTGGAGGTGCTGGAGCAACGCCTGATGGCAGGCTGATACGCAGCCCGCCAGGCGCTGTGGGTCAGGCTGCGAAGCCCCCATCGGCGAGCAGGCTGGCGCCGGTGATATAACCCGCTTCAGGCCCTGCCAGGTAGGCGACGAAGCTGGCGATTTCCTCGACCTGGCCGTAGCGCCCGATGGCCATTAGCGGGATCAGACTGTCGGCAAACTCGCCCTTGGCCGGGTTCATGTCGGTATCCACCGGGCCCGGCTGCACATTGTTGACGGTAATGCCTTGAGGACCCAGGTCGCGGGCCAGGCCCTTGGTCAGGCCGACCAGTGCCGATTTGCTCATGGCATAGGGCGCGCCTCCGGCGAAGGGCATGCGCTCGGCGTTGGTGCTGCCGATGTTGATGATGCGCCCGCCCTGGCCCATGTGCCGGACGGCGGCCTGGGTGGCGACGAACACGCTGCGCACGTTGATCGCCAGGATCCGGTCGAAATCGACCAGGTCGAACTCGGCGACAGGCGCCACCGCCAGCACGCCGGCGTTGTTGACCAGGATGTCGAGGCCACCGAAAGCGCTGACGGTGTCCTCGACGGCCTGCTGCACGGCGCTGGCGTCGGCGCTGTCGGCGCGCAGGGCCAAGGCCTGGCCACCGCCGTCGACGATCTGTGCTGCCAGGGTGTTGGCGGTTTCGGCGGAGCTGACGTAGGTGAAGGCGACCTTGGCGCCGTCGCGGGCCAGGCGGCGTACGATGGCTGCGCCGATGCCACGCGAACCACCCTGGACGAGGGCCACTTTACCGCTGAGGGGAAGTTGCTGGGACATGCTGATCTCCTGCTGATGAGCAAGGCCGGATGCCTTGGATGGGCGCAGTATCGATCGTCGATTACCTGTTGATAAGATGGCAATCAGGATCATCAGAGTAAACTTTTGGTATGGAATCGTTCAGCAGCCTCGAATGTTTCATCCGCAGTGCCGAAGTCGGCAGCTTCGCCGAAGCGGCCCGGCGTTTGTCGCTGACCCCGGCGGCGGTCGGCAAGAACGTTGCCCAGTTGGAGGTGCGCCTGGGCGTGCGGCTGTTCCAGCGTAGTACACGCAAATTGACCTTGACCGAAGCTGGGCAGCGCTTTCTGGGAGAGGTCAGCGACAGTTTTCGCACCATCCAGTACGCCGTTGCCAATCTGGCCAGTGCCGAGGGCCAGCCGGCCGGGCAGTTGCGGGTGAGCATGGGCACGGTGTTCGGGCGGCTGTACGTGTTGCCTCTGTTGGGCGACTTCTTGCGCCGTTACCCAGCGATTACCCCGGACTGGCATTTCGACAATCGCCAGGTGGACCTGATCGGGCAAGGCTTCGATGCCGCCATTGGTGGTGGTTTCGACCTGCCGCCGGGTGTGGTGGCGCGCAAGCTGACGCCGGCGCATCGCGTCCTGGTAGCCTCGCCCGGATACCTCGAGGAGCATGGTCCAATCGACGACCCACAGGCCTTGCAACGGCATGACGGTATCCTGATTCGCTCGCCGCAGACGGGGCGGGTACGGGCTTGGCCGTTGACCAGCCGCTGGCAGGCGCAGTGCCCCTTGCAACTGCGCCAGGCAATGACCATGAGCGACTCCGACGCGGCATGCGCGGTGGCCGAGCAAAGCCTGGGCGTCGCCCTGGTGAGCCTGCCGTTCGCCGTGCCGTACTTGGCGGCCGGAAGGCTACTGCGGGTATTGCCCGACTGGTACGTGGACGATGGCCACATCAGCCTGTACTACGCCGGGCACAAGCTGCTGCCGGGCAAGACTCGGGCGTTCATCGATTTTGTGGTGGAGCGCTTTGCCGAGCAGGGCTTGGCGCAGCGCTTCGATGCGTTGCAGGGGGCATAGGCTAATACCAGCCAGTCAAGCCTTTTTTGCAGTAGTTGGAGACGCTGCGCGCCCCTTTCCGGCCGGAGTGCCGGACCACCGCGAACACCGGCGTAGCCGGTGCCACCCACCGAGTCGGCTGCTTCGCGGGCAAGCCCGCTCCCACAGGATTGTGCATAGCCTGAATCCACCGCCGCACCTGTAGGAGCGGCCTTGTGCCGCGATGGGTTGCGCAGCGGCCCCATTGGCTTAACTGACTGGCATCCTGCGTTCAGGCCACATCGATGATGAACTGAACCTGGGCCATCCCATTGATTGCCAGGCTCACTTCGTCATCTGGTTTTTTGCCCATCAACTGTTGACCCAGCGGTGCCCGTGGGGTGATCACCGTCACCAGCGTGTCGCCTTCGCCGATCTTCAGTCCCGCACCTTCCGGGCCCAGGAATAGCCGTCGCTGCTGCCCGGCCTGGTCCTCCAGGGTCACCAGGCAGCCGATCTGGATGCCGCGCGCCGGATCGTAGTCGCGCAGTCGCCATTGCTGATAGGTCAGCAGTGCCTGGCGAATCTCGGCGGTGCGTCGGGCTTGTCCGGTTGCCAGGTAGGACGCTTCCAGGCCGAGGGTGTCGTACTTGTTCTCGGCGATGTTCTCTTCGGCGGTTGCCGCTTCGTAGGCGGTCTGCGCAGCGCGACGCGACACGTCCATGTCGTGTTCCAGGGTGGCGATGATGCGTTGCAGCAGGGCGGCCTTGTCCATGTTCAGTAGCACAGCTCCAGCACATTGGCCTGGCTCTTGGGCGTCGGGGCGGTGCGGTTCTGTTGCAGCCAGAACTGGCACTTGGGGTCGTTCAGGTTACGCGGGTTACCTTGGGCGGCTTCGGCGGCTTGTTGCAGTTCTTGCTTGTGCAGGATGTCCTTGTAGCGTTCGAACATCTGCGCCTGGGCATCCTGTGTCTGGTTGGGCGCTGCCGTGGGGGCCGTCGCGGGTTGGACGACCGACGGTGCCACGGCCTGGGCCAGTGGCTGGACCTGCTCGGGCCAAAGGCGCAGCGCCAGCCACAGGCTCAAGGCAATGGCCACGGCGCCCAGCCACAGGCCAAAGGCGACGCACAGGATCAGTTGCACGGGCTTGAGGGTGATCGTAAGTTCGCGGCGACGGGCCATGGCGGCCTCCTGGCAAGGCAGTTTGGTGGCGGCATTGTCGCATGGCGTGGCAGGAATTTTCAGCGCGGTGCTTTAAACCGTCGGCATTTGTGCGCAGAATCCGCGCTCGTTTTTTGGCAGGTATCACGATGAGAACCACCTGGGACATCTTCTGCACGGTCGTCGACAACTATGGTGACATCGGTGTCACCTGGCGCCTGGCGCGCCAGTTGGCAGACGAACACGGGCTGGCGGTGCGCCTGTGGGTGGATGAGTTGCAAGCGTTCACGCGCCTGTGTCCTGAAGCCGACAACGATGCCGACCAGCAGTGGCAACAGGGCGTCGATGTGCGCCGTTGGCCGGCGTGCTGGCAGGACGAGGTGCCTGGCGATGTAGTGATCGGGGCGTTCGCCTGCCAACTGCCGGAAGGCCTGGTGCAATCCATGGCCGCGCAACCCAAGCCGCCGCTTTGGCTGAATCTCGATTACCTCAGCGCCGAGGCCTGGGTCGAGGGTTGCCATGGGCTGCCATCGCCTCAAGCCAACGGCCTGCGCAAGATCTTCTTCTTCCCGGGCTTTAGCGAAAAAACCGGCGGGCTGTTGCGCGAGGCGTCGTTGCTCGCGCGGCGTGAAGCCTTTTGCCAGAGTCCTGAGGCGCGCACGGCGTTCCTCCAGGGGCTGGGCGTGCAGGTGCAGGGCGCAGCACGGCTGATCTCGTTGTTCGCCTACGAAAACCCGCAACTGGGCGAATGGCTCGATGTGCTGGCAGCGGCGCCTGATCCGACGCATCTGCTGGTGCCCCATGGGCGTATCCTGGGCGACCTTGGCCAGTGGCTGGGGCAGGCAGACTTGCCGGTGGGCGCGGTGCATCGGCGCGGCGCTCTGAGCGTGCAGGTGCTGCCGTTCGTTAGCCAGGACGACTATGACCGTCTGCTGTGGAGTTGTGATTTCAATGCCGTGCGTGGCGAAGACTCGTTCGTGCGCGCCCAATGGGCCGCGGCGCCGATGCTCTGGCATATCTATGTGCAGCAAGAAAACGCCCACTTGGAAAAGCTCGACGCGTTCCTGGCGCTTTATCGGCGTGGTTTGTCGGACGCTGCCGGGCAGGCGCTGACTGGGTTGTGGCAGGCGTGGAATACGCACAAGGGCATGGGCGAGGCCTGGCGAGCCCTGCAGGCGCACTGGCCGGAGCTGTGCCTGCACGCGCGCCAATGGTGCGCCGTTCAGGCCGCTCAGCCGGACCTTGCCACGAAGCTGGTACAGTTTTATCGAAATTCGCTATGATACGCGGCCTCGATTTTTATAAATCCATCCAGATTCGGATACTTCGTAATGAAAACTGGTAAAGAACTGAAACCCGGTACCGTACTGCGTATCGACAACGACCCGTGGCTGGTACAGAAAGCTGAGTTCACTAAGTCGGGCCGTAACAGCGCGATCATGAAGACCAAGCTGAAGAACCTGCTGACCGGCTACAAGACCGAAACCGTATACGGTGCAGACGACAAGCTGGACGACGTGATCCTGGATCGCAAAGAAGCGACCCTGTCGTTCATCAACGGTGACGAATACACCTTCATGGACACCACCGACTACACCATGTACGAACTGAACGCCGAGGACATCGAAGCCGTTCTGCCGTACATCGAGGAAGGCATGGAAGACGTCTGCGAAGCCGTGTTCTTCGAAGGCCGCCTGGTATCGGTAGAGCTGCCGACCACCATCAGCCGTCAGGTTGTCTACACCGAGAACGCTGCCCGTGGCGACACCTCCGGTAAGGTCATGAAGCCTGCCAAGCTGAAGAACGGTACCGAGATCTCGGTTGCCGACTTCATCCAGATCGACGAGTGGATCGATATCGACACTCGCGACAACAGCTTCAAAGGCCGTTCCAAGAAGTAAGACTTCTTGCGATGAGCACAAAAAACCGGCCTCGGCCGGTTTTTTTGTGCATGCAAAAACGCCGACGCATTTGCGTCGGCGTTTTTTGTCACACCGTTACGTGCAGTCGCACATCCACGTTGCCGCGGGTGGCGTTGGAGTAAGGGCAGACCTTGTGGGCCTTTTCCACCAGCGCCTCGGCATCGGCCTGGGCCAGGCCCGGCAGGTTGATGGCGAGGTCGATATCCAGGCCGAAACCGCCCGGAATCTGGCCGATACCGACTTTGGCGGTGATCGAGGCGTCGGCTGGCAGGGCTTTTTTCTCCTGGCCGGCGACGAACTTCAGCGCGCCGATGAAGCAGGCCGAGTAGCCGGCGGCGAACATCTGCTCGGGGTTAGTGCCTTCACCGCCTGCGCCACCCAGCTCTTTGGGGGTGCTCAGCTTGACTTCCAGCTTGCCGTCGCTGGAGCGTGATTTGCCGTCGCGACCGCCAGTGGAGGTGGCTTCTGCGATGTACAGCGGAGTGACCTTTTGCATCTTGAGCCTCGCATGTGTGCTGTGCGCCGGGGGCGCTAGGTGGGTATGGATTTAATTTAGCGCACAATTAATTAGTGCGCAAGATAAATGTTTGACCATTCATCCAAGCGGCCACATCACAGCATAGTGCTCAGAGGTTTTCTTGCAGATGTGTGCGCAGTTTCAAGAGGTCGGCTTGTAGCTTGCGCAACTGCTCGGCGCTGTGCCCAGAGGCCTTGAGGATGCACGGCGGCACCTGTTGGGCCTGTTGCTGCAGGTCGCGGCCTTTGTCGGTCAGTTGTACCAGCACCACTCGCTCGTCCTCGCGGCTGCGGCTGCGCTTGAGCAGGCCTTCGCTTTCCAGGCGCTTGAGCAGTGGGGTGAGCGAGCCGGGATCGGTGAGCAGTCGATGGCTGATATCGCCCACGGTCAGGCCGTCCTGTTCCCACAGCACCAGCATCGCCAGGTATTGCGGGTAGGTCAGGCCCAGGGCTTGCAACAGGGGCTTGTAGACCTTGGTCATCAGCAGCGAAGTGGAGTGCAGGGCGAAGCAGACCTGGTTGTCCAGCAGCAGCTCATCGCAGGGGGCTTGGGAGGTGGCGTTCATGCAGGTCCTTGAATTCGGTCAGGTGAAAAATCTAGCACGCCAATGCGCGTACGTGCTCATTGCCAGCGCAGCTCGCTGCGCAGGGCCAGGTCCCATGGCGGCACCGGGCTGAAACGGCTCTTGAGGAATTCGAGCAGCAAGCGGCTGCGAGAGTTCGTTTCATGTTCAAGACGCAGCGCATAGATGCCGGTGGATTCCGCTGCTGGCAGGCCGTTGTCGCAGAACAGCGGGATCAGTTCGCCGCGCAGCAGGTACTCGCTGATCAGCCAGGTCGGCAGGTGCGCTACCCCGAGGCCCGCGAGGGCGCCGAATAGCAGGGTTTCGGCGTTGTTGGCGGTCATGCGCATGCGCGCCGGTCGGTACAGGCGGGCCTGGCCGCCTACCGTGAAGCGCCAGGCGAAGGGCGGTGCCAAGCCGTCCCAGTCCAGGCCATCGTGCTCGGGCAGTTCGCTGGGACAGGCCGGCACGCCGCGACTGGCCAGGTACGCCGGGCTGGCGCAGGCGATGCGCACCATATTGGCCAACGGTGTGGCCACCAGCCGGGTATCGGCCAAGGGGCCGGCGCGCAGTACCAGGTCGACCTCGCCCAGGTGGCTGCCGTGCAGGTCGACGAAGCTGTCGATCAGGCGCAACTGCACGTCGAGTCCCGGATAGGCCACCAGGAAGTCGGCGATGGCCGGTGCCAGATGGCGACGACCGAACGCGGCGGGGGCGTCGATACGAATCAGCCCCTCGGGGGCGTTACTCAACGACACGGCTTCGGCGCGGGCCAGGCGCAGTTCCTCGATGATGCGCCGGGCGCGTTCGGCGAAGGCCTTGCCGGCCGAGGTGGGGCGCACTGCATGGGTACTGCGGGCGAACAACCGGCTGCCGACTGCGGCTTCGAGGTTATCGATGCGCCGGGCCACCGCCGACGGAGTCAGCGGGTGACGACGGGCGGCGGCGGAAAAGCTGCCAGTGTCGAGTACATCGAGAAACAGGCTGAGTTGTTCGGTGAGGATGTCGGGGCTCATGTTCGGGCTCTGCTTGTGCGTTATGCGCACAGCCATTGTGCGCTGCTGTGCGTTTCCCCGCTAGCTACGACTGGGTAGCATGCGTGCATCGTTTAAGCAGTGGGATGAGACGCGGATGATAGAGTGGGTGCTGTACATCGTGTTGGGCGCCGCGCTTGGCACCGTGGGTGGGTTGTTCGGCATCGGCGGTGGGTTGATCGCGATTCCGGCGCTGGGGGTGTTGTTCGGTCTGGATCAGCAGTTGGCCCAGGGCACCGCCCTGGTGATGGTCGTGCCCAACGTGTTGCTGGCGTTGTGGCGTTACCACCAGCGCAACCGCATCGAACTACGCCATGCCCTGCCGCTGGCGCTGTGCAGCTTCCTGTTCGCGTGGCTGGGGTCGATCTGGGCGGTAGGGATCGATGCGCATTCGATGCGCTTGTACTTCGTCGGTTTCCTGGTGGCGCTGGCGGTCTGGAACGTGGTGCGGATGTTCCTGCGCCTGGCGCCGCCGAGCAATGAGCTGCGCTACCGGTGGCCGTGGCTGGGTGTACTGGGCAGTTTCGCCGGGACCATGGGTGGGCTGTTCGGGGTAGGCGGGGCGGTGGTCGCCACGCCGATTCTGACCAGTGTGTTCGGCGCTACCCAGGTGGTGGCCCAAGGCTTGTCGCTGGCGCTGGCTGCGCCCAGCACCCTGGTGACCCTGTTGACCTATGGGGTGCACCACAGTGTCGACTGGTCTATCGGTATTCCGTTGGCGGCAGGCGGCTTGCTCAGTATCAGCTGGGGCGTGCGGCTGGCCCATGCGTTGCCGGAGAAAGTGCTGCGAGGGATGTTTTGTGCGTTTCTGGTGGTGTGCGCGGTGATGCTCGGATTCGAGCTCTAGCGCCTCGGGTACTCACGGGTAGACTCACCGGCATCGCGCGTGCGCATCGCCTGCACGCGTGGGTTTACCTAAGCGTGCTAAGGTGCAGGCACTGCACCGGTTCCAGGAGGGCGCGCCGTGAGCCTCGAGTTGTCCATTCCCCAAGCCCGTCGCCTGGCCTTGTCGGCCCAGGGCTTTGGCAAACCTCCTGAGCGCACACCTGCTTTGGCGACCATCAAGCGCACCTTGCAACAGCTGGGTGTTGTGCAGATTGACTCGGTCAATGCGCTGGTGCGTTCCCACTACCTGCCGCTGTTCTCACGTCTGGGCAATTATCCACAGGCCAGCCTCGATCAGCTGGCCTGGGGCAAGCGGCGCCAACGCAGGCTGTTCGAGTACTGGGGGCATGAAGCCTCGCTGCTGCCACTGGAGCTATACCCGCTGATGCGCTGGCGCATGGATGCGGCGGCGCAAGGGCTTGGTATCTATCGGCACATGGCCGTGTTTGGCCGTGAGCGGCGCGAGGTCATTGAGCGGGTGTTGGCTGCGGTGCAAGAGCGCGGTCCGTTGGGGGCAGGGAGCCTGTCCACTCGTCAGCAGCGTGCGGGGCCCTGGTGGGACTGGAGCGACGAGAAGCACGCGCTGGAATGGCTGTTTGCCGCAGGCCAGGTGACGGTCGCCGGGCGGCGTGGTTTCGAGCGCCTGTATGACTTGCCCGAACGGGTGATCCCGGCCGCCATCCTTGCCCAGCCGGCTTTGCCCGAGGCGCAAGCCCAGCAAGGTTTGCTGCTGCATGCCCTCGGCGCGCTCGGGGTGGCCAGCGAACACGACCTGCGTGACTATTTCCGCCTCTCACCCCAACAGAGCAAGGCCGCGCTGGCGGCGCTGCTGGCCGACGGGCGAATTCAAGCGTGCACGGTGCAGGGCTGGAAGCAACCGGCCTATGTGCGCGAGGTGCCGCGCATTCCCCGGCGTATCGATGCCAGCGCGCTGTTGTCGCCGTTCGATTCGTTGGTCTGGGCGCGTAGCCGCACCGAGCGGCTGTTCGATTTTCGCTATCGTCTGGAGATCTATACCCCGGCGCACAAGCGGGTTTATGGCTACTACGTACTGCCGTTCCTGCACCGCGAGCGCATCGCTGCGCGCGTGGACTTGCGTGCCGAACGCGCAGCCGGGCAGTTGGCCGTGCAGGCGGTTCACGAGGAGTCGCCGGGGCTGGACGAGGCGGGCTACCAGGCGTTGGCGCAACAGCTACAGCAACTGGCCAACTGGCTGGGGCTGGCGACGCTGCGCCTGGACTGCCCGCGTAAAGAGGGCAGCCGGCTGCGTCAGGCGTTGCTCAGCGGCGTACCTGCTTGAGCGTTTCGGCGATCAGGAATGCCAGCTCCAGTGACTGGTCGGCGTTCATGCGCGGGTCGCAGTGGGTGTGGTAGCGGTCTGACAGAGCATCCTCGGTGATCGGGCGCGCGCCACCGATGCACTCGGTCACATTCTGCCCGGTCATTTCGATATGGATGCCACCAGCGTGGCTGCCCTCGGCCTGGTGCACCTGGAAGAATTGCTTCACTTCGTCGAGGATCTGCGCGAAGTCGCGGGTCTTGTAGCCACTGCTGGCCTTGATGGTGTTGCCGTGCATGGGGTCCGAACTCCACAGCACCTGACGACCCTCGCGTTCGACCGTGCGGATCAGCCCCGGGAGGTGATCGCCGACCTTGCCGGCGCCCATGCGTACGATCAGGTTGAGGCGGCCTGGGTCGTTGTCCGGGTTGAGCACGTCGATCAGGCGGATCAGCTCCTCAGGGTTCATGCTTGGGCCGACCTTGACCCCGATGGGGTTGTGCACCCCTCGCAGGAACTCGACGTGGGCGCCATCGAGTTGGCGGGTGCGGTCGCCGATCCACAACATATGCGCCGAGCAGTCGTAGTAGTCGCCGGTCAGGCTGTCGCGGCGCACGAACGCTTCTTCGTAGTTGAGCAGCAGCGCCTCGTGGGCGGTGAAGAAGCTGGTTTCGCGTAGCTGCGGCGCGGTGTCCAGGCCACAGGCGCGCATGAACGCCAAGGTTTCGTCAATGCGGTCGGCCAACTGATGGTACTTGTCGGCCAGCGCCGAGTTGGCGATGAAGTCCAGGTTCCACTTGTGGACCTGGTGCAAGTCGGCAAAGCCGCCTTGGGCGAAGGCGCGCAGCAGGTTGAGGCTGGCGGTGGCCTGGTGGTAGGCCTGTAGCAGGCGTTCGGGATCCGGCACGCGGCTGGCGGCGTCGAAGCCGATGCCATTGACGATGTCGCCGCGGTAGGCGGGCAGGGTGAGGTTGCCGATGGTTTCGTCATTCGCCGAGCGCGGTTTGGCGAACTGTCCGGCCATGCGACCCACCTTCACCACCGGGCAGCCGGCGGCGAAGGTCATGACAATGGCCATTTGCAGCAGCACTTTGAAGGTGTCGCGGATCTTCGCGGCGGAGAACTCGGCGAAGCTTTCCGCGCAATCGCCGCCCTGTAGCAGGAACGCCCGGCCCTGGGTGACCTCGGCGAACTGCCGGCGCAGCTCGCGGGCTTCGCCGGCGAACACCAGCGGCGGGTAGCTGGCCAGGGTCTGCTCGACCTTGGCCAGATGCGCGGCGTCGGGGTAGACGGGTTGTTGCTGGATCGGCAGGGCGCGCCAGCTTTCAGGGCTCCAGGGTTGGGTCATCACAGGCTCTTAATAGGTGTCGGTTCAGGCGTGTCTGTCATGGTAACGCCGCCGGGCGGCTTGTTGCACCACTGGCATTGGCGGACAATGCCCGTTTTGTGCAGGCGGTGGTTGGCATGGCGGCGGAAAGGGAAGAGCGATTGCTGGCACGGGTGGAGGACGCCTTCGGGGTCATCAGTGTGTACGAGGTGGAGGATTACCGTTTCCTCGAGTTCGGCGACGCCATCGAGCAAAGCTGCACCTTTACCGCCGACCCCAGCTGGCTGGAATACGACTACACCCGCGCCATGCTGGTCGGCGCGTTGTGCCACGCGCAACCGGAAAGCGCGCTGTTCCTTGGTCTGGGCGCCGGCACCCTGACCCAGGCCTGCCTGAAATTCCTGCCGCTGGAGGACGTCGAGGCCATCGAGCTGCGCCCGGATGTGCCGCGCCTGGCCATGCAGTACATGGGGCTGGATGACGACCCCAGGCTGTACGTACGCATCGGCGATGCCATCGAGCTGCTGCCCAGCGCCGAGAAGACCGACCTGTTGTTCGTCGACCTGTACACCGATCACGGGCCGGGCGTTGCCCACCTGGCCTGGACGTTCCTGGAAAACTGCCAGAAGCAGCTCAACCCTGGCGGTTGGTTGGTGATCAACCAATGGGCCGGCGATGATGGCCGGCCACTGGGCGCGGCGTTGTTGCGTGGGTTGTACCACCGGCATTACTGGGAACTGCCGGTGAAGGAGGGCAACGTGATCTTGCTGGTGCCGGCGGACCTGGAGCAGACGCTGGATCTTGATGGGCTGCGCGAGCGGGCAGGGGCACTCGCGCCGCGCCTGGGGTATTCGCTGGAGTATTTGATCAATGTGGTGAGGCCGGCGACCTGAAAACCGCCCCTGCTCTCATAGAACCACACAT
The DNA here is from genome assembly GCF_048068415.1 of Pseudomonas sp. NY15463. NCBI lineage: Bacteria > Pseudomonadati > Pseudomonadota > Gammaproteobacteria > Pseudomonadales > Pseudomonadaceae > Pseudomonas > Pseudomonas sp. NY15463. The sequence continues at coordinate 117,470 of NZ_JBLUQD010000005.1, forward strand.
AACTTGTTGATTTAGAAGGAATCTGTGGGAGCGGGCTTGCCCGCGAACACCGGCAAAGCCGGTGCCATACACCGAGTCGCCTGCTTCGCGGGCAAGTCGGGGCGCCGAACCGCCGCTCCCACAGGGTACGCGGAGCGCTTGCGAAATCAGTTCTCTGCGCGACAGCGCAGCCCAAAGGGCTGGGTGATCTCCCACAGGACTGCGCAACACCCAAGCCCAACGCTGGACCTGGAGCGGCCTTGCCGGGGCGCCGGACCGGCCGGAATGGGGCGCGTAGCGGCCCCAGGATCTGCGCCTCAGGCAAGATTGCCGGGGCCGCTACGCAGCCCTTTCGCGGCACAAGGCCGCTCCTACAAGGAATCGTTTCAGCCGGTCCTGCATACTGGCTTTTCCTGCTGAAATATTTCTCCCGGTCTTAGGCGAATTCGTATATAGTACGCGCCGGTCTTTTAGCGGACCCTAAAATCAGGTGGTGCAAATCCTCCGAATCCAGCTTCGGCTGCATGTCCGCTAGGCGGACCCTCTCACACGTTTCTTATTTCAATCGTTTTCGCAAATCCCCGCCGCCAAAGCTGCCTGGGTGACCGTTTGGTCTTTCAAGGCATGTGCAGCTTTGGAGCATGGGTCTTTGCGGATGCACCTAGAGGCAGACCCATGACCCAGGAAATCGGCGGATTCGCCGCTCTCGAACTCAATCCGAACATCGTTGCTGCCGTCCTGGCCACCGGCTATGAAGAGCCGTCGGCTATCCAGCAACAGTCGATCCCGATCATCCTCGCCGGTCACGACATGATCGGCCAGGCGCAGACTGGCACCGGCAAGACCGCTGCCTTCGCCCTGCCGATCCTCAACAAGATCGACGTGAGCAAGCGCGAACCGCAAGCCCTGATCCTGGCGCCAACCCGTGAGTTGGCGCTACAAGTAGCCACCGCTTTCGAAACCTACGCCAAGCAGATGCCGGGCGTAAACGTAGTGGCTGTCTACGGTGGTGCCCCGATGGGCCCACAACTGCGTGCCATTCGCAACGGCGCGCAAATTGTTGTCGCCACCCCAGGCCGTCTGTGCGACCACCTGCGGCGTGACGAGAAAGTCCTGTCCACCGTGCAGTACCTGGTACTGGACGAAGCGGACGAGATGCTCAAGCTCGGCTTCATGGACGACCTCGAAGTGATCTTCGATGCCATCCCTGAGTCGCGCCAGACCGTGCTGTTCTCCGCGACCCTGCCGTCGTCGATCCGTTCGATCGCCGAGCGTCACCTGCGCGAGCCCAAGCACGTCAAGATCCAGAGCAAGACCCAGACCGTTACCGCGATCGATCAGGCTCACCTGATGGTCCACGCTGACCAGAAGATCCCGGCTGTACTGCGTCTGCTGGAAGTCGAAGAGTTCGACGCGCTGATCGCCTTCGTGCGGACCAAGCAAGCCACCCTGGACCTGGCCGCCGCCCTGGAAGCCAAAGGCTACAAGGCTGCTGCACTGAACGGCGATATCGCCCAGAACCAGCGTGAGCGCGTGATCGACTCGCTCAAGGATGGCCGCTTGGACATCGTCGTCGCCACCGACGTCGCTGCCCGTGGTCTGGACGTACCGCGCATCACCCACGTGTTCAACGTCGACATGCCGTACGACCCAGAGTCCTACGTTCACCGTATCGGCCGTACCGGCCGTGCCGGTCGCGATGGCCGTGCGCTGCTGCTGGTCACCCCGCGTGAGCGCCGCATGTTGCAGGTGATCGAGCGTGTCACTGGCCAGAAAGTCGCCGAAGCCCGTCTGCCTAACCCGCAAGCGGTGCTCGATGCACGCATCAAGAAGCTGACCAAGAGCCTGGCGCCGCTGGTGGCCGAGTCCGAGGCCAGCCACGGCGAGTTGTTCGACCGTCTGACCGCCGACCTGGGTTGCAGCGCCCGCGCACTGGCTTCGGCCCTGCTGCGCAAGGCCACCAACGGTCAGGCGCTGGATCTGGCCAGCGTTGAGCGCGAGCAACCGCTGGTGCCGACCTACACCCCGCGTGAGCGTACCGGCGAGCGCGCCGAGCGTGGTGAGCGTAGCGAGCGCAGTGCGGGTGACCGCGAGCGTCGTGCGCCGATGCCGCTGGCCGAAGGTCGTGTGCGTTGCCGTACTGCCCTGGGTGCCCGTGACGGTATCGCTGCCAAGAACCTGTTGGGTGCGATCCTCAACGAAGGTGGTCTGGCCCGTGATGCCATCGGCCGGATCCAGGTACGCGACAGCTTCAGTCTGATCGAGCTGCCGGAAGATGGCCTGGAGCGTCTGCTGACCAAGCTCAAGGACACCCGCGTGGCCGGCAAGCAACTCAAGCTGCGCCGCTACCGCGAGGATTGATCCTCACGTAGCTTAGGCCATTGGGGCCGCTGTGCGGCCCGTTCGCGACACAAGGCCGCTCCTGCACGACTGCGTAAGCCGACATTCACAAGGCTCACGTGGACATTGTAGGAGCGGCCTTGTGTCGCGAACGGGGCGCGTAGCGGCCCCAATGGTTTAACCGGCACCTTCAGTCAAACCGGTAGATATCCATCCCCAGCGCCCCCATCGTAAACCCCTGGTGCACGATCCCGAACCGCTCACCCGCCCCCATGGCGAAGTACAGCGGTAACAGATGCTCGTCGCTGGGATGGTTGCGCACCGCGAACGGCGCCTGATGCCGGTAGTCCAGCAACGCCGCCTCGTTACCTGCTTGCAACTGCTCCACCACCCAGTCGCGAAACGCCAGTGCCCAGGGTTCGATGGTCTCGGGCCCGGCGTGCCAGTCCAGCTCGCCCAGGTTGTGGGTAATGCTGCCCGAGCCGATCAGTAAAATGCCTTCCTCGCGCAGTGCCCGCAGTGCCGCGCCCACCTTCAATTGCATGGCCGGCCCGGCTTGGCTTGGCAGCGAGACCTGAACCACCGGGATATCCGCCTGCGGGTACATCAGCGACAGTGGCACCCACGCCCCATGGTCGAACGGCCGTTGGTCATCCAGGCGTGCTCCCAGCCGTTCAGCCACCCGTTGCGCCAGCGCAGGGTCTCCCGGTGCCGGGTACTGCACGGCGTACAGGGCCGGCGGGAAGCCGCCGAAGTCGTGCCAGGTGGCGGGATTGGGGTTGCTCGTCACCAACAGTTCGCGGCTTTCCCAGTGCGCCGACACCATCACGATCGCTTTGGGCTTGGGCAGCGCGCGCGCCAGACCGGCCAGGGCTGGACCGCTGGCGCCCGGTTGCAGGGCGAGCATGGGGGATCCGTGGGAAATAAACAGGCTGGGCAGCATCGCGAAGGTCCTGGCGAGTAAGATGAGGGTATCTTCGATCAGGTAAAGATCGATATACAAACTAAGTTTTGATATCTACTTATCGAAAAACCAGGAGTGATCATGCAGGCAGCGTTCTGGCACCAGCGTTGGGCGGACAATCAGATCGGCTTTCACCAGGCGCAGGTGAATCCTTACTTGCAGACGCATTGGGCCGGCTTGGCGCTGCCCCCTGGCGCGAAGGTGCTGGTGCCGTTGTGCGGCAAGAGCCTGGACTTGGTCTGGTTGGCCGGGCAGGGGTACCAGGTGATGGGCGTGGAGTTGTCGCAGCACGCCATTGCGTGTTTTTTTGCCGAGCATGGGCTAACGCCCGAAGTGTCCCGGCAGGGGGCGTTCGAGGTCTGGCGCAGCGATGAGGTGGCGCTGTGGTGCGGGGATATCTTTAGCCTGCGTCCCGAGGATGTGAGCGAGTGCGCGGCGTTGTATGACCGGGCGGCGCTGATTGCCCTGCCACCGGACATGCGCGGGCGCTACCTGGCGCTGTTGGGGGATGTGTTGCCCGAGGCGTGCAAAGGCCTGTTGGTGACGCTGGACTACGACCAGTCACTGATCGGTGGGCCGCCGTTTTCGGTGGCAGACGAGGAAGTACGCCAAGGCTTTGCCGGCTGGCAGGTGGAAACGCTCGCTGCGCCCGAAATCATCGGCGATAGCCCGAAGTTCCAGAAGGCAGGTGTACACAGCCTGGTGGAGCGCGCCTACCGTCTTCAGCGCGGTGGCGCTGCTCGATAAACATGCAAAAGGGCGACCGAAGTCGCCCTTTTGCAGACACCTGTGGATCAGCCGCGGCGGCGCAGTGCGTCGATGCGCTCTTCCAGTGGTGGGTGGCTCATCAGCAAGCCAGCCAGGCCATGCTTGAGGCCGCCATTGATGCCGAAGGCTTTCAACGTATCGGGCATGTGCACCGGCAGGCCTTGCTCCGAGCGCAGGCGTTGCAGGGCACCGATCATCGCACCGGTGCCGGCCAGTTGGGCACCGGCTTCGTCGGCGCGGAATTCGCGGCGGCGCGAATACCACATGACGATGATGCTGGCCAGGATGCCCAGGACCAGCTCAGCGACGATGGTCGCGACGAAGTAGGCGATACCGTGGCCCTCTTCGTTCTTGAAGATCACGCGGTCGACGAAGTTGCCGATGATACGCGCGAAGAACATCACGAAGGTGTTCACCACGCCTTGCACCAGCGCCATGGTGACCATGTCACCGTTGGCCACGTGACCGATCTCGTGGGCCAGCACTGCGCGCACCTCATCAGGCGAGAAGCGCTCAAGCAGGCCTTGCGAGACGGCGACCAGCGCGTCGTTACGGTTCCAGCCCGTGGCGAAGGCGTTGGCCTCGTAGGCCGGGAAGATCCCCACTTCGGGCATCTTGATACCGGCCTCGCGGGACAGCTCTTCGACGGTTTGCAACAGCCACTGCTCGTGGCGGGTGCGCGGTTGCGTGATGATCTGGGTGCCGGTGCTCATCTTCGCCATCCATTTGGAGATGAACAGCGAGACCAGGGAGCCGGCGAAACCGAATACGGCGCAGAACACCAGCAGCTTGCCAAGATCAAGGTCGATCCCGTTGGCGGCCATGAACCCGTTGAAGCCGAACAGGCTCAGGGTAATGCTTGCAACCAGCACCACCGCAAGGTTGGTGGCTACAAACAACAGAATGCGCATCATGGTTGTCACGTTCTCCTGACGGAAGGAATTGTTGCGTACTGCGGGGGTATATAAGGGGAGGGTGTCACCGTTTCAACCAGGCGACTATTTCAAACTGTGTACGCGGAGGAGTATGGCAGAGGATGCCAGAGGGGCTGTGGGATAGAGCGTTGCAGGATGTAAGAAATTATTCGGTGCCATCGCAGGCTGGGGCCAGCCTGCGATGGGGCGTGATTTACTGGGAGTAGGTCCGCAGGAAATTGCCGATTCGCCCGATAGCCTGCTCCAGGTCATCCACTCGCGGCAGCGTCACCACACGGAAGTGGTCCGGCCATGGCCAGTTGAACGCCGTGCCCTGCACAATCAGCAGCTTTTCGGACAGCAACAGGTCGAGGGCGAACTTCTCGTCGTTGAGGATCGGGCACACCTTCGGGTCGATGCGTGGGAAGGCGTATAGCGCGCCCATCGGCTTGACGCAGCTCACGCCGGGAATGGCGTTGAGCAGCTCGTAGGTGCGGTTGCGCTGCTCCAGCAGGCGGCCCGGCGGCAGCACCAAGTCGTTGATGCTCTGGTAGCCGCCCAGGGCGGTCTGGATGGCGTGCTGGGACGGCACGTTGGCGCACAGGCGCATGTTGGCCAGCATGTCGATGCCCTCGATGTAGCTTTGGGCATTGTGTTTCGGACCGGAAATGATCAACCAGCCCGAACGGAAACCGGCCACGCGGTACGACTTCGACAGGCCGTTGAAGGTCAGGCACAGCAGGTCTGGGGCCAGCGAGGCGGTGCTGATGTGCACGGCTTCGTCGTAGAGGATCTTGTCGTAGATCTCGTCGGAGAACACCGCCAGGTTGTGCTGGCGGGCCAGCTCCAACATGCCCAGCAGCAGTTCCTTGGAGTACACCGCGCCAGTCGGGTTGTTCGGGTTGATGATCACCAGGGCCTTGGTGTTCGGGGTGATCTTGGCCTTGATGTCTTCAAGGTCGGGGAACCAGTCGGCCTGCTCGTCGCACAGGTAGTGCACCGGTTTGCCGCCGGCCAGGCTCACCGCAGCGGTCCACAGCGGGTAGTCGGGCGCCGGGATGAGCACCTCGTCACCATTGTTGAGCAGCGCCTGCATCGACATCACGATCAGCTCTGAGACGCCGTTGCCCAGGTAGATGTCTTCGATGCCGACACCTTCGATCTGCTTTTGCTGGCAGTACTGCATCACCGCCTTGCGCGCGCTGAACAGGCCTTTGGAGTCGCTGTAGCCTTGCGCGGTGGGCAGGTTGCGGATGACGTCCTGGAGAATCTCGTCCGGCGCCTCGAAGCCAAACGGTGCCGGGTTGCCGATGTTCAGCTTGAGGATGCGGTGGCCTTCCTCTTCCAGGCGTTTGGCGTGCTTGAGCACTGGGCCTCGAATGTCGTAGCAGACATTGGCGAGCTTGTTCGATTTGCTGAACTGCATGATGAGATCCCGATTGAGAAGACGCCCGCCCGCCTTTGCGCGAAAGGTTTGAAAGGGCAGGAAGCAGGTGCCAGACTTGGCGCCTGGCACACGAAGCCAACTAATATACGTGCCACCCGCGCCAGGGAAAAGACGGTGCGAGGTGAAATTCAAGCCTGCCGAGGTTCCCATGCAGAAGATCGACAAGACCCTGGAAGAATGGCGCGCCATGCTCGACCCGGCCCAGTATCAGGTGTGCCGACTCAAAGGCACCGAGCGGCCGTTCAGTGGCAAGTACAACAGCGAGCGCCGCGACGGCATCTACCACTGCATCTGCTGCGACCTGCCGCTGTTCGATGCACAGACCAAGTTCGACGCCGGCTGCGGCTGGCCGAGCTTCTATGCGCCGATCGATGACGCCGCGATGATCGAGATCCGCGATACCTCCCACGGGATGATCCGCACCGAGGTCACTTGCGCGCGGTGCGACGCCCACTTGGGCCACGTGTTCCCCGACGGTCCGCCACCGACCGGCCTGCGCTACTGCATCAACTCGGTGTGCCTGGACCTCAAACCCCGCGACTGAACTGGAGCCCCCATGGCCGATGCACTGCTGGATACCCCCTGCGTCACCCTTGGCGGTGAGCAGAAAACCCTCGGCGATTTCGCCGGCAAGGCGCTGTTGGTGGTCAATACCGCCAGCCAGTGCGGTTTCACGCCCCAGTACCAGGGCCTGGAGCGGCTGTGGCAGGACTACCAGAGTCGTGGCCTGGTAGTGCTGGGCTTTCCCTGCAATCAGTTCGGCAAGCAGGAGCCAGGCGATGCCCATGAGATCGCGCAGTTCTGCGAGTTGAACTTCGGCGTCAGCTTTCCACTTTTTCGCAAGGTCGAGGTCAATGGCGCCGGGGCCCACCCGCTGTTCGTCGAGCTCAAGCGCCGCGCCCCAGGAGTGCTTGGCACGCAGAAAATCAAGTGGAACTTCACCAAGTTCCTGATCGACCCGGTCGGTGGCCAGATCACCCGTTATGCCCCCACCACCAAGCCCCAGGCACTGGAAGGCGACATCGAACGGCTGCTCAACCGCTGAACGGTACCCAGTGGTCGATCAGCGCCAGTAGCTCTTCGCGGCGAAACGGCTTGGCTAGGTAGTCGTCCATGCCCGCAGCGCGGCAGCGCTCGCGCTCCTCGGGCATGGCATTGGCGGTCAGGGCGATGATCGGCAATTCCGGCCAGCGCCCGCTCTGACGAATGCGCCGGCTGGCCTCGTAGCCGTCCATCACCGGCATGTTGCAGTCCATCAGCACCAAGTCGAAGGCTGCCTGCTCCAGACAGTCCAGGGCCTCGGCGCCCTGCGCGGCCACTTCGACCTGACAGCCGAGCTTGCTCAGCATGCCTTTGGCCACCAGTTGATTCACCGGGTTGTCCTCCACCAGCAGAATCCGCGCGCGCCGTTCCTGCCCCAGCGGGATCTCGTGCGGCAGCGGCGCGTTAGGCTCGCCTAGCAGGGTGCGGCGTAACGTCTGGTAGAGGGCGTTGCGGGCCAGTGGCCGGGCCATCTGGTGCAGCGGCGCCAATTGGTGGGCCTGCTCACCGGGCAGGAAGTTGCCATAAGCGGTCACCAGCAGAATCGGTGCCTTGATCCCCGGGCGCAAATCCAGCACGCGGTTCAGATCGTCGGTGATCAACAAGTCGACCTCGGTGTGCGCCAACGGCATGGCATCGTCGACATGGCGGTAATCCAGGCCCCAGCATGGCAGCAGCGTTTGCAGCAGTTCGGCCAGGCCGCTCGCGCGGTTACCCAGCGCCACCACCCGGCCGCTCAGTGCTGTCGGTGGGATTGCCTCAGTGTGTGCGAGCAGTGGCAGGTCGGCGCTGAAGCGACTGCCAAAGCCGGTTTCGGAGTGGATATACAAGTGCCCCTGCATGGCCATGCACAGGTTGCGCGTCAGTGCCAGGCCCAGGCCAGTACCACCGTACTGGCGGGTGATCCCGGCGCCAGCCTGGGTGAACGGCTGGAAGATACGCGCCTGGGCTTCTTCGGGGATGCCGATGCCGGTGTCGCTGACCTCCAGGCGCACACCGCCGACGATTTGCGTCAGGCGCACATCCACCCGCCCGAAACGTGTGAACTTGAGGGCGTTGGACAGCAGGTTGCTGACGATCTGGCGCACCCGCGTGGGGTCGCCCAGCACCGTGCTGGGAAAGTCCGGGGCGATCAGGCAGGTCAGCTCGACGCTGGGGGCGGCGTTCTGGGAAAGCAAGTTGGCGGTGTCCTCGGCCATCGCCGCGAGGTCGAAGGGGATGCGTTCGAGTTCGAGTTGGCCAGCATCGAACTTGGACAGGTCGAGGATATCGTTGAGCAGGTCCACCAGCACCTTGCCCGAGTCGTGGGCGATCGACAGTTGCTGGCGCTGTTCGGGCGCCAGGCCGCTGTCCAGTGCCAGCGCGATCATGCCCAGCATGCCGTTGAGCGGGGTACGGATTTCATGGCTCATGTTGGCCAGGAACGCCGCCCGGGCCTGGGCCATGTCCAGGGCACGCTGGCGCGCATCTTCCAGCTCCTGGTTGGACTGGCTCAGGCGGCTGTTGCTGGCCTTGAGTTCGTTGGTGCGGGCCGAGACGATGTCTTCGAGTTCGTTGAGGTATTGGGTGAGTCGGTTTTCGGCAGTGCGGCGTTGTTCGATCTCGGTGGCCATGCTCACGAACTGCTGGTTGGCGACCTTGACCAGCACGCCGATCTCATCGTTTTCATGACCCTTGGGGCACTCCACGCGCGCCTGCCGGGGCGTACGGGTGTCGCTGCCACTCAGGGCGCCGATGACCGTGACCAGAGGCTTGGTCAGCATCAGGTAGAACAGCCCTAGCAGGATGCCGGTCAGCACCAGGCTGCGGGCGAAGCCGTTGACCAAGGTGATGCCGGCACGGTCGAGAAAGCGACCGCCGAAGGCGAAGGTGTCGACGTCCAGGTACAAAGTGCCGAGGTATTCCTCGGGCATGTGCGCCAGGTACAGGCGGTCCTGGAACTGGCGCCGTTCGCCGAACAGGAAGTCCGACAGTGGCCGGTAGCGGCTTTCCAGGCGAGCACGCTGCACGTCGGCCAGCACCGTGTCGTTGTTATCGATCAAGCGGGCGCCGACCAGCGCCGGGGACTTGAGCAAACCACCGGTGAGTTCCTGGGCCAACTCGTCGTCGATGTTGTAGGCGATGCGCGAGGCCGTGTCATGGCTGATTTTCAGCAGCGCCTGAATTTCACGGTTGATGGACGCGTCTTCGCTGGCATAATCGATGCCGATCTGGATGAGACTCAGCAATGTTCCCAGAATGAAGCCGGCCATGACTGTCAACCGGGCTTGCTTGTATGACAGGCGATGGGTGAACTTGATATCCATGGGTTCCAGGCCGGTTACTTGCTCCGTGCGCTGCGCAAGCATAGCCGATCAGCCCTGGCTGCTGGTGGGTCTGTAGAACATTCAGCGGCGGCCTGTACGGCGCCTTCGTCGGCAAGCCTGTTTCCACCGCTGCACGCCTGTGGCAGCGCGCTTGCCCGCGAACTTGCGAACCCCGAAACCCTACTTGCCAGGAGCCCCGATGGACGCTCGCCTCACTGCTTTTCTGGAACGTGCCGAATCCGTGCTCGCGCGTCTTGAACCCTTGTTGCCTGCGCAACGTCCGCATATCGACTGGTCGCAGACGCTGGCCGCGCGTTGGCAGCGCGATGGCCGCAGCGGCTACTTGCTGCCGCTGGAGGTCAGCCTGGACATGCGCCTGTCCGACCTGATCGGCGTGGACAAGCAGCGTGAGCAACTGGGTCGCAACACCCATCAGTTCATCAACGGTATGCCCGCCAACCATGCCCTGCTGTGGGGTTCGCGCGGCACCGGCAAATCGTCGCTGGTGCGTGCGCTGCTGGCCGAGCACGCCACAGCCGGCTTACGCCTGATCGAGATCGAGCGCGACCACCTGGCTGACCTGCCACGGGTGGTGGAGCAACTGCAACAGTTGCCGCAACGCTTCATCCTGTTCTGCGACGACCTGTCGTTCGAAGCCGGGGAGGGCGACTACCGGGTACTCAAGAGCGTGCTCGACGGCTCGCTGGAGCAGGCGCCGGACAACGTCCTGCTGTACGCCACTTCCAATCGCCGCCATTTGGTGCCGGAGAAGCAGAGCGACAACGAAAACTGGAAAATGATCGACGGTGAACTGCACCCCAACGAAGCGGTGGAGGACAAGATCGCCCTGTCCGACCGCTTTGGCCTGTGGTTGTCGTTCTACCCGTTCAGCCAGGCGCATTTCCTGGACGTGGTCGAACACTGGATCGGCCAGCTGGCGCGCCCGGCCGGGTTGAGTTGGGAGCGTACCGAAGCACTCGAAATTCTCGCCGTGCGCTGGGCCACTGGCCGCGGCAACCGTAATGGCCGTTGTGCCTATCAGTTCGCCCGCTACTGGGTCGGGCTGCAATTGCTGGAGCAGAAATAAATGATCGACCTCAACGCCAGTGGCAAAGGCCTCGATGGCTACGACCTGCTGGCTGCGCAAGTGCAGGCGCTGTTTGCCGACGAGCGCGACTTCATTGCCAACGCCGCGCAGTTCTCGGCCTTCCTGTACAACCAGGTGGGCGACCTGAACTGGGCCGGCTTCTACCTCAACCGCAACGAGGAGCTGGTCCTTGGCCCGTTCCAGGGCCAGGTGGCGTGTGTGCGCATCCCGTTCAGCAAGGGTGTGTGCGGCGCGGCGGCAGCCACCCGGCAGACCCAGCGGGTAGACGATGTACATGCCTTCCCTGGGCATATCGCCTGTGACAGTGCGTCCAATAGCGAACTGGTGATCCCGCTGGTCAAGCACGGGCGCCTGATTGGTGTGTTGGACTTGGACAGCCCCAAGCTTGCGCGCTTCAGCGCAGCCGACCAGGTTGGGTTGGAACGCCTGGCGGCCATCTTCCTTGAATTGAGCGATTGCTGAAATGAACAAGGGGCCTTGAACAGGCCCCTTGCTTTTGTTGCAACGCGGTCGATGTGACCTCAGTCGTAGATGACCCGCTTCTTCCAGGTTTCGTCTTCGTCGGTCTTCAGCCCTTCGGTGAGCGCGTTCTGCTCGTCCGCAGCCGGCTCCATCTGGTCCAGTACCTGGGCGTTGGAGCGTGCCAGCAGCTTTTCCATGTAGGTGAGCTGCTCTTCGTACTGCTTGGGCTCGGGCTGCTTGCGCAGGTACTGCACACCGCGTTCGAACGCCAGGCGCGCCTGGCCGGGCTGGTTCTGCTGCAAGGCTTGTTGGCCGAGGTTGTTGAAGAACTCGATGTGCAGCAGCACCAGAATGTGGCGAACTTCCTTGACCCAGTACTTGCCTTCGTTGGTGGCCAGGAAACCTTCCTGGGTGGCACGCACGATCTGGCTGTGCAGCAGTTCGAGCAAGAAACGCACATCCTTTGCCTTGACTTCGGTGTGGATGGGCGAGGGCGGATTGCCTACCGGGATCTTCTCGCCCAGGGCGATCAGGCCTTCGAGTTCGGCAATGCGTGTCTTGAGTGGCGTGTTGTGTTTGTCCAGGGCCAGTTGGCGCTGGTTGAGGTTCAGTTCCAGGCGGCTCAGCATCAGCTTGAGCGCTGGCGTCATGAACTGACCTGGGAAAGTTTCGGAGATTTCGCCGCAGCGGCGCAGGCGCTCAGCCAGCTCCACCTTGAGCCGGGCACGTTCGAGCTTGCCGTTCTCGACCACGTTGTTGAGGTAGCCGATCACGATCAGCAATGCGATACCCGCAACGATAAGCAGGGTGATCAGAAGTGGTGTCACCGTTAACGCCTCATCAAGAAGAAGTGTTGCATCTATACGTGAGTGTAGTGAGTTCGTCCGATGGCGAACAGTGCAGCCCGGCAGATGTGCCAAGTGTGCGAACCGAACCTGGCGGCAGCGGGTTCAACCGCGAACGATCGTTGTCCCTTGCTATCGGCTAACGCCAGGATTACTCAAGATCATAGCGATTTGCCATGAGCTTGCCGACCTGGCGTCAAAATAGCAACGTCAAACCCTGGGCACACCCGATGCAAGCGCCCAGGAAAACGGGAAGTCATTGATTTAAATAAATTTTGATAAAGGGCTTGACGGGTTGTCGAGGCATCCATAGAATGCGCGCCACTTGCAGCGTAAAGCACACAGCCAAACGCTTCAGGGAGTGAATGTTGTAGTGTGTCCCCTTCGTCTAGTGGCCTAGGACACCGCCCTTTCACGGCGGTAACAGGGGTTCGAGTCCCCTAGGGGACGCCAATGCGGGAATAGCTCAGTTGGTAGAGCACGACCTTGCCAAGGTCGGGGTCGCGAGTTCGAGTCTCGTTTCCCGCTCCAGTTTCTCCTGCACTGCTTCGGCAGGGCAGGAAAAGAAAATCCAGGCTGAATCGTGAGGTTCATCACCTGGTACGCTGAAAAGCGTCGGCTTAGTCCCCTTCGTCTAGTGGCCTAGGACACCGCCCTTTCACGGCGGTAACAGGGGTTCGAGTCCCCTAGGGGACGCCATATTGCGGGAATAGCTCAGTTGGTAGAGCACGACCTTGCCAAGGTCGGGGTCGCGAGTTCGAGTCTCGTTTCCCGCTCCAGTTCAAAGCACAGCGCCGTGGCGGTGTGTAGGTGGTGAAAGGCTTCAAGCGTTTCACGCCAAATGCGGTAAAGCTTCACTTTGCGGGAATAGCTCAGTTGGTAGAGCACGACCTTGCCAAGGTCGGGGTCGCGAGTTCGAGTCTCGTTTCCCGCTCCATTTATAGATTTACAGAGCCCATCGCGATCTGTAAGTTTTTGAAAAAAGACGCTTAGGCGTCTTTTTTCATTTTGGCCCAGTTTTGTGAGTTCACCACCCACCACGAAATGCAGGTGCATTGCTCGGACCGCAGGGCCTAAGCCATGCGGTCTTTTCTGTGCGCTATTTGTAGCTCACGGTAAAGGTCAGCCCTTCCTCAGCTGATCCCGGCGTCACCACCGATTGGCTTTGGTAGTAGCGCGCTTGGAAGTCCAGCTGGGTGATCCCGATACTCAAGGGTTTGACCCATTCATCGGATTGCAGTGGCATGAAGGTTCCGTCGCTGCGCAGTAGCTGAATTTCAACCCCGCGAGCATTCGAAGCGCTCCCCAGGCTGAAGCGTCCTTCGCCCGGAACGGTCGGCACCGAACCGTTGGCGCCATCCAGTTCGATGTAGACATTCGTTGGGGTGGGGTTTGGGGCGCTGGCGTCTTCACAGTCACTGAGCGTGATGTGGAACGGAACGGGCGTGGTAGTGGTACCTACCCCTTTGAAGTCCGACAGCTTGTGGTTGCCCAATTGCACGGGGTCGGCGCTGACCGCATCGGATTTCAGGGAGCACTGTGCCTGATTTACCGTGGCGCTCATGCGGTACTCCATGACCTTGCCCAGATTATGCATGAACCCATGAAACATCTCGCCGTTGACGCGTTGAGGGCCGGGGGCGATCGACCCGGTCTTGATGAGCCAGGCCTGCCCCGTCATGAGCCACACTTCTACGTTGAAAGGTTGGTCTCGCAGGGTGCCTGCGTAAGGAATGACTGGGCGGGTACCGGGGTCGGGAATGAATGAGTTGCCGGCTACACCGTCAAAAGGTGAGCCAAGCTCAATGTATATCCCAACCCCTGGTATGTTGGTTTCCATGACGTGCCCATTGATGTCCTTGCCGCCCAAGGGGGGCAGCGTGCCAGGGAAGATCGGGGCGGTGTTGGGCAGGATTGCCCGAGGTGGGCTGGTGGTGTCCGGCAAGCACGAAATCCTCGCGCCTTCGTTGCTTCTTTTGGTGATCGAGCCGGTACCGATCACGGTGCCGACCACAGTATCACGGGGCACCCAGAATGTTCCCATGTCAAGCTCGAAGGTCATGTACCTGGCGGCGTTCTGGAACGTACAGCTTGCGTAAGCGTTGCCAGAGCAAAGGCCCAGGGCCAGGCAGCAGGCGGTAAACCGCAAGCGCCGATGGAGATTGAATGTAAGCGCGTTCATCAAGGCAGTTCCTGGGTATTGTTCGCGGACTGAGGGGGCTGGCCGCTAGCCACGTGTGGTTGGCATTGCAGGGTTTGCAGGCGGTAACCACCCTCTTGTGCGAGTGCTTGCGGGTCGATATTCAGTGAGCAGGCGTTGTCACCGGCCTCGCCCCACAGTACCCGTATCGCCTGCGGACCAGGGGTATGGGTGGACACCAGGGCCTGGCCGGCCTGGCCGACTATCCCCAGGCTCTGGCCGTCACCCCCGAGCACCTGAGCGCCAAAGGGCACGGGTTGGTCATTGGCCTGCAGCAGTGTCAGCACCAGGCGCGCGACGTGCTCGGCCTTGTAGCTGGCCTTGACTACCGCGCCGCGGCGTGGAACCACCTGTTGGCTGGCATTGCCAATCAGCACTTCCGGCGACAGATCGTCGGTTTGCAAGACCAGTGCATTCAGACGATAGGGGCGCAGGTAGGGCACCAGTGCATAGCCCTGTGCATTGGTTCGCGCCGAGGGCGTGTTTTGCACACTGACGCCTGCCACGTTCGGTACATGCACCAAGGCCATGGTTTCCCCCAGGTGGGTGCCGAACGCCACACCGTCGCCATGCAGCATGACGGCACCGCTGGCATTCACCGATAGGCTGCGGTAGTCGTTGCCTTGGTTGTAGCCCATGCCAACAGTGGCTTGACTGCCTTGATAGTTGACGGACAGTCCACCGCTGCTGCGCCCCTGACCATCGTTGGCCAGCGAGGTGCTGTAGGTGAACCGGTTGTCCGCCAGGCCGCCGCTCAGGCTGGCGCGTTCACTGGTTTGGCCGTTGTCGTTGCGCAGGTCGAAGCTGGCTTGCTGCTGACGGTTGAAGTCCAGTGGTACGCTGAAACTCAGGCCGAACATACGGCTGTCCTGGTTTTTCGAGTCCAGCGCCTGGGACGCAAACAGGTTGACCGCCACCTTGCCGACGCGGGTGGTGTATTGCAGCTGGTACTGGCGGCGCTGATGGCGGGTTTGCCAGTAGGTATCCTGGGAAAACGTCAGGTTCAGCGCGCTGCTTTGGCCCACGTTCTGGTACACCGATGCTTCCAGGCGGCTGCGTCGGTTGCCCAGGTAGTTGCTAGCGTTGCTGCGTTGCTGCACGGCTTCGTCAAAGTCGCGGTAGCCCTGCGTCGAGTAGCGGTAGCCGGCAAAGCGCAGGTTGGTGCGGGTGTGGAAGCTCTTGCCATAGCGCAAGGCGAAACTGTGGCCCTCAGTTTCACCCAGGGGGTTGCCCAGATCGCTGGATGAGCGGGTGACGTCGAATGACAGCGCGCCCAGTTGGCCAATGTCGCGGGCCAGGCCCAGCACGCCGGCATTGTAGTATTCACTAGCAAGCAGGCCGCCGTAGACCGTGGTATCCCAGGCGCCGCCCCGCGCCAGTGTGGCTTGCCAGAACAACGGGTCGTCAAGCTGTTCGGCGCCGTCGTAGCGGCCTACGGTGGCGCTATAGCGCCATACGCCTTCGCGCAGCAAGCTGGCCATGCTCGAATAAGGTTGATTGAAACGGCGGATCTGGCCATCGGCTTCTGTGATGACCACTTCCAGCTCACCATGGCCGGAGCCCACGCTGAGGTCATCGATGGCGTAGGGGCCTGGGGCCACATAGCTGGAGTAGATCGGGTAGCCATTGTGCAGGATTTCGACTTTGGCACGGCTCTGCGCCACGCCGCGGATCACCGGTGCGTAATGCTGCATCGCATCGGGCAGCATGTCCGTGTCGGAGGCCACCTGCGCGCCGAGAAAGCGTACGCTGCGGAACATGTCGCTGTTGGTGAAGGTTTCGCCCAGGGTGAGGTTGGCCTGCAGGCCTGGTAGGTCGCGCTGTGCGTAGGTGTCGCTGCGGGTCCAGCGACGTGCTCCATCGACTTCCTCGCGCAAGGCCTGCTTGCTGCGCAGGCGCCAAGCGCCCAGGTTGATACCGCTGTTGAGGTACAAGTCCTGGCTGCTGCGGTTGCCGCCGCCACGCTGGCTGCTGCTTTGGGCTGTGGCCTGGTAACTGATGAAGGCGGCATTGATACCGTTGCTCCAGCGCGCTTCGGGCACGCTGCCCGAACGATCCTGGCGCAGGGCACGCTGCGGAATCGACAGTGACAGGTGCAACTGCGTGGCGTTGAAGTCGGCACTGGCGTGAGGGATCAGTTGCGCCAGGTTAACGCAGCTGTCGTCGTCAGGCAGTGGTGTTTCCAGGGCCTGTTCGCGCAGCGCCAGTGTGCGCAGCAGCGTGCTGGTCAGGCAGGGTTGCAGGCCTTGGCCGTTCTGGCCTTCGATGAAGTCGATGTCCTGTTCGGGCAGGGGGCTGAGGTTGAGTGTGAGCCGCACCCGGTAGCGCCCCGGCGGCAGATGCGCCTGCGCGGCAAGGTGTTGCAGGGCCAATGATCCGGCTTCGCTGGCCTGGCCGGCGGCCTGGCGCATGAAGCCGGGTTCGAAGGCAATCTCGGTTTGCTTGGCCAGAGCAGTGGGCGCAAAGGCCAGCGCCAGGCAACTGCCAAGCAGTGGCGGCAGCGGGGTGAGGCGCGGGCGCAACGGCAATAGCCTGCGCCGTTCGAGCTGGAGCATGAGCGTGTCCTGGACGGCGCCGACGGACGATGCACAGGAAGGCTCGTGGTGGGCGCCTGAAGCGAAGGGTGGGGGCGTGATGGCAGCTATTGCCGTTGGGTCACGCTGAAAAGGCAGGCGCAGATTAAAATGCGGATAAAACTGGGGATGTAGGAAAAGGCCTTAAACTCGCTGGAATAAATCATAGTTCTGGCGGTTGTCGTGTTGCCAGAAGAAGCGTCTCGCTGCCAGAAGCAGCGAGACGTCAGGCGTTTAACTACTTGGGAGGGGCAGTAACAAAACTACCGTTGTCAAGCTTTTGCAATGTGAAATGGTTTTGTTCGCCCAGTAGTGTCAGATCGAGATTGAAGCCTGGCTTGGTCGGTGCACCGGTTGGGTGCTTGATAAGCGTCGTGGTGTTGCTGCCTGACTGCATGGCCTGAGTTCCTCGCGCGGCGGTGTTGGAGGCGCTCATTTGAGTACCGGCAGAAACGGAGCTACTCGAAGATTGAGTTGCGCCCGAACTTGTCGATGGGGCAGGTTGTTCGAAGGTACTTGAGCGTAAGCTCGCACGAGGGCGCCGAGTAACTATCTTGACTTGATTAACAGTCGTGGTGTTCGTCGATTCCGAGTAGATGTTCTGCACTATCGTCTTGCCTCCCGCGTTGGCCATTGCAGGCGCTGCTTTTGCCCCCGCCGCTGCGGATTTTGCAGCCCCTAGCGACGCTTTCGTAGCCGCCGCTCCGTATCCGCCCGCAAACATACCGATAATCGAGAACGGAACGACCAAGTTCTGCAGCATGTTCGATGTTTCCGGATCGCTGTACATGATTGCTGTCGCTGCCGCCTGCAGGCCCACAGCGACACCGTTGGCCGCCACACCGACCACACCAACGATATAGCTGGTGGTGATACCGATGCTGGCCGGTGCCGACCATGGCATCGCGATTACCGATGCAACGAAAATGGCGGCGGAAGCGGCGACGCCAAGCCAGGCGTACCAGGGTACTTTGGGCTTTTCCTCCGTATCCAAGCGTGCCAGCGGTGCCTGGCGGCCACGCGCCACGGGTTCACCGCGGTGGCCGGTCGGATCGTGCCAGTAAACCGGGTTGCCCAGGGCATAGACGTAGGGGTTGATGCCGGCTTCTTCAGGCGGTAACGAGTCGGGGCTGTGGAAGCGCATCAAGCTCGGATTGTAGGCCCGATAGCCACTACCCAGCAGGTACCAGCCAAAGGCATGTTCACGGGCTTCGCCGTTGAAGGCCAGCAGGCTGCGCATGCGCAGGTTCGCGTCTTCGAGCCGTTGTTCACCATAAGGCGCGTAGTGGGCATACCGCGTGCCATGTACATCGTGCTCGGTGTTCACGCTACCGGCATGGTCGGTGAGTAGCAGCGTGGCGGTTTCGGCGTGCTGCTGCGCCCGTGGTTGGCCACCTGCATGCAGGTATTCGGTGAGCACACCATCTTCCAGGATGCCGTCCAGGCTATGCGCCAGGTAGCGCCGTTGTACCTTGTGCGTATCAGTGCCGGAGTAAAGCAACTGGTCATGCCCGTCAT
This sequence comes from Pseudomonas sp. NY15463, assembly GCF_048068415.1. NCBI lineage: Bacteria > Pseudomonadati > Pseudomonadota > Gammaproteobacteria > Pseudomonadales > Pseudomonadaceae > Pseudomonas > Pseudomonas sp. NY15463. Next base: position 135,935 of record NZ_JBLUQD010000005.1, read on the forward strand.
AGCCATACTGCGCTGTGACCTTACCATTGGCATCTTGCACCTGATGCAGGCGGCCAAGGCTATCGTAGTAAAGCGCGTTGCCACATTCATCGTTGAGCATGTTGCCCAGTTCGTCGTAACTGAACGTCTGTTCTGCCGGGCAACCTTCAGGTGGCAGGGTATGCGTGACCTTTTCCAGGCGGAACCCGTCGTGAGCGAAGTAGGTAAACTTCGCATCGTCCCGGGCGCCGTCATTGAACGTGGTGCGGCAACGCTGAATATTGCCTACAGCGTCAAACCCGAACAGTTGGGTCGTGATCTGTCGACCTGCGGCGGTTTCGACGGGGCAATCGTATCGGGTCAGGCGGCCGAGAAGGTCGTATTCGAATGTTTCCTCACGCAATTTTTGTTCGCCTTGCAAAAGGGTGCGCGAGTGCAGCATGTCGTTGTCCAGCCACACGAGCGCCAGCTTGCGTACCTGGCCGTTGACACTCAAGGTGCGGCTGGTTTCGCGGCCGAGGGTGTCGTACTCCTGAGTACACAGCGTGAAGGGTTGTTGTTCAGGGGCGGGATTGGTCGTGTCGCGGGTTTCGGTGGTCTCCAGCAAACCGGTGTCTTCGTTATAGGTCATCGTCGAGGTGAGGTTGCCCTGAATCACCTTAATGAGTCGGCCTTGCTCATCGTAATCATAAGTACGGGCCAAACCATCGCTATGCTTGCGCTGGGTGGGCAGGCCTTGCCAGGACTGCTGGTAAGTGATGCTGTAAGGCGTGCCGTCCGTATCGGTCAGGTGCTCTTCGCACAGGTCGCCCTGGTCGGTGTAGACATAACGGCGCTTGCCCAGCGCATTGTTGGCGTGGGTAATTTCTGCGCTTTTCACGTCATAGTCGAAATCCGCAGCCTGTTGATCCTCTCGACGTAGGGGGTCGTCCCCGTCTTCCAGCCTTGCGACAAGTTTGCTGGGCTGTTCGGTCAGCTCGGGCTTGTACTCATAACCGATGACTCGCCGGCGCGTGCCCTTGCCTGTCGCCTCCAGGCCAGAAACCGTGCGCGTATTGATCAGTTGAGTCATACCTTGGTAGGTGTATTCCTCAACCCGAGTACCCACGGTCACGCGTTCAACGCGGCCAAGCCCATCGAATTTGCGCTGATAGAGCATCCGTGCAGGGCTGTCGCCGCTTTCTTTCAAATGCAGTGCCGTGACCAGCTCGCCCATGCTGTGCGGGGCGAACGAGCGGAGCAAGATAGTGTCATCTGGTCGCTGATTGCTAGTCATGCGTCCAAGGGCGTCGTAGGTGAACCTATTGGTGAACTGTAGGGTCTGGCCATTGCTTGCGGGGGTCTGGATCGTCTCCGTTGTGCTTAGGCAGCGGCCTAGTCCGTCGTAGGTAAAGTCAGTGCGGCCAGCCTCGCGTGCAACGTGTTGTGTGCCGCCTTGGGAGGCATCGATCGGCTCTTTCAGCAGGCGGTACTCATACACCGGCTTGTTGAAGCGGTTAAGCTTGCTGACGGTTTGCTGCAGCCTGCGCCCAGGCTCGTTCGGGCTCTCGATCCAGTGGGTGATCCGTTGGCCACCCGGCTCTAGTGGCGACGCTTCGATACATTCCTTGATGCCATCGGGGCGCACTGTTTCACACAGTCGGCCCCAGCCGTCGTAGGTGTAATGCGACTGCAGCTTGAGTACACGTGGCGTTTGCGCGTCGTCCATGGCCGCTAGGTAGTCATAGCCGGTTTCACTCGCCAGTCGGCCGGCCGAATCATATTTCAGCTCGGCGATCGTGCGCTTTACAACCTTTCCGGTTAACGCATCCTTGGCTTCACGCTCTTGCCGGATTGGGCGGCGGCTGCCATCGAACACGGTGCGGGTGATCACCCCCTTGCTGTCGGTTGTCTCCTCGCTAGAACGTTTACGTCCACCCTCGTCTAGCAACGTATAAGCGGTGGTGCGTGACGTGGAGAATGGCGTGCCAGGGCTGGCGATTTCTGAGGTGACGCGGCCCAGCACATCATGTTCATAGCGCGTGAATACACCATTGGCATCATGCTCCAGCACTACCAGGCCGTTATCCAGGGAATAGGTGGTAGCGGTTTTTTTTTCTAGTGTATGGGTGTGGTCAGTGAACGTTTCGGTGCTGCGGCTCCAGGTGAGTTGATCATTGTCGTCCTTGACCTTCTCGTACTTCCAGGCGCTGGCGCTAGTGAAATTGTTGATCTGCAGCACTTGTCGATCAACCCGACCGTGCAGGAACGGGGTATCGGTCTTGTTCAGGTAGAGGCGCGTTTTGCTGTTCAGTAACAGGCGTTCTGCGCCCTCGCCTTCGAACGTGTCCTCCTTCCCCAGCGACAGCCATTGCGGCATGTTCAGGTCGAGGTCGGCTTGTGGCAGTGGCGGGAGGCTGCAATAGGTGTATTCGCTGCTTAGCGTCTGGGCCAGCGGTTCGCCTGGGCTGGACGGGGCGGCAGGGCGGATGACGACGGATTTGAGATTGCGTTCAAAGCCTTCTGGGTCATCCTGGCCAGGGTAGTACGTACGCGCCATGTACGTGCCGTCGCTTTTAAGCTCGGTCAACAAGTTGCCATGCTTGTCGTAGGTCGTTTCGGTTTGCTCGTGGTCGCCCACCGTAGGGTCGCCCACTTTCGTCCAGGCTTTTTTCACGATATGCGGGAGTTGAAAATATTCCGGTTGATCTTTGAAAGATACGTTTGCTGTTTCGTGATAGTCCGTTGTAATGGTCTCGATGCAGCCATTGTCTGTGGTGACTTGTGACTTCATTAAATGAAAGCGATTGAACGTGCTGTCCACCGTTCGGTAGCAGGCCCCCTCTCGGTAATGCTCAGCGGTGGAGCTGTATGTAAACGTATGGCCTGTAAATCGGTAGAGTTGATCGGTGCCGTCCTCATTTCCGTAGACCAGACCTGTGCCGTTGCCCAGGAAGTTATTACTGGAGTACGTGTATTTCGTGAGTATATGAGTGCTGCTGTCGCGTACATCAGGCTTGACCCAGTGTTCATGGACCGAAGGTAAGTAGCGATCGGTGCCTGGGTATCTATGGCCCGCGACACCTTCATGGTAACTGATCGTCTCCATGCCTTTGTCAGGGTTTTCAACGCTGATCAGGAAGGGCAGTTGATTGTATATTTTGTAATGTAGCTTCCAGTATTCATCACTTGACGTGGGCAGAATAATTTGTCTGAGCTCATTGTTATCCAGGTTCAGTATGTACTTGGCGGGGCTGCGCGAGGTTGGGTTGACCGTGAACTCCGCACGGAGCTCGGTGGGGTACTTTACGTCGAGCAGTAAACGGCCCGTGTCATCGACGATGGATTGCAGGCGTGCCTTGCTCTTGGTCGTGTCGTAGGCGAGGTTGACGCCGTGGCCGGAGGCCCCCATGACCCGGACGGGCACGGCGGTAGTCGTGTCATTCTTTTGCGGCTCAAGTATTTCGCACAGGCCGCCTTTATGTGCAATACGAATGCGTTTCTTGTCGCCTTTGCTGATATTGCTGAAATGAAAACTGTCCAGTTTTTTTTCTTCGATGACGGCGGGGTAGTCAGGCCCATTGTCTGCGACTTTGAACGATTCCCCAGTGTGCAGTGAGAGCATGCCGGTGGTGATGTTGAAGCTGCTGAGCTTCAGGCTCCAACCGATGCCGAACCCGTTGTTATCATTGCTCATTGGGTTGAAATTCAATTGCAAGGGCAGGTCTGGGCCGCAAAGTTCGTTGGCATTCAAACTTGGAAGCGCAATGGACAGGGTGTACAGACCCGTGCGGGGATCGACACTGCTCTGCATGAAACTTGAGAAATTGAACGCATTCGATGTGGTTGCCATGATGCGGGTTCCTGTGTGATGTGTGCGTTGAAGCATCTGCGTTCAGCGCGGGGTGCTGTATTGGGGGGCGGTTGTCGGAGGTAAGGCGCCCCAGTGTCAGCGGGCCTCCAAGACGAGTTGTCTACCGTGAAGGCTAAGAAAAAAGCCAAGTACGTGCACCTGATAAAACTACTAGGTGTACGCGCTTCCAGCATCTCGGGCGCTGTGCCGTGGGCCTGTTATTTTTACTAGTTGTGGGCGCGGGTGGGGTGTACTAAAAATGTTCTGGCAAGCAACTGAATTCGGGAACAGGCAATGGCATCGCACTGTTTCTGTTCTGTTGATTTATCTACTGGACGGGTAGGCCTGGTTCTTCATGCACCCTGCCGGCGCTCGCCAATTTTTTGGAATTTACGATATGAATGAGTGGCGAGATGAAGATGAGGCTTTGGAGGCGCCCACCATTGAGGGTTTGACAGCATTCGGTGAAATCGATCTGGATGTACTTGGTGATGAGGAATTGAAAACCCTGATCAAATATTCCGGCATGGTCGTCAACGATCTGGTAAGGGTGCGCTGGCTGGGGCGCAGTCTCACGGGTGAAGCGTATGATTACGTAGCAGATTATGTCATTGACGATGAACATATGCTGCATGGGCTCGAAGTTAAAATCGCCAATAAATCGATTGTGGAGGCTGCGGGTGGGGAGGCTTTTTATTCCTATACCCGTGTGGCGGATGGCCCCAAGCCTGAGGCCAATTCGTTTCGCGCTTTTTGCTATATCGGCGTAAGGCCCCGAGGACAGGTCGAAACACCGTCTGTACTGCAAGTGGTTAATTCCCATGGCTTGATCATTCAACCCAGCCGGTTACCCAGCGGCGGGATGAGGGTAATGGTGCCCCCCTATCAGGCCATGCAGGAGGGGGACAAAGTGATTTTGACGGTAGAGTGTTACGAGCCGGATGGCACACGGGACGGCATTTGGAAAAAGTCAGTGACCGTCGAGAAAAAACATTTCGAGCAGGATGCCATCAGCGAAACGGTGCCCAAAAATTACTTTGACTGGATCGATCCAGGCTATGTACTGGCGTACTACGAGATCGAGTTCGCAGTGGGTGGGCGCCTGAACTCGCCGATGCAACGGTTGGAAGTCGATTCAGATGGTGGTTTGCCGGTCTATCTTGGCAAACCCGCCATCGATGGACACAACGAAGGCGACCCGCTTGACCCACAGAAATTCCCCAATGGGGTACTGATCAAGTTGCCTGACTACCCAGGCATTGCAGATTCAGACTACCTCACACTGCTGTGGTCCATCCCCGGGGGCGTGCAATACATGCCATCGGCGCGCGTGGATCCCAGTACGCGCGCCGCCGATTCAATCGCATTTCGGGTCAGCTCGGACATCCTGGCGATCAGTCAGGGCACCCAAGTGAGTCTGTCTTACTTGTACAGTCGCGAAGGGGCGGGGCTTCGCTCGGAAACGCTGTCGGTTGATGTGAAAAGTGCACGTTACCTGCAAGTCCCCGTGGTTGAAGGCGCTTCGGCGGATGGTATGCCGGACGGCGGCCATATCCTGGCTGATCAATCGACCTCGGGGGTTTATATCAATGTGCCTGCCGGTAACGCGTTGCCGGGTGAGACAGTGCACGTGCATTGGTCTGGTGCTGCGCCGCTTGGCGAGTACGTGGCCAAAGCACCGGCTTCGCCGGATAAGCCGTTGCGCTTCCTGATACCGCCCGAACACGTACCGGCCAATATGGGGCGTACCCCGGTGGACACCGCGTGGCGCTTCAACGTGTTTTACAGGCTGTCGAGGGATGAAACCACCTACTTCGACTCAATGCCTTACAAGTTACGCATCAAGCCATTGAATAATTCAACGCTGTCTACCGTCGATTTACCGGATGGTCCGGTCAGGTTCAGTAGTTTACCTGAAGAGGGGGTGAGGTTATTCATGGGTACTTGGCCGTTCATTGTGCCAGGGCAACTGCTGTCGATAGTCATGGAAGGTGTGAACTCTGTGGGCGAGCCGGTGGAGTACACCGTACGAGATAAAAAAGCGGTGACAGCAGCTGAGGCCCGCAGCGGTGTAAATGAAATGCTGCCGAAGTCGGCGCTCCGGCAATTGAAAATAGGGGAAAACTTTACCTTGTATGCTCGGGTAAGTTTTAACGGGGGCGAGTTTTATCTTAAATTCCGGTCGCAGTCGTCGCTGCTCAATCCGTAGTTTTGCAGTGATGCTTATTAGCTCGTGCAGGGCCCAAGGGGGCATGCACCTAAGTTTTAGGGAGAATCGTCATGGCTAGGCTTACATTAGAGGAATTTTACACTTATATGAAAGGGGCGCCTCGCACTCGTGGGTGGGGCGCGCTTTTGGTCTATGACCGTCAAAAAGCTAACCTGTTGTTGATGCAGGAACACATTCTACGGGCGGATAAAAAGGCATGGATCGAACCCGTGTCGGGTGAGAAGGTAACGGAAAACGGTAAGACTTCACGGTTGTCCAATTTTACCTTTGGTGCGCCAGTCCTCTCATTCGAGAACGCGAACATAGGCAGTTCGAGGGCTGCCCTGAGCATGCCAGTGGTGGGCGGCAAGTTGACCGAATGGGCCCGTGAAGCTGGGGCCGAGCTGCCGACACTGGTTGGCATCTCGAACCTGAACCCACTGACCGCTCCACGGGTCAAAATGAACATCAAACTTACCGAAGGCGCTGGAGGCATAGTTGATGAAGACGGGCGTGTATATCTGGACCTGGCAGACAGTAGCTCGTATTACTTTGAAGTAAGCCAGTGGAGAGAATTGAATATCAAGCTAGGTGAGTTGATCGAAGAAAAGTTCAAAGACCCCGCGAGGGGGGAGCAAGTGTGGGAACTGAATAGGATGTCACCTATGGAAGGGGATATGAAACCCACGCAGTTCAGGGTGCGTACGCATTCGCTGGCCAGGGCGGGGAGCAAGGTAGCCAGCACCAAACAGGCGGATTTGGAGGAGGGTGCGATCCTGGTTGGGGTAGCCTTAAATGGGGGAAGTATCGGAGATTTTCCAGATGAAGATAATCTAATGCCGTATCTGTTACCTGCCCGGAAGACAGGTGGGGCATATTCGGCCGGTATCATTCTAAGCAGCCAAGCGTGGGTGCAGGCCGCAGTGAAAAGCTTGTTTGATAGTATTGCAGGTACAGGCTATGAGTCTGTACCCATAGTATATGAAAAGGATTCCAGCGGCTTTTTCAAGCGTGCTACTGGTGGTGGATTTAGGATTTCCCGAGTTTACAAACTTATTGATGAGTCAGACCATTATTTTACTGTGAATGTTTTCGGTGTTTTGGGGCATTTATCGTTTGCTGTTGCTGAAGGTGGGCTTGTCGGTAAATGGAGTTGTGATGCTGAAATTGGTTCTATTGAAATTGGTATGCGCATTAACGGTCGATGGGAAGTATATAAATATGACTTGTCGATGGAGGGTGGTGCAGATTTCTTCATGGAGACGTACATGGATGGCGGTGTGTTGCGCTTACGCTCTACTCAAGGCATCGTGATGAAAATTAAATGGAATATCGGCTCGGCGGAACATGAAGGCGCTAGGGCTTCGTTCGAAAGCGACGTCGAGGAATATATAAAATCTATCATCAGCCGTATTTCAGGGCGGGTGAATGTTATCGACTACTGGCGTATGAACGCTCTGCTCTTCCGCGAGGGACAACGTACTGTCCCTGATACGTTCGCCTCCCCCGGCGATGTCTTGATGCTGGGCGAACTGGCGCCCACTCTGACCGCCTTCGCGATTGACCCGATTGAAACGTCCCTTACCGCAGAGGGTACGCAAAAGCTCACGCTCACGCCCAGACCTCAGCCAGGGGATAAAGTGACGTGGGAGGTGAAGGCACTGCCGGACGACCCCGAAAAACCTGTAGGAGCCGCGCAACTGGGCGAAATCGTCAACGAGGTGTACAAGGCGCCCAAGGCGGAGACGATTAGTGGCACCTTCCGCCAGGTCATCATTACCGCAACGGTGGGTGATAACAGCAGCAGCGCCTTGTTTACCGTTGTGCCCAGCGCTGTAGCGGTAAGGCCGAACCTGCTCAATGCGCTCTATTCCAATGACCAAAACGCTCAGCGCTATGTACTGGAGGGCGGCAGCGTGGGTTCGGAATTGGTCTGGACCAAAGGACCAGGCTTCAAAGGTGAACTGCGTGACCCGACACCGGCCGAATACAGCGAGCTGAATATCCCCAGGGACAGGAACGTCAAAGTCTACGTCGCCCCCAAGCGTGCCCCGGACTCAGGGCCAGTGCTGGGTGCGCTCATGCAACTGGATCAAGTTCAGGTTAGCGGCGGCGGTCGCACGGAAACCATCGATATCACCGTACTGTGGGGGCCGGCTGCTGCAACCCTGAAGGTTGCGGCGCAAGGCTCGGCGCTACAACTGGTGCTGGCTGTTCAGGGGTGGGGCGGTGCTCCGGTGGATCTGCCGCCTGACCAGACAAAATGGTTCGTGGCCAAGGGCAAAGGCAATCTCGATGAAGCCAAGGGTATCTACCAGCCAGCGGCGGATGAAGGTGATTACGTGATCATTGCCGGGGTCGGTATGGCAACAGGCGCGTGGAATTACGTGGTTCTGCCCATGCCATACACCGCCGAAGATGCGTTGGTCCTCGAAGAAGTGACAAAAGCCTTGCGGCCTCTCCAGGTTGAGACTGTCGAGTACACCGCAGAGCAAATCGAGGCAATGGAAGGCGTGAAAAAAGCCTTCAGCGTGCTGAGTACGGCGAGGAACTGACCATGTCGACCTATACCAAAGAAGCGTTGTTCGAAGAACTCGCCAAGGGCGACAGCACGCGTGGGAGCGGTGCGGTGTTGGCGCTGGGCCGTGATGCCGTCAATCGGGCTTTGCAGGCCAGCTTCGTCGAGCAGTTCGATCAGCGTGGCGGGTTACCCGTGATCGAAGGTGAGTACTTTATCGACCCTGATGCCAGGACCGAGAGGGTAGCTTTCGAGTACCTGACCCTGGGGCCGCCTCAGTTGTCTTTCAAAGACGCTTCGGGCAGTTCGGGGCAGGTCAGGGTGAGCATGGAACTGCTCACTGGGCAGTGCGTCTCCTCGACGGTCATGTCAGGCAACGTCGAGCAGCTCAGAAGAAGCCATGTATTGAACATGGGCATGGGCTATCGCTTCGAAGTCTATGGCCGGTTGAAAGTGCAGCCGCACCCGTACCTTGATAAGTACAACGTCGTGCTTGACCTCTCCGAAGCCAGTGAGCCTAGCTGCACGCTGGGCGGCAACAGCACTGCCGCCGTCAGGATGGGGGAGTTCATACTTGAACAACTCAGATACGAGTGGCTTTTGAGCAGTCCGCTCTCGTTGTTGGCGTTCGATGTTTTCGGCAATAGCGGCTTGTCCACCCGGCACATCCAGGCGGTTGCGCAGCGAGCTCCCAGCGGTGCGGGCGGTGGCACGTCGCCTGAAGACGATGGGGCTGTCCTGGTGCTGATGCAGTTGGTCGCTGGCCCTGAAGTGGGTCAGCCAGGTATTGGCTTGCCTTATTTGTTGCCCCGCAATAGCGATACCGACAACTACGCCAGCGCGTTGCTGATCAGCCGGGAGCGGGCGGCGCTTGCCAAAGGTCGCCCTGGCGTGGTGTTGGAGCAACTGGTGCTGCCCGATGCTTACCAAGTTGTGCTGGAGAAAGACGAGCACAACCCGCATGACATGATCGTGTTCGGCGATGTCAGGGCCGCTGCTTTTTCCCGTCAGCCGCAACCGGTCATGGCCCAAGTGGCCGCAGGCAAGAGCGCCCGCTTCAGCGTCGCGAACCAATCGGTAAGGACGTGGACGGCACGCGATGTGAACAACCCCATGGACTCTGGCCAGATCCAGGCCGGTGATTACGTCGCGCCTGCATCGAACACGTTCCCCTTGCGTCAACGCCTGGTAAACGTCAAGGCGCACTTTGCGAATGCTCAGGAAGGGGCGAGCACGTCGGCGTTGGTGGTCGCTTCCAGCGAGGACGTGGTGATTTCACCACGGGTGGTCATCTGGGTCAAAGGCGATGGGCCCATCCGGCTGACCGCATCGCAAGGGGGGCGGCTGGAGTGGGAGCCTGAAGGCGACAAGTTCGGCAGCATCGTGCGGGATCCTGACGGCGATGTCGAAACACCACACGCGATTTTTACACCGGATGAGCCTACGTTTGATCCGCCCGTTCGCCTACAGCGGATCAAAGTCACCACCTGGGAAGGGGGCAGTGGTTTTGCGACAGTGGTCATCCTGTCCATGCGCGCACCGCTACAGGTAGAACCCTTCCACGTAGCGAACATGCCTGCATCTGGCTCCACGCAGTTCACCCTGGCCGAATCACTCACTAGGCAGGTCCCGGCGCAGACATGGGCTGATAGCCCCGCTGTACACAGTACCCAGTGGGTGCTGTACGGGGAAGGCGAAGTGGATGCGGGGAAATACACAGCGCCAGCGTCGAGCGTTGGCCAGGTTAGTGTGGTGGCCGGTGTGCATGACGGCCAAGCTGGCATTGCAGTGATTGAACACAATGGTAATACCCGCCTGGAGCATGCAGGCGTTCCCCAGCGCTGGGTGGAACTTAGTGAATTCAAGCTATTTCTCAACGACACATCGCGAAAGAAAGCCTGGGCAAACGGCAGGCAACAGGTCGGCATCGATATTCATATCAAAACCAGCCCGTTCAATGACCCAGATGGCAACACCCTTTATGACCCCGTGAGCGATGCGGAGTTGGCGACATTGCAGCTTACCCATCGGGATGGCACTCCGATCGAATGGCTGCCAGCGGATACCGAAGCGATCACGCCAGGCCGCGCGCAGTGGGCTTGCAGTAAGTTTCGTAACCGTTTCGACTATTTGCCGGCTACCGAAGGTTTCGTGCCGGCCCAAGAGGCGAAGGCGCAGCAGGCGAGAAAAGACCAGTCGAAGGCAATTGGGGTGAAGGGTGAAGAAGAGGCCTTGCGTATTGTTACGGTCTACCTTCAAACCACCCAAGCTGAGGTGCAATGGATTCGGGCCAAGTTTCAAAGCCATACCAATAAGTGGTTCGACTCGTTCGTAAAACACCCTTCAGGTGATGGCGAGGTTGAACTGGGTGGGTTGCCGCCCAGGAAACTGGATATTGCAGACTTGGAACCCTTCACCGCAAAGCGCGTGGCTGAAAAGGACGGGTTTACCAAGCTCGATGATTTCGGAGGTGTTGTCGACGGCCACAACTACTGGCACTTCACCACCGATTACTGGACCTTGCGCGCCAGGGGACAGCGAAGCTTTGTCGATGTGCGCTTCGATCATGTTTCAGTCCTGAAATATGAAAGCGAGTTGCTCGACGAAACATTCACCAGTTATGTGGGGATTGCCTACGTGCCGCGAGTGCTCCCGGGACGCACCGCTGATCGACGTATTGAATACCAGGCGGAGCTGGAACTGATGGCGTTGACGCGGGCATCCACGCCCTTGAACCGGGAATTCGCCGCAGGCGAGCACTTCAGTGCCGGTACTGTGGTGGTGGCGCTGGAGCGGGTTTCGGACATGAAGTTCTGGTACCAGCCAGGGGGGCGGCTTTTCCCCGAGCCACTCGGAAAACCGCTGTATTTCACCTTGATCGATAACTATGGGTCGGAAAGTAAGCTCTACATGAACTGGGGGCGGCAGTTGGACAATGGTTCGATAAGTGCTGTTGATGTGCGTAATTTCCTACACTGGAAGTTCCAGTAACTACCCCGTTCACACGTGATCTACGGACGTGCATTCTCTTTTTGGCGCGCGCCCAGGGCGCCGCCAAATGTGAGCGGCTTATATTTGAGGCCGGGCACGAGCTGCGCGGCCTCCTGTGAGGAAAGAAAAATGGCGACGAATTCTTTAGTTCATTCCAATGCGTTTAATTTCATGAGTTTCGTTCAAGGTGGTGTCGATCCACGCACCGGGCAATATATCGTTTCTCTTGAATTGCCCGAACTGGTGGCCAACCACTTGAACGGCCCCAACTTACCGTTGCGCATCAGCTTCAACCCGATGAATCCGGAAAACTCAGGCTTTGGTGCGGGTTGGCGTTTGAATTTGAGCGAGTATGACCCACAAAGCCAAATGCTTAGCCTGCACAGCGGTGAACGTTTCAAGGTCTTTGACAACGGTCCGGGCATGCAGGCCGTCATACCGGAGCGCAAGATCGACAGCTTCCATTTCGAGAATATTTCGCCGGATGGCAAGACCACGCTTTATCGCGTGGCGCACAAGTCTTCGATGATTGAAGTGCTTACATTGCACGATATCGACGAGCCAGGGCAACCCGGCAAACAGGTGGGACTGCCGGTCAGAGTACTGACGCCAACCGGGCATGGCATTACCCTGACCTACCAAAAGGTCAATGTGCCTTCTCCGATGCCGGGCATGCCAGCCAAGGGGGTGCCGTGTCTGGCATCGGTTGAAGATGACAGCAAGCGCAAACTGCTCGAGATCAACTACTCGAACCTCGATCAGGTACTGATCACTGTCAACCCAGGCTCGGTTGCGCAGGCTGTCTATACATTGGTGGGCAAGGACAGTGAGCTGGTCAAGTTGGTTTTGTCGACCGCAGATAAGGGCCGCTGGGCATTCGAGTACAAAAAGGTCGGCCAGGTGCGGTGCATTGAACGTATGTGGACACCGGTCAACGGCTTTGAAGAAGTTTTCTACAAGGATGATGGGCATGCCCTGCCTGGTGTCGAGCGCAGGACGCTGCCTCATGTAGAGCGCCACGTGGTGAGCCCTGGGGCCAATCAGCCGCCAGTGCGGACCGACTACGCATTCAGTTCGAACAATTTCCTGGGTAATAATACCGGTATCACCTGGGCCGATAACGGTGAAGACAATCTCTACAAAGCCACCGGTGCCGACTACCGTTACGACGGCACCGCCACGCATTACCAAGGTGACACCCCGGTCTATACGGTCAAGACCTCATTCAACCGCTTCCATTTGATGGTCGAGAAGATCACCACGCAGAACGATTGCATCGAAACCCAGGTTCTCACGTACCCAGAAATTGCCAACTGGCCGTTCAAGGACCAGCCTAACAACTTCCAACTGGCCGAGACCACCACCACCTCCTGGCGCAAGGGTTTGGGCGGCACTGCGCGGGAGGTGGTGGAGATTACCCGCTATGACGAGCAGGGCAATCTGGAGGAGAAAATCGAAGCCAACGGGAGGCGCACGCTCATGTCGTACTACCCAGCTACCGATGATCCAGAACACTTCAAGAGTCTGCTCAAGACCGAAGAAGTTATTCCGGGGCCTGGCGAGGCAGGCGCCGAAGCCTTGCGCAACGAGTACGGTTACCAGTTGGTGACGTCATTGGATAAAGACAAGTATGCACGTGGCGCGTCTTTGCGTAGCCATGAGCAGCATTTGCGTGTGCGTGATGGGGCGCTGTTGTCGATGGTGCGGAGCCCTTACCACGACACGCCCCTCGACCCACTTGAACATGGTCGTGTCCGTGAGCAAACGCTGACCCTCAATGGCAAGGCAACCCATACTGAATATGCCTACAGCGAGGTTTCGGTAGACGGCCACGCTGCCATCCAAACTCAGGAAACCGTGACCGGTTTCGATCACGACGAGCCTTTGGCAGAGCGTGAGTTGATCAATGCCAAGGGTAAAGCGCAGCGACATGCCCAGAAGGTCAATACCTTGCAGCATTCGATACTGATTGGCGAGCCACTGCTCACCTATGACGACAATCAGGTGCAGATTGCCTACGCGTATGACGAATTGCGGCGTGTCACCCGTGAAACAGTTGATCCCAGTGGTCAATACAAGGCATCACGCGACTATGCTTATCACTTGTCGTCCGATGGCCAGCAAGCTTGGCAGATGCAGGCCGATGTTAAGGGTGTGAAAAGCTGGAGCTATGTCGACGGTTTGAACCGCGTTGTACGAATGACACGCCAAGACCCGGACTTCGGCCTGACCCGTAAAACCAAGGAAGAAGAACGGCTCAGTTACACCGCACGCTATGACGAACTGGGCAACCTGGTGGAGGAGGTCGAGTACGATTGGCTTGAGTTGAACAACCTGCCGTTGCGCACCACGTTCGAGTACGACGACTGGCGCCAGCGTCACGTCGAAATAGGCCCGGACCAGGTGCGTGTCTGCACGCAGATCGACCCGGTGGGGTTGCCGGATCGCCTAGGGCCGGTACGTGAGGAGTGGCGAGAGTCGCTTGATGGCAGCGAATCCACCGGCATCACCCGCACCCGGCTGAACCTTTTCGACATGCCCGTGGATGTCGAACGCCTCGACAGCCAAGGCACCCGGGTGAGTTTGCACCGCTACTTCAACGATGGCCTGGGGCGCATGGTGCGGGAAGTGGATGCACGGGGTAATGAAACCACGACCACCTATGATGAGTATGATCGGCAGGTGGATCAGACGCTGCCTGATGGTTCGGTGGTACACCGTGACTACGCGTTGCACAGTCCGGCCGATTTGCCAACCTTGATCAAGGTGCTCGACTCTACCGATGGCATCGAATACGTGCTGGGCACGCAAACCTTCGATGGCCTGGACCGCATGATCGAGTCGGTCACTGGGGGGCGCAAGCGTACCCTGCTGTATGGCAATGGTCAGCGCCAGCCGGAAGCGGTGATCACACCGGCGGACCACCGCATCGACTATGAATACGTGCCGCAGTTAGGCGAGGAGCCATTGAGCCGCAGGACAGTGGGCAAAAATGCGCGCTACACGTATGACGAACACAATGCCCGCCTGTTGCATTGTACCGAGAACGAAGAGACGCTTGAGCGTGAGTACTTCAGTACCGGTGAAGTGAAGGTTGAAAGACGCCAGCGCAGCGACGACGCGCAAGCGTATGAAATGGTCTATGTACACAGCTTGAAGGGTCGCTTGCTGGGGTATACGGATGTGCTGGGTGAAACCCAGTCGTATGAATACAACCCGCTGGGCCAGCTGTATCAGACCAGTCTGGGAAATGTCACCAGTACTTTCCGTTATGACGAACTGGGCAGGACCGCCAGCATCTTCACGCAGACCGTGGATGAAGATGGGAGTCGGCGCAGTTTGAAAACCGAGTTGTTCTACGATGAATTCGAACGTGAAATTCGTCGGCGTTTCGACTTTGGTGATGCGGTACAAACGTTGACGCAAACGTACAACGAAGTAGATGGAATTGACAGTAAAACATTGACGGCGGGCGAACAAGATGGCGAGACGCTGCGCCATGAAACCTTTGAGTACGATAAGCGGGCGAGGTTATCGAAGTATACCTGCGAGGGCGTGAATGACTATGTACCTGTCGACCCTTACGGTAACAGAATCGACAGCCAGTTATTCCGTTTCGATGGCCGGGACAACATTACCCGAGTCAGGACCGACTTCCCAGGTGGCAGGTTGGATGCTGACTATCAGTTCACCAATGAGCAAGATCCGGTGCAACTAATGAGTATTGTGCTGAAGTGGGTAGACGTCGAGCAAACGCATGACGAAGCGCAACCAGTCGTACTCAAACAGGAAGTAGTCGAACTGGCCTATGACCTGGATGGCAATCTGGTATTGGATGAGCAAAAGCGGGAACTGACCTATGACCCAATGGGGCGGCTGGCACGTGTGCATGTGCCTGCACAGGACGTTACTGCACACTACGGATACGACCCATTAGACCGCTTGGCGTCGCAGGAAGCGTAGGCTATTTACCTGATTTTAAAGACCACGATGTGTCTGGGCCTGCCGTTGTGCAGGCTCTTTTTTTCTGGTTTACCAGCACCGCCGCTGACCTGATAAAAATGCTAGTTGTCAGGCCCTGCGGGAGGGGGTTGAATCGTATCACGTTGACGCGACCGCGCAGCGCTACGCTTTTTATCAATGTTTGGGAGGTGGCTGTGGCACATTCTAATGATTTGAATAAACGGTCGCTGGATGCACGCGTTGCATTCAGGTTCGATCGGGCAAAATTGTTAGGGGCCTCCAATGAGTCGAAGCAGCTGGACGATCTGATTGTTGCCGATGAATTGTTTGCGGATAAAAGCGATGGCACCGTCAAGAGCGCGTACCTGTTCCCCGGCGGCCCCGGTTTTTCTATTCAAGTACCCGAATGGTTTTTTTCGGCCAAGGACATCCTCAGGATTGAACACTCCCGCGATAATCTGGAGTTTGCGGTCATTCATGAAGAAGAAATCAAGTATTATGACGATTTTCCAGACTTTCCATACTCCGTGAAACTGGACACTTCTCTGGATGCACTGAGCCCCGAAGGGGTACATTATTTCAGGAGCTATGTGCTGGCCGATAATTTCGAGGAGAGTCATTCACCCTCACTGCTTCTGCGCCTAGACCGAGTCCCTCCGTACGCCCGTACGTTGCCCGCCAAGTTCAATCCTGTGCCGCTTGTGACAGATGCCAGTCTCACTGCAAATGGTGGCAAGGTCATCCTTGAACTGCCGGCCTATGCGGATTGGCAGGAAGGTGATGTCGTGTTTTGGTACTGGCTGAAAGAAGTACCCGCCGATATCAAGGATATTGAAGCAGTCGGCACTGTTGCAAGTACCGGACAGGTGCAGCAGCTGGAGGTACCGGAAGCGGTTGTTCGTAAAATTGGCGACGGGGGGCTGTTTGCCGTTTATATTCTGGTGGACAAGGCTGGTAATATTAGCCCGATATCCGATTATGTAGCCATTGATGTTGCGCTGGATACGTTGCCTACCGTCTTTGCAGATCCCGTGGTGCCTTTGGCGACACCTGCGGACAACCACCTGATTGACCAAGGCGATGCGTTGGAGGGTGTCGAGGTCTGGGTACCCCTGTTCGCGAACTGGAAGTCCACCGATACGGTAAAGGTCACCTGGAAAACTGCTGAATTTTCAGCGGAGCCCGTTGGTAGTGCGCCGGGTAAACACCTGAGGTTCAAGGTTGACAGTGCCACGTTGTTGCAAGAATACGACGGTACAACGCTCCCGGAAGAAATAACGGTGCGTTATGACGCCTATCGGGGGACGCATAAGCTGGGTGGTGCAGAGACCACCGTTTTCGTGAACTTTGATTCCATTGATCCCACTTGGCCAGGTACCGATTGGCCGGACCCGGTGCATCCTGATCTGAAACCTGCTCATGTCAACGGGCGTGGCAGCAGCAGTGGTGACGATGAACTCGACCGTGGTGATACCGGGCAGGACGCTGACATTACCATCGTGTTGAGCGCGTTTATTCAAGAGCAAGATATTTTGACACTTGATTGGGGGAGCCAGGTGGGTGCGACCACCCATACAGTCACTGCGGACGATATAACCGATGGTAAAGCTACGTTTCCTGTTCCCTGGCCCGCTATTGAAGCGGAGGGCAATAAAACAGTGGAGGTGAGTTATTGGGTCAGTCGCACTGACGTGCACAACCCGATCAAGTCGCAAGCGACACCGGTTGCAGTAAGCGCCGTAGTCATTACTTCAGAAGCGGTGGACTTCCTGGAGAAAAATGCGCAGGGCCAACTGAACTGTACTTCGATCCGGAACAGCCTACCCCACGCCGATAACGGGGCAGTTCAACTGGCTGTGCCGGACCTGCGTGACTATGAAAAGTATGGGCCAATTACCGAGGTTGACATCACTTGGTGGGCTGTCAAAGGGGGCAGTGATAGCCAAGGTGAGGATGAGGTGCCTGGTGTAAGGCAAACATTCAAAGTGACCATTGGACCCGACTATCCACTTGCAGGTTTCACATGGCGTGTTCCGTATGAGAAACACGTGGCACCGACGTTCGATCCCAATGATGCGAAGTTTTACAGAGCGCGTGCGCGTGTGACTTACAGCTTCAAAGCCGGTAGCGAATCGATTGGCTCCAAACGCGGTGACATCGTTCTTGCAATGTATACACCTTCCGGTGCGTGTGACCTTTCCTAGGCGATTAGACAAGGAGTGATCGAAATATCCAGATGATGATTTTTTCCCTGACTATGTAGGTATTTTCCTACATAGCCACAGGGAAAGTCCTCGTAGTCTAGTGTGAAATTTCTGCGATGAAGCTTCAAATAGCACAAGCCAAATTTCGACTTGGGCGAGGATCACTCATGAAAAAACGTACTACACCCTCTAGCAGGACTGGCAAGCATGCCCTTGCACTGGCGTTGGCGCCTCTCTGGCTAGTGAGCGAAGCCACGTTCGCGTTGACGACGATCAGCAATGATCAAACCATCGACGCTTCGGCAGGGTTGGACAGTTACCAGGTGCTTGCGGGGGCCACGCTAACCGCGCAGGGCGCCGCCACTCGAGAAATCCAACTGCGAGCCGGATCGGCACTGGGTTTCAGCGCTGGCACCATCACCGCCACCGGTGATGCGTTGCTGGTGGGCAGCGATGCCATGGCCCGGATCGCGGGCAGTACCATCGTCAGCCAGGGTCGAGGGATTGTCGCGGCACGTACCGGTCAGGTGGGGTCCACGGTCGAGCTGGTGGGCAGCAACGTGACAGGTCAGGCAGGCGGTGCTGCGATCGCCAGCAACTCGCGGCTGAGCATCAGCGACAGCGCGTTGCGCGGGGCGGGGGCGGGAAGCGCTGGTGTGCGTATGTTCAACGGCCAGTTGGAGGCAGCCAACAGCCAAATCATGGGTGCCCAGGAAGGTATCCTGGTCAACGGCGATGCTGCGGTGGTAGGCCAGGCGGACATCGACCTGCAAAATACTCTGGTCGAAGGGCAAGCAGGGGCTGCCATCGTCGTGGCCGGCAGTGCCGCGGCGCCGGCCTCGGCGAGCATCAATGTCGGTAACGGGTCGCGCCTTGTGGGCAGTAATGGCACGTTACTCGAGGTGCGTAACGCATCCTCAGCGAACATGACGGTCGATAATGCGCACCTGGTCGGCGACATCACTGTTGAGGATGGCTCCAGCGCTACATTGGCGCTGAACAACCAGTCCAGCCTTACTGGCCATTTGGACGGTGTTTCGCGCCTTGGCATCAATGACCAGTCAACTTGGATAATGACCCAGGATGCGAGCGTCGGTGATCTGGTGCTCAACGATGGCAACATCCAGTTCGGTCAGCCGGATGCGTACCACCGGCTTACCGTTGAAAATCTGTCGGGCAGCGGCATTTTCGTCATGCATGCGGACTTCTCCACCGGGCAGACGGATTTCCTTGATGTGACCGGCCAGGCCACCGGTAATCACGGCTTGCTGATCGGTAGCTCCGGTCGTGACCCGCAGGCAGAGAACGAGCTTCATGTGGTGCATGCCGGCAGCGGTGATGCCGTGTTCTCGCTGGTCAATGGCCGGGTTGACCTTGGTGCGTTTTCTTATGAACTGGTTCAGCGAGGTGAAGACTGGTACCTCGATGGTTCGCGCAGGGTGATCAGTCCGGCTACCCAATCGGCGCTGGCGTTGTTCAGTGCGGCGCCTACTGTCTGGTATGGCGAGCTGGCTTCGTTACGCAGCCGGATGGGTGAGTTGCGTTTGCAGGATGGACAGCCCGGTGCCTGGATGCGGGCCTATGGCAACAAGTTCGATGTGGCCGCCAGCTCCGGGGTGGCTTACAAGCAGGTGCAGCAGGGCCTGTCATTCGGTGCTGATGCCCCCCTGCCAGTGGGCGATGGCCAGTGGCTGCTGGGGGTCTTGGCGGGTTACAGCCGCTCCGATCTGGACCTGTCTCAGGGTACTTCCGGTGACGTTGACAGTTACTACCTGGGCCTTTACGCCACTTGGCTGGATAAGCAGAGCGGTTATTACTTCGATAGCGTGGTCAAGCTGAATCGGTTTGAAAACGATGCCAAGGTTGCCTTGAGTGATGGCAACGAGGCCGAAGGTGACTACAGCAACCTAGGTGTGGGAGCGTCGGCCGAGTTCGGGCGGCACATCGCCCTGGAGGACGGCTACTTCATCGAGCCTTATACCCAATGGTCGGTGGCGCAGTTCCAAGGTAAGGACTACACGCTCGATAACGGTTTGCAAGCCAAGGGCAACACTGTTCATTCCGTGCTGGGCAAGCTCGGCAGCACACTGGGGCGCAACATCGACCTGGGTGACGCCCGGGTGCTTCAACCTTACGTACGTGCTGCCTATGCCCATGAGTTCATCAATAACAACCAAGTCAAGGTTAATGACCATCGCTTCGATAACGACTTGTCCGGTTCGCGTGCCGAACTGGGGGTTGGGGTGGCTGTTTCAATGGGCGAGCGGCTGCAGGCGCATGCTGATTTCGATTACAGCGCCGGTGAGCATATCGACCAGCCTTGGGGGGTGAACCTGGGGCTGCGTTACAGCTGGTGATCACGCCAAGAAGGAAGACCTCAGGTCTTCCTTTTTTTTGGAGAGATAAACATGCAGGTCCCGGGCAAATGGCTGCGCAGTGTCCTTGGCTTCTTCAAGAAGCCATTCAATGGTGTTTCAGCGCCTGGAGAGCCGCAAGCGTTGAAACCTGTGACGGTGGCTGATCTGCTGCCCGATATTGAAGGGGGTGAGCGCAATTTGCTGCCTGTGAGGGCCACGCGCAGGCCTTTGCCCATCACCATCCCCCTGTGGTTGGTATCTGACCCCGGCGAGGATGCGCCTGAACGGCTGATCGTGAAGTGGGATGGGCAGCCGTTCGAAGACAAGACCTGGACCGCGCCAGTGCAGCTTGCGGACCTTGAGCTGGAAGTGCCCGTGGCGCTGTTGGGTGAAGGGCGCCACACCTTGAACTACGACGTGACGCTAGGTAACGAGGAAACCTCCGTTTCTGATGCGTTATCCCTGTTGATCGACAAGTCGGCGCCCGTGCTAGGCGGGCAGCGCGGCAGACTAGTGCTTGTTGAGGACGCGGATGAAATCGAGCGCGATGGCCTCACGGCCCGCTACCTGGAGCGGCACGGTGATCGGCTGCGCACGCTGGTGCCGGCCTACGACAGCCCTGAGGCGGGCGATACCATCACAGTGTATTGGGGGGAGAAGCCTGATGACTCCGTGATGGTCGGCAGCCGAACCTTGACCTGGGACGATTGCCTGCTACCGATTCATATCGACTTCCAGGGTGAGATGATTCGCCAGGCCAAGGATGGCGTGCGTTATGCGTATTACGAAATCGAGGATCGAGCGGGCAACCTGAGCAATTTGGCGCGTTCGTTGGAGCTGGATGTCAAGGCACAACCTGTGCCGCGCCAGTTCGACTGGGTGGAAATAGCCCAGGCTACCGGAGTGGGCGGGGCGCTTGCGCTGAAGCTGGATGACCATATTGAGCCGTTGTTGGTCGCGGTGCCGATGTCGGCGCAGTGGTTTCCAGATGAAACGGTTACAGTGATCTGGGGAGAGCCTGGTGATTACGGCTATTACACAACCTCCGAGGTGCATCCTGGGACCGAGCGCTCCTATGCCATTCCCGAGCAGCAGGTGCTGGCCTATGGCAAGCGCACGGTGGTCGTGCGGTATGAAGTCAGTGACGGCAGAGATGTATTTTCTTCCGACGTGAGCACCCTGAAGGTGACCGAGTTCAAGGAAGGATTACCCCAGGTAGCGCTGGAGGGCGCTGTTTCGAGCGGCTTCAGCCTGGGATCGGCACCGGCCCAGGTGCCTGTCAGCCTGAGCACCTGGAGAGGCATTAGCGTCGGGCAACGGGTCAATATCACCGTGAATGGGGTGCTGCAAAGTGGGGTGAGTGCTCCCCCACAACCTGTGTTGAGCGCGCATCCCTTGACCGCCGCGCAAGTGAGGCAGGGGCTCGGGGCAAACAAAGAAGTCACCGTGCCGAAGGCATACCTTGCGACACTCAAGCGTAACGAGCCGTTTACGTTCCTGGTGCAGGTCAGCTTCGACGATGGCGGCACTTGGGTCGATTTCCCTCGTTATAGCCCCACCCTCAGGGCTTGAGCGCCATCACGAACGCCCTACCGGGCGGGACATCTCTGGCGTCAGGCCGCCGTAGTCATTGATGGTCGTGAACTCGACTTTCAGCTCGCCCTGCTCGGTCGAGGCCTTGAGGGGGTAGCGTTGCCTGCCCATGGGGATGGCCATCTTCCGGGCATCTATTTTTTCGCTGCCCTTGGCGCTGCGCAGGGTCAGCTGGTTGAAGGTGAAGTAGTAAGGCGATGGGTTATCCACTACCAAGTGGGGTTTGCCTTCCAGTGTTTGCACCGACCACGTCAGTTTTTGCAGGTGATCCTGTGGCTGCCCCTTGAGTTGGGCTGGGCGATAGAACACCTTGATGCGGGTGCGCAGGGCGATGGTTAGGCTGTTGTTCGGTTCGTCGTTCGCCTGCGGGATTTCCTGCAGGTTGAAGAAAAACACCGATTCACGGTCCAGGGGCAGGTCGTTAGGCAGGCGGTTGAGCTGTACCGTCTGTTCGCCGGCAGGGTCGATGCGAAACAATGCAGGTGAGGCGATCAGGGGGACGGCGGTGGTGCTGTCGTCGGCCTCTGTATTGATCCAGGCCTGGGCTGCATAGGGGCGTTGGCTGGGGTTGGCGACTACGATGCTGGTGCTTTGCCGGTCGCTGGGCTGGATGATCCGGGTGGAGCTGATGGTCAGGGCGGCGTAGGCCGCGCTATGAGCTAACAAGGCAAGGCAGGTAGCCAGTGCCGTGGCAAGCCTTTTGGCGATTGAGGTCGGGCGGTGCATGGGGCGTCTCTATTGCTGCGTCTGGCAGACGGGCTATGGCATCCAGGCGCTTGCGCAGAAGCACCTGGCGCGCAACGAATTACTTGATGTCTACGAGGAAGGTGACTTCCGAAGCCGCGTCGCCTTCAGTGACAGTGGCTGCGGTAGATTGGTACATGGCGTAGAACAGCATGTCGGTAGGTTTTGTGTCGTCGAGCGAGTAAGCGGCCGATTCCTTGTCTGGAGCAAGGTTGGTCAGGCTCTTGTCCTGAATGGCCAGTGCCAGCCCGCGAGCGCCAGATGGGCGCAGCGAGTAAAGGTCTGCGCCTTCTGGGCCGTAGAGCGCCGAGAACGTGACATAGCCTTGTTCGCCCGGATTGATGGTACAGCCAGCACCCGGCGTAACACGCAGGGCAAACGGAACATGGCGTGTCTGCTTGCCTACTTTGTCAAAGTAGCTGGGGTGATAACTACCGACCGTCACGCGTGGCAGGATGCCGCCGCCAGTGCCTGGTTCAACCACTTCGATAGGGCAGGTGCCGCCGGGAGTGATGGTGCCATGGAAGTTGATAGTGCCGGTGTTTGCAAATGCCGCAGTGCTCGACAGGCCCATGGCGAGGGCGATGAGGGTACGTTTCATTATTGATATCCTGGTATTGGAGGTGTTCGAACAAGCATGTGGAATGTTCGGTCGGCAGGATATTCAGGGTGGGGTTTCGGGGCTGTAGGATTACTCCACAATGGAGACGAGAACAATAGATCCTACTAGGATCGGCGCAGCGAACCACGCCGTTTGGTCTAAGGCGCTTTGATGTACCGGCTCAGTGTTGCGGTTCATCACCCGCTTGGCGCAGCCACTGCTTTTGCTGGTTCCAGTCAAAGGCGTCGCCGTTCTGTTCGGCTTCGTAACGGCGTTCTTCCAGCTGTTGGTACAGTTCGAGCTCTTCGTCAGGCATGAAATGCAGGCAGTCGCCGGCAAAGAACCACAACAAGTCGCGTGGTACCAGATGGGCAATTTGTGGGTAGCGCTGGATAACCTGGCAGATCAGGTCCTGGCCCAGGTACTGGCTTTGCAGCGGGTTGCGGGGCAGCAGGGTCAGCAGTTCGTCGAAGCGTTCGAGGAACAGGGCGTGGCTTTCCTCCGGTACCTGCTCGGCTTCACCCAGGGCCACCAGGATGGTACGCAGGTGGTTCAGCAGTTGCAGGTGGTACGCCAGGTGGGGATTGACCATGGGGTGATCCTTGGGGTGATTGAAGCGGGGCGCGAGTATACGCCGATTTTGGGCTCATTGTGGAAGGTCTGTCTGCTCCTGATGCCGCTCTAACTAGCAGTTCTGTCAGGTGCGCGCTCGCCGCTGCTGATTTAGATTCAGCCAGAACAACGACGCGGCCTTTGCGCAGGTGGCGGTCGTTGTCGAGGGCATACAATCTTCTGAGCGAGGTCAACACCATGGTCAACGACAACACCCCAAAGCAGAGCGGTTCTATCATCTTTTGGACTAGCGGCGACGTCAGCACCGGGCTCAACTTACCCGTGGAAGGCAGTGGCCAATCCGCTTCTAAGACCGTTATCGCCAGCTACAGTCGTATCGAGATGAGCGATATCCCCTCTGCCTCGACCATCAGGTTGAACTACAGAACCGCACCAGACGACCCGACGGTGCGATCATCGATCACACTGCGTACCACTCACAGACCCGCGTCGCTTAACCGTGTCGAATATAGCTATCTGTTGAATACCTATGCTGTTGGCGATTTCATCAATGAGGGCCTGGGTTTGAAAGTGATCGCCAAAATGGACGGTCCATCTCCTCTGATTGATATCAATGCACCCCACCAAATGGACTGCTACGTGACCCTTTCAAAGTCGCCCCCATCGAGTGACCCACGTTGATGCGCGTCACGCTTGAATAACTAGGTGCGGCCCGTCTTGACGACGTGCCGCACCTGGGCAAGTCCTCGATCAGCGCACCTTGCCCGCTTGTGGTAGCAACTTCTCCTTGTCGAAGGCGTCCACATCGATCACCGTGCGGCGTGCCTGCTCCGCTTCACGCCACTGTTGCCCGTCATCTGGCTGTACGACGCCCTGTTCGAGGGCCGCATCGATAGCCGATTGTCCGGGAGCCACGCGAACCTGGCCTTCTTTGATGGCCTGATGCAGCACCTCGCGTACCGGCGCTGCTGCATCCAGTAACTCGCACGCTCTTTGCAGCGCCGCGACCGGGTCGCCCTCGGTCGTTGGCCGGAAACAACCTGCGAGCAACTCTTCTAATGCCGGGTCGCCTTTGCTGCGCCCGATCAAGGCCGCCACCTCGGCATCCAGTTCATCGCTTGGCCCGGTATGACGGCGACCGAGCGGGAATACCAGCACGCGCAGCGCGCAGCCGACGAAGCGATTGGGGAAGTTATCGAGCAGCCGGTCTAGGGCTTTTTCCGCTTGGCCCAGGCTTTCTTCCATGGCCCAGCGCAGCAAGGGCCGCATGTGCTCGGGTGAACCCAGGTCGTGATAGCGCTTGAGCGCAGCGCTGGACAAATACAGGTAGCTCAGCACATCCCCCAGCCGAGCGCTGAGGCGCTCGCGCCGCTTGAGCGCACCGCCGAGCAGCATCATCGACAGGTCCGCCAGCAGGGCGAATGCCGCAGCCTGGCGGTTGAGCGCGCGGAAGTAGCCCTGGCTCAGCGCGTCGCCCGGCACTTTTTCGAAACGCCCCAGGCCCAGCCCCAGCACCAGGGTGCTGGCGGCGTTACCCGCAGCGAACAGGATGTGCTGCATCAGCAGGTCGTCGAATTCCCTCAGTGCGTGATCCTGGTCCTGGCGCCCGGCCAAGGCCATTTCGCGTAGCACGAACGGGTGGCAACGAATCGCGCCCTGCCCAAAGATCATCAGGTTGCGCGAAAGAATGTTCGCGCCCTCGACGGTGATGAAAATCGGCGCGCCTTGCCAGTTGCGCCCCAGGTAGTTGTTCGGGCCCATGATGATGCCCTTGCCGCCGTGCACGTCCATGGCGTGCTGGATGCACTCGCGGCCGCGCTCGGTGAGGTGATACTTGAGGATCGCCGACAGCACCGACGGCTTCTCGCCCAGGTCCACGGCCTTGGCGGTGAGCAAACGGGCACTGTCCATCAGCCAGGCGTTACCGCCGATCCGTGCGAGCGATTCCTGGATGCCTTCGAAGGCACTCAAGGGCACGTTGAATTGCTCGCGCACGCGTGCGTACTGGCCGGTGACCAGGCTTGTGTACTTGGCAGCGCCGGTGCCGACTGCCGGCAGCGAGATCGAACGGCCCACCGACAGGCAGTTCATCAGCATCATCCAGCCCTTGCCGAGCATGGCCTGGCCGCCGATCAGGAAGTCCAGCGGGATGAACACGTCCTTGCCGCTGTTGGGGCCGTTCATGAAGGCTGCCCCCAGCGGTAGATGGCGTTTGCCGATTTCTACGCCAGGGGTGTCGGTGGGGATCAGCGCCAGGCTGATGCCCAGCTCTTCTTCATCGCCCAGCAAGTGGTCGGGGTCATAAGCCTTGAAGGCCAGCCCCAGCAGGGTTGCGACCGGGCCGAGGGTGATGTAACGCTTTTCCCAGTTCAAGCGCAGACCGATGACCTCTTCGCCCTGCCATTGGCCTTTGCAGATGATGCCAGTGTCGGGCATGGCACCGGCGTCGGAGCCAGCCAGCGGGCCGGTGAGGGCAAAGCAGGGAATGTCGTCGCCGCGGGCCAGGCGCGGCAGGTAGTGGTTGCGCTGTTCATCGGTGCCGTAGTGCAGCAGCAATTCGGCCGGGCCCAGTGAGTTGGGCACCATGACGGTCGAGGCCAGGTCGCCGCTGCGGGTGGCCAGTTTCATCGCGACTTGTGAATGGGCGTAGGCGCTAAAGCCCTTGCCGCCGTATTCCTTGGGGATGATCAGGGCAAAGAAGCCGTGCGCCTTGATATGTGCCCAGGCTTCGGGCGGTAAGTCCAGGTCCTGGCCGATCTGCCAGTCGCTGACCATGGCGCACAGGTCTTCGGTAGGCCCGTCGATGAAGGCTTGTTCTTCGTCAGTGAGCTTGGGCGCGGGGTAGTCGAGCAGGGTGTTCCAGTCTGGGCGGCCGCTGAACAGGTGGCCGTCCCACCATACGGTGCCTGCGTCGATGGCCTCGCGTTCGGTCTGCGACATGGGTGGCAGGGTGCGTTGGAACCATTTGAACACCGGGGCCGTGAACAGTTGGCGGCGTTGTTCGTGCAGGGTGACGAAAGCCACCTTGAGGGCGATGACCACCCAGATCAGCGTCAGTAGCCAGCCCGGCGCCTTGCTGAAGATACCCATCAGCAAGGTGAACCCGGCCATTGCGGCGAGGATCTGCAACGGTGGCAGGCGCCGGTGGGTGAGATACACGGCACCGAACAGCAGGACGAGCAACCACAACAGCAACATACGTTTTCCTCCATGAACCCTGGGGGCGTTCAGCCGACCCCACAGAGCTTAGACGTAATGCGCGGGGTGGCCTGACTGAACAGTGACCGGGGGAGGCGGGTGCAAGTTCGATGCAGACAACTGTCTTGCTCAGGATCTAAAAACTAGCGCGATCTCTGTGGGAGTTCATCCAGCCCTGCCGGGCTGCGCTGTCGCGCAGAGAACTGATATTGCAGGTGCGCCGCGTACTCTGTGGGAGCGGGCTTGCCGGAGTGCCGGACCACCGCGAAGCAGGCGACTCGGTGTATGGCACCGGCTTCGCCGGTGTTCGCGGGCAAGCCCGCTCCCACAGCTTAGGCGCAAGAAAGTTGCTCCTACGGCGCGGGCTGAATCAACGCCGCCTTTTCATGCCCAGTTCCATGTCATCGATCAACCCCTTGGCCAGGGCGCTGAGCACGCGCGCCGAGCTGCCCGACAACACACAACCCTCCATTTCAGCCTCGCAGGTCAGGTGGCGAATGCAGCCCAGCAGCACCGACAGCTCGCCGAAGGCATCCTCGAAAGGCACGCCTGGACGGATCTGGTACAACTCCAGGCATTCGGTGCGGCCGGCAGTGGCCCAGGTGATGGGCGGGGCGCTCATGAGTCTCCCCCTGGCTGGTAGCGGTTCAGGGCGCTGCACAGCTCGGCCAGATAAGTGCTGGCCAAGAGCAGGGTGTCGCGGTTCGGCCCAGGCTCGGCGCTGGCGTGCAGGTCGAGGAGGTCGACCAGGCAGGTGGCCAGGCTGGCTCTTTCGGTGTCGAGTTGTGCTTGGGTCAGGTAGGGGGCGGGGATGAAGCGGGGCGGATCTGGGACAAGCTTTTTCATGGTGGAACTCCTTATGTTAATAGCTGGAGTTGCTACCTGATCGTTCTCACAAGATTGGGTGGCAACCGTGCGAGGGGTGAGAACCCGGCCACAAGGAAAACCGGTCAGGACGAACCTGCCCGCGCACGGCTGCCATATAGCAGAGCGGCGATCAATGTGGAGTAGCGGGTTCTCACACCCGGTCACCAAATGTGGCGACCGGGTGAAATTATCCGTGTGGGATTTCCCCAGCAATGCGGCTGCTTCTGGCAAGCGCGTAGGATAGTTCCGAGGCGCGCCAGGACTGAAGCATTTGGTTTCAGCTTGGGAAATGTCCTACAGCTTGAGGGCGCTATCACGCCACACGCCTTCACAATCCGCATAATTTCCAAGCCTGGAGTAGACTGTCCAGCCTCCGCATCCATAAGGAAGTCGTCATGCTGAAGATCTGGGGTCGCAAGAATTCGAGCAACGTGCGCAAGGCGCGGTGGATCGCCCATGAACTGGGTCTGGATTTCGAGTCCATCGACGCGGGCGGCGCCTTCGGCGTGGTCAACGAGCCGCACTACCGCGCGCGCAATCCCAACGGCCTGGTGCCGATGCTCGAAGACGGCGACCTGACCCTGTGGGAGTCCAACACCATCGTGCGCTACCTGTGCGCCGAATACGGCGCCGAGCAGGGCTGGTACCTGGAAGACCCACGCCAGCGCGCCCTGGCCGACAAGTGGATGGACTGGACCACCTCAGCCTTCGCCGCGCCCTTCCGTCCGTTGTTCTGGGGCCTGTTGCGCACCCCCGAAGAGCAACGCGACTGGGTGGCGATCAACGCGGCGCACAAGCAATGTGCGCAGTTGCTGGCGATTGCCGATCAAACCCTGGCCAAGCAGCCGTACCTGTCCGGTGACCAGATCGGCATGGGCGACATCCCACTGGGGTGCTTCGCCTATGCCTGGTTCGAGATGCCCATCGAGCGTCCCGCGATGCACCACCTGCAAGCCTGGTACGAGCGCCTCAAGCAACGCCCGGCCTACCAGGCCGCGGTGATGACCGCCCTGACATGACGCCACTTCGATAGTCATTATCAATAGATGTGACTGTACTTGTACGGCCAGGCCTTGCACCATGGCCGTACTCACTGCGCCAGTGACTTCACCTGGCGTGTCCTGAACCTTTTGCATTGGTACGTGACCCGCTATGAGTTCTGCCCTGTCCATCCGACAGCTGACCAAGACCTACGGCAACGGCTTCCAGGCCCTCAAGGGTATCGACCTGGACGTCGCCGAAGGTGACTTCTTCGCCTTGCTCGGCCCCAACGGCGCCGGCAAATCCACCACCATCGGCATCTTGTCCACTCTGGTGAACAAGACCAGCGGCACGGTCAATGTGTTCGGCCACGACCTGGACCGCGAGCCTGCGGCGCTCAAGCGCTGCCTGGGCGTGGTGCCCCAGGAGTTCAACTTCAACCAGTTCGAGAAGGTGTTCGACATCGTCGTCACCCAGGCCGGCTACTACGGCATCCCACCCAAGGTGGCCAAGGCCCGCGCCGAGCAATACCTGACCCAACTGGGGCTGTGGGACAAGCGTGACGTGCCCTCGCGCGCGCTGTCTGGCGGCATGAAGCGCCGGCTGATGATCGCCCGTGCACTGATCCACGAACCGCGTCTGTTGATCCTCGACGAGCCGACTGCGGGGGTGGACATCGAGCTGCGCCGTTCGATGTGGAGCTTCCTCACCGAGCTTAACCAGAAAGGCATCACCATCATCCTCACCACCCATTACCTCGAAGAAGCCGAGCAACTGTGCCGCAACATCGGCATCATCGACCACGGCACCATCGTCGAGAACACCAGCATGCGCCAACTGCTGGGCAAGCTGCACGTCGAGACCTTCGTGCTCGACCTCAAGCATGACCTGCCTGGCGCGCCGGTGCTGCAAGGCTACCCGTGCCGCATGATCACCCCGCACACCCTGGAAGTGCAGGTGGACAAGGACATCGGCATCACCGCGCTGTTCGGCCAACTGGCGCTGAACAACATCGAGGTGCAGAGCCTGCGTAACAAGACCAACCGACTCGAGGAGCTGTTCGTGTCCCTGGTGGAAAAGAACCTGTCGAAGGTGGCCGTATGAGTGTGGAACTGCGCACCAACTGGGTCGCCCTGAACACCATCGTCTACCGCGAGGTGCGGCGCTTCCTGCGCATCTGGCCGCAGACCCTGCTGCCGCCTGCGATCACCATGGTGCTGTACTTCGTGATCTTCGGGAACCTGATCGGCCGGCAGATCGGCGACATGAACGGCTTCACCTACATGGAGTACATCGTGCCGGGGTTGATCATGATGTCGGTGATCACCAACTCCTACGGCAACGTGGTGTCGAGCTTCTTCGGCAGCAAGTTCCAGCGCTCGATTGAAGAGTTGATGGTCTCGCCTGTCTCGCCGCACACCATCCTGGTCGGCTATGTGCTTGGCGGCGTGCTGCGCGGGCTGGCAGTGGGGGTGATCGTGACCTTCCTGTCGCTGTTCTTCACTCACCTACAGGTGCATCACCTGGGCGTGACCGTGGTGGTGGTACTGCTAACCGCGACCATCTTCTCGCTGCTGGGCTTCGTCAATGCCGTGTTCGCGCGTAACTTCGACGACATTTCGATCATTCCGACCTTCGTGCTGACGCCTTTGACCTACCTGGGCGGGGTGTTCTACTCGATCAACCTGCTGCCGCCGTTCTGGCAGACTGTGTCGCTCGCCAACCCCGTGCTGCACATGGTCAACTCGTTCCGCTACGGCATCCTAGGAGTGTCGGACATCAGTATTGGCACGGCGATCAGCTTCATGCTGGTGGCCACCGCGGTGCTCTACGTGCTGTGCGTCCGCCTGCTGGTCAGCGGTCGTGGCATGCGTGCCTGAGGCCTTTGCCGGCGCGCAGCGACACTGGCGCCGGCGCCACTGCCGGCCCACCCACCAGCGCCAGTAGAGGTGGGTGGTGAAGTAGGCGGCAACGCCCAGAACCACCCCGCACACCACCGAGCCCAGCAGGAACGGTTGCCAGAGCGTTGCTAGCTGGTCGGTGACCCAGTCGACGGTGATTTCTTCGGGCAAGCTGCGCGGCGGCACCTGCATCAGCCAGGCGCCGGTCATGTAGGTAACGAAGAACACCGGCGGCATGGTCAGCGGGTTGGTCAACCACACCAGGCTGACGGCGATGGGCAGGTTGCCACGCACCGGAATTGCCAGCGCGGCGGCCAGCAGCATTTGCATGGGGATGGGAATCAGCGCGGCGAACAGGCCCACGCCCATGGCCCGTGCCACCGAATGCCGGTTGAGGTGCCAGAGGTTCGGGTCGTGCAGCAGCTTGCCGAAGAAGCGTAACGACTTGTGTTCCCGGATGCTGGTCGGGTCCGGCATGTAGCGTTTGAACAGACGGCGCGGCATGTGGGCTCCCGGCGGGTTTAAGGGGCTAAGTATGCCTCCATTCAACCTGCGCCTCGTTCAGAGTTTGTGACAATTGTTGAGCAAGCATTTCCCCAGGATCGGCTAAGCCTCACAGGCCTTATTCGCTTCTGGAGTGCTATCTCATGCGCACAGGGATGCTTGCGCTGGTGCTCGGGCTGCTCAGCCTGCGTTTTCTACCTGCCTTGCCATCGGTCGGCTGGCTGATTGCTGCTGTTCTGCTGGCGCTGGCGTGCCTGCGCACCCGGCTGTGGCCACTGGGCTGCTTCGCGCTGGGTCTGTGTTGGGCCTGTTGGTCTGCGCAGCAGGCGCTGGACGACCGCCTGGCACCGCCACTTGATGGTCGAACCTTGTGGCTGGAGGGGCGGGTGGTAGGGTTGCCCGTGCAGACCGCCCAAGGGGTGCGCTTCGAACTCGAACACCCGGTAGCGCGACGTGCCGAACTGCCCCGGCGCATGCAGTTGAGCTGGTTCGAAGGCCCTGAGTTGCGTGCAGGCGAGCGCTGGCGCCTGGCCGTCCACCTGCGCCGCCCGCATGGCTTGCTCAACCCCCACGGCCCGGACCGTGAGGCTACGCTGTTGGCCAGGCGCATTGGCGCCACTGGGACGGTCAAGGCCGGTGAACGCGTGGGCGAGCCGGCCGTCAGTTGGCGAGACGGCATTCGCCAGCGCTTGCTGGCCACTGATGCGGGGGGCCGCGAGGCGGCCCTGGTGGCGCTGGTACTGGGCGATGGCGCAGGGTTGGCGCGCGAGGACTGGAACGCCCTGCAAGCCACCGGCACGGTGCACCTGCTGGTGATCTCGGGCCAGCACATCGGCTTGTTGGCGGGATTGGTCTATGCGCTGGTGGCCGCGCTTGCGCGGCTGGGCCTTTGGCCTGCGCGGCTAGCGTGGCTGCCTTGGGCGTGCACGCTCGGCATGGCGGCGGCGCTGGGCTATGGCTGGCTGGCGGGCTTCGGTGTACCGGTGCAGCGTGCCTGCCTGATGCTCGCGGTGGTGCTGTTGTGGCGCCTGCGTTTTCGGCATGTGGGGGCCGGCACGCCGTTGCTGCTGGCAATGCTTGGGGTGTTGCTGATCGAGCCGTTGGCCAGCCTGTTGCCGGGGTTCTGGTTGTCGTTCGCAGCGGTGGCGGTGCTGGTGCTGTGCTTCTCGGCCCGACTGGGCGCCTGGCGGCCCTGGCAGGCCTGGACGCGCGCGCAATGGGTAATTGCCGTGGGGCTGCTGCCCTTGTTGCTGGCGCTTGGTTTGCCGGTGAGCCTGAGCGCGCCGTTGGCCAACCTGGTGGCGGTGCCCTGGTTGAGCCTGGCCGTGTTGCCGTTAGCCTTGCTGGGTACCG
Organism: Pseudomonas sp. NY15463; assembly: GCF_048068415.1. Taxonomy (NCBI): domain Bacteria; kingdom Pseudomonadati; phylum Pseudomonadota; class Gammaproteobacteria; order Pseudomonadales; family Pseudomonadaceae; genus Pseudomonas; species Pseudomonas sp. NY15463. The sequence continues at coordinate 168,303 of NZ_JBLUQD010000005.1, forward strand.
CGCTGCTGCCGGTGGCATGGGCCGGGGAGGGTTTGCTGTGGCTGGCGGGCCTTTCATTGCAAGGGCTGTTCGCGGTCTTGGGCTGGGCTGCGCAATGGCAACCTGCGTGGATACCCGAGCCGCTGCCGACGTGGGCTTGGCTGTTGGTATGCCTGGGGGCGCTGCTGGTGCTGCTGCCTGCAGGGGTGCCTTTGAGAATGCCGGGGGCAGTGATGCTGCTGGCGTTGTGGGCCCCGCGTGAGGCGGTGCCGCCTGGCCAGGTCGAAGTGTGGCTACTGGATGTTGGCCAGGGGCTTGCGGTGCTGCTGCGCACGCACCAGCACAGCCTGTTGTATGACGCAGGGCCTGCGCGCGGCACTACCGACCTGGGCGAAACGGTGGTGCTGCCGACCTTGCGCAAGCTTGGCGTCAAGCAACTGGACCTGCTGCTCATCAGCCACGCCCACGCCGACCACGCCGGGGGTGCCGATGCTATTCGCCGGGGCCTGCCGGTGTTGCGCGAACTGGGCGGCGAAGACACGGGAGGGGCGCTGTGTGCGCGCGGCGAGCGGTGGAACTGGGACGGTGTCGAGTTCGCGCTCTGGCATTGGCCGCAAGGACCGTCGAGCAACGAGCGCTCCTGCGTGCTCTGGGTCCAGGCCAACGGCGAGCGGTTGCTGCTGGCCGGCGACATCGAGGCGGGTGCCGAGCGGGCCTGGCTGGCCAGCACCGACGACCCCCGAATCGATTGGTTGCAGGCGCCGCACCATGGTAGCCGCACGTCATCGGGTGAGGCATTGCTCAAGGCCACTGCGCCGCGTGGCGCATTGATCTCGCGCGGGCGCTACAACGGCTTCGGGCATCCCCATCCGCAGGTGCTCGAGCGTTATCGACGCCAGGGTGTGCAGGTGCATGACACGGCATTGCAGGGGGCGCTGCGCTTGCGCCTCGGGCGCCATGACGGGGTGATCGGGGAGCGCGCCGGGCACCGGTTCTGGCGGCCCTGATCACGCTTCTATAGAACAAATAATAACTATCTGATTTAACAGAGAACTCTGTGGGAGCGGGCTTGCCCGCGAACACCGGCGTAGCCGGTGCCACACACCGAGTCGCTTGCTTCGCGGGCAAGCCCGCTCCCACAGGAAACTGCGGCGCGGCGGCTGGCAATGTTCCCTGCGCGACAGCGCAGCCCGGCAGGGCAGGGTGAACTCCTACAGGGATCGTGTGGTTTTTAGAGTTGCTGTTGCCTGACCTCCGGCAGATGAGCCCTCGGCGCGCCTATGGTAGAGTGGCGGCCTTTTTCCAGGGGGATGCTAACTGTGTGGGAATTGGTCAAGTCCGGTGGCTGGATGATGCTGCCGATCATCCTGAGTTCCATCGTTGCCATGGCGATCGTGGTCGAGCGCCTGTGGACCCTGCGTGCCAGTCGCGTCACCCCACCGCACCTGCTGGGCCAGGTGTGGATGTGGATCAAGGACAAGCAACTGACCAGTGACAAGCTCAAGGCCCTGCGCGCCGATTCTCCCCTCGGCGAAATTCTCGCCGCCGGCCTGGCCAATTCGCGTCACGGCCGCGAAATCATGAAAGAGTGCATCGAAGAGGCCGCCTCGCGGGTCATCCACGAACTGGAGCGCTACATCAGCACCCTCGGCACCATCGCCGCGATGGCTCCGCTTTTGGGCCTGCTGGGCACCGTGCTGGGCATGATCGACATCTTCAGTGCGTTCATGGGCTCGCAGATGACCGCCAACGCCGCTGTGCTCGCCGGTGGTATCTCCAAGGCCCTGGTGACCACCGCCGCTGGCCTGATGGTGGGCATCCCGGCGGTGTTCTTCCACCGCTTCCTGCTGCGCCGCATCGATGAGTTGGTGGTGGGCATGGAGCAGGAAGCGATCAAGCTGGTCGAAGTGCTGCAAGGCGACCGTGAGGTCGAAGTGGCCGGAGGCAAGGCGTGAAGTTCCGGCGCAACCGTCAGCGTGAGAACGTCGACATCAACCTCGCGTCGCTGATCGACGTGGTGTTCGTGCTGCTGCTGTTCTTCGTGGTCACCACCACCTTTACCCGCGAAACCCAACTGCGCGTCGAGCTGCCCGAGGCGGCCAGCGCCACGCCGGGTCAGCCCGATGAAGGCAAGCTGATCGAGGTCACCATCAGCGCGGATGGCGTGTACTCGGTGAACAACCACCTGTTGCCCAAAAGCGACCTGGACACCCTGACCGAGGCGATCGAGAAGGAATCCGGCGGTGATGTGACGCTGCCGCTGGCTATCAGTGCCGACGGCAAGACCCCGCATCAGGCTGTGATCACCGCAATGGATGCGGCCGGCAAGCTCGGCTTCAGCAAGTTGCGCATGACCACCGTCGAGGCAGCGCAGGGTAATCCCTGATGGCTTTCGCCGACCGACTCCTCGCGGCCTGGTATGCCGGGCACCCTGCGCTGGCGCTGCTGCGCCCGCTGGAGGCGCTGTATCGCCGGGTGGTAACCCGCAAGCGCGCGCGTTTCCTCACGGGTGATAGCCCAAGCTACCGCGCCCCCGTGCCGGTGATCGTGGTCGGCAACATCACTGTCGGCGGCACCGGCAAGACGCCGATGATCCTCTGGCTGATCGAACACTGCCGCCAACGCGGCCTTAAGGTTGGCGTGGTCAGCCGTGGCTACGGCGCCAAGCCCCCCCATCATCCCTGGCGGGTCGCCGCCGACCAGCCCGCCGAGCAGGCCGGTGACGAACCGCTGCTGATCGTGCAGCGCTCCGGCGTGCCGTTGGTGATCGACCCCGACCGTGCCCGTGCGGTACAGGCGTTGCTGAACAGCGACGCCCCCGACCTGATCCTGTGCGACGACGGCATGCAGCACTATCGCCTGGCCCGTGACCTTGAGCTGGTGCTGATCGACGCCGCGCGTGGCCTGGGTAACCGTCGTTGCCTGCCCGCCGGGCCGCTGCGCGAGCCGGCCGAGCGCCTGCTGGAGGCGGATGCGGTGTTGTTCAACGGCGCTGCGGCGGACCGTGACGAGGGCTTTGCCTTCAGCCTGCAACCCACCGCGCTGATCAACCTGCGCAGCGGCGAGCGCCGCGCGCTGGACCTGTTCCCCGCCGGGCAGGCGCTGCATGCGGTGGCCGGTATCGGTAACCCGCAACGTTTCTTCAATACCCTGCTGGGGCTAAACTGGCAGCCGGTGCCGCACCCTTTCGCCGATCATGCGCCTTACAGTCGCGAGGTACTGTCATTCAGCCCGTCGCTGCCGCTGGTGATGACCGAGAAGGACGCGGTCAAATGCCGGCCATTCGCCGCCGACGACTGGTGGTATCTGGCGGTCGATGCGGTGCCGTCGCCGGCCTTCAGGGCCTGGTTCGACAACCAGCTCGCTGGCCTGCTGCCTGCCCGGCCCTGAGCCTTTTTCAATGCCTTTCTCAAGGACACCTGCATGGACACCAAACTGCTCGACATCCTGGCCTGCCCGATCACCAAAGGGCCGCTCAAGCTCAGCGCCGACAAGACCGAGCTGATCAGCAAGGGCGCAGGCCTGGCCTACCCGATCCGTGACGGTATCCCGGTGATGCTGGAAACCGAGGCGCGCACCCTGACCGACGAAGAGCGCCTGGACAAATGAGCCTGGACTTCACCGTGGTGATTCCCGCCCGCCTGCGCTCCACGCGCTTGCCGGGCAAGCCGCTGCTGGCGATTGCCGGCAAGCCGATGATTCAGCATGTGTGGGAGCAGGCGCGCAAGAGTGGTGCAGCGCGCGTGGTCATCGCGACGGACGATGCCAGCATCGTCGAGGCCTGCCAGGCGTTTGGCGGCGAAGTCCTGATGACCCGCGCCGACCATGAGTCGGGCACCGATCGCCTGGCCGAAGTCGCCGCCCAGCTGGGGCTGGCCGCCGATGCCATCGTGGTCAACGTGCAGGGTGACGAGCCGCTGATTCCGCCGGTGATCATCGATCAAGTGGCGGCTAACCTGGCCGCGCACCCCGAGGCCGGCATCGCCACCTTGGCCGAGCCGATCCATGAGCCGCATAGCGTGTTCAACCCCAACGCGGTCAAGGTCACCAGCGACAAGAACGGCCTGGCGCTGACCTTCAGCCGCGCGCCGCTGCCGTGGGCCCGCGACGCCTTTGCCCATGACCGCGAGCAACTGCCGGCAGGTGTGCCGTATCGCCGCCATATCGGCATGTATGCCTATCGCGTGGGCTTCTTGCAGGACTTCGTCGGTTGGGGGCCGTGCTGGCTCGAGCAGACCGAGGCGCTGGAGCAACTGCGTGCGTTGTGGCATGGCGTGCGGATCCATGTCGCCGATGCCATCGAGGCGCCGGCAGTGGGCGTCGACACCCCAGAAGACCTGGAGCGCGTGCGGCGCTTGCTGGAGGCCTGATGCGCGTTCTGTTCGTCTGTCTTGGCAATATCTGCCGTTCACCTACCGCTGAAGGCGTGCTGCGCCATCAATTGCAGGCCGAAGGCCTCGCTGAGCGGGTGCAGGTGGCGTCCGCCGGTACGGGTGACTGGCACGTCGGCAAGGCACCCGACAGCCGTACCTGCAAGGCCGCGCTGGCGCGTGGCTACGACCTCTCGCGCCAGCGTGCGCAGCAGGTCAAGGCGGCGCACTTCAACGAGTACGACCTGATCCTGGCCATGGACAAGAGCAACCTTGGCAACCTACAGGCCTTGCGCCCGCAGGGTAGCCGTGGCGAACTCGACTTGTTCCTGCGCCGCTACGGCGCAGCCCTGGACGAAGTGCCAGACCCTTACTATGGCGGTGCCGACGGCTTCGAGCAGGTGCTCGACTTGGTCGAGGCGGCCTGTCGGGAGCTGGTGCTGGAAATCAAGGGGCGGTTATGACGACGAACTGGCAGGAGCGGGTTTCGCTCAAGCCCTACAACACCTTTGGCATCGACGTGCTTGCACGTTACTTCGCCCAGGCCCATGACGACGACGAGGTGCGCCAGGCCCTGGCCGAGGCTGGCGCACGGCAGTTGCCGGTCCTGGTGATCGGCGGTGGTAGCAACCTGTTGTTGACCGGTGATATCGACGCGCTGGTGCTGCACATGGCCAGTCGTGGTCGACGCTTGCTCTGCGATGAGGGGGAGCGGGTGGTGGTGGAGGCTGAGGCTGGCGAGCCTTGGCATCCCTTTGTGCAGTGGAGCTTGGAGCAGGGCTTGTGTGGCCTGGAAAATCTCAGTCTGATCCCAGGCACCGTGGGCGCCGCGCCGATGCAGAACGTCGGCGCCTACGGGGTGGAGATCAAGGACGTGTTCGCCGGCCTTACCGCACTTGATCGCCAGACCGGTGAGCTTCGGGACTTCTCGCTTGAAGAATGCGACTTTGGCTACCGTGACAGCCTGTTCAAGCGTGAGCCTGGCCGCTGGTTGATCCTGCGTGTGCGATTCGTGCTTGGCCGCTCGCTCAATGCCCACCTGGACTATGGTCCGGTGCGCCAGCGCCTGGCAGAGCAGGGCGTTGAAACGGTCACCGCCAAGGCGATCAGTGCGGCGATTTGCAGCATCCGCCGCGAGAAGCTGCCAGACCCAGCCGAGCTGGGCAATGCCGGCAGCTTCTTCAAGAACCCGGTGGTGACGGGTGCATTGGCCGAAAGGATCCGCGCGCAATACCCCAACGTAGTGGCTTATCCGCAGGCTGATGGGCAAGTGAAGCTGGCTGCTGGCTGGTTGATCGAGCAGGCCGGCTGGAAGGGCCATCGTGAGGGCGATGCCGGTGTGCATCGTTTGCAGTCGCTGGTGCTGGTCAACTATGGGCAGGCCAGCGGTGCGCAACTGCATGCGCTGGCGCAGCGCATCCAGGCCGATATCCTCGAGCGTTTCGGGGTGACGCTTGAGATGGAGCCGAACCTGTACTGAGTCGCAGCCAGTGATACCCGGCGAAGCCGTTAGCCTTTAACCGCAAGGCCCAAAAAGAAAAAGCCCCGCCAGTTCGCACTGGCGGGGCTTTCTCATTCAGCGACCGGAATCAACCGTGATGAGGCTTGTGCTCGTCTTCGGTGGTTTCCAGGGCTGGAGCAGCTTCGGCGGCAGCTTGGGCAGCGGCAGCGGCCTCTGCTTCACGCTTGCGGCGACGCACTTCACGCGGGTCGTTTGGCGCGCGGCCGTTCGACAGCATGACGGTGGCCGGCTCGACCGGCGCCTGTTCGGCAGCCACTGGGGCTGGCTCGGCGGCTGGGGCTTCGACAGGATTGGCCTCGACCACTGGGGCGGGCTGTTCGGCTGCCGGCGCTTCAACGACCGGTGCTGGCTCAGGCTCTGGGGCTTCGACCACAGGCGCTTCTACCACCACAGCCTCAGCGACTGGCGTTGCCACGACAGGGGCAGGCTCGGCAGCTACTTCGGCTGGCTGCTCCACCGGGGCCTCTTCGACGACCGGTTGCGGAGCGACTTCTACCACAGGCGCGATGCTTGGTTCGACGGCCACTGGCTCGCTGACTGGCTGCTCGACGACCGGTGCAATGGCAACGGCTTCGGCTTGTTCAGTGGCTTGCTCGGTGCTTTCGGCCTGGGCCTGGGCAACGGCTTCGCTGGCGCGTTCGGCCTGCTGGTTAGCCTGGGCTTCTGCTTCGGCACTGATGTTGCTGCTGGCGACGGCGGCGGTCACGGCGATACCTGCGGCCAGTTCAGCGCCCAGCTCGGTGGCTTGGTGCTGTTGCGGCTGCTCGTCGTTGCCTTCTTCGTCGCCGCCTTCGATCAGCTCGCCGTTGGCATTGCGCTGGCGTTCACGACGGTTGCTGCGACGGCGCTGGCCACGCGAACGACGGCGTGGACGCTCGCCATCGGCACCTTCCTGCTCGTCCTGCAGCAGCTCTTCGTTCGGCAGTTGCTCTTCGGCAAGCTCGGCGGCCTGTTCGGCAACCTGCTCGTCCGCACGCGGCTGACGCTCTTCGCGTGGCGGACGCGGCTGACGCTCTTCACGTGGAGCACGCTCTTCGCGAGGGGCACGTTCTTCGCGTGGTGCGCGCTCTTCACGCGGGGCACGCTCTTCGCGTGGTGCGCGCTCTTCGCGCGGGGCACGCTCTTCGCGTGGTGCGCGTTCTTCACGAGGAGCACGTTCTTCACGTGGCTGGCGCTCTTCGCGCTCGGCTGGAGTGGCATCCAGCGGCTCACGCAGCTCACGCACGCGTTCCTCACGGTTGCCACGGCGGTCTTCACGCGGCTGGCGCGGTGCGCGTTCTTCGCGAGGTGCGCGTTCTTCACGTGGAGCACGCTCTTCACGCGGGGCACGTTCCTCGCGCGGTGCGCGCTCTTCACGTGGCTGGCGCTCTTCGCGTGGCGCACGCTCGGCACGCTCTTCGCGCGGCTTGCGTTCTTCGTCACGACGACCGTTGCGGTTGCGGCTCTGCTGGCGACCGTTACGGCGCTCTTCGTTGCGCGCCGGGCGCTCGCTGGCCGGTTTCTCGGCCGGGGCAGGGGCGGCGGCGGGCTCTTCCTTACCGGCGAACAGGCTGACCAGCGACTTGACCAAGCCTTTGAACAGGCTTGGCTCTGGGGCGCTTGGCGCTGCCACGACCGGTGCGGCAGGCTGCGGTTGTTCGGCGCTCGGGACCGGTGCGTTGGCACGCGCTGGTGCGGTCTTCACCGCCGCTTCCTGGCGAACCAGAGTACGGGTGGCGGTCGGCTGCGGGGCCTCTTCGGCTTCGGAGGCGGCGATCTCGTAGCTGGACTGGTTGTTCAGCACTTCCGGGTTGTCGTCGCGCAGGCGCTGGACTTCGAAATGCGGGGTTTCCAGGTGATCGTTGGGCAGAATGATGATGCGCGCACGGGTGCGCAATTCGATCTTGGTGATCGAGTTGCGTTTCTCGTTGAGCAGGAATGCAGCCACCGGGATTGGCACCTGGGCACGTACCTCGGCGGTACGGTCCTTCAGGGCTTCTTCTTCGATCAGGCGCAGGATCGCCAGCGACAGCGACTCGACGTCACGGATGATGCCGGTGCCGGAGCAGCGTGGGCAGACGATACCGCTGCTTTCGCCCAGCGATGGGCGCAGGCGCTGACGCGACATTTCCAGCAGGCCGAAGCGCGAGATGCGACCAACTTGCACGCGTGCACGGTCGGCTTCCAGGCATTCGCGTACACGCTCTTCGACTGCGCGCTGGTTCTTGGCTGGGGTCATGTCGATGAAGTCGATCACGATCAGGCCGCCGATGTCGCGCAGGCGCAGTTGGCGGGCGATCTCTTCGGCGGCTTCCAGGTTGGTTTGCAGCGCCGTCTCTTCGATGTCGCTACCTTTGGTGGCGCGCGCCGAGTTGATGTCGATGGAAACCAGGGCTTCGGTCGGGTCGATCACGATCGAGCCACCGGACGGCAGGTCGACGACGCGCTGGAAGGCGGTCTCGATCTGGCTTTCGATCTGGAAGCGGTTGAACAGCGGTACGCTGTCTTCGTACAGCTTCACCTTGCTGGCGTACTGCGGCATCACCTGGCGGATGAAGGTCAGGGCTTCTTCCTGGGCATCGATGCTGTCGATCAGCACTTCGCCGATGTCCTGGCGCAGGTAGTCGCGGATCGCGCGGATGATGACGTTGCTTTCCTGGTAGATCAGGAACGGCGCGGCGCGGTCTTGCGAGGCTTCCTTGATGGCGGTCCACAGTTGCAGCAGGTAGTCGAGGTCCCACTGCATTTCTTCGCTGCTGCGGCCAAGGCCAGCGGTACGCACGATCAGGCCCATGTCGCCGGGAACGGTCAGGCCGTTGAGCGCTTCACGCAGTTCGTTGCGCTCTTCGCCTTCGATGCGGCGGGAGATGCCGCCAGCACGTGGGTTGTTGGGCATCAGCACCAGGTAGCGACCGGCCAGGCTGATGAAGGTGGTCAGGGCGGCGCCTTTGTTGCCGCGCTCTTCCTTCTCGACCTGGACGATGACCTCTTGGCCTTCGCTCAGCACTTCCTTGATGTTGACTCGGCCTTCGGGGGCCTTCTTGAAGTACTCGCGGGAAATTTCCTTGAGCGGCAGGAAGCCGTGACGTTCGGAGCCGAAGTCGACGAACGCGGCTTCGAGGCTAGGTTCGATGCGGGTGATCTTGCCTTTGTAGATGTTGGCCTTTTTCTGCTCACGGGCGCCGGATTCGATATCCAGGTCGTAGAGGCGCTGGCCATCCACCAGTGCTACACGCAACTCTTCGGGTTGAGTCGCGTTAATCAGCATTCTTTTCATGTTGTACCGTCGGTTTCCGGGCTGCCGGAAACGGCGTTCGGCCCACACGACTTGTCATGATAGGTGCCAAGGTGCGCAAAGGGTGGTGTGCCACCCCCGTGTCGAGCAACGTTCGGCACCAGCCGGTTACCCAGCCTGCCGTTGTCGCGACGACGCGTCCTGTTTGCTGCGGTGCAGACCGGAACCTGTGGTATCAGAAGCAACCGACAGGCCTGGTGCACTCAGTCAGGAGGAGGAATCAACCGTCGGCCGTGGATGCTCGTCGAGCGTCTGTTCAGGACATTGTCCGCTTGCCGACCAGTGGTCGGTGGCTGGACGCCGTGCCACACGTTCCGAGGGCTGTGCATCTCCACCCTGCACGTATCCCTGAAAATTCGGTGCTGCCGCGCGCTGAATCCGCAACGGGTTGCATTTTTCGCCAGCTCCGTCACGAGCTGGCGCCATAACATATCCAAGGCAGGTATTTCCGAAGCATTCGCCCGGAATGCGCGGAAACGTCGGTGGCGGGCAGAGGTGCTGCGAAAAGAATCGGGTAAGCAGGTGAAACACCGCACTTGTCGTTTTTTTTCGGTCTTCTCTACACGGCGCTGGTGGCGATTCCAGGCATTCATTAAACTGGCGAGCGCTCCGTAGGACGGCCTCGCGTCCTCGGGAATTGCGATGGTCAGGGCCGGCGTAGAGCCTGTTGCCGCTGGCCTGCCGCTTTTGGCGGCGTTCGCGACTATAGCAGCAATGATTAAGTGCTTCAATTCCATAAAAAATTGTTATGATCCCGCCATGACGACCAATACCCCCCCGACTTCCGGCGTTCAGCTGATCGAAGTGGCGCCCGAGCTTGCCGGCCAGCGCATCGACAATTTCCTCATCACCGCCCTCAAAGGCGTGCCCAAAACCCTGGTCTACCGCATCCTGCGTAAGGGTGAAGTGCGGGTGAACAAGGGGCGTATCAAGCCTGAATACAAGCTCCAGGCCGGTGATATCGTGCGCGTGCCGCCGGTTCGCTTGCCCGAGCGCGACGAGCCGGCGCCAGTGGCCCAAGGGCTGCTGCAGCGCCTGGAGGCTGCGATTGTCTTCGAGGACAAGGCGCTGATCGTGATGAACAAGCCCGCCGGTATTGCCGTGCATGGCGGCAGCGGCCTGAGCTTCGGCGTAATCGAGGCGCTGCGCCAGCTGCGCCCGGATGCCAAGGAGCTTGAGTTGGTGCACCGCCTGGACCGTGACACCTCGGGCCTGCTGATGATCGCCAAGAAGCGCAGCATGCTGCGCCACCTGCATGCTGCCCTGCGTGGCGATGGCGTGGACAAGCGCTACATGGCGCTGGTTCGCGGTCATTGGCCTACCGCCAAGAAGCAAGTCAATGCGCCGTTGCAGAAGAGCAATCTGCGTTCGGGCGAGCGTATGGTCGAGGTGAGCGAGGAGGGCAAGGAGGCGCTGACGATGTTCCGCGTGCTGCGCCGCTTCGGCGAGTTCGCCACGATGGTCGAGGCGCGGCCGATCACTGGACGTACCCACCAGATTCGTGTGCATACCCTGCACGCCGGGCACATGATTGCCGGCGACAGCAAGTACGGTGACGAAGACTTCACCCGTGAAATCCGCGACCTCGGCGGCAAGCGCCTGTTCCTGCATGCCTACCAGCTCACGGTGCCGCTGCCCGATGGCGGCGAGCTCAAGCTGGAGGCTCCGGTGGATGACATGTGGGCCAAGACCGTCGAGCGTCTGGCGTCTGGCTCATGAGCAAGCGTTACGACCTGCTGATCTTCGACTGGGATGGCACGTTGGCGGACTCTGTCGGTCGGATCGTCGAGGCCATGAACCAAGCCGCCGAGCGCGCGGGCGAGGCGTCGTGTAGTGAAGAGGCGATCAAAGGCATCATCGGGCTCGCTCTCGATGAGGCGATCAGTGTGCTGTACCCGCACCTGGCGGTGGCGCAGGTGCAAGCGTTTCGTCAGCATTATGCTGAGGTCTACATGGCCCTGGATCAGCAGCCTTCGCCGCTGTTCGAGGGGGTGGTAGAGTCGCTCGAGGCCTTTCGTGCAGAGGGCTACCGTCTGGCGGTGGCCACCGGCAAGGCGCGGCGCGGGCTGGATCGGGTGCTCAAGGTCAATGGCTGGGAGCGCTACTTCGACATTACGCGCGGTGCCGACGAGGCGCGGGGCAAGCCGCATCCGCTGATGCTCGAGCAGATTCTCGCGCATTGCCAGGTCGAACCGAGGCGGGCGCTGATGGTCGGAGATTCTGCATTCGATCTGCAGATGGCCAGCAATGCTGGCATGCATTCGGTGGCGGTGGGTTACGGCGCGATGTCGTTGCAAGCCCTTGCCGAGTTCGGGCCGCAGGTATGTATCGATCATTTTTCTCAACTGCGCGAGTGGCTGGCAGCCCCGGTGCAGTTCAACTCCCAGGGTAGGTGAGCATGGCTGACGAATGGAAGGCGCCGGAGTCCGATGCTTCGGGCGACGAAGAGCGCAAGAGCTGGAAGCTGCTGGAAAAGACGCTGCTGGCGAGCGTTCAGGAACAGCGCCGGGCGCGCCGCTGGGGGATCTTCTTCAAGCTGCTGACCTTCGTCTACCTGTTCGGCATGCTGGTGTTGTTCACGCCTTTGATGGATGTCGACAAGGCCGCCTCGCGCAGTGCCAGTCACACCGCGCTGGTGGAGTTGCGTGGGGTGATCGCCGATCAGGAGCCTGCCAGTGCCGATAATTTGATCAAGAGCCTGCGTGAGGCGTTCAAGGATCCGAAGACCAAGGCCGTGGTGCTGCGCATCAACAGTCCGGGCGGTAGTCCTGTGCAAGCGGGTTATGTGTATGACGAGATCCGGCGCCTGCGCGCCGAGTATCCGTCTATCAAACTGTATGCGGTGATTGCTGACCTGGGCGCCTCGGGTGCCTATTACATTGCCAGTGCGGCTGACGAGATCTATGCCGACAAAGCCAGTCTGGTGGGGTCGATAGGTGTCACGGCGGCCGGTTACGGCTTTGTCGGTGCCATGGACAAGCTGGGCGTGGAGCGACGCACCTATACCGCAGGTGAGCACAAGGCTTTCCTCGACCCGTTCTCGCCGCAGAAGCCGGAAGAGACCGCATTTTGGCAGGGTGTGCTGGATACCACCCATCGCCAGTTCATCGCCATGGTCAAGCAGGGGCGCGGTGAGCGCTTGAAGGACAAGGACCATCCCGAGCTGTTCAGTGGCCTGATCTGGTCGGGCGAGCAGGCCAAGGCGCTGGGCTTGGTGGATGGTCTGGGCAGTGCCAGCTATGTCGCCCGTGACATCGTTGGGGAGAAGGATCTGGTGGACTTTACCGTGCAGGAGTCGCCATTCGATCGCTTCTCCAAGCGTATCGGCGCCAGTGTGGCTGAGCGTCTGGCGCTTTACATGGGCATGCAGGGGCCTTCGCTGCGGTGAGGCATGCCTGAAGGGGGCGGGGCTAAGTTGGCCCCGCGATGCTTTCAGGGTATCTGCACCCCTTCTTGATGCAGCATGTCCACCAGTCGGATCAGTGGTAGCCCTATCAGGCTCGTGGCGTCGCAGCCATGGGTGCTCTTGAACAAACTCACTCCCAGTCCTTCTGCCTTGAAGCTTCCGGCGCAGTCCAGTGGCTGCTCGGCTGTCACGTAGCGCTCCACGCGCTCGCGGTCCAGTTCGCGCAGGGTCACGGTAAACGGTACGCAATCGACCTGGCAGTGGCCGGTGGCGCTGTTGAGCAGCGCCAGGCCGGTCAGGAAGGTCACCTGTTGGCCGCTGCATTCGAGCAATTGTTCGCAGGCGCGCTCGAAGGTGTGCGGCTTGCCGAGGATCTGCTCGCCCAGCACGGCGACCTGGTCGGAGCCGATGATCAGGTAATTGGGGTGGCTGGCGGCCAGGGCCAGGGCCTTTTGTCTGGCCAGGCGCCGGACCAGTTCGGTGGCGGGCTCGTCCGCCAGGCGGCGTTCGTCTAGATCAGGGCTTGCCCAGGTGAACGGCTGGCGCAGGCGAGCGAGCAGTTCGCGTCGGTAGGGGGAGCTGGAAGCCAGTAACAGGGGAAGCATGATAGACTCCTTGGCGTTTGACCCGAATCCTACCATGCGATTAGCGCCTAATTTCCTTTGACAGGGGAGGGGTGCGTAAATAGAATGCTGCGCCTATGTTGAATGACCCGATTCCACCTCACGTTGACCCGCGCAAATTAGCTGATCGTGGCGTAACCCTTAACGGTTCGCTGCAACTCGCTGATTTGGAAAGACTCTGCGACCCGCTTTCCGACAATGTCGGTACGGTGCAGGCGAAGTTCGATTTTGAACGAGATGAACAGCATGTCGTGGTTATCCACAGCGAGCTGGACGTCGAGGTCAAGATGGTTTGCCAGCGTTGTCTTGAGCTGGTCACCCTTCCAATCCACAGCGAATGCACATACGCGGTGGTCAAGGAGGGTGCGAATACCCAGTCGTTGCCGAAAGGCTATGACGTGCTGGAACTGGGCGAAGATCCTTTGGATCTGCAGGCGCTGATCGAGGAAGAGCTTTTGCTTGCCCTGCCGATCGTGCCTGCTCATCATCCGGAAGAATGCCAGCAGCCGGCGGGCGCAGATGAGCCCGAGCCGAGCAAGGACGAGGTATCGCGGTCCAACCCGTTCAGTGTTTTGGCGCAGTTAAAGCGTGACCCAAACGTTTAGGAGTTAATCAATTATGGCTGTTCAGCAGAACAAAAAATCCCGCTCTGCCCGTGACATGCGCCGTTCGCACGACGCCCTGTCGGAAAACGCCCTGTCGGTAGAGAAGAGCACCGGTGAAGTACACCTGCGTCACCACGTTTCGCCAGAAGGCGTATACCGTGGTCGCAAAGTGATCGACAAGGGCGCTGACGAGTAATCCTTGTCCGCTCAGATCATCGCGATCGACGCAATGGGCGGGGACTTCGGTCCCCGCAACATTGTCCAGGCTAGCATTGCCTGCCTTTCGGCTACTCCCTCGCTGCACCTGACCCTCGTCGGTCAACCCTCCCTCCTTGAAGATCTTGTCAGCGGCCTGTCGGCTGCCGATCGCGCGCGCCTGCAGATTGTTGCGGCCAGCGAAGTGGTGGGTATGGACGAGCGTCCGTCGCAGGCACTGCGGGGCAAGCCAGACTCGTCGATGCGTATCGCCCTGGAACTGGTGCGTGACGGCAAGGCCCAGGCCTGCGTGAGTGCCGGCAATACCGGCGCGCTCATGGCGTTGTCACGTTTCGTGCTCAAGACCTTGCCCGGTATCGATCGCCCGGCGATGGTGGCGGCGATTCCGACCCAGACGGGTTACTGCCAACTGCTCGATCTGGGTGCCAATGTCGATTGCAGTGCCGAGAACCTCTATCAGTTCGCCGTCATGGGCTCGGTGGCGGCCCAGGCCTTGGGGGTTCATCGCCCGCGGGTGGCGCTGCTGAACATTGGCACTGAGGACATCAAGGGTAACCAGCAGGTGAAACTTGCGGCTACGTTGCTGCAAAACGCCCGTGGTCTCAACTATGTCGGTTTCGTCGAGGGCGACGGTTTGTACCGGGGCGAAGCGGATGTGGTGGTGTGCGACGGTTTCGTCGGCAACATCCTGCTCAAGTCCAGTGAGGGGCTGGCGACCATGATCGCTGCGCGTATCGAGAAACTGTTCAAGGGCGGCGCGTTGTCGCGGGTCGCGGGTGCGGTGGCGATGCCGCTGCTCAAGCGTCTTCAGGCTGATCTTGCGCCTGCGCGGCACAATGGTGCGAGTTTTCTGGGGTTGCAGGGCATCGTCATCAAGAGTCATGGCTCGGCAGGTGTGCAAGGCTTGCAGAGTGCGATTCAGCGAGCCTTGATTGAAATCCAGGAGAACCTGCCTCAGCGCCTGCACGGGCGGCTCGAAGACCTGTTGCCGTAGGTGCGGTCATTCGTGGAAAAACAAAGACTTTGGGCAGAACGCCCATGAAGTGCTTAAATGTGACCGCTTGGTCTGCGTATCCATCCAAGTGTTCAGATTGCGCGCCCAGCCTTTGGCTTGGCGCACCCTATCCGACGACAAGATCATAAGGGCTTGTTCAATGTCTGCATCCCTCGCATTCGTCTTTCCCGGCCAAGGTTCCCAGTCGCTGGGCATGCTCGCCGAACTCGGCGCCGAAAAGCCGGTGATCGTCGAGACCTTCAAGGAAGCTTCCGAGGCCCTGGGCTACGACCTGTGGAAACTGGTTCAGGAAGGCCCTGAAGAACAACTCAATCAAACCGACAAGACCCAGCCGGCGATCCTCACCGCGTCCATCGCGCTGTGGCGCCTCTGGCTCGAAGAGGGCGGCGCGCAGCCGGCCTTCGTTTCCGGTCACAGCCTGGGTGAGTACAGCGCCCTGGTCGCCGCTGGCAGCCTGTCGCTCAAGGACGCCGTTCGCCTGGTCGAGCGCCGTGGCCAGCTGATGCAGGAGGCCGTGCCGGCCGGGCATGGCGCCATGGCCGCGATTCTTGGCCTGGACGACGCCGTGGTGGTCGAGATCTGCGCCGAAGCTGCCGAAGATCAAGTGGTCAGTGCGGTGAACTTCAACTCGCCTGGCCAGGTGGTCATCGCTGGCAACAAGGCTGCGGTGGACCGTGCCATCGAGCTGTGCAAGGCCAAAGGTGCCAAGCGCGCCCTCCCTCTGGCGGTCAGCGTGCCGTCGCACTGTGCGCTGATGAAGCCGGCTGCCGAACGCTTTGCCGAGTCGGTCAACGCCATCGAATGGAAGGCCCCGCAGATCCCGGTGGTGCAGAACGTCACTGCCGCCATCGCTGCCGACCTCGATACCCTCAAGCAGGACTTGCTGGCGCAGTTGTACCAGCCGGTGCGTTGGGTCGAATGCGTGCAGGCCCTGGCTGCCCATGGTGCGGTCAACCTGGTCGAGTGCGGCCCAGGCAAGGTACTGGCCGGCCTGAACAAGCGTTGCGCTGACGGCGTGACCACCTACAACCTCAATACCCCTGACGCTGTCGCCGCCACCCGTGCGGCGCTGGCCTGAATCTGGAGACGCTTGCATGAGCCTGCAAGGTAAAGTTGCACTGGTTACCGGCGCCAGCCGTGGCATCGGCCAGGCCATCGCCCTCGAACTGGGTCGCCAAGGCGCCACCGTGATCGGTACGGCCACTTCGGCCTCCGGTGCCGAGCGTATCGCCGCCACCCTCAAGGAGCACGGCATCGCCGGCACCGGCATGGAACTGAACGTGACCAGCGCCGAGTCCGTGGACGCGGTGCTCAGCGCCATTGGCGAGCAGTTCGGCGCCCCGGCCATCCTGGTCAACAACGCTGGTATCACGCGTGACAACCTCATGCTGCGCATGAAGGACGACGAGTGGTTTGATGTGATCGACACCAACCTCAATAGCCTCTACCGTCTGTCCAAGGGCGTGCTGCGTGGCATGACCAAGGCGCGCTGGGGTCGTATCATCAGCATTGGCTCGGTGGTCGGTGCCATGGGCAACGCGGGTCAAGCCAACTATGCAGCTGCCAAGGCAGGCCTGGAAGGCTTCAGTCGTGCGCTGGCTCGTGAAGTGGGATCGCGTGGTATCACGGTCAATTCGGTGACGCCAGGTTTCATCGATACCGACATGACCCGCGAGCTGCCAGAGGCGCAGCGTGAAGCCTTGCAGACCCAGATTCCGCTGGGGCGTCTGGGTCAGGCCGACGAGATCGCCAAGGTGGTTTCGTTCCTGGCATCTGATGGCGCAGCCTACGTTACTGGCGCTACCGTGCCAGTGAACGGCGGGATGTACATGTAAAAACCGCAATGCGATGTGACGGATTGCTTCAAAAAACAGTCATACTGCGAGCCTAAAATCCGTTATAAAGCTGCAACCAGATTCCAGGCAGTGGGTCGGGTGACCAAGTCGAAGGCGTGTTCCGCTTGAAAAGCAGGCGTCTTTCTATAAACTTGGGCACCGGTCAGCTGCCTGACATATGTCCATTAGGAGTGAAAACTAGGTATGAGCACCATCGAAGAACGCGTCAAGAAAATCGTCGCCGAGCAACTGGGCGTCAAGGAAGAGGAAGTGACCGCTGAGAAGTCCTTCGTCGATGACCTGGGTGCCGATTCGCTTGACACCGTTGAGCTGGTGATGGCTCTGGAAGAGGAATTCGAGACCGAAATCCCTGACGAAGAAGCCGAAAAGATCACTACCGTTCAAGCTGCCATCGACTACGTCAAAAACCACCAGGCCTAAGACGTTTCAGTCGACGCTTCTTGTCGGGGAAAACCGCACTGCCTTTGCTGGCGTGCGGTTTTTTCTTTGCAAGGATCGGGGTTTGCTGCCATTCCATTCGCCATGGCAAGTGCACTGGCAAGAAACTCTGTTATCAGGAAAGAGGAGAGTACTGTGTCGCGTAGACGCGTCGTGGTCACCGGTATGGGTATGCTGTCGCCACTGGGTACCGATGTACCGAGCACCTGGCAGGGCATTCTGGCTGGCCGCAGTGGCATCGGGCCGATCGAGCATACGGACCTGTCTGCCTACTCCACCCGTTTTGGCGGCTCGGTGAAAGGCTTTGAGGTCGGGCAATACCTCGACCAGAAAGAGGCCCGCAAGCTGGACTTGTTTATTCAGTACGGCCTGGCGGCCGGTTTCCAGGCGGTGCGTAATGCCGGCCTGGAAGTGACCGACGCCAACCGCGAGCGCATTGGCGTGGCCATGGGCTCGGGCATCGGCGGCCTGACCAATATCGAGGAAACCAGCAAGATCCTGCACGAGAAGGGGCCGCGTCGTATTTCGCCGTTCTTCGTGCCGGGCTCGATCATCAACATGATCTCGGGTTTCCTGTCGATCCACCTGGGTGTGCAAGGGCCTAACTACGCCATTGCGACCGCCTGCACCACTGGCACCCACTGCATCGGCATGGCCGCGCGCAACATCGCCTATGGTGAAGCGGACGTGATGATCGCTGGCGGTGCCGAGATGGCCGCGTGTGGTCTGGGCATGGGTGGCTTCGGGGCTTCCCGTGCCTTGTCGACGCGTAACGACGAGCCCACGCGTGCCAGCCGCCCATGGGACAAGGGGCGTGATGGCTTCGTGCTGTCCGATGGCGCGGGTGCCCTGGTGCTCGAAGAACTCGAACACGCCCAGGCCCGCGGCGCCACCATCTATGCAGAGCTGGTGGGCTTTGGCATGAGCGGCGACGCCTACCACATGACCTCGCCACCCGACACCGGTGAAGGCGCTGCCCGCTGCATGGCCAATGCCCTGCGCGATGCCGGTATCGCCCCGGAGGACGTCAGCTACATCAACGCCCATGGCACTTCGACGCCGGCTGGCGACGTGGCTGAGGTTGCCGCGATCAAGCGCGTGTTCGGCGAGCATGCCTACAAGCTGGCCGTCAGTTCGACCAAGTCGATGACCGGCCACTTGCTGGGCGCAGCGGGTGCGGTGGAGGCGATCTTCAGCGTGCTGGCCATCAACAGCCAGATGGCGCCGCCGACCATCAACCTCGACGAGCCCGACGAAGGCTGCGACCTGGACTTCGTACCGCATCAGGCGCGCAGCATGCCGATCGACGTGGTGCTGTCCAACTCCTTCGGCTTTGGCGGTACCAACGGTTCGCTGGTGTTCCGCCGGTTCGCCGGTTGATGCACAGCTGGATCGACGGCCAGCCAGGCACTGCGGTAAATCTGCAGAACCGTGGCCTGGCCTACGGCGATGGGCTGTTCGAGACTATCGCCGTGCGTGGCGGCAGGCCCAGCCTGCTGTCACGTCACCTCGATCGCCTGGCGCGGGGCTGCCAACGCCTGGCGATCCAGGCCGACCTTGCGCTGGTCGAGGACGAGTTGCTGCGCTTTGCCCAGCAGTTGGGCGAGGGTGTCGCCAAGCTGGTGCTGACCCGGGGCGACAGCCAGCGTGGCTACGCACCGGCCCCAGGTGTGCAGGCCCGTCGCTTGCTGCAGGGCAGCCCATTACCCACTTATCCTGCAGAAAACGCCGAAGTCGGCGTGCGTCTGTTCCCCTGCCAGACCCGCCTTGCGCAACAGCCCCTGCTGGCCGGCCTCAAGCACCTCAACCGCCTGGAGCAGGTGCTGGCACGTGCCGAATGGCAGGACGGCGCCTACGCTGAGGGCTTGATGTGTGACACCCAGGGACACTTGATCGAAGGCGTGTACAGCAACCTGTTCCTGGTGCGTGACGGTGCGTTGTTGACCGCCGATCTGAGTCGTTGTGGCGTGGCGGGTGTCATGCGTGAAGCATTGCTTGCGCAAGCGCCGTCGTTGGGCGTTGCGATGCACGTACGCGACCTCAGCCTTGACGACCTGCAGCAAAGCGAGGAAGTGTTCGTCTGCAACAGTGTCTATGGCATCTGGCCGGTACGTGAATTCAACGTGCTGAACTGGTCGGTTGGGCCACTCACCCGTAAACTGCAGGCCGTTGCCCGTACGTTACTGGATACCTGATTCGTGAGACGTAAATTCCTGCTGCTGCTGGAAATGGGGTTGATCCTGGCTGGCCTGGTGCTGGGCTGGTCCGCCTGGAAGATCAACTCGGTCCTGGAGCAGCCTCTGCAAGTGGCGCAGGAGCGCCTGATCGATGTGCCCAGCGGCACCACACCCAACCGCATGTTCTATCGCATGCAGCGCGAAGGGCTGCTGGATGACGCGGTCTGGTTGCGCCTTTACTGGCGCTTCAACATGGCCGGTACCGCATTGCACACCGGTGAATACCGTCTGACTCCGGGCATGACCGTGGGTCAACTGTTCGATGCCTGGCAGCGCGGCGATGTGGTGCAGTACAACATCACCCTGGTCGAGGGCTGGACCTTCCGTCAGGTACGGGCTGCCGTGGCCAAGCACGAGAAGCTTCGCCACACCCTGGAGGGGTTGTCCGACGCAGAAGTGATGGACAAGCTCGGTCATGCCGGAGTCTTCCCCGAGGGCCGCTTCTTCCCTGACACCTACCGTTTCGTGCGTGGCATGAGCGATGTGGAGCTGTTGCAGCAGGCTTACATGCGCCTGGACGAGGTGCTTGCCAAAGAGTGGGCTGAACGCAGTAGCGGCCTGCCGTACCGCGACCCTTATCAAGCACTGATCATGGCCTCGCTGGTGGAAAAGGAGACCGGTATCCCTCAGGAGCGTGGGCAAATCGCCGGGGTGTTCGTGCGTCGCCTGCGCCTGGGTATGATGCTGCAGACCGATCCTACCGTGATCTATGGCATGGGCGAGCGCTACAACGGCAAGATCACCCGTGCCGACCTGCGCGAGCCAACCCCCTACAACACCTACACCATGACCGGTTTGCCACCGACACCGATCGCTATGGTCGGCCGCGAGGCGATCCATGCCGCACTGAACCCCAGCGACGGCTCAAGCTTGTATTTCGTCGCCCGTGGCGATGGCAGTCATGTTTTTTCGGACGATCTGGATGACCACAACAGTGCGGTGCGCGAGTTTCAGCTCAAGCGCCGTGCCGATTACCGCTCCAGCCCCGCGCCGCAGGCTCAGCCCGGTGCGGGTGAGGCGCCAGCGCCGGGCGCTGCCCCCGATGAATCCGCGCCGGCCGATGCGCCGGCCCCTGAGCAACAGTAAGGAACGCCTGTGAGCGGCTTGTTTATCACCCTCGAAGGGCCCGAAGGCGCCGGCAAGAGCACCAACCGCGAATACCTCGCTGCGCGCCTGCGTGAGCAGGGCATCGACGTTGTCATGACCCGTGAGCCTGGCGGTACCCCACTGGCCGAGCGCATCCGCGAGCTGCTGCTGGCTCCCAGCGATGAGCGCATGGCGGTTGACACCGAACTGCTGCTGATGTTCGCTGCCCGCGCACAGCATCTGGCTGAGGTCATCCGTCCGGCGTTGGCCCGAGGTGCGGTGGTGCTGTGTGACCGGTTCACCCAAGCTCTATATTTTTTTACAGGATGGTGTAAACCTAGCCGCTTTGCCCCTTATCTCTATCAGGGCTAGATAAACCAGTCGCGAAGCCATAGTTTTCGAGGGGCTAATCGTTCTGAAGCGGTTTCAAGATCGATGTAAGACTGAAAAATGTAAACAAGGCCTGATTTTTTGGCTGAGTCGGGCTGATGTAAACAGAAATATCGCTTGTCATCGAGTATTCCGCCTTCAGGCTGAGAGCGGAATGTAAACATCCCGTTCCTACGTCTCCGTTAGCCATCCTGGCGCACCGATTCCGCGGCAGCGGCAAGGAGTGTGACTGCTCACGAATCTCAGTCCTTGGTGCTCTTTGGCGGTGGTTCAATCAGATCCCGCCTTACCTGAAGCCCCGCTTCGTCCATTAGCTCTTCAAGGCTCCTGTCCGGCTCACGCCACATGTAACACTGTACCACCAGCGCTAAGGGTGAGATGCCCATTACCTTTGCCAAAGAGTCGATCGTCTCAAGCGTTGGGGCGCGCAGACCTCTCTCTAGCAGACTCACGTACTCTCTGCTCACTTCAGGGGGGAAGTCGTTCTGTGCTAGCTCGGCCCGCATCCGTAGCTGTTTCAATGCCAGCCCAAACGCTGCTTTCAGGTCGCGCACACGTACTCTCCGCCAAAAGAGGGTATGTAGCCACATTGTCTCTTGAGTTTCAGCGTACTATAGTACGCATGACCCTTCAGGAGACATATAATATGTTTGAAACCAACGATTCCGGTCGTCTAGAAGAGAGCCCTTTTTTTCCTCCGCAACCAGGATCGCATCGGTGGGCCTATGTCGCCCTGACGTCGAATCACGAATGGTTTTTCGTGACTTATGATGTTGTGCAAGATGAGACGGTGCATACGCAGCAGTTGCTGATCCCCGGACCTCAGTATCTACTGGGATTGACGTCGCGAGACGGCCCTGATGAAGCGGTCAGAGAGGTGCAGCTTGTATCACCACCCTGGTTGAACGAAGACGGGGCGTGGAGGATGGAGCCGCTCACCGGAATTCGCATCGTCGGGAGGCGCTTTTGCTACGAGCTTAGTGACGGCAATTTCTATCCATCAGAGCTAGCCGAGCAGCCATCGAAGATAATGTGGCGGAGTGAGGGCAGGAGCGATGGATAGTATTAATGAGCGGACCCTGTCGGATCGACATCGAAAACTGCTTTGTGGCGTCATGGTTCCTGGCCAGCTGTTCGATTTCGAATGCGGCGACGGTTGGGTTTCCCTGATCGACGGCATGCTGCGTTTAGTCGGTAGATACAGTGCAGAGCATTGCTTAGAGATTCAGGTCGAACAGGTGAAAGAAAAGTTCGGCCTCCTTCGAGCGTATGTTCGGGGTGGTGATGTCGTCGTCGACTGGATCCTAGACGTTGCTGAGTTAGTTTCAAGCTGTACTTGTGAGGTCTGTGGGGGATCTGGCAGATATTATGAAATTAACGGATGGCTCCAAGTGCGCTGTCTCCATCATCAGCTTCCTAATCAGTTTGAGGGAGTGGGATTTGGTCACAATGAGGCCTATGCCGAAAGTTTCGCAAAATCAGTTTCTCTAGTCCTTTGGTTCTTCAAAGAAAATTACGCAGCTTGGTTGAATCAGGAGTGTGCAGCATTGGGGCGTGTCCGGCCTGTTGAGGCACTAACCACTGTTCAGGGCTGTCAAGCAGTACACGATCTTTTGAAGAGGCTTGAGCATGGAGTGCTTGTTTAATTGAAGAACTTAAATTCGTTCATGATGGTTAAGGTTGATCGACCGTGTTTGGAGGAATTCCTCCAAAGTAGTCTGACGTGGGAGTTTGAAATAGGAGCGGTCGATTTTGCAGTCGTGCGCGAGTTTGTCTCGTCACCAAGGCTAATGTCATTCGCAGTAAAAGCGTTTAGTCATCCTAAGTTAGTCTTGGCTGGTGATTCATTTCTAGATGCTTATACGATGCTGGCGGATAGCATGCAAAAGACCTATGCAATATTCTGTGATGAGTGGGAGCAGATCGAGGAAAAGATAGAGTATGTGGAGTGCTGTGATTTTCGTGATCAGTCTGTGATGAAGGTTCAAGTTTGGTCTGTTGATCCGTTGGTTCTAAATCCGTTTTCTATGAGGGTTGGAGTTGCTCTGAGTTATAAGCGCTCGGAATTGCTCGCAGAGTCTAGAATTTCTTCAGCTGTGAATGAATTAATGTCCCCTTTTGGATATTATGCTGACGAATTTTAGGTTTTCTCAATTATTTGTTCCACAGGCGCGTCGCTGTAAGTGACCCTTTGATGTTTGTGGCTGTGAAATCTCGGGGGCATTGGTGGCTACATGGCGCATTTGGAGTGTTTCGGTTAAGAAGCGCTTGTCGTATTGTTGTTGCACTATGTTTTCGAAATGTCGCATGAGTATTAAGTTGTGCGACAGTTTTTTCTTTCATGATTTCATTGGGGCTTGGGTGTCGCATAAGTTTGTCGCAAATGATGTTATACTTGAAAGAATAAACGCGACAGAAGAGATAGAGATATGAATATTGGATATGCGAGGGTTTCAACGACTGGCCAAGATTTGCAAATGCAAAGAGAGTTTCTTAGTCAAGAGGGATGTGCGCGGATTTTTGAAGAAAAAGTAAGTGGCGCCAAGAATGACCGTCCTGAACTGCTAAGAATGTTGGATCACTTGCGAGAGGGAGATGTGCTCATGGTGACGCGTCTTGATCGGCTTGCGAGATCAACTCTCCATCTTCTAGAGATCGCAGATCGTCTGAATGAGATTGGCGCTGGTCTTAGGTCTCTAGCGGAGCCTTGGCTTAATACCTCCTCTCCAGCCGGTCAAATGATCATGACCATTTTTTCTGGTATAGCTGCCTTCGAACGTAGTCTCATCGTCGACCGCACACGAGCGGGACGGGAAGCTGCTAGGCGTAAGGGGATCAAGTTTGGGCCGAAGCCGTCACTTAGTCCTGATCAGATAGCCCATGCGCAGGAGTTGGTGGCAGAGGGCAAACCAGTGGCACAAGTTTCGGCGTTGCTTGGCGTACATCGTGCCACCCTCTACCGAATCCTTGGTCGGTCGGCGGCCCTACCTCAACGCAGTGCCGCTTGAGCTGAAGGCAAAGTGGCACAGCAGATTAGCCTGCGGCTAGATGGGGCCAGCGGGGGCAGTGGGGTGAGCATGTAGCGCTGCACCACCCTAACCAGATGCTTGGGCTCATTTCCCCGATAGGGGAGTCTGTGGAGGAACCCGCAGCAACGTGCGCTTCTACCATTGGTTCAGAAGAAATCGCAGATTCCCTCAATTTCATAGTGCTATCATCGGTCGCTGGATTAGGGGCTGCAAGTGCGAGGGATGGCATGCAAGATCACGAATATTCGGTAATAGGTCACCGCCGGAGCACTGTTGGCCGCTATCTCGGCATGCTGGCGACCATTGTTGTTTCCTTTCTCCCGGCGGTGGGGTTTGGCCTTTCTGAGTTGATGGCTGAGCTGGGCGTTCCCGAGTGGGGCAAGTACTTCGTTGTCATCCCCATCACCGCCAGCCTCACCTATACGGCCCTGCACTGGTTCTTCAACAAATACGGCTGGCGTCCGCTCAGCTTCATAGCACAGGTCCCCAATATCTCCGGGGACTGGAATTGTGTGGGGCAGACGCTCAACGACGACGGTTCCGTGGCTCACGATTGGGTAGCCGAGCTTTCGATTTCCCAGACTTGGGAAAAAATCAGGGTTCGCCTCGAAACGAAGTCCTCCATTTCACACAGCGTTTCAGTCGCTTTAATCCCCGAGCCGGATGGTTGCTGGATGCTGATGTATAGCTACATCAATAAGCCCAAGGTGGGCAACGGACACCTCGATGCCCACCAAGGCTACTGCGAGATGAGGGTGGTCAAAAATCTGAAGACTGCCAAGGGTGAGTACTTCACAGCGAAAGGGCGAGGTACTGCTGGCACCATGACATTTACCAGGAGATAAAGGATGGGCAAAGATGTTAATCGGCGGCTGACAGATCTCAAGTCAAGGCGCCAAGGTAGTAGCAGTACGTTTGCGATGGACAGCCTCGTAACCAACGCCAGGTCTCTTCAGGAAAAATTTGAGACCCGTTCGACGGGGCAGTGGGCTAAATATGCCCTTGGCATCATGCAAGAGGTTGACCCTACGTACACCAAGAACTCGGTGGCTGAAGGGGAGAGGGTCAAAAACCAGATCACCAACCGCGTCGCCACCGGAGTTCGGTTCGAGTACCAGGGCTCTGTGCCCTTGAATGTCCACATTCGTGGGGTAAGCGACATCGATATCCTGGTGTTGCTGGATCGCTATCTGACCATCGATATGCAAGGGGCGCGTGCCAACACGAATGATTACAGCGATTGGGTCGGGCCGAGTGGAGTCGCTCAGCTCTCGACCTTGAGGAGCGAGCTAGAAACGGCCTTGAAAGCGGCATTTCCTGCGGCGACCGTAGACATCTCTAAGGACAAAGCTATTGCTTTGTCTGGTGGCAGCCTGTCCAGAAATGTGGATGTCGTTCCGTCCCACTGGCACGACTCGGCGGCTTACCAGATCAGCCAAGATAAAAAAGATCGTGAGGTGAAGGTTTTCCAGAAGCACACATTCAATACTTTCTTGAACCGCCCATTCCTTCACATTGATAAAATTAATCAAAAGGAGACGCGTACGTACGGGGGAGCAAAGAAGGTTATTCGCATGTTGAAAAACCTAAAAGCCGATAGTGATAATCCCGCATCAATCTTGGTCAATAGCTATGAGATTGCGGGTTTGGTGTATCACTTTGAGGATTTGCCGATATCAGTGCCCGGCTACAATGAATTAGCGCTGGTGGCGGCGACCAAGCAGCAGCTCACTCGCTTTATTGACAATAAGCCTTGGACCATGAGCCTGTTGACGCCGGATGGCATTCGCAAAGTTATCGACTCTGATGAGAAATTCAATTCCATCAAGTTGCTCAGGGATGAGGTAAGTGAGCTTGCAAAGAACCTTGCAATCGAATTGACCTCGCGTTATTGGATAGATGACGCTGATACCCTTAGGACTCTGCGAGAGTCTTACATATCTGAGTATTGATAGGCTGCGCAGGTTGGCAGTTTTCGTGCGTGAACGCCAATTCGCCCGGTTTTGTACTACTGGGCTGAATTGATGCGTTACGCGATTGCGATGTTTGAAATTGATACAAAATCGTTAGAAGATTTGAATTGAGTGAGCGATGTAGATGGCAAGGATGATACCGGAGCATGGACCGAACCTTACAGAAAGCCATGGTGAGCGCCATCTTTATTCGGTACTAAAATCAAATTTGTCCGATGACTATGTTGTTTTTCATAGTTTGCCGTGGTTGTGCTCCGCAGTTAACAAACTCGACGGTCGTGCCAGGCCCACGGGCGAGATAGATTTTCTTATAATTCATCCTGAGGATGGTGTTCTAGCCTTAGAGGTAAAAAGTGGAGTTTATCGTGTTGAGAACTCCGTTTTTGTGCACGTTAGAGACGGCTTTAAAATAGATCCCTTAAACCAAACGAAAAGAAACGTCCACGGTTTTGCTACATGGCTTGGTGCTGATCCGTCCCTGCGACTAAAGATCGGTTACGGATTTGTCTTCCCTGATTCAGATTTTGATAAATCTAATATTCCAGGGATGTACGACACGCGGGCAAACCCACCTCAGCCGCTTTACATTGACTTTGAGGCCTATCCTGACGTAGCCCACAAGATCGTCGGGTTAATGAAGTATTGGAAGCGAGCGCTTCAAAACTCTGATTTGGGACGTTCCAGAGCTGATGTCCTGATCGATTATCTCGCGCCCAAGGTAGATGGCCAGCCCACATGGGCAAGCCGAATTCGATACGACAATAAAACATGGCTTCAATTGACTGCTGAGCAAAGCGCCGTGGTCAGAAATGTGCTAAAAAGTCAGAATTCATTGATTACTGGATGGCCGGGAACGGGAAAAACTGTATTAGCCATCGAAGCTGCCAGAAAATATACTGCCGAGGGCAAAAGGGTACTGCTACTTTCTTTCAATGGAAAACTCACTGACCATATTCGGAATCAACTAGACGGCTATGATGGCTGCACCGTATTGACGTGGCATGGGCTTTGTCGGATGGCAGCAGGGGCACTGGAGCGTTCTTTCGAAGGCGAGGCCTGGTTTAGGGTCCAGTGTCTGGAGGATTTTAAGCTGGCGATTAGTCAGGGTCTTCTTGGTGACTTTGATGCTTTGATTGTTGATGAGTCTCAAGCACTGGCAGAGTCGTGGTGCCAAGTCTTAATCGATTGGTTTGGTCAACGGCCTAAGGTGTTTTTCTGTGACGAGACGCAGGTTTTTAATTTTGAGCGCAATGGCGTACCTCTTGAGAGACTGAAAGCAATTCTTGCTGTTGATGTATTTACGCTCACTATCGTCTTGCGAATGCCAAAGGCTGTTACGGAAATCTTGTCAGAAGTGATGCCTCCGAAATTCCAGCTATCATCTCCTCGCTTGTCTGAGGCGGACACAGCACTTGAGATTGTTACGATAGATCCCGGAAAAGAGCTTTTTGGTATTAAAGAAAGATTGATGGCTGGTGGGGTGGATGCCGCTGACATTGTAATTTTAGTCGGTTCAAGGGATCCTAGAAAATACATCGAAATGTTAGGTTCTAGTAACCTAACTGTTGAGGGTATCGCAAAGTATCGCGGGCTTGAATCGCCAGTTGTAATCGTGCTAGGGGCTGAAGCGCTCGATACCGCAGAGCTATTTAGTGCTTACTCCCGAGCTACGACTAAATTTATCGCTATCTACAACGCTACAAACCCTGAGTGGAAGGGGCACCTAGGTTTCCAGGCTCGACTTCAAGAAAACTCAGAGAGTGAAGCGATCTTGACAAAGGCTCAAGAGCCTCTCCGCATAAGGAGTTTGGTGCAAGCTAGTACTAGCACAATAAGCTTAGGAACGAAAAGTCTAGATCTGATGTGGGCCGAGGACTGGCAGACCTTGCTTGTTGAGTTGGAAACGCATGAAAGCCAAATGCGCTTATGGGTCAACTATTTGAACCGGGTAATTAGTCACCCTGTTTTTGTATGGTTCAAAGACACACTTAATAAATTCTATGCGGTTGCAACCGTTACGGATGGTGAATTTGAATCGTACTACAATCTTCCTTTAGTCATGGGGAAGTGTAAGGAGTGCGATAGCATCACTCCCTGCACTAGTTCGCCGGAAAGCCACTGCGTGCTTTGTGCCACTGTGGAAAGCAGGCTATTACCACCAGACCCGCACATCCTGGCCCAGGTCTGTACGTATGATGGTGCTATCACCTCCCAGTTTTCGAGGGAACGCAGCCTTGAACTTAGGTCACAGCTGCCTCTTGAAGTGGCCGCTGTTGCTTCGTTCCTGCATGCTAAAAAGCATCGAGTTCGAGATAGAGTTTTGCTGCTTGCAATGCCTTCTGGCCGTCAATTGTATGAGACGGCTTTTGTTTTTGCTCAGTCCAGGATCGCAACCTGTTTAGCTGGGGGGACGCTCTCCGTGGACGCAATCGCGGACGAGATCTACGAACGCTACCAGTCACTAAAGAACGTCACGGCAGCTGAGTGGCGTTCTAACGTGGCCATGGCATTCGCCACTATCAAGGAAAAGGGCTATGCGGTCAGGGTTGGTAAGAAGCTCTATCGGCCGGTTGAAGACGCAGATGCGCCACCGCCGAAGCGGTTCAACTACGACTAATCGTGTGGCTTGAAGGCTTATGCTTCGTGTGGGAGCAACACATATCGCCTCGGGAACTCTGCGCTGCTCACACTGGGTCATACCGCAAGCGGATGTGCCCAGGGGTTGATGGATAGCTCTATTCGGCGGCTTTGAGAGAGAGCCCGATCGTGGTACGTTCCGCGCCGACACTGCCAGGTGGATTAGAGAAAACGGAGAGGGAAGGAAGGATGAGCGTTCTTGAATCCATGCGCTTGGTCTTGGAAGAGCAGCTTGATGGCCACCGGCGTAATCCATCCAAATTCAGCGGCTATGCAGAGCAGCTCAAAGGCGCGGCGCAGTTTGCCAAGAACGTCGCCACCATGCATGGCGACGGGCCCTTGATTGCCGCTGCCGATCAAGTTCTGGCGTGGCTTGACCAGCGAGAGGATGTATTGGAGGAGGAGAGCCAAGCTGAGCACGAACGGATTTGGGAAAGAGACCAGGCACGGTACAACATTCGGAAGGCTACATCTCGCTCGGTCAAGGAATTCGTAGGAATGGAGGTCGTGGATCGCCGTTGGAGCCTCCTTGTTGATGAGTACCGGAATGCGTTCCCCACGTTCCAAATTCGTAACTCTGTTGCAGACCGACTTCATCCCAAGAAGCACTCCGCCTCCATCCGGAATCACTTATGTGATTTCATCAATGCGCAAAGGCTTGGTCGAGAACCGCGCCTTTCCGAGATTCAGGCGCTCCATCCTCAGGCGCTGGTTGCGCATCAGGAAGAAACCCTGAAATACCTTGAGCGTGCGCTACCGGGCTTCGATTTCGCTTCCGCGTTGTTGCGTGTGGATCAAGCCGCGCATGCCCTTACCACCAACGATCAAGTAGAACCTCAAATCCAATGAACATAGAGCAGACCATATCCAAGACGTGTTTGATCTGATGCTGCTACCTGGAATGCGAGCTGTACGACGTCTAACGATCTTGCCTGATGCCGGGTTCCCAGACGCTGAGGTTGAGCTAGTTAGTGATTTGGCCGAAAGCGAAATGAGACGGCTCATCGAGCAACTGGATGATGCACACGTCATCATGGACACCTTCCACCCGTGTGCACTAGCTGAAAACCCGCTTATGCGGGGAGACGATCCTGATCAACTGCCTGACGCACCAGAGTTCTAAGGCCCTCACACCAGCACTCCCGATGATTGAGCTGCGAATGTCGAATCAGAGAGGCTCTATTCTGGAGGTCACACAAGCTTGGAATGGGAGGAACCGTAAAGAATAATCCTTCATGGGGCTATCCGCGGCACGCGCTCCGTATTGCATTCTAGTGAAAATTTAGTCGAGGGTTGATGCCCTCTGGAATCAAGGTTGCACCGCAGGATAGCTCGCGGTGCAAGATTTATAGATCGAAAGGATCAGAGGGCACTGTGACGGCTTCAAAATTCAACAAGTTCTTGACGTCTGAGATTGACCGCCTCGATGACCTCCTCAGTGAGCGAGAGTCCCGAAGAAAGGCGTGGATCAACCATCCTCAGCTTGAGTACCCAGGTTTGTGCTTAGTCGCTTCTCGCAGCCATGCTCCGAGGCGTGAGCTTCTCGCCGAAATTGCGAACCAAATCTTGCTGGAGAGGGCTCATGCTAAAAGTGATGACGCGACCTCATCGCTGATCATCATTCCAAACCAAAGCCCACACGCCTTCGTTCGACAGATGCTTGCGACGATGAGCAAGCTTGATTTCATCACTATCGATGAATGTGCGTTGGAAGATGACGACTGGCCACGTTTGACGACTGGTGTAAACCTGATTGGGGTGTCCGATGATTCAGTCCAGGATTATGAGCCTTGGTTGCGTTGGGAAATTGACCCCATTTCACTCGATGATTTACTCACCCTCATCAGCAGTGCGGACAAGGGTGCAAGCATTCTCGTCGAGAACTACCACCAGATACAGCTAATTGCTGATCATGTTGGCGCAGTCTCAAAATTGCGATGTGCGGCTGTTACAAATGGAGTGTTCTTGTACATTGGCGGTGGGCTTTCTCACTGGCACGAAGTGCGAGAAAAAAAAGGGATGTATCTGTCTGATTTGGCTGACTGCTTAGCTGAAGCTGTGCACGTTGCCGATCTCATAACCATTTTGCCTCCTGAAAAGACCAAGTTTGCAGCAGTTGTGTTCGACTCTCGTTACGAATCGCCTTATAAAGGGGATCTGGTCTCACTATAGATGGTGTGAAGTTTTCGATGCGCTTGCCATTTTAATTAAGTTTTCTGGTCCCCTACGGCGTTGTTTCTGGCTAAGTCGTGATGGGGCAAAACGCGGGCCGGTGATAGAGCTTCCGGCCCCTTCTCCTTTTTGGCACCATCAGCGTGGCGCTAGAAATCTTGCCTATGCATCACGTCGGTTGCATGACCTCTCTCACAAGGGCCTTGCGACGCTCTTTTAAGCTACGAGCCTCACTCCGTTTAGACCTTAATGCTTTGGTTTTTGTCTTAATTGCCTTCGGCTTAGGATCAGGTGGGCATGCATCGTTGAGGAAAGTACGCATAGCCTTTCGATAATTAAAAAGCATCTCAAAGCCGACGATTATTTCATCGCCTACAGCTGGAAGGGGTTTAACGAAACCTTCAATTATCTTTAACGATTTTTCGTTCCATCGGCCATTTGCGTGGCACAAAGAGTTTCTGACTGCAATTAGCTCCAAGCACCCCTGATTTGCCCATTTGTATTCTGCGCTTACGAGAGTGGCAAGTTTTTCAACTTTAGATTGCGGCATGTCCCCAGCTTGTAGCTTAAGTTTGATTAAGGCCTCGCTCATCATTTCATCAAAAATTACTGTCAGGTCCTGTAGTAACATCTTAATTAGCTGGCTAGAGATTTCTCCGAAGTATGCGTTTGGGTCGCGCCTAAACGTTAATTCTTTACCTTCCGTTTTAGTGGGCAAGAGTGTTGAGTTGTAGGAGCAAATTGGTGATACCCAGTTGTTTGCGTCACGAAATCTTGCGTCTAGCGAGGCGAGATCGCCGAATTTTTCCTCTTTAGCCATATGGAGTGAGTGTACGATTGCGTAAAAGGTCCTAGTCCATACGTAAACACGATTCCAATCCATGGTGACTCCTCAGAAGTGTGTTGCTAAAAAGTTTTGAGCAGAGCATTTAGGACCTGTGAGTCGCTTCCAGTGGGCGCAGGCGGATCAGAACCAGGTCCATTCTCATCGGTGGTGACTACCCTCTCTGAATGCCGCGGCAGCCGCCGCGAATTACCCCAAGGGTGGCTTGCCGGACCTCCGGGATCAGCAGCCGCCGCTCAGTATCTCAGAAGTCGATTGATCGCGAACTCTTGATGATATCTGTGATAATCGGGAGCGGGGTGAGCAGGTGATCACGAATCAACGTCGTTGCCAGTGGAACATCGCGCTCAAGGATTGCTCACACCAATTTTTCATGCTCAACACGCTTTTTTCCAAGGCCTCAGGAGACAGTACAGTGCTCTTGAGCCAGAGGTGGCGATACCGCTCCGACTGGTAGCTGCACCCCTAAGCAATGGAGGCGTGGAAAGCCTTGTGCCGGTCGTCCCACATTTGCAGCATCTGTTCTTGGGGCTGCACTTCTACCACCTTCGACAGCGTGTGTGCCTTTGCAAGGATCATCGCTTCCCACGAATCATCACAACGTTCAATTGCCAGCTGAAGAATCATGGCTTCCAGATTGGCCCTGGCGTCGTAGATATCGTGCATTTCCTCGATGGACATCGGGGCCACGCGATAGGCGACATCGACAGTGATCTGATCACATGCCTTCCAGCCAGCGCCGATGCTGAGGCTTTTGCGGTCAGCAATTGGGAAACGAGCGTTCTGAGTGCTGCCAGCTGGTGAGTCATCAGCGCGACGCCTGCCCGCTGCACCAACTCAGGGGCCAGCTGATAGCTTGCACCCAGTGCGTAGGACTACCTTTCGCGCCAATTCATAGGTTGATTCAGAGTCCACAAAAAAATTGTATGCACGAGAAGAAAATTTCTAGTTTCGGGCTCTCTGGCAGGGTTCCTCTAGGTTAGTTAAAGTTTTTCAGCAGCTGAGCCTTTAGGAAATATCGGGGTTTGCTGCGAAGTCGACTGATGTTGATCCAAAAAGACGGTAACATGTTTACCGTCGCATCGTGCTCAGGTTGCTCACATACTGCGGCGTAGCCGCAATTGACTCCAGTCGATTGCTGTCGGTGCACGCGAGACTCCTGCTTCGGTACTCGGTTAGATCTGGCGGTAAGTGGCGGTCCCTTGACCATGCTCGAATCTGAAAAGACGAACGTACTCAAGGCGCTTCTTGGTGAAGAAGTGCAGGCTATGCAAGTGGCCGGGCGGTGACGGACATACCCATACCCTGAGCATGCCTTGCCCTTCGACCTTAGACGTTGAACCGTGCCGCTGAATCAAGTCCACCAATGTCACCTTCTTCGAGTTTTAGATCTAGCATCTGGATAACGAGATCAGCCATGTCGTCTTTAAAATTACGTTCACCGTCATGGTTAAGAATTCGACCTATCGCTCCAGCGATCACATCTGACAGTTGGATAAGAGCACTGTTTTTTGATGAGGCGGTCTGCAACGAGGTCAGTTGCAGCTTATCCTCATACCGTTTTCTGAAGGTTTCCCCTACGCGGTCTCTTAGGTCGGAAATAACAAAGGAGTCCAGCGATTGCTCTTCATCCACAGTTACCTCCATCTCTCTTGGTAGATCTATCCTTCCGCTTTCCAGCTCATGAGCAGCACCACGCGCAAGCATCAGCTCATGCAGCTTGAGAATTGTTTCTTCAATCGGACGATTGGTTTTCGCCCGCTCGACTGCTATGTATTTAAAACCTAGATACTCACGATTTTCTACAATCACTCCAAGGTAGGATTTCAGAGTTTCGTAATCGCTTTTACCAAATTTGGTGAAGTGAACTTCTCTGTTTTTCCAGGCAGATTTCGCTTTCCAATCGCTTATGGCTTTGCTGGTGGAGAATACTGCTCTGCCATTGAGAATCCACACAGATGCGACAATTACGAATTTGTGCGTTTTTCCTGTTTCATCTGAAAATATATGCACCTTCTTGACGGGTGGTGAGTCATCAATGACTGCACCTTCCATTTTTTCCTCATTTCGTCTGCGCCTTTTTTTGATTTCAGTATCCGCTAAAAATAGTTCGTACTCGTTTTGTATTTTAGCGCGGGCACGGACTATGTAGTGAAGCCTTTCCAGCCTGAATAGGTCTTTCGGTTGAATCCCGCTTTCTTTGTAAAGGTCCGGTTGGAATATTTCCCAGTATTTCAATGAAAGCGAAATGTCGCTATTTCGAGTGTGAGGGTAAAGGTTTAATACGTATGCAACCCTTGGCTTCAAGGAGGAGAAGTCGGCGGCAGCTACAGAAGATAGAAGCTCTTTTTTCTCCTTCTCAATTTTTTCGTCCTTGGTTAAAACCTTCTTCTCCGGTTTTTTCTCGTCTTCATCAGATGGCAGTGGAACAGCATCTTCAATGGGGTAAACTTTGCTCATCATACATTCCTTGTTTTTAAGCTGTACGAGGTTGCGTTGAATGCTTTCAGACGCAGCATTTGTTGATGATAGCCTATGGCTTGCATTGCGTGCGGTTGACTTTTCAGGTGGCCCGTAGGTGACGGTTGCCGGTAGGATGGAAAACCTCATCAATGACAAAGGAAAATTCCATTGATTAAGCAGTGTGTAGCAGGATGAAGCCGCTGCGCTGGCAAGCCTCACTGAGGTCCAGAAGATGTACGAGAATCGCACTCAAGGCGCACCTAATCAGGTGGGCACGCGAACCTTGTCGAATAAATAGAATAAATACATTAATGATTGCGTGACACAGATGACTGAGGCGAAGAACAACTAGATACTGTGAAGCAGCAGTACGGTTCGACCAAAGCCTATCAGTCGATGCAGACACGTATGCTGGCTGATCAGGTCCGTGGTCGGTTGGGAACCTGTGAGCAGGCCAAGGACACGCTTGGCTACTGACTCGCGCTCAATGAAAGGCAGATCATGAGTGACGTTCTGCCTTTCGTAGGGGGTTATCCGGCAAGATTTCAGAGTCTGTTATTGTCATTGCCTAGCAGGTTTGAGCTATTTGCCGACGCCTTATGGAATGCTTCAAGACATTCTGTGAAATCATTCCTGAATTCTGAAGAGTTACGATCGTTTATCCAATAGTAGCTGCGGATTTCATTTGCTTCGGCTTCTAGCCCATTTAGTCTTTCAGAAATCGTATCAATTTCGTCTAGTGCAATTTTCTGTGTCATGGAGGTTTTTCGAAGCTCTACATATCTCCAAAACTTACCCGCTTCAATATTTGTAATTCTTTGGCCGTGATTTAAGAAGGTCGTAGTCCCTGCTTTTTTTAAGCGTGCGTAAAATTTAAGTTGGTTGATAAAGACGGTGGAAATGTTCTTGTTCGTTATCTGGGTTTGCGGTTCGTTTTTCATGAAGGCGTCGATAAATGGAAAATTATCGTCGTGCTCTATGTTAAACCACGAAAAATACGTTCTATATGAAGGTGTTGTCGTCGCTATTTTTTCATATTCTTTGAAGTAGTCATATGCGCTTACAAGAATGCTTTTCTGTTTTTCTATCAGGTTGTGAAATTCTTGATCGAGAATTTTAAATTTCTTTTCTATTTCAGATCTTGGCATCGTTTGTTGCGAGTTTCCAAAATTTCTTGATGCTCGATAAGCATAGTCGGCAAGAAAATCAGAATATTCTAGCTCTCCCTTGAGTGCCAATTCTTTTGCCAGCGCGTGAAGCTCGGCTTTGGCACCAACAAAGTCGCAATCATCTATTTTGGCAAAGATTGAGTTCAGTTCCTCATGCTTCACGTTCGAATCTCCCTATGTTGTGGTAGGCAAGTGCATTGCCTGCGTGTGGATCCGGCACCTTAGTACAGGTTTCTGTGTTCGCCCTCCCGCAGGGCAGATTTTGTGAGCCTGCCACGCTTTGAAATCTCCGTCGAGCACTGGTATGGTCCGATCTAGAGCGTTTCATGGTAAGGGAGAGGCATGAAGATTTGGGCGTGTGCAAAGGATGCTAACGGCTTCATAAACCGGGAGGATGGTCGGTACAAACTGTTCTTCATTTGGCAAGTCCTCAAGATTCGCCGCCTGAACCCTGCCGAATTTAGCGCGCTTACTTTCTTCAGTACCCATTCCCGCGTAGAGAAGCGCCGCGAGATGATCGCCGTCAAGAATGGGTATTTTCGGTACAAGAGCGCCGATGTTCAGGCTACTCGATCTGGTGATAGCGATGGAGAGTCCCTTCCACACGCCTATCTGATAGCCATCCTCTCACAGCTTCAAACGATCAATTTCAAGATTGGTGATGAAGTCGTCCCATTCACGTTCACACGCCTTGTAGCGGAGGAAACTCGGCTGCGATTCGGGAACGGCAATGTCTATGTCCCTGACCTGTATGGCGAGTTCACCTCTGACAACCCGTTCTACAAGAAGTGGGGAGGGAAGCTGGCGATTGAGGTCTGCTACTCCAATCCGTGCAGCATGCAAAAGATTGTCGATTTCCGTGACCACGGAATCCCCATTATCGAAATCAAGATTGCCAAAAGCATTAATATAGAGACGTATTATGATAAAAATGACATTGAGGGAAGTATTGAGCGGGGCTACCGGAAAATTAACGATATCGCTTCAACCCAGTTATTTTGCAGAGTCCTCTCTGACCCAGTGAGTATTGAATATCATCAGAATTATGTTAGGCAAGCTGACAAGGATCGAGTGGAGCTGGCAGAGAAAACCAGACAGGATATGTTGGCGGCTGTCAGAAAGTGCCGTGAGACGGAATCTTTTGCTTCTGATGTTTCCAAGCAGCGAGACAGTATTGCTGAAGCGAAACGTTTGCTGGCAAAGGACAAGGCTGCTTTATTGGCTTCAAATGATGGTCTGACGCAAACAGTGGAACAACTGAATGTCGAGCTGGGAAAATACAAGGCGGCGTATATGAGCAGGGGCAACGAGATCAAAAGCTTGAAGGGCGAATTGGAGAATGCCAAGGCGGGATTTTGGGCAAAGGTCTGGCGGGCTATCAGCTCTGTGAAGGCACAAGGAGATTGATCATACTGACTCCGGCTCGCCGTC
Organism: Pseudomonas sp. NY15463; assembly: GCF_048068415.1. NCBI lineage: Bacteria > Pseudomonadati > Pseudomonadota > Gammaproteobacteria > Pseudomonadales > Pseudomonadaceae > Pseudomonas > Pseudomonas sp. NY15463. The sequence continues at coordinate 205,038 of NZ_JBLUQD010000005.1, forward strand.
CAGGGGCAAACTAGCTGCGGCGACGAGGAGCCCGATTCAGTTGGCGCGGATTATCGAGCACGAACTGGCCCGGTCTCCGATGCAGAAGCGAGGTTAGATTTTTCAGAAGCGGCTCAGAATTTCACAATCATGCCAAAATAGTGGCGTTTCGAAGCGTTATCGCCAATCATAGTGCCCGGCCTGGGTGCTAAGGGTTTGGTTCCGCAGCAGGTCCAGAGGACAGGTGCTGCTGTGGCAGGGATTGGCTTGGATGTGCTCCCTTCACCGTTCAGATGGGTGTCCCACTCCCGAGAGCGCCGAGATCTGTGCTCACGTTCGTAAGCACAAATTTTCGCCCTTGCATAATTAATAAAGACAAAAGCTTTAAGGTAAGGATAGATGTCGCATTCCAAGCGAAAAGGTATCGAAATTACGTTCATTGTCATCGAACTGTTGCTTTTTGTCGGGGCGATAGCTACCACCTACCTTAGCTCGAAGGGCTACTGGGGGCCCTTCTTTAGCATATCGATCATCCTTTGTGTGGCCTTCCTGGGCCTGAAAATCGCCCAAGCCTTTCCGAGGTTCAAGGAAATCTGGGTGCATGAGACCCTAGCGGGCAAGATCGCTTCCTCTGCTCTTCAGCGAGGCGTTGTCGACTATTTTGACATGTTGAATGCGTCTGAGCAGGCTAGGCGTAACGCTGAAACTCAAGCTGACATCGCTAAAGCATCATCGATGCTGCTCTGTGCGAACTCTGGCGCTTCTTACCTTGATCAGGGGGTCTACCGGCACTGGCCGGCGATCCAAAAGCGACTGAACGAGGGGGTCGAGTTCCGGGTCGTGATGTTGGACCCATACTCAGGTGAAAAGCAGTATCGGAATGATCTCAACGTCAGCGGTGATCAGTTTGGTTCAAAGATGAATTTGGCCAATCTCATCAACCTGCACAACCGCTACCCCAACCTTGAAATTCAGTTCGTCAAATTTGGCATGCATACGACTGTCTTTGCCGCGGACAATGTTTTGTACGTCGATCCTTACACCGTAGGGGTGATCGATGATCGAATCGAAAACCGCAGCTTCACGTTGAAGATTGAAAACTGTCAGTCTACTGACGGCCCGAGCCTGCACCGTATCTACAGGAGCCATCTGGTTACTCTTCTAGGATCTGGGGAGTCGCTGGAACATTGGCTGGTGCGCTGCAAGGACCAGTTGCCTCCAGGACTGCCACAGGTAAAACCTCGTAAGCTCCGCCAAAATCACCCGGCGTAGAGGGCTTATGCACCGTTCTGGTCCGCTTGATAAGGCCAATCGACCAAGCCGCGTCGTGCTTAATTTCACTCACAGGTGCTCGCTCAACTGTGAGTGGTGTTACGTGCCCTTCGGATCTCCGAAAGCTGAGCGGGATACCGTCCTGGCTGTCGTGTCACGCGTTGTTGAGCTTGGATTCACCTCCATCACGCTAGGGGGTGGTGATCCATTTCAATACTCTTTCATTGGCGACGTCGTTCGCCTGGCCGATCAGCTCGGGTTGAATGTCCACCTTGATACGCACGCGCGATCCCTCCGCCATACGCGGGCTAACGCTGAGCTGATCACCGAGTGTGTAGATCTGATCGGCTTACCTTTGGACGGCGCCTCGGCAGCTATCCATGATCGCATGCGCGGCTACATTGGTCATTTCGATATCGTGGTGCAGAGGCTGGGCTGGCTTAAGGGCTTAGGCACGAGGGTGAAGATCAACACCATGATCTCAAGCCAGAACGTGTCCGAACTACCCGAACTTGCTCGTTTAGTACGCACGCTTGCGCCTTGGGGCTGGAGCATCTATCAATTTTGGCCACTCGGGCCTGCACAGGCAGTTGCTGTGAGGCACGAAGCCTCCGCTGAAGAATTCGCTGTGAGGGCAGAGGAGGCTAGCATCATCGCTAGTGGCGCAGGCACCACGGTTGTTGAAGTGACTAAACAATTGCGGCGCCGCTCGACCTATCCTTTGATCTACCACGACGGCTCGATAAATGTGCATTCCGGCAACGAGGTAAACAGCCTTGTTTGCATCGGATCAATTTTTGATGCTGACGCTCGTCAAAAGATTGATGATCGGTGTGGTGCTGAGAGGATTGAAGCGAAGCCGCGCTACACGCGTTGACGGAGGTCCAATCGGGTGTGGCTTTCTCGGCGCTGTACGGAATTTTAGTAGCCATCCTGCTGACCCGGCATTGCACCTTGCAGGCAAAAACAGTCAACGCGCAAGGTCGGGTACAGAAAGAGGGGGCTGACCGTCGCGTTAGAAGCTGCTCTCTCCTGATGTTCCATTTGGGTCAGTAGCTCGCGTCCAGTTTTCAATGGGGCGGTTCTAAACAGCGCGCTCCTACGGCGCTAGAAAATTGTCTTAATCACCTTCTCCACCCCAGCGATGAGATCTTCTACCTCCCCTGGTGTAGGTTCGGCAGCATTTTTATGGCCACATTTGTTCCTGATGTCTCCAAGGAAATCAATGTGCCTGGACTGCGCAAGGTCAATCACATCTACCGCTTTCAGCGCGATGTTGATCGGATTAATGGTTTTTGCTGTTTTGGGCAGGTTGTGCTTGGCCGCTAGCTCTTTGAGGTGACCTTCGAGGACGACCCCGGCGACGGCGCCGGCAGCGCGGGTATAACCATTTTTCAAAAGGCTTCTTGCGCTATCCAGTTCGTCATCGAAGACGTCTGCCTGTACGAGTTGCTTGATTTCAAAAAGTGAGCTTTCGAAGCGTCGTTTGATCGCATTAACGATCGCAACCTGCTGCCGAAGTAAAACAGATGCTGCCTTCGCATCAACCCTGACCACACCTGCGAAGCTTGCGCTCAGGCCTTGGCAAGCATCTTCGATGCGATAGCTTTCCGCAGACACTTCCTTTCGTGCCTTAGGTTTTTCGTAAAGCTTGATGAAGTCATTAAGCCGATCTGGCATTAACTGCCTGACCAAGGTAACGGCTTCCGAATACCACTCTTGATATGCCGTGGGAAACGGCTGAATTTTTTTCATGAAAACAGCGACTTTCTCTGCATCCCCTTTTAGAGAGTTGGTCAGGTCTGCGACGTATTTGTCTCTGTCGGTGTACATGAGAGTAAGGGATTGTTCTACCCAGAATGCTTCCGCCACCAGGGCGTCCAAATCCTTTCGGTACTTCTCAAGACATGATGCAGTCATATCGATCCCCCGTCAGAGGCCTTTGAAGCGCAAGCGGTCAGGGTAAAGGTAAGTGGCTGTGATGGCCACTGGCTCGTGCTTGGTGATGAGGGGGCGAGCGGTTTTTGAGGCTGCTCCAGTAGCAAGATGCAGCCAGGAGTACATTTGTACTCAAATTGCATTTCGTTCGCTCAATGACGCTTGGTGTCGCATTTTGGTCCTGTTAACATCCGGGTGTGTATAGGCATACAGTTTGAGAGGGAAGCAGTGCCTCTTGGACCCGATCATTCAAGCTAGATGTGGGAGGCCAGTGGATGCACTCAACTGATGACTTCGTCCCTCTGGAGTCTGCAATCGGATCGCTGAGGCAGACCGCTCCAGCGTTCCTCAAGGCCATTGCTAGCGCTGTTAGGACGTATCGACAGTCTGATGTGGTGTCGAGCGAGCTGGTCAGCTCTCGTGCATACGGCAAACCGATTCCCGGCTTCACTCTGACTTACTCCCACCTAGGTGACTACCTTGACCTCGCTGTCACTAAGCATGCAGGGGTCTTCATCGAGACGGAAGCAGGAGTTTTCCGTGCCGAAAATGTGTTCATCAATCGCAGGTGGTTGATGGCGCTTAATGAGCTAGCGATTCTGCAACCGGGTGTAGCACAACCCATAGCACTGCGTTCCTTCGGGACACAGAAGGCCAGCGTCACTCCGCTTTTTCCGCAGCTCGAAGATCAAACTCCTGATTCAGTTCGTGCCGAACTAAAGCGACTCAAAATCCAGATAGAGAGGAGTCTTGTCCTCCCTGGAGAGGATGCGCGCGACCGAGAAATCGAAAGCCTTCGAGCCCAACTGACCAGCCTGGAAGAAGCCAAGTCGCAGAGCGATGAGCTGTGTACCGCTCAGGCTATGACTCTGAAGATGCTGACCTTGGAGAATGATCAGCTTCGTAAAACCAGGGAAGAAGCAGTGTCGTCTAGAGTGGTTCCGGCCTTCGTGGAAGCAGTGCGACCAGCGGAGCGTCCCATTTCGAATGTCGAGATGCGTAACTTGGCTATCCGTGAGGCCCGGTGCGAGGCAGCGAAGCTCGCGATGGCGCTTTGGGCCAGCCCAGATCTTGCCGCCTGCCGTACCGGCAAAATGGCCCAGCTGGTCAGAGATCACATAGATGCCAAATACGCAGAGCTTTTGCCGGCGACGAACATTTCACTGGCCAAGTGGTTGTCGTCGGATGTCGCCCCGCCTTCAGCAAGGCGTCGAGGCAGGCCTTCGAAATCTGATCCAAATAAATAAACTACACATCCGGCCGGATATGTAGTTTTCCGGCCCCGTTCAGCAGTTTTAACCGTTGGATATCCCTGCCAGCATCCTCGTCGTCAATCACATTTTGACGTCTGGAGGACGTTGCGATGCCCCTTCTTTACATACCTAGTCCCTCTCTCTCCGTGCTGGAGAAGCCTCAGCAGACGAGGAGTCTGAACGCTCAAAGAGACCTTCCAACAGTGGTGGCCTGCGGGGCTGTCGCAGGCTCACGCGTCTCCGAAGCCAATTTGAAAAGCAATGATATTTTGCCAGGAGGTATTGCATGAAAATGCGGAAGATCGTGACGCACGAGTACGAAGGCATGCCAGTAAGCTTCGATATGGAAGGGTGGATGAATGCGTCGCATGCCGGCGGTTTGTTTGGGAAAGAGCCTGGGCACTGGTTTGGGCTTGATTTGACTCAGCAGTACATCACTGGATTGGCCAGCAGGAGAGCCTTGACGCTGGAGACGTTGATGGTGAGCCGACGTGGGAATGAGAGGCTTCGTGGGCTCTGGCTTCATCCTAAACTGGCAGCTAAGTTTGCTCGCTGGCTTTCGATCGATTTTGAGATCTGGTTCGAGGATCAAGTAGAGGCTCTGACATCGAGAGATGCTGTGGCCGTTCAAGCGGCACGTCGCCAAGCTTCGACGAGCTATCGAAGCCTCTGCGAAGCTTTGGTGATCACTCATCGAGCGGTAGGGAAGGAAACGAAAGCCCATCACTATATGAATGAGGCCAGGCTCATCAACGAGGTGCTCACGGGAGTCTTCCAAGGCAGGGACCGAAACCAGCTGACAATCGCTGAGCTTGAACTGATTACACTGATGGAAAATAGGGATGTACTGCTGCTCGGTCAGGGGAAGGGCTACTCGGATCGCAAGGTTGCTCTCTCTGAGTACCTCGGCCAGCTCTGTGATGGCCGGGTACAGCACTACGGCCAATTAGGGTGAGCAGGTGAATTGAAATGCTTTCTAACAGGTTTTCGTTGAGCTAGGCCCGCGCGTCCAGTGTAGGCCTGGCAGTTCTCCCGGGTTTGCACACATGGATTGTATGGCCGGTAGGCCCTGCACGTTTATGAATGTTATTTGCTATTATAACCCTGAGTGCTTCCAGTATCAGATTTAGCAAAGAGCGCAGCTATGAGCAACGAGTTGAATGAAGAAGATATGCGCCGGGCACTGTTTGGCGTTAGTACGCCTGCGCAGATTGATTCCAGAAGTAGTGATGGTCCTTTAAAGAAATCAGTCGCGGCTCGGCTTGGTTCGTTGATTCGCGTTACATTGCATGTGACCAACGAGTATGAAGGTGACTATAAGGTGGTTACTTATGATGGCAGTAATTTAAGTCGACTGGTTGTGGAGCTTGAAGCGCAGAAGAAGTACAAAAAGAAGTTTAGGTATGTCACCGTGGTTTCAGTTGATAGGGTTTGAGGAGTTATAAGCGGTTCTCTTGAATGCGGGAGCCATTTGGCCTGCCGCGCGTGTCAGACACTCGGAGTCGCATTCGGAGCAATTCTTGGCACAAATCGGCGGCGAACGTCGCATTGGACCTATGTGGACAGGTCCACCTGCTAGCGAAGTACTGGTGGTGAGAAAATTTTCGAAAGACAGTAAATGTTATGCCTGACTGTGCCGAATAGTGTGGTGGGGCGAGCCGAAAATCGGCCGCCGTTTCACCTGATAAGGCTAGAGAATGAAAAAGCTGTACAAGCTGTTCCGCTCCGCTACCAGCATTGCTGATGGGCTCGTTTCCCTCGTCCGCAACTACTGCTTGGATAACCCTTGGGTCATACCTGCTTTCAAGAAGCTGTTGGTGGTTTTCAGCATCGTCATCACCATCGCATCTGCGGTGCTGTGGCACATTTCGGCGACCTGGCAAGAAGATATCGCCCAGGTCCAAAATCCGGACCAGGCCATGGTTGTCGCAATCACGGTTGCGGCTGCAAAGTTGAACACCAAGGCGGCAATGCTAGGGGTCATGGCAGCATTGTTGAATGGGGTGTACTTCTGGCTTGGTACCTTGAGCGAATCTGAGAAGTAAACCGCGCATCCTGCGCCTCACCATCTCTTGGGCAGGTCTCAACCTTGGTGGGGCGCTTTTGAGGTGGGACATCCATGCTGCATATCCGGCGCGGTCTCGCGTTCATTGAGTTACGGCGGTTCCAATTGGCAAGCTGGGGGATGCAGTGTGGGCTTTGAGTACATTTGTACTCTGGCTGTCTTGGTGTGCCGTGGCCTTTTCGAGCAGCCTGCCTGGAGCGGGGAGTGCAGCTGCTAGCGTTGCCCAGAAGCTCGTCTGGACCTAAGGGGAAGCCTACCCGGTCAAGTGGAGCGCACCTTCCTCGTCAGAGCCAAGGTAAGGGAAGTCAATCATATGAAGTGGTGGCGTATGGCTACCTAGCAGGCTAAATTCGAACTGCAATCGCACCCATCCAAGGAAAGGCAGCAATGAATCAGTACAACGCACCATTGATTCTTGAATTGAAGCGACGCATCGAAGAAGACTTCACGTCCACCAATTGGGAAGAGGTAGGCTTACTCACGGACAGTTCCCACATCATCACTGGGCATTCCAGGCTGTTGAGAAGCTTGAGCTTCGGAGATTCAGATTACGGTGGGAACATCATTTCTGTGCTCAGGGCTATGTCGGACCACAATCCGGGCGCATTGACCGTGGTCAAGGACTACTTGGACCAGTGGTATCCAGACCAAAACGTTACCTACATCTCCGCAAAGCCCTCAGAGCGAAAGATTTCTTTTGCACCAAACGTCTTTTCTATCCCTGATGGGGATGTAGAAGATGACTTGGTTACCGTGATGATGCCTTTCGCTGGTTTTGATGGTGTCTACGAGGCGATCAAGGGCGCTTGCAAAGAGGTCGGCTTCAGGTGCCTGCGCGCTGATGATATCTGGGACAACTCCTCAATCATTCAGGATATTTTTAGCCTAATTTACCGTGCGAAGATCGTGATTGTTGACTTCTCAGGTAAAAACCCAAACGTGATGTATGAAACAGGCATTGCACACACGCTTGGGAAAACGGTCGTGCCTCTCGCTCAAATAGTCCAAGACATCCCATCGGACATGGTCCACCACCGAGCGCTTATCTACTTGAAAAACGGCGAGGGCCTTGCCAAGCTTCAGGAAGATCTGGTCAAAAAACTTCGGATGATCAGCTGATTCGAATTGGCTATTGGAGGTTTGTGTTTCACTAGCCTCCAATTCAGTAGTCTGTTAGGTCACAGGGTGGTGCCGCAAATGTTCAACATGTTGATAAAAGCTGCTGAGTGGAGCGAAGGCAGAGACATTTTCTGGAAGAGCAGGGTTTTTGAGTATACAAACGACGATTTGAAGGGGCAGTTCACCATAAATAATGTTCCTGATTTCGAGTCGCTAATAAAACATCCTGCTTTGTTCATTGAGGAAACCAGTCGCGATCGTCAGCAGTACGGGAGAGTAGGGCGTATCAGCAGGGTGGTGCGAAACGGCGGTGACGAGATTACGCTTGAATATCATTTTGATCCGGCGATACCGCCAATTCCCCAAAAGGACTTGATCAGGCTTGCTCCTTTGCTAGGAATGCCGTCAGGTCGCTTTGGCCACTACACGCGAACGCATTGGTCGATCAAAGATATTGATATTTATCACGTGCTTTTGACGGAAACCTTGCGTAATCAGCGGTCACCAACGGTCTTCAAGCTGCCGCCGTCACAAACTATCGATTCCAATCTTATTTCGGCCATGATGCCTTTTGCGGGCTTCGACCCTGTCTGGGCTGCCATTCAGCAGGTGGGTGAAAACAGCCAAATGAAGGCTGATAGAGCGGACAGCATCTGGGAGCATCAGGAAATCATCCAGGACATAGTAGCGTTGATCGACAGGTCGGCGGTGATCGTTGGTGATTGTACTGGTCGGAACGCCAACGTTTTCTATGAAATAGGCATAGCTCATGCACTAGGTAAGGAAGTCATATTGATCACGCAGAACGCTGCTGATATTCCATTCGACCTAGCTCATCTCCGGAACATTAGGTACCACAACAACGGCGAGGGCATTGAGAGGCTGAAGGTTGAGTTGAGCGGCCGAATCGCTAAGATTCGCCATCAGGGTTGAGTTTTGGCGTCGCGAGTTGAGCGAGAGCGGCATCTGCAAGGCTTGCAAAGAGGAGGCACGATTATCTACCGGGCGTGTCCGCCCAAAAGCGGCCACTGGTTGATGTGCTTCGTAAGCGCAGCGAGAGGAGTTTGGCTTGATCAAGGTGCGTGAAGGCCCGCTCAGCCGACGTCACAATTCCCTGCGAGAATGGGCGTCCTTGGGTCTAATTAGGCGACTTCACTCGTTCAGCGCAATCTCTCCGCGATTCAGTTGTTCGATGAAGCTGTGCACCCCGCTATGAGCGTGCTTTAACAGCTCAGTGGTCCTACCTTTATTCGCAAGCGTAACGACCCGAGCCATATCTATATAGTGCTCGAAGGTTGTTTCGAGATCTTCGTGGCCCATCTGATTGCGCAGGACTTCTCCGGCAGCCGCCCACATAACGTCCGCTGATTCAGTCAATATTTTCTCGCCGAAGAAGCGAATAAGGAACATGGTCGGCCACCAGTGTCGGGATTCGTAGAAGTTAATTGACTCTCGGAAGTTTTCGTCTATTTCTAGGGCTCTAGTCTTCGCAGCGTTGCCTCGCGACGCAATTTTTGCGGCTGTAACAGGTACGCCATGCTTGTTTAGAAACAGAATTGATAATGGGCACTCGTGGCCAAATCTTTCTTGATACTTCCTTCTTCTTTCGTTGAGATGCGGCTTGATGTAGCTTTCGTCCAGTGCTTTAAGGTCGTCCCTATGAATCACGATTGTTCGAGTTTTGTTTCCCTTGCTGTTATAGACAGTGTACTCAAATGTTTCTGGAGTCTTATCCATTTCGGAAAATGGCATAATGTGCGAGTTGGCGCCGTTTCCTAAGAATGGGAATTTGCACAAGTCCATCGGGCGCATGGCCGTGCCGAGCGCTAGGTTGAAGAGGGTGGCGTACACAGGATCGATAAAGCACTGCAAATAGGTTTTAATTTCGCTATTGGTAATTAGGGCTCGACGATGCTTTTGCCTAGCCTCTTTATCAAGCATTCGGTAGTTTTTTGCATCAATCGTGGTCCGTGCTTTTGCCTGAATGTAGCTCAGCAGCTTGGTGCGGTTGAACCTGGCAACGGAGGTGCGAGTTTCAACGTTGATGTTCGTGCCGTAGCCTGAGGTGTTGAGCCACTGAAAATATTTCAGAAGAATTTTAAGGTCTTCGTAGATGGTCGCGGTAGTCGGTTTTAGGCTTTGGGCGGCAACACGCGCAGTCTGTCGGCTGTACTGCCAGCGCTTGATTTCACGGTCGGTCACAATGGCGTGGTAGACGGATGGGTCATGCTCCTTGAAATTTTCTTCAGTAGCCAAATACCGATAGAACATCGAGATGATGCTCGAATAGCGTGAAGATGTGCTGATTGACAGTCTGCTGGTGGAGTAAAGGAAAAGATTTGGAAAGCTCAGTAGCTGGCTTTTCTGCCCCGTATGAGCGATTAGCACATAGTGACTCACCGGGATGCCTAATTCTGGCGATATGTACTTCACTACCTTTCGCTCTATGGTTAGCATCTTAATCACCTTGAGTGGCTCGGTAATGAACGATGCGGGTGACATCAAGATTCATTGTCAATGGATCAGCATCATCAGCGTTTCTTGTCTCTATCTCGGGGACGTTGTTAAAGAAGAAGCTGCGCCGGGCTTTGGTTTCGCTTTTAGATTTCAAATAAGGAATGTAGATGGAGAGGGATCTGGTGGGCGGTAGCTTGTCGATGAAAGCGGTAACTTCAGTTCGATCAAAAATTGGGAATCGTACGATGATGTGCGGAAGTTCATCCGGGCACGTGAAGTTGTCGAAGAAGATTGAGAAGCGAGTGAGGTACCTTTCTGCAAAGAGTACGATATGGCAATTTTTGTCTGAGGCGAGCTTTTTCACGCTATTCAGTGCTGCACTGATTGCCAAGTCTTTTTTGTCTTCAAAATCATCTTCGTTTTTCGAGGCTTCATAGGCTTTAATCGCCTTGCTCAGATCAACGTCAACCTTGATTTTCTCGCCAATACCTTGCTCGGGTCGGGTGCCATTTGCCGCACCAGGTCCCACCGCTTGCTTTGCGCGAGTCAATTCGATCTCTAGCTGATTTATCTGCTTGATTAACTCTGCATTGTGGAGTGCTCGCTTCTCCGCAGTCACGCGCAAATCGTTCGCACCATGAATCGTCAAATCATTCATCATGAGCGATGAGATGTAGCTATCTAGCGTCTTTTTCATCTCCTTTTCGTGATCAGAATCAGATTGGTCGAGCTTCTGCTGGAGTTCGACTAGCGACGAGTGGTACTGGTTGATGAGTTCCTTGGTCTGACTGCTGGAGGTGTCACCCATAAGGTCAGCCAGGGCCTTTTTACCCGCGGCATAGTCCTTAAGATCCGCGTAATAGCGGTTGAAGGCTTGACGAGAGATTCCAGCCATCTCAGAAAGCTTGTTAATGGTCAGTGCTTTGCCTGGATAGCTGGAATGATGGGCGATGATGAGGTCCATCAGCTTTCGGCGTGTAGCATTCATCTCCATCAGGACACCTCAAGCAGAGGAATGCGCAGCGAACTGGTGGCTTCGGTATCATGCAGGTTGGCCAGGTGGCGTTTGAGAGCGTCAATTTTTATCAAAATCTTGCGTTTCGCACGTTGGCCTACGGAGTCACCACCGTTTTCCAGCAGTGTTTCGTAAAAGGTGATGCTTTCCTGCATTGACGTCCCCGCTTTCGCGAGCACAACGGCGTTGCGGCACTCGATCTGACAGTTGCTGGGGTCTGGGAATATTCGACCTTCAGGGCGGCCACGACCGGCTAGGCATGGCGGTAGGGCGTCCTCATCAAATTCCTCTCCTGTGACGCAGTACGTACCTACCGCGGTGCGTCCAATGTAGACAGGGGAGCCAGCGGTCAGCAGGTGGCTGACGTAGACCAGGATCGAAACCTTGAGCCGCTTGCCTTTGAACGCGTCCGGGCGTTTGGAGATCTGAGCATGCAGCCTTTCTGCGGCTGGTCCAGAATAACCGCCATCACGGACCGCGGTAACGATCTCGTGGAATTCCTTTGAATAGCTTTGCTCCAAGGCCACTGCGACTGTACGCACAAGGTAGGGGTTGCGACTGATGTAACGCAGCGTCATTGCGTAAGAGTGGTGTCCAAAAAGGAGTCTGATAACATCAATGTTTCGCTCGCTTCGATGGATCAGAATCTCCGCGATGGTTTTTCTAAACCTGTGTGCATGAATTCGCTCAATGCCAGTCGCATCTTCCAAATCCAACAAGATTTTAGGAGGTAGATCAGGATGCTCATGCGTTACAGGTGTCGTTGTGTATGCAGTCTGAAAAATGAAACCTTGGCGATAAAAACCATGAATAGAACGCAAGCTTTTGAGGTTTTCAATAATCTCGCCAACATACGTGGGTAGAGGTAAAGAATCGCTCTCCCCGTTATAATTCGGGTCAATAGATGTCTTGAATCTAATAACATCTATACTATACCGTCCGGCTTCATCTTTAGTCACGTGATCGAACTTTAGCGCGCCCATCTCGTTGCGGCGAAGTCCAGTGACTAAGGCCACAAATATGAACACAGCATTTCTAACTTTATCGACTGCCTGTGCATATTCTGAAATCCAGTAGTAGCGATACGCCTGTCCACCTTTAGTCCTTACTCCGTAAGTCCTGGAGTAATTCATGACTCTTCTGCCGTCAATTTCGATGTCAGTCATGCGTTCAAGGTCGAGTTGGCGATCGGCGCGCCTCACCGTACCGAGTTGCTCGAAGCCACTCTCCTTCAGATAATTAGCTGTCTCCAGTAGCCGGGGGGAGGCTTGCTCCAGCCAAAACAATGCATGGTTCACAAGCTGTTCAAGCTCTTGTTCCGAAAACGGTAGCCATGCTTGAAGTGAGCCTTCAAAATGCTTTAAGACATCTTGGTGCCTTTCGCGCGTATCGATTGCAGAAATTTGCTCGGGCAGACGGAGATGATCTGGAATTAATCTGTGTGCCGAAATCGCCAGCCAGAATCGTAGAGTGAAAAAAAGTCCAGAGTAATGACTCGGTTGACCGCTCATTTTTGCATCATCCAATGCTTGGTTGAGCATCGGCGTAGTGATCATGGCGATGTGTTCTGGGATCGCCGAAAGCTTATTCGGCTTCAATACATACTCTTCGATGAATCTGTACTCGTACGCTCTCTGCTTGGTCGAAGAGAAGGCTTTGATTCGCGCAAAGGGTGTGAATGATGGTACGAGGTGATAAACGATCGACCGTTTAAGCTCCCCGGAGCCAGGAAGATCAGAATCGAAATATATAGTCACAGTCCTACCGCGCCCCCCATCTTGAAAGGTCCAGTAGGGCTGGTGGTATTGGGAGAAGAGAGAAACGGGAAAGTCTCCATCCGGGAATGATTTCAGCTTAGCCAATAACCCGCTTTTAGAAGACTCAAGTTTTCCCTGGGTCTCCTGAAGGAAGCCCTCAAACTCCGCTAGCGCCGCTTCCTGTTCGTCTTTTTCAAATTCGGCGATGAGGCGATCCTGCTCGTCAATGTTGTCCTTACTCATTTAATGCCTCATCCTCAAAAATAATGCGAAGACTTGCCAGATCTCGGGGTAGCAGCGGTGCGTGGCGGCGACGATATCGCGCAGCTTTTTTGATCTCATCCTCCTCATGGGAGTAGTTGATCAGAAAGTCCAGGGTGTGCATCTCCCAATAGAGTTCAGCACTGCGAGGGCCGTCGCTTTCGACTTCGAGTTCATATTCAACGTGAGCCATGCGCTCCATCAGATAAGGCAGCGAGTCCTCAAAAATTCGAACCTTAGAGCAGCCAAGGCATTTCTCCAGCTGGAAGCACTTCTGGCCAGGCCGGACGTAACTCTCGTGACCAGGCCAGTCAGGTGCCAATTGGTTCTCGCAGCCCCAAAGTGGGCGGTCTTTACCTGGTAGGGTGAAAATTTTTACCTCGCAGCTTGCCTGCTCATTCGCTTGCTTGCTCAGAAGCCCCTTGAACTGTCGGGAGATAAGCAGGCCTGTGATAGCCTCAAGCTCATCGCGCAAACGCCCTTTACGTTCCTGCATGGCAGCGCCGCTGGAGTCGTAGTAAATATCCGTGGTTCCACTGTCAGCGTGCCCGAAATGGGTACTGATTATACTCAGAGCGGTAGTTATCTTTTTTCTCAGAAGCCACGTTGGTCGCAGGCGGGTAGTGACATCTTTTGACTTGGTAAGTCGTTTGCCATTTTCAAGTACCTGATATTTCTTCAGGAACTGCTGAACGCCATTGGTGTAGGCGATCATGACAGAGGCAGAGGTGTGGCGGCTCCCAACCCTGAACCAGTCCCCCCACGCTCGTAAGCAAAGGTAGAGTTCGTTGCGCTCTCCTGGTGTGGACACCCCTGGTCCTGTATCAAACTCGTACCCCTTAAGCGGAGCAGAGAGCCGTCCAGCCAGCAAAATCAAGTTATGGATCGAATACGGATCTTCTCGATCACTGAATGCCGTAATCTGTTTCGGGGCGTCGTAAGGGAGATCTAAGCCTTGAGACCTGTTCTTCTCAGAAAATATCACTGACAGGCTCTCATCGACAGAGCCAGAAAGGATGTGCTCGAAATCATCACCATCAATATCGATTACAGATTCTTTGTTCCATCCCGATTGGAGAAGGAGGAAGAGAATAATCGCGGCTTGATCTGTGGTTGTTGGAAAGTACATTTCTAACAGATTATCGAGCCTGAAATTTTTATTGCGCAGCGTGTACTTGTGGAAAATTGTCTTAAGAATCGTATCGCAGTCCCTTTCGAAACTCATGATGTTCGTCGGGCTCATCATGGCTGCTAGCTCTTCTAGCGATTGGCTCATTGGAAAGCCATAATCCAACAATGTGCGAAGGCTTCTGGCGTGATCTATTTCCCACTTTCCAATGAGAAGGGGATTGGTTGAGTCGTTAGGTGGAATGGAGTCAAAGTGGTAGGGTTCAGCTTCGGCTACCACCTCTCGGTAAGCAAGTTTCTTATAAAGCTGGTCAATATGTGCTTTCAGGCCCCGTTCCAGATCGTTGAACGCATCATCGCCTAGAGGTTCGGTCTTGTTGAACTGCGGGCGGGCGACAATTGGAAAAAGCAGCAGAGGGATGGTGCCATGCTGCTTGGCCACAACTCCAAAGGCGCTTTTCAGCTTCTCTGCGTATACGATCCGCTCTTTTTTTCGGAGCAAGAAATCCTGGAAGCCCAGGAAAATCTCGATTGTGATGTCGCCGAACGTAGAGGGTCGTAGCTCCTCGGGGTTGATGCTTGCATGCTCAACCAAGTAATCGAAGAAATGTTTAATTCCCTTGGCGAGCATCCATCCGTTGGCAAACACTACCCCAGGCGTATAGCGAAGAAACACGTAATGAAGCGTCTGGCATAAGTTCGAGTTAGAGTCGAAATACGCGTGCTCTAGGTATTGCGCGCGGACAGTTCTACCGCAGCGCGCCTCTATTTCCTGGGTGGATAGTGATTCGGGAATTAGCATTAATCATACTCAAAGACTGGTCACGCTCTTCCAAGCGTGTTGGACTTTATGTCTCAGTTCTTCAAGTGTACCATTATTTTCTATATGGAAATCAACTCCCAAGAGCGAAATTCCATCTTCCGAAGAGTGTGCGTTGACCTTCTTGGCGTTATTTCGGGTTATATGCCATATAACTCCACCGTGCGAGCGCCAGAAAGATGCTTCATTTTCGTAGCGGATATCCTTGATGATAAAAATCGACTTTCCGCTGGAATCTATGAGGCTGCGGGTCGGGCCCTGCACGGGGCGGCGGGGGCGTAGGTCGCTGTACTGGGGGAAATCTCTCAGAACGTAGCCCTGAAGAACGGAAAACATTTCTTGTGGGGTTCGCCCCCAGAAACGGTCCTTCTCGCTGCGAGAGCCGGCGGTCCAGGTCTGGTCGTAACTCAGCCCCCAAAAGGCTTGCACTGCCAGCCAGATAGTGGCGGATGGGGAATCTAGGTCGGTTGGTGTGGGTGGGGAGGAGGGGCTTGCAGCGTGATTTAGCTGCTTGTCCGCTCGCAGTAGCCAGTGGTCTGGATTATCATGCCGCATCCATTCAGTGCCTGCGCGCTGGAACATTTGACGTGGGGACATTCCCCACAGATCAATAGTCGTTTCCTTGATCTCGTCCAGCCAGGCTTCATCATCCGTTAGACCAAATAGAGCTTGGCACCCTAGCTTGAGTGGGTCTGCTAGGGCATACGCTGCTACTTCAGGGTGCTCTAGGAGCATTGAGGCTACTGTATCCTTACCACTTCTTGCGACGGCGGCTAGGCCGATGATGGTGGGCATATTGGGCTCCAAGCCGCGAATTTGCTGGGTTTAATGGAGAAAGTATATATGTTTACACTGACTGAAAGGAACGTATACTAGCTTGATGTTTACATCTTCTTCAAAACGAATACAAGATGCCACTTATGCTTACCAAGGCGGTGGGCGCGGCCTGCCTGTCGAGCGCATTGCGGTTCTGGAGTCTTTCGTTCAGGGCGAGTTGCGCCCGGACCTCACGCTGGTGTTCGACTTGCCGGTGGAGGTGGGCTTGGCCCGTGCCGCCGCGCGTGGTCGGCTCGATCGTTTCGAGCAGGAAGGTCAGGCGTTCTTCGAGGCGGTGCGCCAGGCCTATCTGGCGCGCGCGCGCAAACACCCACAGCGCTATAGCCTACTGGATGCCGCGCAGCCGCTGGATGTGGTGCAGCGCGCTATCGACGCGCTGCTGCCGGGCATCCTGGGGCGTTGCCGTGGCTGAGGCCTATCCCTGGCAGCAGGCGCTCTGGCAGCAACTGGCAGGACGCAGCCAGCATGCTCATGCCTACCTGTTACATGGCCCGCAGGGTATCGGCAAACGGGCGTTGGCCGAGCGCCTGATGGCTCGTTTGTTGTGCCAGCAGCCCAATGCACTGGACGCCTGCGGCCAGTGCAAGGCGTGCTTGCTGCTCAAGGCTGGCAGTCACCCGGACAACTTCATCCTGGAGCCTGAAGAGGCCGACAAGCCGATCAAGATCGACCAGGTGCGCGAACTCGTGTCTTTCGTGGTGCAGACTGCCCAGCAAGGTGGGCGCAAGGTGGTATTGATCGAGCCGGTCGAGGCGATGAACATCAACGCCTCCAACGCCTTGCTCAAGAGCCTTGAAGAACCCTCGGGTGATACGGTTCTATTGCTGGTCAGCCACCAGCCGAGCCGCCTGCTGCCAACCATCAAGAGCCGTTGCCAGCAGGTGGCATGCCCGCAGCCCAGCCAGGCGCAAAGCCGCGCCTGGCTGGCGGCGGCCTTGGCCGACAGCAGTGACGAGGCGCGTGAAGAGCTGCTGAGCCTGGCCGCGGGTTCGCCGTTGATGGCCGTGAGCCTGGAGGCACAGGGCGTGCGTGAGCAGCGCGCGCTGGTGGCCGACGGGGTCAAGAAGCTGCTCAAGCAGCAGCAAGCCCCCAGCCAGTTGGCCGAGGCCTGGAAGGATGTGCCGTTGTTGCTGTTGTTCGACTGGTTCTGCGACTGGTCGCACCTGATCTTGCGCTATCAATTGACCCAGGACGAAGACGGCCTGGGTTTGGCTGACATGCGCAAGGTCGTACAGTACCTGGCGCAGAAAAGCCGCCCGGCCAAGGTGCTGGAGATCCAGGCATGGCTCCTTGAACAGCGCCAGAAAGTGCTCGGCAAGGCCAACCTCAACCGCGTGTTGTTGCTCGAAGCGATGCTGGCCCATTGGGTACAGTTGCCGGGCATGCGCTGATTTTTACCGTAACTTCATGTGTGTCGGATTCCCATGCTCGTAGACTCCCATTGCCACCTCGACCGTCTTGACTTGAGCGCCCACCAAGGCTCCCTCGATGCTGCCCTCCAGGCGGCGCGTGAGCGTGGCGTGGGGCACTTCCTGTGCATCGGCGTGAGCGCCGAGAATGCCGGCGCGGTCAAGGCGCTGAGCGAGCGCTACGCCGATGTCGACTGTTCGGTCGGCGTGCATCCGCTGGACTTGGCCCCCGGCGAAACCCCGGCACTGGAATGGCTGCTGCGCGAGCTGGCCCATCCTCATGTGGTAGCGATCGGCGAAACCGGCCTGGACTATCACTACGAACCCGAGGCCGCCGAGTTGCAACAGGCTTCGTTCCGTCTGCACCTGGAGGCCTCGCGCCAGACCGGCAAGCCGGTGATCGTGCACACCCGCGCCGCACGCGCCGACACGCTGGCGTTGCTGCGCGAAGCCAGCCTGCCGCAGGCCGGTGTGCTGCACTGCTTCACCGAAGATTGGGAAATGGCCAAGGCAGCGCTGGACCTGGGCTACTACATCTCGCTGTCGGGCATCGTCACCTTCCGAAATGCCGATGCGCTGCGCGAGGTGGCTCGCCAGGTGCCGACCGAGCGCCTGTTGGTAGAGACTGATTCGCCGTACCTGGCGCCGATCCCGCATCGAGGCAAGGCGAACCTGCCGCAATATGTGCGTGAAGTGGCTGAGTACGTGGCGTCGTTGCGTGGGGCCAGCTATGAGCAGTTGGCCGAGCAGACCACTGCCAACTTCAAGCGCCTGTTCCCGCTGGCGCGGGTCGCGTGACAGACCGCCTTCAGAACCTCGGGCAAAAAAAACCCGGGTTCTGGGGGGGGAATCCGGGTTAAGACCATTAGGAGTAAAACAAAGGTACGCGGTCCCTGGGCACCTTTATTGGCGCGCCACTCGGGGGGATGCGCCGCGCCAACACTTCAAGTATTGGTCAGGTTTGGCGCACTTCCAGCAGCAGTTGGTCGTTTTTTAAACAGATTTGGAATACGTCGGCCGTTGCTTGAGCACAGAGGGCATGGCCATCAGCCAAGCTTAGAGGCAGCGTCGTCGATCAGGCAGGTATCGGTGGTGACTGGCGGGGAAAAACCGACAGGGAGTCGGCCAGGTTGCGGGTCCTGCGCCTGCGGCGCTGGCGAACGTATCGTGAAACAAGACACATTGCGCAAGATCCGTGCAATTTGCCACCAGTTAGGCATAATAATGCGCTTCGATTGTCATCCCAGTCCTTCCTATGCAGAAAGAACCTCGTAAGGTCCGTGAGTTTCGCCGCCGCGAGCAAGAGATCCTCGACACGGCGCTCAAACTGTTCCTCGAACAGGGCGAAGACAGTGTCACCGTCGAGATGATCGCCGACGCCGTGGGCATCGGCAAAGGCACGATCTACAAGCACTTCAAATCCAAGGCAGAGATCTACCTGCGCCTGATGCTCGACTACGAGCGCGATCTGAATGCGCTGTTGCACTCGGCTGACGTCGACCGTGACAAGGAAGCACTGTCGCGCGCCTATTTTGAGTTCCGCATGCGTGATCCGCAGCGTTACCGGCTGTTCGACCGCCTCGAAGAGAAGGTGGTCAAGGGTAACCAGGTGCCGGAAATGGTCGAGCAGTTGCACAGCATCCGCGCGTCCAACTTCGATCGCCTCACCCAGCTGATCAAAGGTCGCATCAGCGAGGGCAAGCTCGAAGACGTGCCCCCGTACTTCCACTACTGCGCGGCCTGGGCTCTGGTGCACGGCGCCGTGGCGCTGTATCACTCGCCGTTCTGGAGCAATGTCCTGGAAGATCAGGAAGGCTTCTTCCAGTTCCTCATGGATATTGGCGTGCGCATGGGCAACAAGCGTAAGCGCGACCCAGAACCCGCCAACTGAAGCCGCTGGTGCAATGTGCACCTGACCTGGGTGCGCATTGGGGTGGGTCCGACACGGCGTAAGGGGCTTGCAAAAACCTGATTTTTAAGTCAGGTTTTGCCGGCCTCGATTCTTCCACGCCGGAGTCACCCATGATCGTCGATCGTCACGGCAGGCGCTTTCGCAACCTGCGCGTCAGCCTGACCGCTGCCTGCAATTATGCCTGCACCTACTGTGTGCCCGATGGCAAGCGCCTTGTGGCCGCGCAGGACGAGTTGTCGGCCGACGTCCTGGCCCATGGCGTTGCCTATCTGGTCGAGGCGGCAGGGATCGAGCGGCTGCGCATCACGGGCGGCGAACCGCTGGTGAGCCCGCGTCTGGAGGCTTTCCTGGCCGGTGTTTCGGGCCTCGGCCTGGAAGACATCAGTCTCACCACCAACGGCCAGTTGCTCTGGCGTAAGCTCCCACTGCTTTTGCACGCCGGCATTCGTCGTTTGAATGTCTCGCTCGATACCCTTGACCCGCACGCGTTCCGGCGTATCGCCCGTGGCGGCGACTTGGCCTGCGTGCTGGAGGGCATGCAGGCGGCGAAGGCGGCGGGCATGGCGATCAAGGTCAACATGGTGCCGATGCGCGGGCAGAACCTCGACCAGGTTGTACCGCTGCTCGACTATTGCTTGGCACAGGGCTACGAGCTGCGTTTCATCGAACTGATGCGCATGGGGCATCTGGCCCGGGATACCAACGCTTTCCTTCAGCAGTTCGTCGGCCTTGAGCACTTGCTGGCGCTGATCGGCCAGGCGCACCCCTTCGAGCCGGCGCCGCGGCCAGTGGATGCCACGGCCCTGCGTTACCGAATCTCTGACAAAGGCCATTTCGGCGTGATCGCCAACGAAAGCATGCCGTTTTGCCGAGCCTGTTCGCGCCTGCGTTTGTCCTCGACCGGCTGGCTGCATGGTTGCCTCTCGTCCGGCAGCCGCCATTTTGTCGCCGACCTGTTCGACAAGCCGCGCCACCAAGCGCTGCCGGCCTTGCAGCGTTTGCTGGTCAAGGCCTTGGCGGACAAGCAGGCGCTGGCGTTTTCCGGTGATGTGATGGTCATGAAGGTGATCGGCGGCTGACTCTGGCGCAAAAGCTGCATCAGCGCGGCTGTTCGCCGGTTTTTCGTCACCGGCCTCTGGAGGAAAGATGCGTAGCCTGGTCTTGCTGCTGGCGCTGATGGCGTTGGGCGGCTGCATGAATGTCAGCGATATGGGCGAGGGCGTCCGTTATCACATGAGCGATGCGGGCTTGCTGGACCACAGCGACACCACCCGTACCCTGTCGGTGCGCTTGCAACCTGACTCGTTCATCTTCATTGGCCAAGGCGCTTTCATGCCGCCGGGCAAGGGCCCGCTGCCCAAACAGAACGTGGTGGCCGAAGAAGCCTTCAAGAGCTTCGTCGAGTACTTCCCGCTGGTGCGCCGCGCGCAAGGCCCGCTGGGCTTGGAGCAAGCCATTGCCGAGGCCCGTTCGGTCGGCGCCGACTACGTGTTGTACACCCGTTTCGCGCGTACCGATGACCGCATCGGCAATGGCGACGAGTGGTACGACGAGCAGGCAGTGGATCGACTGGGCTGGGACTCGGGCGTAGTGCAGATGATGTTGATCGAGACCAATACCCGTTATCTGATCGATACCGCCCGCATCAAGAGCCGTGGCGGTTTGTTGACGTTCCACGACAATACGCCCCAGGATTTGCTTGCTGCCCCCATGCGCGAGTACGCTCGTAGCCTCCTGGGTATGAGCCGCTGAGCGAGCATGCAATGACCGACACCGGCAAGGCCAACGATCTTCTGGCGCAAATTCCCGCAGCCAAGGGGCCGGCGCCGGTGCACCTTTGGAACCCGGATTTTTGCGGCGACATCGACATGCGCATCGCCCGCGATGGTACGTGGTACTACCTGGGCTCGCCGATAGGCCGCAAGCCGATGGTCCGGCTGTTTTCCACCATCCTTCGTCGCGATGGCGATGATTACTTCCTGGTCACGCCGGTGGAGAAGGTCGGCATCCGCGTAGATGACGCACCGTTCGTGGCGGTGCTACTCGATGTGCAAGGGCAGGGTGAGCAGCAGGTCCTGCGCTTCACCACCAATGTGGACGATACACTCGAGGCCGGCGCAGACCATCCGCTGCGGGTGGTGACCGATCCTGATAGCGGGGAGCCGGCGCCGTATGTGCGGGTGCGCGGCAATCTCGAGGCGTTGATCCATCGCAACGTCTTCTACCAGTTGGTGGAGCTGGCAGTGCCGCGCCTGATCGATGGCCAGGAGTGGCTTGGGGTGTGGAGCCAGGGTCAGTTCTACCCCATTGGGCGCAGTACCTGAAACCTGCCTGGGTCTATCTGGCAGGCAATAAAAAACCTCCAGTGCTTGCGCATCTGGAGGTTTTTCGATGTTTGGCTCCGCGACCTGGACTCGAACCAGGGACCCAATGATTAACAGTCATTTGCTCTACCGACTGAGCTATCGCGGAATCTGCGCGTATCTTAGCGACTGGCAGGGGGAAGTCAAGCTTCCCCCTGCACAATCAAGCAGTTACAGCACTTCGACGATGGCTTTGGTGACCACGTGAATGTTGCTCTGGTTCAGCGCGGCGACGGCGATGCGGCCGGTGTCCAGGGCATAGATGCCGAACTCGTTCTTCAAGCGTGCCACCTGCTCAACGGTCAGGCCCGAGTAGGAGAACATGCCCACCTGGCGGCCGACGAAGCTGAAGTCGCGGCTGGCACCGTATTGCGCCAGCAACTGGACCATCTGCTTGCGCATGCCGTGGATTCGCTCGCGCATCTCACCAAGCTCGGTTTCCCACATCTGGCGCAGCTCGTCGCTGTTGAGCACGGCGGCGACGATGCTGGCACCGTGGGTCGGCGGGTTGGAGTAGGTCGTGCGGATCACGCGCTTGACCTGCGACAGCACACGGGTGCTCTCGTCTTTCGAACCGGTGACGATCGACAGCGCGCCAACGCGCTCGCCATACAGCGAGAACGACTTGGAGAACGAGCTGGAGACGAAGAACGCCATGCCAGACTCGGCGAACAGGCGCACGGCGAAGGCGTCTTCGGCGATGCCGTCGCCAAAGCCCTGGTAGGCCATGTCGAGGAACGGGATGTGGCCCTTGGCCTTGACCACTTCCAGCACGTTTTTCCAGTCTTGCAGGGTCAGGTCGACACCGGTCGGGTTGTGGCAGCAGGCGTGCAGTACGACCACCGAGCCGGACGGCAGGGCGTCGAGGTCTTCGAGCATGCCGGTGCGGTTGACGTCATTGCTCGGGGCGTCGTAGTAGCGGTAGGTCTGGACCGGGAAGACTGCGGACTCGAACAGTGCGCGGTGGTTTTCCCAGCTCGGGTCGCTGATGGCAACCACGGCGTTCGGCGACAGGCGCTTGATGAAGTCGGCGCCGATTTTCAGGGCGCCAGTACCACCTACGGCCTGCACGGTGACCACGCGGCCTGCGGCCAGCAGCGGCGAGTCGTTGCCGAAGATCAGCTTCTGCACGGCCTGGTCGTACTGGGCGATACCGTCGATCGGCAGGTAGCCGCGCGAGGCGTGCTGGGCGGCACGCGCGGTTTCGGCCTCGATCACCGCGCGTAGCAGCGGGATGCGGCCTTCCTCGTTGCAGTAAACGCCCACGCCCAGGTTGACCTTGTCGGTGCGGGTATCAGCGTTGAATGCTTCGTTCAGGCCCAGGATAGGGTCGCGGGGTGCCAGCTCGACAGCGGAAAACAGGCTCATTGTTACGTTGGCTCTGATTGGAGAGTGAAAGGGGGTTGCCACGCTCCAGCCGAATGCACTGAAGCGGTGCACAAACGGGGAGTCAGTATAGTGATACCGCCTGGTCACTGCGACAGTCTGGCGCAGCTTTTACGGCTGTTTGCGCAAATATTTTTCGACCATTGGTCGAATTGCCCGGTCCACTGCAGTAACTGATCACAGCTTTATCTTGAAACGAGCGCCCGGTGTCGGCGTTTGGGTATAAACTACTGGCTAAATTTACAGTTGCCGCAGCATCCACGAGGTCCGTCATGTCCGAGTTCCAACTCGTCACCCGATTCCAGCCGGCCGGCGACCAACCCGAGGCCATCCGCCAGATGGTCGAGGGTATCGAAGCCGGCCTTTCGCATCAGACGCTGCTCGGGGTGACCGGGTCGGGCAAGACCTTCAGCATCGCCAACGTGATCCAGCAGGTGCAGCGCCCGACCATGGTGCTGGCGCCCAACAAGACCCTCGCGGCCCAGCTGTATGGCGAATTCAAGGCGTTCTTCCCGAATAACGCCGTCGAGTATTTCGTCTCCTACTACGACTATTATCAGCCCGAGGCCTACGTGCCTTCATCGGATACCTTCATCGAGAAGGACGCCTCGATCAACGACCACATCGAGCAGATGCGCCTGTCGGCGACCAAGGCGCTGCTCGAACGGCGCGACGCGATCATCGTCACCACTGTCTCGTGCATTTATGGCCTGGGCAGCCCGGAAACCTATTTGAAGATGGTCCTGCACATCGATCGCGGTGACAAGCTCGACCAACGTGCGCTGCTGCGGCGCCTGGCCGACCTGCAGTACACCCGCAACGAGATGGACTTCGCCCGTGCGACGTTTCGCGTGCGCGGCGATGTGATCGATATCTTCCCTGCCGAATCGGACCTCGAAGCCATCCGTGTCGAGCTGTTCGACGACGAGGTGGAAAACATCGCCGCCTTCGACCCCCTGACCGGTGAGGTGATCCGCAAGCTGCCGCGTTTCACCTTCTACCCCAAGTCCCACTACGTCACGCCGCGCGAAACCTTGCTCGACGCAGTGGAGGGTATCAAGGAGGAACTCAAGGAGCGCCTGGCGTTCTTGCACAAGGCCAACAAGCTGGTCGAGGCCCAGCGCCTGGAGCAGCGTACTCGTTTCGACCTGGAGATGATCCTCGAACTGGGTTACTGCAACGGCATCGAAAACTACTCGCGCTATCTCTCCGGGCGTCCGGCTGGCGCGCCACCGCCAACGCTCTACGACTACTTGCCGGCGGATGCGCTGCTGGTGATCGACGAGTCCCACGTCAGCGTTCCCCAGGTGGGGGCCATGTACAAGGGGGACCGCTCGCGTAAGGAAACGCTGGTGGAATACGGCTTCCGCCTGCCTTCGGCGCTGGACAACCGCCCTATGCGCTTCGACGAGTGGGAGGCGGTAAGCCCGCAAACGATCTTCGTCTCGGCCACCCCCGGTCCCTACGAAGCCGAACATGCCGGGCGCGTGGTCGAGCAGGTGGTGCGCCCCACCGGGCTGGTCGACCCGCAGGTCGAGGTGCGCCCGGCACTGACCCAGGTGGACGATCTGCTCTCGGAGATTGGCAAGCGCGTCGCCTTGGGCGAGCGCGTCCTGGCGACCACCTTGACCAAGCGCATGGCCGAGGACCTCACCGACTACCTCGCCGACCATGACGTGCGCGTGCGCTACCTGCACTCGGACATCGACACCGTGGAGCGGGTCGAGATCATTCGCGACCTACGTCTAGGCACCTTCGATGTGCTGGTGGGCATCAACCTGCTGCGCGAAGGCTTGGACATGCCCGAAGTGTCCTTGGTGGCTATCCTCGATGCCGACAAGGAAGGTTTCCTGCGTTCGGAGCGCTCGCTGATTCAGACCATAGGGCGTGCTGCGCGTAACCTCAACGGCAAGGCGATTCTGTACGCCGACAACATCACCGGCTCCATGCAGCGCGCGATTGACGAGACCGAACGCCGTCGGGCAAAACAGGTGGCCTTCAACGAAGCCAATGGCATTGTGCCTAGGGGCGTGGTCAAGGACGTCGCCGACATCCTCGAAGGCGCGACCGTGCCCGGTGCTCGCAGCAAGAAGCGCAAGGGACAAGCGAAGGCAGCGGAAGAGGCCGGGCGCCTGGAGGCCGAACTGCAGACGCCGGGGGAGATCACCAAGCGCATCAAGCAGCTTGAAGAGAAAATGTTCCAGTTCGCCCGCGACCTGGAGTTCGAGGCCGCTGCGCAGTTGCGCGACGAAATCGGCAAGCTGCGTGAGCGGCTGATCGCCAGTTGAAAGGTCAGCATCGGTGCGTGCTCCTTCGCGGTGGTCCGGCATTGCGGCAAGCTCGCCCCTATAGAACTACATATAACTTGTTGATTTAGCAGAGACCTGTGGGAGCGGGCTTACCGGAGTGCCAGACCACCGCGAATCAGACAACTCGGTGGATGGCACCGGCTTCGCCGGTGTTCGCGGCTAAAGCCGCTCCCACAGGGTACGCGGCACGCTTACTAAATCAGTTCTTTGCGCGACAGCGCAGCACCAAGAGGGTTGGGTGATCTTCCACAGGATTGGCGCTGTGCCTGTGGGAGCGGGCTTGCCCGCGAAGAAGCACGCGCTATTTCCCCCGCCGAGCACGCTCAGTGCGCCTCTCCAGCCTTGAGCCCTTGAGGTAGCTTGCGGGTCAGCAACACCGCCAGCATGCTCACCGCCAGCCCGATCCCGACGAAGTGGAAGGCATCGTTGTAGGCCATGATCATCGCCTGCTGATGGGTGATCTCGCTCAGCTTGCCCAACGCCGCAGTCTCATTGCCCAGTCGCTCGGTCAGTTGCGCCAGGCGTTCGGCCGCCTGTGGGTTGCTCGGTACCACCGACTCACGCAGGTAGTCGAAGTACACCTTGGCCCGGGCATCGAGCAGCGTGGCCAACAGGGCGATGCCAATCGCTCCACCCAGGTTGCGCAGAATGTTGAACAGGCTCGACGCTGACCCTGCATCCTGTGGCTGGATGTAGGCGGTGGCGATCAGCGAGATGGTGACCATGATCATTGGCTGGCCAATGGCGCGGATGATCTGGATCTGGTTGAACTGCGGCCCGGCGAAGTCCGGGTTGAGCACCCCCGAGCTGAAGCTGGCCAGGCCGAACAGGCAAAAGCCCAGGGCGCAGAGGAGCTTCGGCGAAATCACCTTCATCAGTTGTGGCACCAGCGGAATCAGGAACAACTGCGGAATGCCCATCCACATGATCACTTCGCCGATCTGCAGGGCGTTGTAGCCTTGGATCTGCGCCAGATACAGCGGCAACAGGTAGATCGACCCGTACAAGCCCACGCCCATGCCCAGGCTGGCGATACTCGACAGGCCGAAATTGCGGTTGCCGAGTATGCGTAGGTTGATCAGTGGGTTGGCGCGCGATAGTTGCAGGATCACGAACAGGATCAGGCTGAGCAGCGCCACGCTGCCCAGGCTGACGATCAGGCTCGACTCCAGCCAGTCCTTGCGGTGGCCTTCCTCGAGAAAGACTTGCAGGCAGCCAAGTCCCAGTCCCAGGCTGACGATACCGGCGTAATCGGTACTCTTGAGCAGTTCCCAGTGTGCTTGTTTCTTTTCAAGCCCGTACAGCAGCCCGCCGATCATCACCAGTCCCGGGGGAATGTTGATGTAGAAAATGTACTCCCAGCCCCAGTTCTCGGTCAGCCAGCCGCCCAAGGTCGGGCCAATGGACGGGGCGAAGGTGGCAGTCATGGCGAACATGGCCATGCCCTTGGCGCGGTGGTGCTCGGGCAGCTTGGTCAGCGTCAGGGTGAAGGCCAGAGGGATCAGCGCGCCGCCGGTGAAGCCTTGCAGTGCACGGAACACGATCATGCTCTCGAGGTTCCAGGCCATCGAGCACAGCAGTGAGGAGGCCAGGAAGCCCAGCGACACCCATACCGCCAGGCGCCGTGCCGAGAGCAACTGCACCAGCCACGCCGTCAGCGGAATCATGATGATTTCCGCCACCAGGTAGGACGTGGAAATCCATGAGCCTTCCTCCAGGGTGGCGGAAAGCGCGCCTTGTATATCCTTGAGCGACGAGTTGGTGATCTGGATGTCCAATACCGCCATGAACGCGCCAAGCATCACGCTCATGACCGCAATCCAGTCACGCCGGGTGGGCTCTGCGGTCGGGCGCAGCAGTTGATCACCGGCCATCGTGGCCGGCGTCCTGATCGCGCAGATCGACCGTGGCGGTGACTGACATCCCTGGGCGGATACGGCCATGCAGTGGGTTGTCGGTGGCGAAGGTCAGTTTGACCGGAATGCGTTGTACGACCTTGGTGAAGTTGCCGGTAGCGTTGTCTGGTGGCAACAGGCTGAACTGCGCGCCGGAGGCGGCGAACAGGCTGTCGATACGCGCATCGATAGGCGTGTCGGGGAAGCTGTCGAAGGTCAGTTGTGCGCGCTGGCCGGGGTGCATCTTGCCAATTTGGGTTTCCTTGAAGTTGGCCTGCACCCAAATAGCTTCATCCGGCACGATCGACAGCAGGTAAGCCCCGGCCTGCACCACCTGGCCGTTGCGTGCGCTGCGTTGGCCGATGGTGCCGCTGATCGGCGCGTAGATGGCGCAGCGGGTCAGGTTGAGCTCGGCTTGGGCGAGGTCGGCGCGGGCGTTGGCGATTTGTGCGTCGAGGCGCTTGAGTTCGGCGCTCAGCGCATCGACCTGTTGGCGCTGGCCCTTGAGATCGGCCTGGGCCTTGTCCACCTGGGAGCGGGCCACATGACTTTCTGCTGACAGGGTCGTGACCCGCTCTTCGGAGACGAAGCCCGGCTTGCGCAGGGCCTGGGCTCGATCAAGGTCAAGTTGCGAGCGGTTCAGCGTGGCCTGGCTGGCAGCCACTTGGGCCTGGCCCGCAGCGATCAGGCTGCCTTGTTGCACCAACCGGCTCTGCGCCTGCACAAGCTCTGCCTCGCGGGTCGCGAGTGTTGCGCGGGCGCGTTGCACCGCCAGTTCGAAGTCGGCCACTTCCAGCCGAGCCAGCAGGTCGCCTTTGTTCACGTGCTGGTTGTCTTCCACGTGCACCTGGTCGATGCGTGCGCCCAACTGGCTCGAAATACGCGTGATCTCGCCCTGAACGTAGGCATTGTCGGTGCTTTCGTAAAAGCGCCCCTTGAAATACCAGTGGGCGAGGAAGGCGAGGGCGATCAGGCCTACCAGGGTGATGAAAACCAGCAAACGGCGTTTGAGTTGGGCAGGCATGGGTACTGTCGTTCCAGAAATGTAAACAAATTTAACAGTGCCCGACGGCCGCGTCACAAGTGGCAATAGCGCCATTGCTGGAGCCCGGTGCCCGCTCCCTGCTAACATCCCGCCTTTGTTTCAATCTTCGTTCGAGACTCCCATGACCACCGTTCGCACGCGCATCGCGCCTTCGCCCACTGGCGACCCCCACGTCGGCACTGCCTACATCGCCCTGTTCAACTACTGCTTTGCCAAGCAGCACGGCGGTGAGTTCATCCTGCGTATCGAAGACACCGACCAACTGCGCTCGACCCGCGAGTCGGAACAGCAGATCTTCGACGCCTTGCGCTGGCTCGGCATCGAGTGGAACGAAGGCCCGGATGTCGGTGGCCCCCATGGCCCATATCGGCAGAGCGAGCGTGGCGAGATCTACGCCAAGTACGCCAAGCAACTGGTCGATGCCGGCCATGCGTTCTATTGCTTCTGCACCGCTGAAGAGCTGGAGCAGATGCGCGCCGAGCAGATGGCGCGTGGCGAAACCCCGCGCTACGATGGCCGCGCACTGCTGCTGAGCGACGAGGAAGTCCAGCGCCGCCTGGCGGCCGGCGAGCCGCACGTGATCCGCATGAAGGTGCCCAGCGAAGGGATCTGTGTGGTGCCGGACATGCTGCGTGGCGATGTCGAGATCCCATGGGACCGCATGGACATGCAGGTACTGATGAAGAACGACGGCCTGCCGACGTACTTCCTGGCCAACGTGGTCGACGACCATCTGATGGGCATCACCCATGTGCTGCGTGGCGAAGAATGGCTGCCCTCGGCGCCCAAGCTGATCAAGCTGTACGAGTACTTTGGCTGGGAGCAGCCCAAGCTCTGCTACATGCCGCTGCTGCGCAACCCCGACAAGAGCAAGCTCTCCAAGCGCAAGAACCCGACGTCGGTGACCTTCTACGAGCGCATGGGCTTCATGCCTGAGGCGATGCTCAACTATCTGGGCCGCATGGGCTGGTCGATGCCGGACGAGCGCGAGAAGTTTTCCCTGGCCGAGATGGTCGAGCACTTCGACCTGTCGCGTATCTCGCTGGGCGGGCCGATCTTCGACATCGAGAAGCTGAGCTGGCTCAACGGCCAATGGCTGCGGGAGCTGCCGGTGCATGAGTTCGCGGCACGGGTGCAGAAGTGGGCATTCAACAGCGATTACATGATGCAGATCGCGCCGCACGTGCAAGGCCGTGTCGAAACCTTCAGCCAGATCGCCCCGCTGGGTGGTTTCTTCTTCGAAGGCGCCTTGAAGCTGGACGCCAAACTGTTCGAAAGCAAGAAACTCTCGGCTGACCAGGTGCGTCAGGTCATGCAGTTGATCCTGTGGAAGCTCGAAAGCCTGCGCCAGTGGGAAAAAGATCGTATTACCGGCTGCATCCAGGCGGTGGTCGAGTCGCTGCAACTCAAGCTGCGCGATGCCATGCCACTGATGTTCGCTGCGATCACTGGCCAGGCCAGTTCGGTCTCGGTGCTCGACGCCATGGAAATCCTCGGCCCCGACCTGACCCGTTACCGTCTGCGCCAAGCCATCGATTTGCTCGGTGGCGTGTCGAAGAAAGAAAACAAAGAGTGGGAAAAGCTGCTGGCGAACATCGCCTGACGGCAGCTGTTTCCGGCCTTGGCAGCAGGCTTGCCCCGTGATCGCAGTGGCTAATCCACCATCGCAATCGTAGGGCAAGTCCGTTGCCAGGGCACTGCAACGCGTTGAGCGGGCAGGGCAGGGCGGTAAGTGATTGTTATCTGTGAAAAAAATTTTGAAAAATTTCAAAAATAAGTTTGACAGCCTAGCAATCGGAACTTAATATGCGCCCCGTCCACAGCGATGAACGAAAACGAAGCGTCAGGCACCCAGCCAGCGATTCGGTTCAGAGCGACATTGTGGGGCTATAGCTCAGCTGGGAGAGCGCCTGCATGGCATGCAGGAGGTCAGCGGTTCGATCCCGCTTAGCTCCACCAAATTCCGTTTGTCAGCCAAGGCTGGCAAGCAAGATCGGGCTAAAGCAGCCAGGTCTTGAAGGTAAGAAGGTTCGTCCCCTTCGTCTAGTGGCCTAGGACACCGCCCTTTCACGGCGGTAACAGGGGTTCGAGTCCCCTAGGGGACGCCAGTTTTGCACAAGCGATGTTCGCATCGCTGGGCCGAGAGGCTAGAAATCCGGGGCTATAGCTCAGCTGGGAGAGCGCCTGCATGGCATGCAGGAGGTCAGCGGTTCGATCCCGCTTAGCTCCACCAATTTTGCCGCGATTCGCGTAAGCGGGTCGGCACGAAGGTTACGTCCCCTTCGTCTAGTGGCCTAGGACACCGCCCTTTCACGGCGGTAACAGGGGTTCGAGTCCCCTAGGGGACGCCACTTTTACCCGCGTTTTGCGGGCGTTAAAAGGCTCATCACCAGATGGATGGGTCTTTTGTTTTATCTTGGGGCTATAGCTCAGCTGGGAGAGCGCCTGCATGGCATGCAGGAGGTCAGCGGTTCGATCCCGCTTAGCTCCACCAATTTGCCGCGATTCGCGTAAGCGGGTCGGCACGAAGGTTACGTCCCCTTCGTCTAGTGGCCTAGGACACCGCCCTTTCACGGCGGTAACAGGGGTTCGAGTCCCCTAGGGGACGCCAATTTTTTACCCGCGTTTTGCGGGGCTTATAAGGCTCATTCGATTATTGAATGGGCCTTTTGTTTTTATCCCTCCTGATGAATCCTGCAATCGATCGAGCATCGCGGATTTCGCTTGCCAGAAAATATTATGAATATAATATGTTGATCATAATATTCATGAGGTGAGCCATGAACGACAAAAAGGCTAAAACCCGCGAACGTATTCTCGACGCCGCGCGTAGTGCGCTGATCCAGCAGGGCCCTGCAGAGCCGAGCGTAAGCCAGGTGATGGGCGCTGCCGGTTTGACCGTGGGTGGCTTCTACGCCCATTTCGAGAGCAAGGATGAACTCATGCTGGAGGCTTTCAGCCAGTTGCTCGCCGAGCGTCGTGCGCTGTTGGCCGGGGTCGATCCCAGCCTCGACGGTGCCGGGCGTCGGGCGCTCTTGGCGGCTTTCTACCTATCGCGCAAGCACCGTGATGCCGACGTTCAGGCGTGTCCGATTCCCAATTCGCTCGGCGAGATGCACCGGCTGCCAGAGGCCTTTCGCCAGGTACTGATCGAGCACATCGAGCTGATGACGGCACAAATGGTCGACCGCCCTGAAGACATCGACAAGGCGCTCGCCGACTTCGCCTTGATGGTAGGGGGGCTTGCCGTTGCCCGCGCGTTGGGCGGTGGCGACCTGTCCGACCGCATCCTGCGCGCCGCCAAGTCGGCGGTTATTTGAATGACCTGACCCTTGGAGCACGCTGATGACTAACTTGAGCTGGATTCGCGGCGTCAACGGCACCCTTGGCCACCTGGCCCCTGAGCACGTTGCCGGTCGCATGCGTCGCGCCTTCATGACGCCGCGCAATCTGCCGCCAAGGCCCTGGGAGTTGCCGCTACTGGCCAGGGCTGAACGCATTACCCTGCGTTTCGGTTTATCGGCACTGCGTTGGGGGCAGGGGCCTACGGTGCTGCTGATGCATGGTTGGGAAGGGCGGCCGACGCAGTTCGCGACCTTGATCGAAATCCTGGTCGAAGCCGGCTACACGGTGGTTGCCCTGGAAGGTCCGGCACATGGCTGTTCGCCGGGTGAGCAGGCGCACGTGGCAGCATTTGCCCGGGCACTGCTGGAGGCGGCTGCACAACTGCCACCACTGCGCGCGGTGATCGGCCATTCGATGGGCGGCGCTAGCGTGATGCTGGCTCTGCAATGGGGGCTGCGCGTCGATGCCGCAGTGAGTATCGCTGCGCCTGCGCAACTGCTCGGCGTATTGCGTGGCTTCGCCCGGCGCCTGGGCTTGCCGGCTCGCGCCCGCGCGGCGTTCATTCGCCAGGTCGAGCGTGATGTCGGTGTGCAGGTGTCGCGCCTGGATGTCAGCGTTTACCAGCTGGAGCTGCCGGGCTTGGTGGTACATGCCGGTGACGACCGGCTGGTGCCGGCCAGCGAGGCGCAGGTGATCCACAAGGCTTGGTTCGACAGTCGCCTGCTGCTGCTTGAGCAAGGCGGTCATCAACGGGTGCTTGCCGACCCGCGTGTGGGCGAGGCGGTGCTGGAGCTGCTGGCACGCACCGCCCAGCAGACCCTACAAAGCGCTTGAGCATCCGTTACACTCTGCCCGTTCACAGACATTTGGAGCGGGCATGAGCTGGGATTTGGCAGCACCATTCATCATCGACCTGCGCGTTGGCAGCGAGGACATCGACGGCCTTGGCCATGCCAACAACGCAGTCTACGTCACCTGGCTGGAGCGCTGCGCCTGGCGCCATTCCCAGCGCCTGGGGCTGGACCTGGCCGAGTACCGGCGCCTGGACCGCGCCATGGCGGTGGTGCGTCACGAAATCGACTACCTCGCTGCCGCCTACGAAGAGGACGAGCTGCAACTGGCCACCTGGATCATCGACTGGGACCAACGCCTGCGCATGACCCGACGTTTTCAGCTAAAGCGCCCAAGCGATGGCGTTACTTTGCTGCGTGCGCAGACCACGTTCGCCTGCATCGAACTGTCCAGTGGTAAGCCCCGACGTATGCCGGCAGAGTTCCTCGACGGTTATGGCGCGGCGCTGATCGGCAGCTGAACAGCGGCCGATTTTTGCTAGACTGCGGCCTTTTTCGCCCTGAGACCCCTTACATGCAAATTGCCCTGGCCCCAATGGAGGGGCTGGTCGACAACATCCTGCGCGACGTCCTCACCCGAGTGGGCGGTATCGACTGGTGCGTGACCGAGTTCATCCGCGTGTGTGACCGCTTGCTGCCGGAGTCCTCGTTCGACAAGCTCGCCCCCGAGCTGCGCCAGGGGGCGCGCACTGCTGCCGGTGTACCGATGCGCGTGCAACTGCTCGGCTCGGACCCGGTGTGCCTGGCCGAGAACGCCGTGTTGGCCTGCCAGTTGGGGGCGCCGGTGATTGACCTGAACTTCGGATGCCCGGCCAAGACGGTGAACAAGTCGCGCGGAGGGGCCGTGCTGCTCAAGGAGCCCGAGCTGCTGCATGCCATCGTGGGCGAAGTGCGTCGCCAGGTGCCGGCGCACATTCCGGTGACCGCCAAGATGCGTTTGGGCTTCGACAGCCCCGACGGTGCCCTGGAGTGCGGTATCGCCTTGGCCGAAGGGGGCGCTGCGCATTTGGTGGTGCACGCACGGACCAAGGTTGACGGTTACAAGCCGCCGGCCCACTGGGAGTGGGTGGCCCGGGTGCAGGAGGTGGTCCAGGTGCCGGTGTTCGCCAATGGCGAGATCTGGACGGTCGATGACTGGCGACGTTGCCGTCAGGTCAGCGGCGCCGAGCACATCATGCTGGGACGCGGGTTGGTGTCACGCCCGGATCTGGCTTTGCAGATCGCCGCCGCGCGCGATGGTCGCGACTATCAACCGCTGCGCTGGGACGAACTGTTGCCGCTGTTGCGCGAATTCTGGCGCCAAGCCCAGGACAAGCTCTCGCCGCGCTACGCCCCAGGGCGCCTGAAACAGTGGTTGGCGATGCTCACGCGCAGCTACCCCGAGGCGGTTGCGTTGTTTGCGCAGTTGCGGCGTGAGGACGATTGCCAGCGCATCAGTGAGCTGTTGCAGGGACAAGCGTCGTTCGCGCCAGCTTGTGTTGCCTGAATCGGGCCTTTCGCTCGGCCATCGGCAGGTTTTGCGGGGGTTCTCGAGGAAGCGTGAAAAAATTTTTCGAGGCGCCCTTGAAAGCGTTTTACCCGGCCATATCTCTTTGAGTACGCGATGCCGAACTCGGGTCGCGGAGTGACTTACTTGCTGAATTTCAGGAGTTTATGACCATGACTACCGCTTTCTCTCTCGCTCCACTTTTCCGTAACTCCGTTGGTTTCGACCGTTTCAACGACCTGTTCGAAGCCGCCGCACGTAATGAGGCCGGTAGCAGCTACCCGCCCTACAACGTGGAAAAGCATGGCGATGACCACTATCGCATCGTGGTTGCTGCCGCTGGCTTCGTGGAGGAGGACCTCGACCTGCAAGTCGAAAAAGGCGTCCTGACCGTGACCGGTGGCAAACGCGAGGCTGGCAAGGAGGGGGTGACCTTCTTGCACCAGGGCATTGCCCAGCGCGCCTTCAAGCTCTCGTTCCGCTTGGCTGACCATATCGAGGTCAAGGGCGCAGGGCTGGCCAACGGTCTGCTCAGCATCGAACTGCTGCGGGTTGTGCCGGAAGAAGCCAAGGCCAAGCGCATCCCGATCAACGGCGAAAAGCCTGCGCTGAACTGAGTTCGGCGGGATGAAACAAAGGGCACCTTCGGGTGCCCTTTGTGTTTGCATTGTGCGGATCATCCTTCAGAAGCTCATTCAGCCCGTAGCACTGCGCTCGCGCAAGTCTCTGCTAAATCAGCAGGTTATGTGCTGTCCTATGAGGGTGGCTGTTGGTCAAAAGTCCGCCGGCGTCTCCATCAGCATTTGCCTGAACTCCTGCAACGGCAGTGGTCGGCTGTGCAGGTAGCCCTGGTACAGGTGGCACCCCAACTTTTCCAGAAACTCCAGTTGCTCGGTCAGCTCGACCCCCTCGGCGATCACCGCCAGGTCCAGGCTGCGGGCCATGGCCACGATAGCGCGGACGATCTCGGCATCGTTCGGGTCGATCGGGGCGTCACGCACGAAGGTCTGGTCGATCTTCAGCGCATCCACCGGCAGGCGCTTGAGGTAGGTCAGCGATGAATAGCCGGTGCCGAAATCGTCCATCGCGAAGCTCACGCCGAAGCGCTTGAGTTCGCGCATCTTGTTGATGGTGTCTTCCAGGTTCTGGATGACGATCCCTTCGGTGATCTCAAGTGTGAGTAGGCGACGTGGCAGGCGGTAGTCGTCCAGGCTGCGCAGCACCCGTTCGACGAAGTCGTTCTGGCGGAACTGGCGTGGGCTGATGTTCACGCACAGGCTGAAATCGTCGACGTCGATCAGCCCGTCCGCAAGCAGGCGGGCACAGGCGTCGCAGGCTTCATCGAGGATCCAGGAGCCAACTTCGAGGATCAGGCCGCTTTCTTCGAGTACCTGAATGAACTGCCCAGGCGGCTGCTGGCCCAATTGTGGATGCTGCCAGCGCAGCAGCACTTCGGCGCCGACGATGCGGTTCTCCCGGGCGTCCACTTGGGGCTGGAAGTGCAAGGCCAGTTCACCCCGGGCAAGCGCCAGGCGCAGGTCGCTTTCCATGCGCAGGCGCTCACTGGCGGCTTTCTGCATGGTGGTGTGGAACAGCTCGGTGGTGTTGCGCCCCGAGTCCTTGGCGCGGTATAGGGCGATGTCGGCGCGTTTGAGCAGATCGGCGGGGGTCGTGCCGTGGTCGGGGATCAATGCCACGCCGATGCTCGGCGTCACTTGCAGGCGCTGGCCATCCAGCGACATGGGTTCGGCCAACAGCTCGCGCAGGGTATCGGCAAGTTCCCGGACCTTGCTCTCCACCAGCTCGCGGCTGCCCTCCAGGCCACTGAGCAACACCACGAACTCATCGCCGCCCAGCCGTGCCACCGTGTCCTCCAGGCGCACGCTGGCTTCCAGGCGTGCGGTGATGATCTTCAACACCGTGTCGCCTACCGGGTGGCCGAGCGAATCGTTGATGTGCTTGAAATGGTCAAGGTCCAGGAACAGCAGGGCGCCACGCAGGTTGTGGCGCTTGAGCAGCGCGATCTGCTGGCTCAGGCGGTCCATGAGCAAGGCGCGATTGGGCAGGTTGGTCAGCGGGTCGTGGTAGGCCAGATGACGGATCTGCGCTTGCGCGTTCTTGAGCAGGCTGACGTCCCGGGCGGTTAGCAGCAAGCAGTCGGTTTCGTTGAGGCTGATAGGTTCCACCGACACTTCCACGGTGAGAATGTCGCCGCGCTTGTTGCGCCCGAGCATCTCTCGATGGTGCACCCGGCCCTGCTCGCGCAGTTCGTTGAGCAAGGCGGTGCGCTGTTTGCTGTCGGCCCAGATACCGAGGTCGTATACCGTCTGGCCTACCACCTCGCTGGCGCTGTAGCCGGTCAGGCGGCTGAAACCGTCGTTGACCTCCAGATAGCGGCCGCTCTGGCGCTCAGTGATGGTGATGGCGTCGGGGCTGGAGTGGAAGGCCTTGGCGAATTTCTCCTCGCTGGCCTTGAGCGCCGCTTCGGCGCGTTGCTGTTGGGTGATGTCGCGCAGCGTGGTGACGCTGCAGGGCTGATTGTCGACCGTGATCAGGCGGCTGGAGATTACGCATGTCAGCGGCGTGCCATTGCGGTGGTTGACCCCGACCGCCACATTGCTCAGGGCCTGGTCGCGGATCACCCGTTCGATACGCTGGGCGCGTGCCGACGATTCGACCCATAACCCCAGCTCCTCGGCGGTACGGCCAAGCACTTGCTCGGGGCTCCAGCCAAAGGTCTGGCTGAAGGCGGGGTTGATCTCGATAAACTGGCCGGAGTCCTGGTGGGTGACGCAGATTGGGTCGGGGCTGACCTGGAACAGGCTGGCGAACTTCTCTTCCGAGGCGCTCAGGCGCTGCTCGCGCTCTACCTGGTCGGTGATGTCGAGCAGCGTCCCGGCCATGCGCAAGGGGTTGCCTTGCTCGTCGCGGTACAGCCGGGCGCGGCTTTCGATATAGCGCGAGCCGCCGTTTTCCAACTCTACCCGGTAGGTGATCTGGTAGTTGCCCGCCGGCCCCTCGCGCAAGCTGCGATAGGCGTGGCGCATGGCGTCGCGCTCGTGTTCGGGCACGCCTTCGAAGAAGGCGTCGAACGACTCGTGGAAGGGGATCGGATCAAGGCCGTGCAGCTGGGCCGCACGGGCCGATCCATACAGCATGCCGCTGGGGATGTGCCAGTCCCAGGTACCCAGCTGGGCCGAGTCCAATGCCAGGTCCAGGCGTTCCTGGCTGTCCTTGAGTGCCTGTTCGGCGCGCTTGCGCTCAGTGGTGTCGACGAAGGTGCTGATCAGGTACGTGACGCCTTCCAGCTCGATACCCTGAGTGCACAGGATGCCGTCATGGACCCTGCCGCTGCTGGCGCGGAACTGCACCTCCATGATCAGCGGGCCGTTACCCGCGCGCGTGGCCTCCAGTACGTGGCGGCGCTGCTCGGGGTTGACCCATAGACCCAGTTCGATGCTGGTCTTGTCCACGACGTAAGAGCCCGGCCAGCCGAACGTGTCCTCGAAGTGCTGGTTGACTTCGATGATCAGACCGTCGTGGCGACGGGTCAGCAAGATCGCGTTGGGGCTGAGGTGGAAGAGGGTGGCGAAGCGCTTTTCCGAGTTGATCAGGGCGGTTTCCCGCTCGCGTTGGCGGCTGATCTCGCGGATCACGCCGATCATCTGGCGCCGGCCGTGGGCATCGAAGGTCAGGCTGCCATTGATTTCAAGCCAATGCATGCTGCCGTCGGGCCAGCGGATGCGATGGCGCATGGCCTGCTCGACCGGTTCGCCGTTGACCACCGCCTGGAACGCCTGGCGGGTCCGCGCGCGGTCCTCTTCTGGCAATAGCTCCAGGTAGTCCACGTCGCTGGGCAGCGGCTTGTGCGGGTCGAAGCCAAACAGCGCCTGGGTTCCCCGTGACCAGCTGACCCTACCGGTATCGATGTCCCACAGCCAGGCGCCCAGATGCGCACCATTGAGCGCGGCGAGCAACTGCGGGGCATTCTGCCAGGCCTGTTCCGACTCCTGAGGATCGACCGCTGGGATACGCGGCAGACGCGGAAAGCGGTTTGCTGATTTGGGCATCTGTACCAGACCTTTGGCGGATGACGCGTCCCTGGCTTTGTGCGAAAGGCCGGCGTTGAACGGCCATTTGGCACAAATCCTCGTAGTTGAATGCCGTACTGACGAACGCTCAGGTAGACCCTGCATGGCTATCGAGCAGGGCCATGAAGGCCCTGGCCGCGTTCGATAGCGTGCGCTCGGTATGCAGAATGTAGCCTAGCTGGCGCGACAGCTGTATGCCGGGCAAGGCGATGGGCGCCACCTGTTCATCCAGCATAGTACGTGGCAGCACACTCCACGCCAGGCCTATGGAGACCATCATCTTGATGGTCTCCAGGTAGTTGGTACTCATGGCGATGTTGGGCGTCAGGCCTTGGCTTTCGAACAGGCGCTGGACGATGTGGTGGGTGAAGGTGTTACCGCCGGGAAAAACCGCCGGATGGCGCGCCACGTCCGCCAGGTTGACGTGCCCGTTGCTCGCCAGTGGATGCTCGGGGGCGGCGACGAAATCCAGGGCGTCTTCCCACACTGCGGTGGCCTTGATCAGATGGTGAGGTTCCGGCGCCAGGGTAATAACGGCAATTTCTGCGCGGCCATGCAGGATTTCGTCGTAGGCGGCTTCTGAATCCAGGAACTGAATATCCAGCGCCACGGCCGGGTATTGGCGGGTGAACGCCCGGAGTACGGGAGGCAGGCGGTGCAGGCCGATGTGGTGACTGGTGGCCAGGGTCAGTCTACCGCTCACCTCTCCAGTCAGATTGGTCAGTGCGCGGCGGGTATCATCGAGCACATTGAGAATCTGGTACGCGCGTGGCAGCAGGGCTCGACCGGCCTCAGTCAGGGTCACTTCACGGCCCAGGCGATCGAACAGGCGAACGTCCAGTTGCTGCTCAAGGCCGGCGATGCGTTTACTGATGGCCGGTTGGGTCAGGTGCAGGCGCTCCCCGGCACCGGAAAAGCTGCCGGTCTCGGCGATGGCGATAAAAGCACTCAGGTTGGCCAGGTCCATGGTTCGAATTCCTGATGGTTATGCAAAGCATGAAAATTATGAATTTGAGTTATTCAATCTATCGCCATAGCATCGTCCGTACAAGCCAAGGGGTCTTTGGCATAGAAAGACGCTGATGAGGAACAGTCTAATGGCTGGCAAAACGCTCTACGACAAACTCTGGGATGCTCACGAGGTCAAGCGCCGCGACGACGGCTCCTCGTTGATCTACATCGACCGCCATATCATCCACGAGGTCACCTCGCCCCAGGCCTTCGAGGGCCTGCGCCTGG
The DNA here is from genome assembly GCF_048068415.1 of Pseudomonas sp. NY15463. Taxonomy (NCBI): domain Bacteria; kingdom Pseudomonadati; phylum Pseudomonadota; class Gammaproteobacteria; order Pseudomonadales; family Pseudomonadaceae; genus Pseudomonas; species Pseudomonas sp. NY15463. The sequence continues at coordinate 244,270 of NZ_JBLUQD010000005.1, forward strand.
CCAACCGTAAGCCGTGGCGCATCGATACCAACATCGCCACCCCCGACCACAACGTACCGACCACGCCAGAGCGCAAGGGCGGCATCGAGGCCATCGTCGACCAGGTATCGCGCCTGCAAGTGCAGACCCTCGATGAGAACTGTGACGAATACGGCATCGTCGAATTCAAGATGAATGACGAGCGCCAGGGTATCGTTCACGTCATCAGCCCTGAGCAGGGTGCTACCTTGCCGGGCATGACCGTGGTCTGTGGCGACTCGCACACCTCTACCCACGGCGCCTTCGGTGCGCTGGCCCACGGCATTGGCACCTCCGAGGTCGAGCACGTGCTCGCGACCCAGTGCCTGGTCGCCAAGAAAATGAAGAACATGTTGGTACGCGTCGAGGGCAGCTTGTCCGCCGGCGTCACCGCCAAAGACATCGTGCTCGCCGTGATCGGCAAGATCGGCACCGCTGGCGGCAACGGCCATGCCATGGAATTCGCTGGTAGCGCGATCCGCGAGCTGTCGATGGAAGGCCGCATGACCATCTGCAACATGTCCATCGAAGCCGGCGCCCGTGTGGGGCTGGTGGCAACCGATGCGACCACCGTTGCCTATGTCCAAGGCCGCCCCTATGCGCCGAAGGGCGAGCAGTGGGCGCGTGCGGTCGAGTCGTGGAAAGACCTGGTGTCCGACCCAGACGCTGTGTTCGATACCGTGGTCGAGCTGGACGCTGCGCAGATCAAACCGCAAGTCAGCTGGGGCACGTCGCCTGAAATGGTGCTGGCCGTTGACCAGCGCGTGCCGGATCCGGCTGCCGAGGCTGACCTGATCAAGCGTGGCTCGATCGAGCGCGCCTTGAAGTACATGGGCTTGAGTGCCAACCAGGCGATTACCGATATCCGTCTGGATCGCGTGTTCATTGGTTCGTGCACCAACTCGCGGATCGAAGACCTGCGTGCCGCCGCCGAGATCGCCAAGGGGCGCAAGGTGGCCGCCAGCGTCAAGCAAGCCATCGTCGTGCCGGGCTCGGGCTTGGTCAAGGCGCAGGCCGAGCGTGAAGGCCTGGACAAGATCTTCCTCGAAGCCGGCTTCGAATGGCGTGAGCCTGGTTGCTCCATGTGCCTGGCCATGAACCCGGATCGCCTGGAGAGCGGAGAGCACTGCGCCTCGACCTCCAACCGCAACTTCGAAGGCCGTCAAGGCGCCGGTGGTCGTACCCATCTGGTCAGCCCGGCCATGGCTGCGGCTGCCGCCGTGACCGGCCACTTCATCGATGTCCGCGAGTTGATCCAAGGGAGCGCAGCATGAAAGCCTTCACCCAGCACATCGGCCTGGTCGCCCCGTTGGATCGTGCCAACGTCGACACCGACCAGATCATCCCCAAGCAATTTTTGAAGTCGATCAAGCGTACCGGTTTCGGTCCGAATCTGTTCGACGAGTGGCGCTACCTTGACGTTGGCCAGCCTTACCAGGACAACAGCAAGCGCCCATTGAACGAAGAGTTCGTGCTCAACCACGCGCGTTATCAAGGCGCCAGCGTGTTGCTGGCCCGTGAGAACTTCGGCTGCGGTTCGAGCCGCGAGCACGCCCCGTGGGCGCTGGACGAATACGGCTTCCGTAGCGTGATCGCGCCGAGCTTCGCCGACATCTTCTTCAACAACAGCTTCAAGAACGGCCTGCTGCCGATCATCCTCGATGCCGCCGAGGTGGACGAGTTGTTCAAGCAAGTCGAGGCCAACCCAGGCTACCAGCTGACCATCGACCTCGAAGCCCAGGCGGTGACCCGTCCGGACGGTAAGGTGCTGAAGTTCGAGATCGACGCCTTCCGCAAGCACTGCCTGCTCAACGGCTTGGACGATATCGGCCTGACCCTGCAAGACAGCGACGCGATCAAGGCGTTCGAGGGCAAGCACCGCGCCAGCCAGCCGTGGCTGTTCCGTGATGCCTGAAGTCTGTAGATGATTGTTCCGGCCTCTTTGCGGGCTTGCCCGTGAAGGGGTCGGACTGGCTAGCAACTTTTTAAAGGATTGACCCCATGACCCGCACTACCCACACCGATGTGGTCCAGCGCCAGTTCGGCGAACAGGCCAGTGCCTACCTCAGCAGCACCGTGCACGCCGAGGGCCGTGAGTTCGCCCTGTTGCAGGACGCGCTGGCCGAGCAGCGCGAGGCCCGCGTGCTGGACCTGGGCTGTGGTGCTGGCCATGTGAGTTTCCACGTCGCCCCGCTGGTCGCTGAAGTGGTGGCCTACGACCTGTCGCAATCGATGCTGGATGTGGTAGCCGCTGCGGCAAATGCGCGCGGCCTGGCCAATATCCGTACCGAGCACGGTGCCGCAGAGCGCTTGCCATTCGACGAGGGAACTTTCGACTTCGTCTTCAGCCGTTATTCGGCGCACCATTGGAGCGACCTGGGTCTTGCCCTGCGCGAGGTGCGCCGGGTGCTCAAGCCTGGCGGGGTGGCTGCGTTCATCGACGTGATGTCGCCGGGCAGCCCACTGCTCGACACCTATTTGCAGAGCGTCGAGGTGCTGCGCGACACCAGCCATGTGCGCGACTATAGCGCCGCCGAATGGCAGCGCCAGGTCAGCGAAGCTGGCCTGCACGTGCGCAGCCACACCCGTCAGCGCCTGCGCCTTGAATGGAACTCCTGGGTGGCGCGTATGCGCACGCCAGAGCCGCTGTGCGTGGCCATTCGCCAGTTGCAGCAAGCCATGGGCGAGGAAGTACGGCAGTATTACCAGATCGAAGCCGACGGCTCGTTCAGCACCGATGTGCTGGTGTTGTGGGCTGAGCGTTGATTGTTTACGGCGTGGCGCAACCTGCCACGCCGCTTGAATGAATAGAGGAAAGCATGAGCAAGCAGATTCTGATTCTCCCAGGTGATGGCATCGGCCCGGAAATCATGGCCGAGGCGGTCAAGGTGCTGGAACTGGCCAATGACAAGTTCCAGCTCGGTTTCAGCCTGGCCCATGACGTGATCGGCGGTGCTGCCATCGACAAGCACGGTGTACCACTGGCCGACGAAACCCTTGAGCGCGCGCGCCAGGCCGATGCCGTGCTGCTGGGCGCCGTGGGTGGCCCGAAATGGGACAAGATCGAGCGCGACATCCGCCCGGAGCGCGGCCTGCTGAAAATCCGTTCGCAGTTGGGCCTGTTCGCCAACCTGCGTCCGGCCATTCTCTATCCACAACTGGCCGACGCTTCGTCGCTCAAGCCGGAAATCGTTGCGGGCCTGGATATTCTGATCGTCCGTGAGCTGACTGGCGGCATCTACTTCGGCGCCCCACGTGGCCAGCGCGAGCTGGAAGGCGGCGAGCGTCAGGCTTATGACACCCTGCCGTACAGCGAAAGCGAAGTGCGCCGCATTGCCCGCGTCGGCTTCGACATGGCCCGTGTGCGTGGCAAGAAGCTGTGCTCGGTGGACAAGGCCAACGTCCTGGCCTCCAGCCAGCTGTGGCGTGAAGTGGTCGAGGAAGTGGCCAAGGACTACCCGGATGTTGAGCTCAGCCACATGTACGTCGACAACGCCGCCATGCAGTTGGTGCGTGCACCGAAGCAGTTCGACGTGGTGGTGACCGACAACATGTTCGGCGACATTCTGTCGGACGAAGCCTCCATGCTTACCGGTTCGATCGGCATGCTGCCGTCGGCCTCGCTGGATGCCGACAACAAGGGCATGTACGAGCCATGCCACGGTTCGGCGCCGGATATCGCAGGGCTTGGCATCGCCAACCCGCTGGCGACCATCCTGTCGGTATCGATGATGCTGCGCTACAGCTTCAACCAGCAAGCCGCGGCCGACGCCATCGAGAAGGCGGTAAGCCTGGTGTTGGACCAGGGGCTGCGCACGGGCGACATCTTCTCGGAAGGTTGCCGCAAGGTCGGAACGCAGGAAATGGGCGACGCAGTAGTCGCAGCGCTGCGGAATCTGTAATCTCTCTGGCCCGCTACCAAAAACTCCCGGTAGCGGCCCACTTTTTAGTAAAGGTGTAGTTGCGATGAAACGTGTAGGTCTGATCGGTTGGCGTGGAATGGTCGGTTCCGTGCTCATGCAGCGTATGCTCGAAGAGCAGGACTTCGACCTGATCGAGCCGGTGTTCTTCACCACCTCCAACGTGGGTGGCCAGGGTCCGAACGTGGGCAAGGACATTGCGCCGCTCAAGGATGCCTACAACATTGAAGAGCTAAAGACCCTCGACGTCATTCTGACCTGCCAGGGCGGCGACTACACCAATGAAGTCTTCCCCAAGCTGCGCGAAGCCGGCTGGCAGGGCTACTGGATCGACGCTGCCTCGTCGCTGCGCATGCAGGATGACGCGGTCATCGTGCTCGACCCTGTCAACCGCAAGGTCATCGATCAGCAGCTCGACGCCGGTACCAAGAACTACATCGGCGGCAACTGCACCGTCAGCCTGATGCTGATGGGCCTGGGTGGCTTGTTCGAAGCGGGTCTGGTGGAGTGGATGAGCGCCATGACCTACCAGGCGGCCTCCGGTGCCGGTGCGCAGAACATGCGTGAGCTGATCAAGCAGATGGGCGCGACCCACGCCGCGGTGGCTGACGATCTGGCCAACCCGGCCAGCGCCATCCTCGACATCGATCGCAAGGTGGCCGAAACCATGCGTGGCGAGGCGTTCCCAACCGAGAACTTTGGTGTTCCACTGGCCGGTAGCCTGATCCCGTGGATCGACAAGGAACTGCCGAACGGCCAGAGCCGCGAAGAGTGGAAGGCCCAGGCCGAGACCAACAAGATTCTTGGTCGCTTCAAGAGCCCGATCCCGGTGGATGGTATCTGCGTGCGCATCGGTGCCATGCGTTGCCACAGCCAGGCCCTGACCATCAAGCTGAACAAGGATGTACCGCTGGCCGATATCGAGGGGCTGATCAGCCAGCACAACCCTTGGGTCAAGCTGGTGCCGAACCAGCGTGAAATCAGTATGCAGGAACTGACCCCGACCAAGGTGACCGGTACGCTGAATATCCCGGTTGGCCGTCTGCGTAAGCTGAACATGGGCTCGCAGTACCTGGGTGCCTTCACCGTGGGCGACCAGTTGCTGTGGGGCGCTGCCGAGCCGCTGCGTCGGATGCTGCGGATCCTGCTGGAGCGTTGATTGCGCAGGTTCAAGTATTGATGCGAGAAAACCCGTGCCTTTAAAGAGGTACGGGTTTTTTATTGGGCGGGGTTTTGTGTTCGTTTGGCGTGCAAGGAACGCATCCAGGCCGCTGAGCGAATACAATCGTTACCCAACCCTATCCCCCTCCCCACATTCCAAGTAAAGTGCCGCACCCCGCCGCAAGCCCCCTGTAGCAGAAGGAGCCATCCCATGACCTCAGCACTCGACATCGCCGTAGTAGGCGCCACTGGCAGCGTAGGTGAAACCCTGGTGCAGATTCTTGAGGAACTGTCGTTCCCGGTCGCCACCTTGCACCTGCTGGCAAGCATGGAGTCGGCGGGCAGTAGCGTCATGTTCGCGGGCAAGAAACTCAAGGTTCGCGAAGTGGACAGCTTCGATTTCAGCCAGGTGAAGCTGGTGTTCTTCGCCGCCAGTGCAGCCGTCAGCCGCAGCTTCGCGTCTAAGGCGCACGAAGCTGGCTGTACCGTCATTGACCTGTCTGGCGCGCTGGAAAACGCAATCGCACTGGTCCCGGAAGCCAACGGCCAGCGCATCGCCGAACTGCCCCAGCCTGCGCTGATCACCAGCCCCTGTGCAGGCGCTGTGGCCCTGGCCGTGGCTTTGGCGCCGCTCAAGGGGCTGGTGCAGATCGAGCGTTTGCAGGTCAATGCCTGTCTGGCGGTCTCGGCCCAAGGTCGCGAGGGCGTTAGCGAGCTCGCTCGCCAGACCGCCGAGCTGCTCAACGCGCGCCCGCTTGAGCCGCGCTTTTTCGACCGCCAGATGGCTTTCAACCTGCTGGCACAGGTCGGCGCCGCCGACGAGCAGGGACATACGCTGGTCGAACAACGTCTGGTGGGCGAGTTGCGACAGCTGCTGGAGATGCCGCAATTGAAGATTTCCGTGACCTGTATTCAAGTACCGGTGTTTTTCGGCGATAGCTTCAGTGTGGCGTTGCAGAGCACTTGCCCGGTCGACTTGCAGGCCGTCAATGACGCTCTGGACGGCGCTGATAGCATCGAACGGGTCGAGCCGGGTGATTATCCGACGCCTGTAGGGGACGCAGTGGGTCAGGACGTGGTCTATGTTGGTCGTGTACGACGTGGTATCGACGAGGCTGAACAGCTCAACCTCTGGCTGACCACCGACAATGTGCGCAAGGGGGCGGCGCTCAACGCCGTGCAGGTGGCGCAATTGTTGATAAAACACATGGCGTAAAAGATACTGGCCAGCAATTTTGTCCTACACCGCAACAGGGTTTTTGGGACGATTCATACAAGGGAAGAGTTCATGCTTCGAATTCGCAAACTGGTTCTGGCTGTCGCGGCCGCCTCGGCGTTGTCGTCGGGTGTCGCCAACGCCCTGGGGTTGGGGGAGCTGACCCTGAAGTCGGCGCAGAACCAGCCGCTGGATGCCGAGATCGAACTGCTCGACGTGCGCGACCTCAAGGCCGCCGAAATGTCGCCCAGCCTGGCGTCGCCGGAAGATTTCGCCAGGGCTGGCGTCCCACTTCCGACCTACCTCGAAGACCTGACCTTCACTCCGGTGATCAACCCCAACGGCCGCAGTGTGCTGCGGGTCACCTCGAGCAAGCCGCTAGCGGAACCGGTGGTCAAGTTCCTGGTGCAGGTCATGTGGCCCCAGGGCCGCCTGTTGCGCGACTACAGCGTGTTGCTCGACCAGGCCCAGGCTCAGGCCGACCAGCCGACGCGCGCCGCGATCAACCCCGCGGTGAGTGCCGGGCGCTATACCACCAAGCGCCGTGACACCCTCTGGCAGATTGCTGCGCGCAACACCCACGGCGGCTCGGTCCAACAGACCATGCTGGCGATCCAGGCGCTCAACCCGGACGCCTTCATTGGCAACAACATCAACCAGTTGAAGGTCGGCCAGGTCCTGCGCCTGCCCGACCAGCAGCAGATCCAGAGCATCTCTCGGCCAGAGGCCAATCGTGAAGTGGCCGAGCAGTATGCGGCCTGGCGTGAAGGTCGCCGCCTCGGCCCGCGAGCTCGGCAGCTCGATGCGACCCGACGTGGCGAGGCCGGCAGTGCGCCAGCGCGTATCGCCCAGGGTGACAACTTGCGCCTGGTGTCGCCTGGCGGCAAGGGCGCGGTCGGTGATGCACGTGCGTTGAACGACAAGCTGGCGGTGGCCCAGGAAAGCCTAGACACCAGCCGTCGTGACAACGAAGAACTCAAGAGCCGCATGACCGACCTGCAGAGTCAGTTGGACAAGCTGCAGCGCCTGATCGAAATGAAAAACGATCAGCTGGCGCGTCTCGAAGCCCAGGCAGCAGCGCCCCAGCCTGCGCCTGCAGCAACGCCGCCGGTGGAGTCGGTAGCACCAGCCCAGCCTGCAATCGATGCGCAATTGACCCCCGCTGAGCCTGCGGCAGCACCTGCTCCGGCGGCGGTCGATACGGCACCGGCTGCCAGTGAAGCCCCTGCTAGCCAGGAACAGGGCGTGCTCGACCAGATATTGGGCAACCCGCTGTTGCTGGGTCTTATCGCAGGTTCCGCGTTCCTCGTGCTGTTGCTGCTGCTCTTGCTCCTTGCGCGCAAGCGCAAGGCCCAGCAAGAAGCCGAGAAACACCTGCGCATGGCCCGGGCGTTGTCCGAGGAGGGTGAGCGCGCGCCGGATCTGGATCTGCCTGCGGACAGTTTCGATGGCCTGGACGTCTCGGCGCCCAGCGTGACCCTGTCGCCTGCCGTGGTGGCCGCATCGGCCGCTGCTGCTGCGGCAGCCGAAAAACCTGCGCCGGTCGCCGAGCCGGCAGCGCCGTTCGTCGATCCGCGCGCAGCGCTACTGGCCGAAGTCGATGAGAGTCTGGCACGCGGTCGTTTGAACCACGCTGCCGACCTGCTGGAAGCGGCGGTGGCGTCCGATCCTCAGCGCAGCGACTTGCGCTTGAAGCTGATGGAGGTCTACGCCCGCCAGGGGGATCAGGACGCCTTCGCAGGCCAGGAGCGCAAGCTGGCGCCGAACGAGCAGAATCAAGCCGAAGTGGCCGCGCTCAAAGAGCGCTTCCCAGCCATGCTGGGTGTGGCTGCGGTTGCAGCCGGTGCCGCCGCTTCCGGGCTCGACGAGGAGTTCGTCCAGGCGTTGCTTCAAGAGCCTGCCCAGGACGCGCCTGCGCCTGTGGTCGAGCCGCAGCCTGAGCCTGAGGTGCAGCCTGAGCCCGATGCACTCGCGGGCGTCGAGCCCGAGCCGGTTGCGCAGAGCGCTGATGACGACTTGGACGGTGCCTTCGACCTGAGCCTGGACGATGACTTGCCGCTGGACGATCCGCTGGATCTGCCTGTGCTCGAAGAGGCTGCGCCGATCAAGCCGCAGCCTGCGTCCGACACCGCCGCGCCAGTCGCTCAAACCGATGCGGACGACGATTTCGAAGCGTTGCTCGCGCAAGCCCAAGCCCAGACGCCAGAGCCTCAAGTACTCGATGACCTGGCCGATTTCGACTTGGACATCGCCGAGCCCGCGGCCGCTGCCAGCAACGAGGAGGCGCCCGTGGACGTTGCCGCGGAGCTGGCCGCGTTCGAAGCCATGCCGGCATTCGATCCGATTTCCGAGCTGGAGCTGCCTGAGGATTTCGACCTGTCGTTGTCGCTGGATGACAGCTCGCCAGCCGACCAGCAGTTCGCTTCGGAGCTCGATGGCGTCAATGCCGAGCTGGACAAGCTGTCGTCGGACCTCGACGTGCCTTCCGCGCAGCCGCAGTTCACCGCAGAAGACGCTGCATTGGAGCCCGAGCCGCTGGACGATCTGGACTTCGACTTCTTCTCGGGGACCGATGAGGTGGCCACCAAGTTGGATCTGGCCCGGGCCTACATCGACATGGGCGATCACCAAGGGGCTCGCGACATCCTCGACGAAGTGGTCAAGGATGGCGACCACATCCAGCGCCAGGAAGCCAGCGACATGCTCTCGCGCCTGGTCTGAGGCTGCCTCAGGGCTGAGCCCGTTCCTGGCAGGTGGCTCGCAGTCGCCTGGGGGCGGGTTGAGCCGCGAAGAGGTCGGCACAGGCAGCACGCACCTTACGGCAGCCCACCCAGGCTGCCGTTGCCGTTATAATCCCGGCCGTTTCGTATCAGCTCACAGGTTTTCCTCTCTTGGACATCATCGACACCGCCGCCGAATCGGCTGCCGAAGGCTACGCTCGTATCGCCCTGGGCGTGGAATACAAAGGCTCGCGCTACCGTGGCTGGCAGCGCCAGTCCAGTGGCGTGCCCAGTGTGCAGCAGGCATTGGAAGAGGCGTTGTCGAAGGTGGCCAACGAGCCGATCAGCGTGATCTGCGCCGGGCGCACTGACGCCGGCGTGCATGGCAGTGGACAGATCGTGCATTTCGATACCCGTGCGGTGCGCGACGAGCGGGCCTGGACCCTGGGCAGCAACTTCAACTTGCCGCATGACATCAGCGTGGTCTGGTCACGGCCGATGCCGGCGCATTTTCATGCGCGCTTCAAGGCCACCGCGCGGCGCTACCGCTACGTGATCTACAACGACCCGATCCGCCCGGCGCACCTGGCCGAAGAGGTGACCTGGAATCATCGCCCGCTGGACGTCGAGCGCATGGCCCTGGCCGCGCGAGACCTGCTGGGCACCCACGACTTCAGCGCCTTCCGGGCCAGCCAGTGCCAGGCCAAGTCGCCGATCAAGCATATCCATCACCTGCGTGTCACTCGCCATGGCCAGATGATCGTGCTGGACGTGCGGGCCACCGCGTTCCTGCACCATATGGTGCGCAACATTGCTGGCGTGCTGATGGCCATCGGTGCGGGTGAGCGCCCGGTGCAGTGGGCTCGTGAGGTGCTGGAGGGGCGCAACCGCCGCGAGGGTGGGGTGACAGCGCATCCCTATGGCCTGTACCTGGTGCAGGTGGAATATCCCGAGGAGTTCGCCTTGCCCCAGCGTTACATCGGCCCACACTTTCTCACCGGCTACGAAGCCTTGGGCAACTGACGGGGGGGCTGGCCTTTGCTAACATCCGCCCCTTCACCGATCAAAGGATCCCCGTCCATGAGCACCGTGCGCAGCAAGATCTGCGGGATTACCCGTATCGAAGATGCCCTGGCCGCCGCCGAAGCGGGCGCTGATGCCATTGGCTTTGTCTTCTACGCCAAAAGCCCACGGGCGGTGGATGTACGCCAGGCCCGCGCGATCATGGCTGAGCTGCCACCGTTCGTGACCTGCGTAGGCTTGTTCGTCAATGCCTCGCGCTGCGAGCTTAACGAGATCCTCGAAGCGGTTCCCCTGGACCTGCTACAGTTCCACGGCGATGAAACCCCAGCCGACTGCGAGGGCTATCATCGGCCCTGGATCAAGGCCTTGCGGGTGCGTCCAGGCGACGACCTGGAGGCTGCTTGCCAGCGCTACGCCGGTGCCCGCGGCATTCTGCTCGACACCTACGTGCCTGGTGTGCCAGGTGGAACCGGCGAAGCCTTCGACTGGTCGTTGGTGCCGGCAAGGCTGAGCAAGCCCATCATCCTTGCCGGGGGGCTTTCAGCCGACAACGTCGCCCAGGCCATTGCCCAGGTACGCCCGTATGCAGTGGATGTGAGCGGCGGCGTGGAATACGCCAAGGGCATCAAGGATGCCGCCAAGATCGAGGCCTTCATGCGGGCGGTGAGGCAGGCATGAGTGTGGATGTGACGGCTGGCCGCGCGCCATCGTCCATAGGTTTCGCAGCCCGATGCTGCCAGGTAGCGCCTGTGCAGGGTGTCGGCGTAACTATTGAAGGTGGGGCGGTACGTTGCCAGCGCATGGCCGGCCCATCGTCGTTTCGAAGCAGAATTTGAGCTCAAGGGCAGGGGCGGGCAGGCAACGCCTCCCGCCGGCCAATACTGGAGAAAGAAAGCATGAGCAACTGGTTGGTAGACAAACTGATCCCTTCGATCATGCGTTCCGAGGTGAAGAAGAGTTCGGTACCTGAAGGGTTGTGGCACAAGTGCCCGTCCTGCGAGGCCGTGCTGTACCGTCCGGAGCTGGAAAAGACCCTCGATGTCTGCCCTAAGTGCAACCACCACATGCGCATCGGCGCGCGTGCGCGCATCGACATCTTCCTCGACGAGCACGGCCGTGCCGAACTGGGTGCCGACCTGGAACCGGTCGACCGCCTGAAGTTCCGTGATGGCAAGAAGTACAAGGATCGCCTGAGCGCAGCGCAGAAGCAGACCGGCGAAAAAGATGCCCTGATTTCCATGAGCGGCACCCTGATGGGCCTGCCTGTGGTCGTCAGCGCGTTCGAGTTCTCGTTCATGGGCGGTTCGATGGGTGCCATCGTCGGTGAGCGCTTCGTGCGCGCGGCCAACTACGCCCTCGAACACCGTTGCCCGATGATCTGCTTCTCCGCCTCGGGCGGTGCGCGCATGCAGGAAGCGCTGATCTCGCTGATGCAGATGGCCAAGACCTCGGCGGTACTGGCGCGCCTGCGTGAAGAAGGCATTCCGTTCATCTCGGTACTGACCGACCCGGTCTATGGCGGTGTTTCTGCAAGCCTGGCGATGCTCGGTGACGTGATCGTCGGTGAGCCGAAGGCACTGATCGGTTTCGCAGGCCCGCGCGTGATCGAGCAGACCGTACGCGAGAAACTGCCGGAAGGCTTCCAGCGTAGCGAGTTCCTGCTGGAACACGGTGCTATCGACCTGATCATCCCGCGTGGCGAACTGCGCGTGCGTCTGGCGCGCCTGCTGGCGCAGATGACCGGCCAAGCCACACCGGACGAAGCCAAAGAGCTCGCTCCGGTCGCGTGATGAACCAGCGCAGCCTGGGCGACTGGCTCGCCTACCTCGAACAGCTGCACCCCTCGGCCATCGACATGGGCCTTGCGCGCTCGCAACAGGTGCTCGCGCGCCTGGCGTTGGGCGCCCTGGCGCCGCGTGTGGTGACCGTCACCGGGACCAATGGCAAGGGCTCGACCTGTGCTTTCGTAGCCGCGCTGATGCGTGCGCAGGGGCTCAAGGTTGGGGTGTACAGCTCGCCGCACTTGCTGCGCTACAACGAACGGGTGCTCATCGATGGCGTCGAAGCCAGCGATGAGCAACTGTGCGAGGCGTTTGCTGCCGTCGAGGCGGCGCGCGGTGAAATCTCGCTGACCTATTTTGAAATGGGCACCCTGGCGGCGTTCTGGCTGTTCAAGCAGTCGGCGCTCGATGCCGTGGTGCTCGAGGTAGGGCTGGGTGGCCGACTGGATGCGGTCAACTTGGTGGATGCCGATGTTTCGCTGGTGACCAGCATCGGTGTCGATCACGCCGACTATCTGGGGGATACCCGCGAGTCGGTGGCCTTCGAGAAGGCCGGTATCTTCCGCCAGGGCAAACCGGCCCTGTGTGGCGACCTGGATCCGCCGCAGCCATTGCTGGACAAAGTGCGCGAGCTGGGCTGCCCGTTCTTCCTGCGCGGTCGCGATTTTGACCTGTCGAACACCGACCAGTACTGGCAGTGGCGCGGTACCGCGCCTGACGGTACGCAGGTCGAGCTGCATGACCTGCCGCTGCTCGACCTGCCGATGGAAAACGCGGCGCTCGCCTTGCAGGCCTTCCTGCTCACGGGGCTGGCGTGGGATGCAGGGCAGGTTCGCCAGGCGCTACTTGATACACGTATCACCGGTCGCCTCGACCGGCGCGTGGCGCAGTTCGCTGGCAAGCCTGTCGAGTTGCTGCTCGACGTCGGTCACAACCCGCATGCTGCTGAGTACCTGGCGCGCCGCTTGGCTGCGCGTGCGCCCAAGGGGCGGCGTCTTGCCGTGTTCGGCCTGCTTGCCGACAAGGACCTTGAGGGTGTGATCGCACCGCTGCAGGGCTTGGTCGATGACTGGGCGGTGGCGCCTTTGGGCACAGCGCGTAGCCGTCCTGCATGCGAGCTTGAGCAGGCGCTGGCGAACCTCGGTGCGACGGTGAAGTCCTATGTCAGCGTCGGTGCTGCGCTTGAAGCGCAGTGCACGCAGGCGACGGCGGATGACCAGGTCTTGCTGTTCGGTTCGTTCTTCTGTGTCGGCGAGGCCCTGGCCTGGCTTGAGCGGCATGTCCCCGAGGATGGAGTAGATGGCAGTGCTGGATAAAGGGATCAAACAGCGTATGGTCGGTGCGCTGGTGCTGGTGGCGCTGGCGGTGATCTTCCTGCCGATGCTGTTCACCCGCGAAGACGAGATGCGCCAGGTGCGCGTCGAGGCGCCGCAAGCGCCGGCCATGCCGAGCCTGCCGCAGGTGCAGGTTGAACCTGTCCAGGTGCCGGAGCCGCAACCGTTGCCTGATCAGGCAGAGCAAGCGCCAGTGGTGGTGAATGAGTCCAGCGCGCCGGTGAGCGCCCCGAGCCAGCCCATCACGCCGTCGCCGCAGGTTCAGGCGCCTGTGCAGCCCAAGCCGCAGACCCCGGTGCCAACGCCCAAGGTTGAGCAGCCGCCTGCGTCTGCGCCAGCCCCGACGCTTGCGACGCCTGCCCCGGCGGCAAAGCCGACGGCTGCTTCGAAGATCGATGCCAATGGCCTGCCGGTCAGCTGGTCGATCCAGCTTGCCAGCCTGTCCAATCGTACCGGCGCCGAAAACTTGCAAAAGACGCTGCGCAGCCAAGGCTACAATGCCTATATCCGTTCGGCGGGTGGCATGAATCGGGTATATGTCGGGCCGCTGATCGAGCGAGCCGAGGCCGAGCGCCTGCGTGATGTGATCAATCGTCAGCAGAACCTCAAGGGTATCGTGGTGCGTTTCCAGCCCGAGCGCGGCTGATATCCATGCTTGGGCACGCCCACGCCAGTGCTGGTGGTTTATCGCCGTGCACGTGGGGTGGGCGGCACGGCCTGCTGGCTCAAAGCTGTCCCCTGGGTCAGGCTGCAGCCCTTCAACGACGTGACATTCCGCTTACCCCAAGGCCTGCGCTCTGCTAAAATGCGCCGCCTCAAACGTCGGCAGGCAGCACCGTGGCATTTACCTGGGTTGATTGGGCGATCATCGCGATCATCGCCGTTTCCTCACTGATCAGTCTCAAGCGCGGCTTCGTCAAGGAAGCCTTGTCCCTGCTCATCTGGATTGTCGCCGGTGCGGTTGCCTGGATGTTCGGCGGTTCGCTTGCGCAGTATCTGGAAAGCTACATCCAGACGCCATCGGCCCGGGTCATCGCCGGCTGCGCCATTCTTTTCGTCGCCACCTTGCTGGTGGGGGCGATGCTCAATTTCCTCATCGGCGAGCTGATTCGCGTGACCGGGTTGTCCGGCACCGATCGCTTTCTCGGCATGGCCTTCGGCGCTGCCCGCGGTGGGCTGCTGGTGGTGGTGGCCGTCGGGCTGCTGAGCCTGGGGCCGGTACAACAGGATCCGTGGTGGCAGGAGTCTCGCCTGATACCACAATTTTTATTGGTGGCCGACTGGTCGAAGAACCTCATACTCGGGTTCACCGGCCAGTGGATGTCCAATGCGGTCAGCGCACCTGCTGACCTTCCGTTCAAGGAACAGTTGCTCGGGCCTCTCAAGCCCTGAGCGCTTTTCACTCAAGTTTCATCAAAGTAGGGGTTGCGTCGCATGTGTGGCATCGTCGGTATCGTCGGTAAGTCGAACGTCAATCAGGCGCTGTATGACGCGCTTACGGTCCTCCAGCACCGCGGCCAGGACGCTGCCGGTATCGTGACCAGCCATGACGGCCGGTTGTTCCTGCGCAAGGATAACGGCTTGGTGCGCGACGTCTTCCAGCAGCGCCACATGCAGCGCCTGGTGGGCAACATCGGCATCGGCCACGTGCGCTACCCGACCGCAGGTAGCTCCACCTCGGCCGAAGCACAGCCGTTCTATGTCAACTCGCCATACGGCATCACCCTGGCGCACAACGGTAACCTGACCAACGTCGAGCAGTTGGCCAAGGAGATCTACGAGTCCGACCTGCGTCACGTCAACACCAACTCCGACTCCGAAGTGCTGCTGAACGTGTTCGCCCACGAGTTGGCAGTACGCGGCAAGTTGCAGCCCACCGAAGAGGACGTGTTCGCGGCGGTTTCCCACGTGCACAGCCGCTGCGTGGGTGGCTACGCCGTGGTCGCGATGGTTACCGGCTACGGCATCGTCGGCTTCCGTGACCCCAACGGCATTCGCCCGGTGGTGTTCGGCCAGCGTCACACCGACGAGGGCGTTGAGTACATGATCGCCTCGGAAAGCGTGGCGCTCGACGTGCTTGGCTTCACCCTGATCCGCGACCTGGCGCCGGGCGAGGCGGTGTACATCACCGAGGACGGCCAACTGTACACCAAACAGTGCGCGACCAATCCACAGCTCAAGCCGTGCATCTTCGAGCACGTCTACCTGGCCCGCCCGGACTCGATCATGGACGGTGTGTCGGTATACAAGGCGCGTCTGCGCATGGGTGAGAAGCTGGCCGACAAGATCATGCGCGAGCGCCCCGAGCACGACATCGACGTGGTCATCCCGATCCCGGACACCAGCCGTACCGCTGCGCTGGAGCTGGCCAACCACCTGGGCGTGAAGTTCCGTGAAGGCTTCGTCAAGAACCGCTACATCGGCCGTACCTTCATCATGCCCGGCCAGGCGGCGCGCAAGAAATCCGTACGCCAGAAACTCAACGCCATCGAGCTGGAGTTCCGCGGCAAGAACGTGATGCTGGTGGACGACTCGATCGTACGCGGCACGACCTGCAAGCAGATCATCCAGATGGCCCGCGAAGCCGGTGCCAAGAACGTCTACTTCTGCTCCGCAGCCCCTGCGGTGCGCTACCCCAACGTCTACGGCATCGACATGCCGAGCGCTCACGAACTGATCGCCCACAACCGCACCACCGAACAGGTGGCCGAGTTGATTGGCGCCGACTGGCTGGTCTACCAGGACCTGCCAGACCTGATCGAATCGGTCGGTGGCGGCAAGATCAAGATCGAGCAATTCGATTGCGCGGTGTTTAACGGTGAGTACGTCACCGGCGACATCGATGAGGCCTACCTGAACCGCATCGAACAGGCCCGTAACGACCTGGCGAAGGTCAAGACCCAGGCTGTCAGCGCGATCATCGACCTCTACAACAACTGATTTGGGAGCGACGGCATGACGGATCAATGGGATGCCGGACGACTGGACAGTGACCTCGAGGGTGTCGGTTTCGACACCCTGGCGGTGCGCGCCGGTCAGAACCGTACACCGGAGGGCGAGCACAGCGAGGCGCTGTTCCTGACCTCCAGCTATGTCTTCCGCACGGCCGCCGACGCGGCTGCGCGCTTTGCGGGCGAAACGCCGGGCAACGTCTACTCGCGCTACACCAACCCTAGCGTGCGCGCCTTCGAGGAGCGCCTGGCGGCCATGGAAGGCGCCGAGCAGGCCGTGGGCACCTCCACCGGTATGGCGGCGATCCTTGCGGTGGTCATGTCGCTGTGCAGCGTTGGCGACCACGTGCTGGTGTCGCAGAGCGTGTTCGGCTCGACCATCAGCCTGTTCGAGAAATACTTCAAGCGTTTCGGTGTGCAGGTGGACTATGTGCCGCTGGTCGACTTGAGCGGTTGGGAAAAAGCCATCAAGGCCAACACCAAGCTCTTGATCGTCGAGTCGCCGTCCAACCCGCTGGCTGAGCTGGTGGATATCCGCGCGCTGTCCGAAATCGCCCACGCCCGTGGCGCGATGCTGGTGGTGGACAATTGCTTCAGCACCCCGGCCTTGCAGCAACCACTCAAGCTGGGTGCCGACATCGTGTTCCATTCGGCAACCAAGTTCATCGATGGTCAGGGCCGTTGCATGGGTGGCGTGGTCGCCGGTCGTGCCGAGCAGATGAAGGAAGTCGTGGGCTTCTTGCGTACCGCAGGCCCGACGCTCAGCCCGTTCAACGCCTGGATCTTCACCAAAGGCCTGGAAACCCTGAAGCTGCGCATGCGTGCGCACTGTCAGAGCGCCCAAGCCCTGGCCGAATGGCTGGAGCAGCAGGATGGCGTGGAGAAGGTTCACTATGCCGGCCTGCCAAGCCATCCGCAGCACGAGCTTGCCAAGCGCCAGATGAGCGGTTTCGGCGCGGTGGTCAGCTTCGAGGTCAAGGGCGGCAAAGAGGGCGCCTGGCGCTTCATCGACGCCACTCGGGTGATCTCCATCACCACTAACCTGGGCGACAGCAAGACCACCATCGCTCACCCGGCCACCACCTCGCATGGCCGTCTGTCGCCCCAGGAGCGTGAAGCGGCGGGTATCCGTGACAGCCTCATCCGCGTCGCAGTCGGCTTGGAAGACGTAGCTGACCTGCAAGCCGACCTCGCGCGCGGTCTGGCAGCGCTGTGATCGACTGGACAGGTGGCGAGCCGGGCCATAACGGCCGGGTGGCCCTGGTTACCGGTGCCGCGCGCGGCATCGGTCTAGGCATCGCTGCCTGGTTGATCTGCGAGGGCTGGCAGGTGGTGCTGAGCGATCTTGATCGCCAGCGTGGCAGCAAAGTGGCTAAGGCGCTGGGTGATAACGCTTGGTTCATCGCCATGGATGTAGCCGATGAAGCGCAAGTCAGTGCCGGGGTGTCCGAAGTGCTGGGGCAATTCGGTCGCCTGGATGCCTTGGTGTGCAATGCGGCCATCGCCAATCCGCATAACCAGACGCTCGAGAGTCTGTCGCTTACCCAGTGGAACCGCGTGCTGGCGGTCAACCTCAGTGGACCGATGCTGTTGGCCAAGCATTGCGCACCGTACCTGCGTGCCCACGGCGGGGCCATCGTCAACCTTGCCTCGACCCGTTCCCGACAATCGGAGCCGGACACCGAGGCGTATGCAGCGAGCAAGGGTGGTCTGGTGGCCTTGACCCACGCCTTGGCCATGAGCCTGGGCCCGGAGATCCGCGTCAACGCGGTGAGCCCTGGGTGGATCGATGCGCGCGATCCGTCGCAGCGTCGCGCAGAGCCCTTGAGCGACGCCGATCATGCCCAGCACCCGACGGGCAGGGTAGGGACGGTGGAAGACGTGGCGGCGATGGTGGCCTGGTTGCTGTCGCGCCAGGCGGGGTTTGTCACCGGCCAGGAGTTCGTGGTCGATGGCGGCATGACGCGCAAGATGATTTACACCTGAGTGGTAAGCAACAAGTAACAAGCTGCAAGAAGGGACCGCGAGGTCCCTTCGTCGTTTCAAGCGCTGATGTGTCGGTGTGGGGCCCCCGGCTTTTGCTTGGTGCTTGCTGCTCGAAGCTTGCCACTGCTTTTTGATCTTTTTTAAAAAAACTTCAATGGGGCTATTGACTTAGCATCGGTACCTGCGTAAATTTCGCGGCCTCAGCGAAGCAAACGCAACAAGCAACATCGCGGGGGTGATTAGCTCAGCCGGGAGAGCATCTGCCTTACAAGCAGAGGGTCGGCGGTTCGATCCCGTCATCACCCACCACTTCCTGAGACGTTCCTGGTTCAAGTGTTTCGAAAGAAGCAAATTGGCAGAGAGGAACAGGACGCAAGTCCAACTATGCGCGGCGGTAGTTCAGTCGGTTAGAATACCGGCCTGTCACGCCGGGGGTCGCGGGTTCGAGTCCCGTCCGCCGCGCCATTTTATCCAGATGGGTGCTTGCACCGGTCTGAGGCCGAAAGGCCAGATCCCAGTTTCAATCAGGCGCGAGCCTGAACGATACGCAGCGGTAGTTCAGTCGGTTAGAATACCGGCCTGTCACGCCGGGGGTCGCGGGTTCGAGTCCCGTCCGCTGCGCCATCTTCTGCATCAAGCCCCTTGAACAGCTTGAAGCAAACCAGAAAAGGCGATTGAAAGTCGCCTTTTTTGTGTCTGGCTTTCGCGATTCATCGCTTGAAAGCTCAGATCCCAGTTTCATTCGGGTGCAAGCCCGAGCGATACGCAGCGGTAGTTCAGTCGGTTAGAATACCGGCCTGTCACGCCGGGGGTCGCGGGTTCGAGTCCCGTCCGCTGCGCCATCTTTTGCTTCGAGTCCCTTGAACAGCTCGAAGCGTCTTGAAAAGCGACCTTAGGGTCGCTTTTTTAGTTTGTGGCCGATCATAACCTGAAGTTACCAATCAGACCCTTCAGTTCGCGTCCCAATCCCTCCAATTCGGCCGAGGCGTCTTCGACTTGTCGGGTCGCGCTCAGCGAGCGCTCGGCCACATCCCGCACGCTTTGCACATTGCGATGAATCGTCAGAACCACCGCATTTTGCTGCTCGGTGCTGGCAGCGATCTGCTGGTTCATGCCTTGGATATCGTCCACGCTGGTGGTAATGACCTGTAGCGCTTCGCTGGCCTGATTGGCCAGGGTCACGGTGGTACAGGCCACGTTGCGACTGCCCTGCATGCGCTGTACGGCATGTCGGGCGCTGTCCTGAAGTGATGCCACCAGGGTTTCTATTTCGGCAGTGGCGTTCTGCGTGCGCTGGGCCAGGCTGCGCACTTCGTCGGCTACCACCGCGAAGCCGCGTCCCGCATCGCCCGCGCGAGCGGCTTCGATGGCTGCGTTGAGTGCCAGCAGGTTGGTCTGCTCGGCCACTGACTGGATCACCGTGGTGATACTGCTGATCTGTTCGGTAGAACTCGACAGCTGTTGCACCGCATCGGCGCTGCTTTCGATATCCCGTGCCAATTGGTCGATCTGTTGCTGCGCAGCGCATACAACCTGATGGCTGAGGTTGGCCTTGTCAGTCGCCTGGCGTGTGGCCTCACTGGCTTGCGAACTATTCTGCGCCACTTCCTGTACGGCAGTGGCCATCTGCCCCATGGCCGCCGCGACCTGGGCGGTTTCGGCTTGCTGGGTAGCGACGCCGTTACTGGTATGTTCGATGACACCGGTCAAGGCGCTGGCTGACGCCGACAGGCGCGCGCTGACCTGATCCATCTGTTGCAGGATGCCGCGCAGATTCTCGCCGCTGCGCGCCAGTGCTTGCAGCAGTTGGCCGAATTCATCGCGGCGTGGCGACAGCTCGCACGCGCTCAGGTTGCCTTCGCCGATGCGTCGGGCCATGTCCAGGGCCTGTTGCAGCGGCTGGCCTATCTGGCGGATCAGCATCCAGGCCGCCAGCCCAGCCAGCAGCAGCCCTGCGCACAGCATGCCGATCATCATGCGCGAGCGCTGCTGGAGTTCGCGGGCGCTGCGCGCGTTCTGCTCGCTGATCAGCAGGTTGACCTGCTCGATGGCCTTGAGTACCTGCTCGGTCAATTGCCTGCCTCGCGGGCCTGCCAATTGCGTGAGGCCTGCTTCGAGGTTTTCCGCATAGCGGTCCATGATCTGGCGGATGGCCGGCAGGCTAGCCTGTGCCTGGGGGTAAGGCATCTTGGCCAGGTTTTCATCGATCAGGTCGTTCATGCGCCGATGCGCCTTGCGCAGCACGCCGAGTTCTGCCGGGTCTGCGTTCAGTGCATACGCCATTTGGGCCGCGCGGATGTCGTTGAGGTCGTCGAGTATGTAGTTCACCGAGACCAGGCGTTCGGCGCGATGGGTGAGGGTCTTCAAGCTGTGCACGCCGGTGAGTGCCAGGAGCGCTGTGACCAGCAGCAATGGCGTCAGGCTCAACAGGAGTTTTTGACGGACGGGGCGGTGTTTCATCTCGTGGCTCCTTGGATTCGAGCTGGGGGCTCAAGTCTATTCAGGAAATCCCGAGTGTTCGGTCAGACCGTCCATACATATTGTGTGGGATTGTTCGCATTCAGTTGTGGGAATAGTCGTCAATGTTGGGCCATCTTTTAATCTGACTTTACATGAACCTTGCAGCTTGAAGGTTTCAGTGCCTTGTGGATGTGTTGCACAATAGGCGCCGTTCGATTTACCCCGGAATTCACGATGTCCAGATCATCCTTTTATGGTGCGCTCGGGCTGGCCCTGGTGCTGGCGGGCGTGTCGGGTTGCGCTTCGAAAAAGCCCGCCATCTACGAGCACGAGAACTTCGACGACTCGGGCACGTTCTCGCGCAGTTTTTCGGTCAGTGAGGCCGGCTCTTGCGAGGCGGCGCGCCGTGCGCTGCTCAGCCAGGGCTATATCATCACCAGCGCCGATGCCAACCAGGTAGCCGGTAACAAGAGCTTCCAGCAGAACGCCGAAAACCACATCCAGATCAGCTTCAACATCACCTGCGTGCCCGACATGAGCGACAAGCAGCGCTCGACCATGTTCGCCAACGCGCTGCAGGATCGCTACGCCCTGAAAAAGTCCAATACCTCGGCCAGCCTGGGGGTTGGCGTGCTCGGCTCGGTGTCGATGCCAATCGGCTCTACCGACGATTCGATGGTCAAGGTGGCCAGCGAGACCGTGTCGGCGCCGCAGTTCTATGACCGCTACTTCGCGCTGGTCGAAAGTTACCTGCCAAAACCGAAGAAGGTCAAAAAAGCCGATGCTCCCGCCGAGCCGCCGAAGGTTGAGCAGCCCGCCCAGGATCTGGGCCTGCCTGAGCCTGCCCCTGCGTCGCTGACGCCGTCTGCGCCGGTTGCGCTCAGCGCACCAGAGGCGGCGGTCGCGGCTCCAGCGGCTCCAGAGAGCGCTGCGCCTGCCGTGGCAGTGCCGGCCAGTGAAGCGCCCGCAGCGCCGGTGGTCGATGACAGTCAGGGCTCGCAACCGATCGCGCCGCCCGCTGAGGCAGCGCCGATCCAGGTACAGCAGCAGGCACCTGAGGCCGAGCAGGCGCCAGCGTCGCTGTAATAGGTCGATAACTGCCTGAGCGGCTGCTACGTTTATCCATCAGGGCCTGTCATCAAGCCGTCACTCACCTGACATAGGGTGGCGGTCAGACCCATGAACGATGAGCGAAGAAAGAGGACACAGGCCAATGGACGACTATCAGGAAGAATTGTTGGAATTCCAGGCGTACGAGCTGGACACCCCGGAACCGGCAGACGATGCCACCGAACTCTAGCCCACCCGTCGCTGCTTGCGGCGATGTTCCCCCGGCGTCAGGCCCGTCCAGCGCTTGAATGCGCGCTGGAAGGCCTCAGCCGATGCAAACCCCAATAGATAGGCGATCTCGCCAAACGCCAGCTCGGTGTCGCGGATGTACGCTTCGGCCAGGTCGCGGCGCGTGTCGTTGAGCAGGTCGCGAAAGCGCGTACCTTCCTCGGCGAGCTTGCGGCGTAGCGTCCAGGTGGGCAGTTGCAGATGCTGCGCCACTTCTTCCAGGTCCGGTTCGCGGCCGCCATTGAGCAGTGGGCCGAGCAAATGCACGATACGCTCGCTCAGGCTGCGGACACGGGTGCGTTGCGCCAGCTCTGCCTCGCACAATTGCAGCAAGTGGCTCCAGGTGCTGGGGCAATGCTGGGGATTGGCCTGCGCCAAGGTGGCAGGGCTCAGGCGCAATTGGTTGGCGGCGGCGCCAAACTGCACGGGTGCGCAGCTCAGGTGTTGATACTGCCCGGCGTAATCCGGGGCATCGAACTCGATCTCCAGGCGCTCGGCGCGCACTGGCCGGCCTACCAATGCCCCTAGTTGCGCCAGCCAGCCGGCCAGCAGCGAGTCGACCACGAAGCGGTTGTAGTGGTTGTAGGGGCTGATGGAGTAGAACCGTAGCCACGCGCCGTGGCTATCTTCGATGAAGCGCGAATGGCCACGGTAATTCGCTGCATACAGCGGCTCGAAGCGCAGCAGCGTGTGGGCCGCCTCGCCCAGCGTGGGCGCCTGGGCTGCCGTGACGCCGGCAAGCCCGGCTTGTGCCAGACGGCTCAAGCTGCCCATGCGCAGGCCTAGTGCCGGCTCCTGGCACAGCGTTATGGCGGCGTGACCAAGGTGCATGTAGCGCGGAATCGACAGGCGCGCGCCGGGTTCGCCCAGGCGCCGCTCATCCAGTCCGTAGCGCGCCAGCAGCGGTTGAGGGTCATGCCCCATTGCGCGCAGCGCCTCGGCCAGCGGCTGGGTGAACCCTACCGAAAGGTCCCCCAGGCGTACCCGTGCGCGGCTCATGCTACAGCCACAAGTTGAGCAGACGTGCGCCGGGGTTGGCGCTGCCGGCCCAGAGCGTGTCGGCCTGGCTGGCAAAGCCTTGGCCATCGCCTGCCTGCTCCCAGAACTGACCGCGCAGGAACACACTCATGCTGCTGATGCCTTGGCTGGCGTCGAGGGTAAGTCGTTGCCAGGCGATCTGTTCGCTGACCTCACCGCGTCGCAGCGGCAGTGTGGCTGCGGCGCGTTGATGGCGGTTACCGCGCCAGGGGGTCTGCCAGCTCTGGCGGCCGCTGAGAAACGCCGGGTTGGCAATCAGTTGCACCGACTGCGCTGCCAGTTGCTGGTGATTGGCTGGGTACCAACTGTCGCTGCCCACCAGCACGCCCAGGCGCCCGGCAGGGGTTTGCAGCACGTGTAACGGGTGCTGTTGGCCGCCGTGTACATAGCGGCGCGTTTCGCTGTCCGGGTACTGCTGATACTGCGGCTGGCCCAGTACGCTGCCGTCGCTGGCGAACACCAGGCTGGTGTTGAACAGTGGGCCGCTGCCGACGTGCAGCACGCCATGCTCGACATACGGGGCAGGCAGAACGATCGAACCGGCCACCAGGGTGACGCCGAACTCCCGTGCCAGGCCGCCGAACAGGTGCTGGTAGTCGGCGGCCATCTGCGCGGCTTTCATGCGCAGGTGCGCGTCGCTGCGCCGGTCGTCGCCGTTGGCGCCAAGCAGTGCCAGCCCATAGCGTACCGGATTGCTCAACTCCAGCCATTGCCAAGCCTCGCGGCGCTGGGTGACTTGGTACAGCTCTTTTTTCTCGCCTCGGGCCCACAGCCACGTGCCGATATGCTCGGGTAGCACCACCACTGTGCGGGTATTCACCAGGCCTTGGGCGCGAGCGTGTTCGAGGTAGGCGGAGAGTTTGCGGTGCAGCCGCGAGAGGTTCTGGTAGTCGCTGGGGAACAGCAGAGGCTCGATCCCCAGCAGGTTGCCGTGCTCACCTGGCACGCCCTGGTTGAGCGCCAACTCGATGCGCAGGTCTGACAGATAGTGGCCTTCCGGGCGTTGCAAGGTCCAGAAACCATAGCCGCAGAGGCCGGCGAGGGTGACCAGCAGCAACGCGCTGGCAAGCAGTTTTCGCATAAGGAGGCAGTCAGTACCGTAGGCAATAAGGGTTATGGTGTCCTGGCGCGCTAAACATCGGCAGTTTGCGAGCCAGTGCCCTAGGGTAAGCCTGCTGTGCAGCGGGATCAATAAGTTGTCAGTTTCGATCATTGAGCGCATTCAAACGCCTGTTTAATGTCCACCTCAGACCTACGACGGGCCCCGCCGAGCATGCAGAGGCGCCCGCACTTCCGTGATCACGCCACCTGGGGAGTCCTTCCATGGCTACCGACCGCTACCCAAACCTGCTGGCCCCTCTCGACTTGGGCTTCACTACCTTGCGTAACCGCACCCTGATGGGCTCGATGCACACCGGCCTCGAGGAGCGTCCAGGCGGTTTCGAGCGCATGGCGGCGTACTTTGCCGAGCGGGCTCGGGGCGGGGTGGGGCTGATGGTCACCGGCGGTATCGCGCCGAACGAAGAGGGCGGGGTGTATGCGGGGGCGGCCAAGCTCAGCACCGAGCAAGAAGCCGAAAAGCACCGTATCGTCACCGAGGCGGTGCACGCTGCCGGGGGCAAGATCTGCCTGCAGATCCTGCATGCCGGGCGCTATGCCTACAGCCCGAAACAGGTCGCGCCGAGCGCCATCCAGGCGCCGATCAATCCGTTCAAGCCGCGTGAGCTGGACGAGGAAGGGATCGAGAAGCAGATCGCCGATTTCGTCACCTGCGCAAGCCTGGCCCAGCGTGCCGGTTACGACGGTGTCGAGATCATGGGCTCGGAAGGCTATTTCATCAACCAGTTCCTTGCCGCCCACACCAACCAGCGCACCGACCGCTGGGGTGGCAGCTACGCGAACCGTATGCGTCTGGCGGTGGAGATCGTGCGCCGGGTGCGCGAGGCGGTGGGCGCGCAGTTCATCATCATCTTCCGTCTGTCGATGCTTGACCTGGTCGAGGGCGGCAGCAACTGGGAAGAGATCGTGCAACTGGCCAAGGCCATCGAACAGGCCGGCGCCACACTGATCAACACCGGTATCGGTTGGCACGAGGCGCGGATTCCGACCATCGCCACCAAGGTGCCACGCGCGGCGTTCAGCAAGGTCACCGCCAAGCTGCGCGGCGCGGTGAGCATTCCGTTGATCACCACCAATCGCATCAACACCCCGGAGGTGGCCGAGGCGGTGCTGGCCGAGGGCGACGCCGACATGGTCTCCATGGCCCGGCCGTTCCTGGCCGACCCTGAGTTCGTCAACAAAGCTGCCGCAGGGCGCAGCGACGCAATCAACACCTGCATCGGCTGCAACCAGGCCTGTCTGGATCACACCTTTGGCGGCAAGCTGACCAGTTGCCTGGTCAATCCGCGGGCTTGCCACGAGACCGAACTCAACTACCTGCCGGTGCGTATCGTCAAGCGTATTGCGGTGGTCGGCGCAGGCCCTGCTGGATTGGCGGCCGCCACCGTGGCGGCTGAGCGCGGCCATCAGGTGACGCTGTTCGACGCAGGTGCCGAGATCGGTGGGCAGTTCAACGTGGCCAAGCGTGTGCCGGGCAAGGAGGAGTTCTTCGAGACCCTGCGCTACTTCGCCAACAAGCTGCGCAGCACCGGTGTCGAGCTGCACCTGAACACCCGTGTTGATGTCGACACCCTCAAGGCCGGGGGATATGACGAGGTCATCCTGGCCACCGGCATCGCTCCGCGCACGCCGGCGATACCCGGTATCGACAACTCCAAGGTGCTCAGCTACCTCGACGTGCTGTTGCAGCGCAAGCCTGTGGGCCAGCGGGTTGCGGTGATCGGTGCGGGAGGCATTGGCTTCGATGTGTCCGAGTACCTGGTCCATCAGGGCGTTGCCAGCAGCCAGGATCGTGAGGCGTTCTGGAAGGAATGGGGCATCGACACGCACCTGCAAGCACGTGGCGGGGTAGCCGGCATTCAACCTCAGCCTTCTGCGCCAGCGCGCCAGGTGTACCTGCTGCAACGCAAGAAAACCAAGGTGGGCGACGGCCTGGGCAAGACCACCGGCTGGATCCACCGTACCGGACTCAAGAACAAGCACGTGCAAATGCTCAACAGCGTCGAGTACCTGGGGGTGGACGATGCCGGCCTGCATGTGCGCATCGCCGACGGCGAGCCGCAACTGCTGGCGGTGGACAACATCGTTATCTGTGCAGGTCAGGAGCCGTTGCGCGAGTTGTACGACGGGTTGGTTGCGGCCGGGCAGTCGGTGCACCTGATCGGTGGAGCGGATGTGGCTGCCGAGCTGGATGCCAAGCGGGCGATCAACCAAGGTTCGCGGCTGGCTGCCGAGTTGTGATCAAGCGCTAGACCTATAGGCGGTACAAGGCTTTGTCGGGCAGCGCCGTGGATGGCACCGGCTATGCCGGTGTTCGCGGCGCGAGGCCGCGCCTACAGGGGCGGCGCTGGATTCAGGCTTGCCGCAATCCTGTGGGGGGCGGTTAACAGAGTGCCGGGCCACGGCGATACAGCCCGGCAACTGATAGACTCGCGCCATGTCCGTATTCAGTCTGCCCCAAGCCCCTCTGCAACGCCTCGAACTGCCCTGGCTCCGGTTAGCCGGGGTCGAGGCTGCGGTATTGCGTCTGGATTTGGTCGATCCGCTGATCAGCGGCAACAAGTGGTTCAAGCTACGCCACCACCTGCTGCACGCGCGCCAAGCGCAAGCGCCGGGCTTGATCAGCCTGGGTGGGAACCACTCCAATCACCTGCATGCCCTGGCCGCCGCTGCCAGGCGCTTTGGCTTGGGCAGCGTCGGGCTGTTGCGCGGGCATGAACAGGACACCCCCACGGTGCGTGACTTGCGGGCTTTTGGCATGACCTTGCATTGGCTTGGCTATGCGGGCTATCGCGAGCGCCACCGTGCTGATTTCTGGCAGCCGTGGCAGGCGCGTTACCCCGGCTGGCATTGTATCGCCGAAGGCGGCGGTGGCCTGGCCGGTGCACGCGGGTGTGCGCTGATCGTCGAGCAGTGCCAGGCGCAGCTCGCAGAGCTGGGCTGGGAGGATTACGATGCCTGGTGGCTGGCTGCCGGGACCGGCACCACCTTGGCTGGCCTGGTGCTCGCCGAAGCCGGTCGGCGCCCGGTGCATGGTGCGTTAGCGGTTCCGCTGGATCATGGTGTGCGCGAGAACGTGCTGACCCTGGCCGGGCCTATGGGTTATCAGCTGCATGCCGCTTGCCGGGGCGGGTTCGCCCGCCTTGACGACGAACTGCTGGCGTTCATTGGGCAGAGCGAGGCCCAGGCCGGCCTGCCGTTGGAGGCTCTGTACACCGGCAAGGCTTTGCTGGCGTTGCGTGAGTACGTGGAGGCTGGGCATTTCACCCCGGGCACCCGCCTGGTGTTCGTGCACACCGGCGGGCTACAGGGGCGGCGCGGTTACTTGTAAGGCAGCATGCGCAGCAACGTGTTGTCGCGGCGTACGTAGTGATGGTACAGCCCGGCCAGGGCGTGCAGACCGATCAGCCAGTAACCCCAGCCGCCGATGCGCTCATGCCAGCCTTTTACGAACTTGGCCAGGTCTGGGTCGGGAGCGACGATGCTGGGCAATTCCAGGCCATAGAACGGGATCGGTTTGTCTGCGGCGCTGAGGATCGTCCAGCCGGCCAGCGGCAGACCGATCATCATCAGGTACAGCAGCAGGTGCATCAGGTGCGAAAGGCCAGTCTGCCAAGCCGGTGGCTTGGGCACGATGGCCGGAGTGGGGCGCGACAGGCGCAGGGCCAGGCGCAGCCATACCAACACAAATACGCTCAAGCCGAGCATGAAGTGCAGGTCTTTCATCACGTCGCGTTCGGCGCTGCCTTTGGGGAACAGGCCGCGCAACTCGATACAGGCGTAGACGGCGGCCAGCAGCACCAGCATCAGCCAGTGCAGCACGATCGATGCGCGTGCATAGTGCGCCGCGGGGGTGGATTCAACCATAGTCGGTCCTCGTCATCAGGTTGGTGGGGCGCTCTTGCTGGCGCCTGCTGCTGTCAGCGTAGCGCGGTATGCCAGAAATGTGTTGGCCTGACGCCGCGATCAAGGATTGGACGTTGGTGCGAGCAAGGGCTCGGCTGGGTTCAGGTGTGGCCAACGGTCGGCCACCAGGAATACCCGCTCGGTTTCCTGCCAGGCGCCGTCTGCTTCTTTTTCTACGTTCACCAGCAAATAAGCTGGTGCCGTGTCGTCCAGTGCATGCAGCCAGTGTTCGAACTGCGCCGGTGTCCAGCAACGGTCCGCCTCGATCCGTGCGGGCGCCAGCCAGTTGTGCCGCGCCAGCGGTTGCCAGCGCCCGGGCCCAGCTGGCCAGTCGCGTCGGTGTAGCCAGTGGCCGCGCAAGTGTCTTGGATGGGCACCTGTGGGAGGCGTGGCAGAGCCTGTCCAGGGGTAGAACAGGTAACCGCCCAGCCACAGGTGTGCCTGGGCGTGGTCGATACCCAGGCCGTGCAGGGCTGCACGAGCGTGCGGCTTCGCCGAGATCGGCAACTGGTGGCCGGCCAGGTGTGCAAGCTTCAGGCCCAGCCGGTCATGGCAGCCGGGGCCGAGCCACTGCGCAGGGTCCTGGCCGGCGCCGATCTGGGGGCCCAGGTAGAGCTTGATCGCCAGCTCCAGGTGATGGTCGCCGTCGCGGTCACGCAGCAGGATGTCCAGTTCGCCCAAGGTACGTCCGCCGTCACGGAGCGCCAGGTTCGCTGCCAGCAGCTCGATGCCCGGCGCCTGCTGCAAGGCGAACTGCCAGAGGCATTCGTAATACAGCCCCAGGCGACGGCTGCCCAGGCGCGTGAGCCAGGTCAGCAACGGCGTAGGGTCGTGGTCCAGGGTGCTTAGCCAGGCGGCCAGGTGCGCCGGATCGTCAGCCCAGGCACTGCCCGCCAGCGGGTGGCGCTGCGGCCACGGGGCCTGGCCCAGCAGCGGCGGTGACACGATTACCCAGGCCAGGTCACGCACCGCAGGATGGTGCAACTGGCGGGGCAGGGGTTCGAGGGCGGCGAAAGGCGTCATCCAGCGAGCATAGCCGGTTTGCCGCTAGCCGGTCGTTTCGCCCATAATCCTGTCATCGTTACCCGCCGCAGAGCCTTGCAGGAGCACCATGGAGCAATTTCGCAATATCGGTATCATCGGACGCCTTGGTAGCTCCCAGGTGCTCGACACCATTCGCCGACTGAAAAAATTCCTGCTTGAGCGCCACCTGCACGTGATTCTCGAGGACACCATCGCCGAGGTGCTGCCTGGTCACGGCTTGCAGACCTCCACGCGCAAGCTGCTGGGCGAGGTCTGCGACCTGGTGATCGTGGTCGGCGGCGACGGTAGTCTGCTGGGCGCCGCTCGCGCCCTGGCCCGTCACAACATCCCGGTACTGGGCATCAACCGCGGTAACCTGGGCTTTCTCACCGACATCCGCCCGGACGAGCTGGAAGAGAAGGTCGCCGAGGTGCTCGATGGCCATTACCTGGTCGAGAACCGTTTTCTGCTGCAGGCCGAGGTGCGCCGCCATCACGAGGCCATTGGCCAGGGCGATGCGCTCAACGATGTGGTCCTGCATCCGGGCAAGTCGACCCGGATGATCGAGTTCGAAATCCACATCGACGGCCAGTTCGTTTGCAGCCAGAAGGCCGACGGCCTGATCGTCGCAACGCCTACCGGATCCACGGCCTACGCGCTGTCTGCCGGCGGTCCGATCATGCACCCCAAGCTCGACGCCATCGTCATCGTGCCGATGTACCCGCATACCCTGTCGGGCCGGCCGATCGTGGTAGACGGCAACAGCGAGTTGAAAATCGTGGTGTCCAATGACTTGCAGATCTACCCGCAAGTCTCTTGCGACGGCCAGAACCATTTCACCTGTGCCCCTGGCGATACCATCACGGTGAGCAAGAAACCGCAGAAGCTGCGCTTGATCCATCCGCTGGGCCACAACTACTACGAGGTCTGCCGCACCAAGCTCGGTTGGGGCAGCCGCCTGGGCGGCAGGGACGACTGATGCTTGATCCGGCGCGCAGTTTCGACATCATCGGTGACGTGCATGGCTGTGCCCTCACGCTGGAGCGGCTGCTCGACGCGCTCGGCTACAAGCGGGTTTCCGGCGTCTGGCGCCACCCAAGGCGCCAGGCCTTGTTCCTCGGGGATATCGTAGATCGAGGCCCGCGTATTCGCGAGGCGCTGCATATCGTGCACGACATGGTCGAGGCCGGGCAGGCCTTCTGTATCATGGGCAACCACGAATACAACGCGCTGGGCTGGGTCACGCCGGCGCTGCCTGGAAGCGGCAAGGCGTTTGTGCGCGAGCATACCCCGCGCCACGCCCGGCTGATCGACGAGACGCTCACGCAGTTCGCCCAGTATCCCGGTGACTGGCACGATTTCATCCAGTGGTTCTACGAGCTGCCGCTGTTCGTCGATGCAGGGCGTTTCCGCTTGGTACATGCCTGTTGGGATCCTCAACTGATCGAGCCGCTGCGTCGGCAATACCCCAATGGCTGCATCGACGAGCACTTCGTCCAGGCGTCGGCGGTCTCCGGCAGCTTTGCCTCGACCGTGTGCAACCGCCTGCTGCGTGGCACCGACATGCGCCTGCCCGATGGTCTGACGCTCACCGGTGGTGACGGCCTGACCCGTGCGTTCTTCCGCACCAAGTTCTGGGAGGAAGATCCGCAGACTTACGGCGATATCGTATTCCAGCCCGATGCCTTGCCCGACGAAGTGGCCCGCACGCCGCTCAGCCATAGCCAGAAGAACGCCCTGCTGCGTTATTCGGAGGCTGAACCCCTGTTGTTCGTCGGCCATTACTGGCGCAGCGGTCGCCCGGCACCGATCCGCGACAACCTGGCCTGTCTGGACTACAGCGCCGTGCTCTACGGCAAGCTGGCCGCCTACCGGCTGGATGACGAAACCCGCATCGATCCGCGCAAGTTCGTGTGGGTAGATGTCGAACGCCCGCAGGCCAATCAATGAACGTGATCGAAGTGTTGCGCCTGCCAGTGAGCGTGGACCTGGCCGGCTTCGTCGCCTTGCTGCGCCGCTTGCAGATCCCGCATCGAGTGGTGGAAGAGGGCGAAGAGCAGGTGCTCTGGGTGCCGCCGGCGGTGGCCGAGGATGTACTGGAACTGTATCGCCGCTACCCCGAGGGCAGTGACGAGATCCAGTTGGCGCAGCCAGTCGCCGAGCCTACCCGGCCGTCGCTCAAGGCGCAGGCGCTGGCCTGCAAGGTCACCGCAGGCGTGCTGTTGCTATGCCTGTTGGTGGCGGGCGTGACCAACCTGGGCGATAACCTCGCGACCATTGGCTGGTTCACCTTCCTGCCGTTTCAGGTACAGGGCGAATACCTGTATTTCACAGGCTTGACGCAGAGCCTGGAACAGGGCCAGTGGTGGCGCCTGGTATCGCCGATGCTGCTGCATTTCGGGGTGTTGCACCTGGCCATGAACGGCATGTGGTTCTGGGAACTGGGGCGGCGAATCGAGCTGCGTCAGGGCCCGGGCATGTTGCTTGGGCTGACCTTGCTGTTCAGCCTGGTTTCCAACCTCGCCCAGCATCTGACCAGCGGGCCTGGCCTGTTCGGCGGGCTTTCCGGGGTGCTCTACGGTCTGCTCGGGCATGTCTGGCTGTACCACTGGCTGGCGCCCAATCCGCTGTTCAAACTGCCCCGTGGCGTGCTGGCGATGATGCTGATCTGGCTGCTGGTGTGCCTGAGCGGCGTGGTCGGCAAGCTGGGTTTTGGCGAGATCGCCAACGCGGCGCATGTCGGCGGCCTGCTCATCGGATGCCTGACGGGGCTCTTGGGTGGAATGATCGCCCGGCGTAAACTAGCCGCCTGACTGAGGAGACCGCATGTCCACATTCGCGCAAATGATCGAAAACATTACCCCGGAAATCTACGAGAGCCTGAAGACGGCCGTGGAAATCGGCAAATGGTCCGACGGCCGCAAGCTGACCACCGAGCAGAAGGAGCTGTCGCTGCAGGCGGTGATCGCCTGGGAGATGCAGAACCTCCCCGAGGAGCAGCGCACCGGTTACATGGGCCCGCAGGAATGCGCGTCCAAGTCCGCACCGATCCCCAACATCCTGTTCAAGTCGGACTCGGTACATTGATCGAACTCGCTCGTGGCTCTTTGAGCAAGATGGCGGTGCGTCTGGAAGCACCGGTGGTGCAGTACAGTTTCCGCCTCGATGAAACGCAAGTGCCGGTCAACCCGCTGATCGGCCAGTCGATCCGCCTGGAGTACCTCGGCGCCATCCATTGCACCCATTGCGGCAAGCGCACCAAGACCAGCTTCAGCCAGGGTTACTGCTACCCGTGCATGACCAAGCTGGCGCAGTGCGACGTGTGCATCATGGCCCCGGAAAAATGCCACTACGACGCAGGCACCTGCCGCGAGCCGTCGTGGGGCGAACAGTTCTGCATGACCGACCATGTGGTGTACCTGGCCAACTCGTCGGGCATCAAGGTGGGCATCACCCGCGCCACGCAACTGCCGACCCGCTGGCTCGACCAAGGCGCCAGCCAGGCGTTGCCGATCATGCGCGTGGCCACGCGCCAGCAATCGGGCCTGGTCGAAGACATCCTGCGTAGCCAGGTGCCGGACCGCACCAACTGGCGCGCGCTGCTCAAGGGCGATGCCGAGGCGCTCGACCTTGTGGCGATCCGCGAGCAGATCTTCGACGCCTGCGCCGAGGGCATTGGCGATCTCCAGGCGCGTTTCGGGTTGCAGGCCATCCAGCCGCTGGCGGACGCCGAAGTGGTGCAGATCAAGTACCCGGTCCAGGCGTACCCGAAAAAGATCGTCAGCTTCAACCTCGACAAGGACCCGGTGGTCGAGGGCACGCTGCTGGGCATCAAGGGCCAGTACCTGATCTTCGATACCGGCGTGATCAACATTCGCAAGTACACGGCCTACCAATTGGCCGTGCTCCAGTAAAGGATCGTCACCATGCGCACTGAACAACCGCAAGTGATCTACCTCAAGGACTACCAGGCCCCCGAGTACCTGATCGACGAGACGCACCTGACCTTCGAGCTGTTCGAGGATCACAGCCTTGTGCATGCGCAACTGGTCATGCGCCGCAACCCCGCGCGTGGTGCCGGATTGCCGCCTTTGGTGCTGGACGGCCAGCAACTGGAACTGCTGCGGGTGTCGCTGGACGACGCAGAGCTACAGCCAAGTGACTACCAGCTCGACGACAGCAGCCTGACCGTACAGCCCACGGCCGAGCGTTTCACCCTGGATACCAGCGTGAAGATCCACCCTGAGCGCAACACCGCGCTCGAAGGGTTGTACAAGTCGGGCAAGATGTTCTGTAGCCAGTGCGAAGCCGAGGGTTTTCGCAAGATCACCTACTACCTCGACCGCCCGGACGTGATGAGCAGCTTCACCACCACGGTGATCGCCGAGCAGCACCGCTACCCGGTGCTGCTGAGCAACGGCAACCCGGTGGGCAGCGGCCCAGCCGAGGACGGCCGTCACTGGGCAACCTGGGAAGACCCGTTCGTCAAGCCTGCCTACCTGTTCGCGCTGGTGGCCGGTGACCTGTGGTGCGTCGAGGACAGCTTCACCCGCCAGTCCGGTCGCGATGTGACCCTGCGCATCTATGTCGAGCCCGAGAACATCGACAAGTGCGACCACGCCATGGTCAGCCTGAAGAAGTCCATGCGCTGGGATGAAGAAGTCTATGGGCGCGAGTACGACCTGGACATCTTCATGATCGTCGCGGTCAACGACTTCAACATGGGCGCGATGGAAAACAAGGGCCTGAACATCTTCAACTCCAGTTGCGTGCTGGCCCGCGCCGAAACCGCCACCGACGCTGCGCACCAGCGTGTCGAAGGGGTGGTCGCCCACGAGTACTTCCACAACTGGTCGGGCAACCGCGTCACCTGCCGCGACTGGTTCCAGCTGTCGCTCAAGGAAGGCTTCACGGTTTACCGCGACGCTGAGTTCAGCGCCGACATGAACTCGCGCACGGTCAAGCGCATTGAGGACGTCGCCTACCTGCGTACCCACCAGTTCGCCGAAGACGCCGGCCCCATGGCGCATCCAGTGCGCCCGGACAGCTTCATCGAGATCTCCAACTTCTACACCCTGACCGTGTACGAGAAGGGCGCAGAAGTCGTGGGCATGGTCCACACCCTGCTGGGCGCCGAGGGCTTCCGCAAGGGCAGCGACCTGTATTTCGAACGTCACGATGGCCAGGCGGTAACCACCGACGACTTCATCAAGGCCATGGAAGATGCCAACGGCGTCGACCTGACCCAGTTCAAGCGCTGGTACAGCCAGGCCGGCACCCCGCGCCTGGAAGTGAGCGAGCAGTATGACGCCGACGCCCAGCGCTACAGCCTGACCTTCCGCCAGAGCTGCCCGCAGACCCCGGACAAGCAGGACAAGCTGCCGTTCGTGATCCCGGTGGCGCTGGGCTTGCTGGATGCCGCAGGCAACGACCTGCCGCTGCGCCTGGTCGGCGAGGACGCGGCCGTGGGCACCAGCCGCGTGCTGTCGGTGACCGAGGCCGAACAGACCTTCACCTTCGAAGGGCTCGGCGCCAAGCCGCTGCCTTCGCTGCTGCGCGGCTTCAGTGCGCCGGTCAAGCTGAGCTTCCCGTACGATCGCGACCAGCTGATGTTCCTCATGCAGCACGACAGCGATGGTTTCAACCGTTGGGAGGCTGGCCAGCAGCTGTCGGTGCAGGTCCTGCAAGAGTTGATCGGCCAGTACCAGCGTGGCCAGGCCCTCACGCTCGACCAGCGCCTGATCACCGCGCTGGGCACCGTGCTGGGCAATCAAGCGCTGGACGCCGCCATGGTCGCCGAGATGCTCTCGCTGCCGGGCGAGGCCTACCTCACCGAAATCAGCCAGGTGGCGGATGTGGACGCTATCCATGCTGCCCGCGAGTTCGCCCGCCAGCAGATCGCCGAGCAGCTGTTCGACGCCCTGTGGGCGCGTTACCAGGCCAACCGCGAGGTGTCGCGCAACACCGCCTACGTGGCTGCCGCCGAGCACTTCGCCCGCCGCAGCTTGCAGAACATCGCCCTGTCGTACCTGATGCTGACCGGCAAGCCGCAGGTGCTGGAGGCGACCTTGGAGCAGTTCGAGCACTGCGACAACATGACCGAGCGCCTCACGGCGCTGGCGGTGCTGGTCAACTCGCCGTTCGAGGCCGAGCGGGCCAAGGCCCTGGAAAGCTTCGCCGAGCACTTCAAGGACAATCCGCTGGTCATGGACCAGTGGTTCAGCGTACAGGCTGCCAGCAGCTTGCCGGGTGGTCTGGCGCGGGTTCAGGCATTGATGCAGCACCCTGCCTTCACCCTGAAGAACCCGAACAAGGTGCGTGCGCTGGTGGGTGCCTTTGCCGGGCAGAACCTGGTCAACTTCCACGCTGCCGACGGCTCGGGCTATCGCTTCCTGGCGGACCTGGTGATCGAACTCAACGCGCTCAACCCGCAGATCGCTTCGCGCCAGCTGGCGCCGCTGACCCGCTGGCGCAAGTACGACGATGCGCGGCAGGTGTTGATGAAGGGCGAGCTGGAGCGGATCCTGGCGTCCGGGGCGCTGTCCAGCGATGTGTATGAAGTGGTGAGCAAGAGCTTGGCGTAAGCCAGGTTGAACGGGGGTCGCAAAGCGGCCCCCGTTTTTGCGGTCAACAAAACATAACGTCCCGCGCGTGGTATCTCCACGATGTTTTCCCCAGTAACGCTGGCCTCTCACGCTTTTGCATGCCCCCGCGTACACGTTGAAAACACCTGACAGCCGCACGCCAGTTCCGCTGGCTCGAAGATCAACGGTTGCCCCTCGAACAGCACGCTGCCGTCGCCGCCGCTGACCAGCGGATAAATCCCCACATGCAGCGGGCACTGCGCGTTGTCGCCCAGCACGCACTGCGCTTGACCGTCGATCATCACGCCGTTGGCTTCGATCATCCTTCCCCCGCCCGAATGCGTATCGCCCAGGCGAATGGCTCCATGTCCGGGCATGCTCAGTGCTCCGTCCAAGTCCTCACCACCGCTTCATACAAACCCTCCGGCACTGCCTCGGGGTTGAGCTTGCAGGCGGCTTTGAGAAAGTTTTCCAGCAGTTCGTCTGGTTCTAGGCGGGTATTGGGTGGGAGGGTCAGGGCTGCGTAAGGGGTTTTCATTAGGGGGTGATCGATGAAGGGTGTAGGTAGGCCTAGGGATTTTCCGATCAAGTCAGCACAGGTCAGATGGTCTGTGCTGACTTGATCGGAACATCCCTAAGCTGCCCATTTTCGACTGATGAGCAACTTGTTCGGAGTTTCCCTGACTGAAACGGCTGACCAGCCCGTGCACGTGGCGCACCGGACCTTTGCCATCCCAGATCGTGAACACGATGGGTTTATCCAGTAGTTGGCCGAAATCGATGTCGGGATCGAAGCTGATCAGTTGCAATTCGAGGGTGAAAGGCGCGCTGATCGCTTCCTTGAGTTCGAACGACACCACTTCAAATTCGGCATTGCCAACGAGTGGCTCGAAGGTGTACCGCAAATCAGATTGGCTGGGCATGAAAAATCCTTCCGCCGTCCGAGAGTTCAAACACCCCTGCCAGGGGGGGCAGCCGGGTTAGACGATCGGTTTACGCCAGTCGTCCGCGGTGATGTTGCCTTGGGTCTGACCTTCGATCTTGATGTAAGCGGGTGTTGGCATGGCAGTTTCTCCTGCGTCCATGTGGATAAAACACGCGCGCAATCGTAAGTTTGAATGTCACCACATCGAATTCGGCGCCGCTGCTCAGCGGCTCGAAGCTGTAGTGCAGATTGGCTGGGTGTCGCATTGACCGCTCCTTGTCCAGATTACAACGAGCGCGAGTTCTGGCATGGGCGCTCGGTTGAACATCGGAGAAAGACGGTAAATACGAGTAGCTAGGAAGTAATGCCGGGAAATTCCGAGGTGGTCGTAGGAAACTTCCCTAGATAAGGGCGGGTATCGTGCCGGCCCGCCGAATATCTTGGCGGTTAACAAAACATAACGTCCCGCGCGTTGTTTTCTGTCGGACAATCCCGCTAGCATGGCCGAAAGCTATTCCAGGGCTCTGGAACGGGGTTTTCGCAGTGCCTGGCAATAGATTGACCCGCGACAAGAACACAACAGGGGGCAGTCATGAGAGAGCGGATCAACCCGCGCCGCAGGCTTGCGGTCGGCGCCATGCTGGCGCTGGTGCTGGGCATCGGCGCCAGCGAAGTGCGAGCGGCAGTGGCCGCCGAGGCGTACTCGGTGGAGTCGGCCAAGGCTGCCCAGAGCCTGCTGATCGGCACCACCCATGCTGGCAATCGCCTGGTGGTGGTCGGTGATCGTGGCCACATCCTGTTCTCCGACGACCAGGGCAAGACCTGGACCCAGGCCCGCGTGCCCACCCGGCAATTGCTTACCGCGGTGTTCTTCCTCGACGACAAGCGCGGCTGGGCGGTCGGCCATGACGCGCAGATCCTCGCCAGCAACGATGGTGGCGCGACCTGGAGCAAACAGTTCGAGGACCTGTCGCGCGAGGCGCCGCTGCTCGATGTGCGTTTCCTTGATGCCCAGCACGGCTTTGCCGTCGGCGCCTATGGCGCACTGCTGGAGACCACCGACGGCGGCCAGCACTGGCAAGACGTCGGCGAGCGCCTGGACAACCCTGACCAACTGCACTTGAACGCCATCACCCAGGTCAAGGATGCCGGCCTGTTCATCGTTGGCGAGCAGGGCAGCATGTTCCGCTCTGCCGACGACGGCCAGACCTGGAGCAAGGTCCAAGGCCCCTACGAGGGCTCGCTGTTCGGTGTGATCGGCACTGCCCAGCCACATACCCTGCTGGCCTATGGGCTGCGCGGCAACCTGCTGCGCTCCACCGATTTCGGTGACAGCTGGCAACCCATCGCATTGATGGCCGAGCGCGGTCCGCTCGAATTCGGCCTGGCAAGCGCTACGCTTCTGGGGGACGGCAGCCTGGTACTTGTCGGCAACGGTGGCAGCGTGCTGCGCAGCGTCGATGACGGGCAGACCTTCAGCGTGCGCAACCGCGCTGACCGCATTGCCCTGGCTGGGGTGAGCGGGCTTGCCGATGGCGGCCTGTTGCTGGTGGGGCAGGGTGGTGTGCACCTGGCCACGGCCGATGGTGTAGAGGAGGTACGCCCATGACCAGCCGGGAGAGCTTCGACATGCAGCACAAGGACAAGGCCACCCTGCTGGAACGGCTGATCTTCAACAATCGCCCGGTGGTCATCGCCATCTGTGTGCTGGTGAGCATTTTCCTGTTCTGGCAGGCCACGCAGATCCGTCCTTCCACCAGTTTCGAGAAGATGATCCCGCTCCAGCATCCGTTCATTGAGCAAATGATGGAGCACCGCAACGACCTGGCCAACCTGGGCAACACCGTGCGTATTTCGGTGGAGTCGACCAAGGGCGACATCTTCGACAAGGACTACATGGAGACCCTGCGTCAGATCCACGACGAGGTGTTCTACATCCCCGGCGTCGATCGGGCAGGGCTCAAGTCATTGTGGAGCCCCAGCGTGCGCTGGAGCGAGGTCACCGAAGAAGGCTTCTCCGGTGGCGAGGTGATCCCCAACACCTACAACGGCTCCCAGGACAGCCTCGATACCCTGCGTGACAACGTGCTCAAGTCTGGCCAGGTGGGGCGCCTGGTGGCCAACAACTTCAAGTCCAGCATCGTCGATATCCCGCTGCTGGAAAGCTACCCCGACCCGCAGGACCCAGGCCGGCAGGTCAAGCTCGACTACCAGCAGTTCTCCCATCAGCTCGAAGAGAAGATCCGCGACAAGTTCCAGGCGCAAAACCCCAACGTGAAGATTCATATCGTCGGTTTCGCCAAGAAAGTCGGCGACCTGATCGACGGCCTGGTGATGGTGGCGATGTTCTTCGGCGTGGCGCTGGTGATCACCTGGGCGCTGCTGTACTGGTTTACCTGGTGCATTCGCAGCACCATCGCCGTGCTCATCACCACCCTGGTGGCGGTGGTCTGGCAACTCGGGCTGATGCACGCGGTAGGCTTCGGGCTGGACCCTTACTCGATGCTGGTGCCGTTCCTGATCTTCGCCATTGGCATCTCCCATGGGGTGCAGAAGATCAACGGCATTGCCTTGCAGTCGAGCGACGCCGACAACGCCCTGACCGCCGCCCGGCGCACCTTCCGGCAGCTGTTCCTGCCGGGGATGATCGCGATTCTCGCGGACGCTGTGGGCTTCATCACCCTGCTGATCATCGATATCGGCGTGATTCGCGAGCTGGCCATTGGTGCGTCCATCGGTGTGGCGGTGATTGTCTTCACCAACCTGATCCTGCTGCCGGTGGCCATCAGCTACGTCGGCATCAGCCAGAAGGCCATCGCCCGTAGCAAGAAGGACGCCACCTGCGAGCATCCGTTCTGGCGCCTGCTGTCGAACTTCGCCAGCCCCAAGGTGGCGCCGGTTTCCATCGTGCTGGCGTTGCTGGCCTTTGGTGGCGGGCTCTGGTACAGCCAGAACCTCAAGATCGGCGACCTCGACCAAGGTGCGCCCGAATTGCGGCCTGACTCGCGCTACAACCAGGACAACAGCTTCATCATCAGCAACTACTCCACCAGTTCCGACGTACTGGTGATCATGGTCAAGACCCCGGCCGAGCAGTGCTCGGTGCACGCGACCATGGCGCCGATCGACGAGCTGATGTGGGCCATGGACAACACCCCTGGGGTGCAGTCGACGATCTCGCTGGTGACCGTCTCCAAGCAGGTCATCAAGGGCATGAACGAGGGCAGCCTGAAGTGGGAAACGCTGTCACGCAACCCGGACATCCTCAACAACTCTATCGCCCGTGCCGACGGCCTGTACAACGCCGATTGCTCGCTGGCGCCGGTGCTGGTGTTCCTCAACGACCACAAGGCCGAAACCCTGGAGCGGGTGACCGCAGCGGCTAAGGCATTCGCCGACAGCCACGACAAGGAAGGCCTGCAATTCCTGCTGGCCGCTGGTAATGCCGGGATCGAGGCGGCCACCAACGAGGTGATCAAGTCGGCCGAGCTGACCATTCTGATCCTGGTCTACCTGTGCGTGGCGGTGATGTGCATGATCACCTTCCGCTCTTTCGCTGCGACGCTGTGCATCGTGCTGCCGCTAGTGCTGACCTCGGTGCTGGGCAATGCGTTGATGGCGTTCATGGGCATTGGCGTGAAGGTCGCGACGCTGCCGGTGGTAGCGCTGGGCGTCGGTATCGGCGTGGACTACGGCATCTACATTTACAGCCGTCTGGAGAGCTTCCTGCGCGCCGGCCTGCCCTTGCAGGAGGCCTACTACGAGACCCTGCGCTCCACCGGCAAGGCGGTGCTGTTCACCGGACTGTGCCTGGCGATCGGCGTGTGCACCTGGATCTTCTCGGCGATCAAGTTCCAGGCCGACATGGGCCTGATGCTGACCTTCATGTTGCTGTGGAACATGTTCGGTGCGCTGTGGCTGCTGCCGGCGCTGGCGCGGTTCCTGATCAAGCCAGACAAGCTGGCGGGCAAGGCCGGCGGGTCGATTTTCGCGCATTGAGACCTCTGGGGCCGCAGCGCGGCCCCATTGGTTATAATGGCCGACTCATTTTCCCGGACATTCCCATGACCCTAGCCACCGCCCTCGCAGCTTGCGACATGCTTCTGATCGACGGCCTGCACGCCTTCGACTTCACCTTCGACGACGCCGGCCTTGTGATCGAGTGCATGGATGGCCGTCAATTACGTCGCTGGACCTTCAGCCCCGAGCAGGTCGCCGCCGCCACGGGGGCGGGTGACGACTGGCAACTGAGCACGGGCGAGGCCGAGCATCGTCTAGTCTGTATGAGTGCTTTGCGTGCCCCGGACGAAGACGACGATGAACCGCCACTGGACGAACCTGCTGATCGCTAGCCTGATGTTTTCCATCCAGGCCCACGGCGCCACATTGCTGGTGGGCACCTACACCGACGGTGCCAGCCAGGGCATCTACCGCTACGCTTTCGACGAACGCACCGGCCATATCGATGCCACGCCGCAGCAGGTGGTCAAGAGCGTCAGCCCCTCGTGGCTGGTGCTGTCGGCCGACCGGCGCTTGCTGTTTGCGGTCAACGAAACCGTCAATGGCCAGGTCAGCAGTTTCGCCCTGGCTCCCAGCGGCCAGATCAGCCCGCTGAACCAAGTGCCCAGCCAGGGTGACGAGCCTACCCACGCCAGCCTCAGCCATGACCAGCGCTACTTGTTCGTCGCCAACTACGCTGTCGCCCCTGATCCCGGAGGCAGCCTGGTGGTGTTGCCGGTAACCAGGGACGGCACGCTCAAGCCGGTGGTACAGCAGGTCCGGCATGTGCCCAGCCAGGTCAACCCTGAGCGCCAGGCCGGTGCCCATGTGCATGCGCTGGTGTTGTCACCCGATAGCCGGCACCTGTATGCCTGCGACCTGGGCGCGGACAAGGTGTTCATCTACCGTT
Organism: Pseudomonas sp. NY15463; assembly: GCF_048068415.1. Classification (NCBI taxonomy): domain Bacteria; kingdom Pseudomonadati; phylum Pseudomonadota; class Gammaproteobacteria; order Pseudomonadales; family Pseudomonadaceae; genus Pseudomonas; species Pseudomonas sp. NY15463. The sequence continues at coordinate 285,682 of NZ_JBLUQD010000005.1, forward strand.
ACGACGGGGCCAGCCCCGAGCACCCGCTGAGCCCGGCGATACCGCCTGCGGTCGCCTTGCCGCCAGGCAGTGGCCCACGCCATCTGCTGTTCGACGCCAAGGGCCAGCACGCCTATCTGACCCTTGAGATGAGCGCCGAAGTGGTGATGTTCGAGGTGCGCGACGGTGATCTGCTGGAGCGCCAACGTCTGCCGTTGACTGACCTCAAGGACCCCGCTGCCAAGGCCGCTGGTGGCTTGCACCTGTCGGCGGACGGGCGTTTTCTGTATGTCAGCAATCGCGGCACCGCCAACCAGATCGTGGTGTATGCGGTGGGTAAGGAGCAGGGGCAGTTGACCCTCTTGCAGCGCCGAGAGGTGGAGGGTGATCACCCACGGGAATTCGCCCTGGACCCCAGTGGCAAATTCTTGCTGGTGGCCAACCAGAAAAGCGACCAGATCGTGGTGCTACAGCGCGACCCGCGCAGTGGCAAGCTGGGCGAAACGGTGCAGAAGTTCGACCAGCCAGCGCCGTCGGACCTCAAGTTCATCGAGTGACGCCAGGTTTTCAGCGTAAAGCAGAACTAGCCTGGGGCAGCGTTATTATCGATCCGGGTGATATTGGCTACTGCCCCAATGAATTTCAGCCAGCGGCTGCATCGGCGTAAGTTTTGACCCAAGGCCCCCGACGGGCCAACGTCAATCCACCGAAATCGAGGTCCGCCATCATGAACTTCAATCTGTTCCCGCTCATTGCCGCCTCCGCCATTTCCGCCTCGGTCGTACTGCCCGCGCAGGCCCAGGCCGAACACTCCGGCAAAGCCTCCAGCACCCACAGCTACACCGAAAAATACCTGCAACAGAGCACGCACTTCCATGCGGCCCTGAGCAAGCACAGCCATTAACTGTGTAAAGCCATTGGTAATAGCACAAAGCCATGTGATTTAATTTGACGCTGTATTTTTGACTCTCCGAAGGGGCAGAGCATGATGTGGCGAATCACGGCGGTCGTGTTGTTGCTAATGTCCGCGCCGATCCTGGCGATCTGAATTCAATCGGTTTTGGCCATGACGGCCTTGAACACGTCTGACGCCAGCCAGCCCTGTAACCAGCTGCGCAACTGCGGATAAGGCGCCTCGGCGAACCATTTTGGTTCGACCCCGGCAAACTGGCGCAGCAAGGGCAGCAGGGCGGCGTCAGCCAGGCTTGGGTGGTCGGCCAGCAGGTAGGGCCGCCCGCTTAGCAGGCCTTCCAGCTCGGCAAGCCAAGGCTCGGCTTGCAGGCGGTATTGCGCCCGGGTGTACTCGGGGTATCGCTCGGCGTATTTGTACAGGTTCACCTGTGACTTGAACGTGTTGTCGTTACGCGCGATCAATGCCTCACCCTGCTGCGCCGCTGCGGGGTCGTCGAGCAGGCGCCAGTCCTGCGGATCATGCTGGGCCAACGCCCAGCGCATGATATCCAGGCTCTCTTCCAGCACCACGCTCCCGGTATCGAGTACCGGCACCGTGCCCTTGGGCGACAGTGCCAGCAATTCGGCGGGCTTGTGCTTCATCGCCACCTCATGAACCTGTACCGCGCACCCGGCGTAGTGCAGAGCCAGGCGCGCGCGCATGGCCCACGGGCAGCGCCGGAACGAGTAGAGAATCACCCACACACCTCGACATCGCTCAGTCCGTTGCCCTGGCGGCGCACCTGGATTTGCACCGGGATTCGCTCGTGCATCTCTTGGACGTGGGAAATCACCGCCACCTTGCGGCCCTGAGCCTGCAAACCGTCCAGTGCGTCCATGGCCAGTTGCAGCGACTCGGGATCGAGGCTGCCGAAGCCTTCGTCGATGAACAGCGACTCGATGCGTAAGGTGCTCGAGGCCATCGACGCCAGGCCCAGGGCCAGTGCCAGCGAGACCAGGAAGGTTTCGCCGCCTGACAGCGAATGCACCGAGCGCGTCTCGTCACCCATCTCGGTATCGAGCACCAGCAGGCCCAAGGCGCTGCCGCCACGCTTGAGGCGGTAGCGCCTGGCCAACTGGCGCAGTTGGCTGTTGGCGTGGTGCAGCAGCAGGTCGAGGTTGTAGCCCTGGGCGATCTTGCGGAATACATCGCCCGAGGCGGAGCCGATCAGGCTGCTCAAGCGTGCCCAGCGCTGCCACTGCTGGTAGGCCTGCTCGATCTGCTCGGCCAGCGCGCTGCTGGCCTGCTGCCGGCGCTGGTCGTCGGCTTGCTGGGCGCGTAGCTCGGCGCACTGCTGCTCCTGGGCTGCCAATTGGCCTTGCAGGGCGTCGAGGTGTTCCTCCAGGGTGTGTTCGGGCACTTCGTCGTGGGCCAGGGTGCTGTGCTGTTGCAGGCGCTGTTCACGCTCCTGCAACAGCACGCGGCCCTGCTCGACGGCTTTTTCTGCCTGTTGCAGATGCAGGCGCAGGTCGGCGACCTGGGCGTCCTCGAAGGCCAGCAGGCGGTCGAGGCCGGCGTCGTCCAGCTCGGGGTGCTCGGCACGCCAGCGGGCGATGTCGCCTTGCAATTGATGGTGTTCTTGGGCCAAGGCCTGCTGGCGTTCGAGGCTGGCCTTCAGTTCGCTGGCCAGTTGCACACCCTGGGTGCGCAATTCCTGCAACTGCCCTGCGCTCTGCGCTTCGGCCTGGCGGGCCTGCTCCAGGTGCGTGTCCAGGTGTTGCTGCCAGGCTTCGGCGCTGGGCTGCCCGCCGAGCAACTCGGCCAGGGTTGCCTGGATGAGCTGGTGCTGAGCCTGGACAGCGGCCTGTTTCTGCTGCATCTGCTGCCGGCTGAGCTGGCGGGCCTGCTGCTGATCGTGCAGCTTGTCCAACTGCACCTGGCGGGCCAACTGCTCCTGCTGCTCGTCCTTGCGCAGGTCCTGCTGTTGGCGGCGCTGGGCGATCTGCTGGTCGAGGCCGAGGAAGGCGTTGGCCGGATCGTCGCGCAGGGCCTGGAGAATTTCCTGGGGCAGCACGCTGGCCAGGTCATTCAGGCTCTGCTCAAGCTGTTGCTGGTCGCCGGCCATGGCCTGGTGCTGGTGCTCCAGGTGGCGTTGGGCTTGCTGCTGGGCGTCGCTGGCGGCTTGCAACTGTTGGTTCAGGCGCGCCGCGTCTTTTTGCAGGGTGAGCAAGGTGGCCTGGCGTTTCTCGTCGCGCTCAATCTCATCGCCCAGGCGCCGCAGTTGTGCCTCCAGCCAGGCACTGCGGGCGTTGTCATCCTGGGGCGCGAGGGCTGGCCACAGCGCGTGGGCGTGCAGTTGCGCGGTCAGTGCTTGCAGTTGCTCGGTTAGTTGAACCTGTTGTTGCTGGGCATCCTTGAGTTGAGCGTTGATCACACCCAGCTGGGTACGCAGGTCCACCAGGCGGGTATTGAGGCTATCGACCTGCTGGCGGGCAGCGGCCTCTTCGGCCTGGTCATGCCGGCCGAGGCTTTGCAGCAGCGCATCGGGTTGGTGGAACGGGTGTTCGGCGCTGCCGCACACCGGGCAGGGCTCTCCGTCCTGCAACTGCGCGCGCAGTTCCTCGACGCTGGTATTGCGGGCCAGGCGCTGGCGTTCGAGCAACTGGCGGGTGAGGGTCAGGGCCTGTTCGGCTGCTTCGAGTTCAGCCTTGGCGGCGGTGCCTTCGCCGATCAATTGCTGGCGCTGCTGCATGGCTTGCTGCTGGCGTTCGTGCAGGGCGTTGAGCTGCTGGCGCATTTCCAGTTCGCGGCCATGCAGGCGCGACAGCTCTTCGACTGCGCGCTGTTGCTTGCGGTTGTCTTGCAGCATGCCGCCGAGCAGGTCGATCTGCTCGGCCAGCGCCTGGGGCTCGGCGCCAGCTTCGCGGAACAGCAGCTCGAAGCTGTCGCGCTGCGCTTGCAGGTGCGCGTTGGCCTGGCTGGCCTGGGCTTGCAGACCGGGCAGTTCCTCCTGGGCCTTGGCCAGACGGCCGCCGACCAGCATCACTTGCTTGAGCTGCGGCAGGTAGGCCTGCCAGGCATCGGCCAGGCCTGACAGATGCGCGCTGTCGGCCAGTGCCGCGTCGATCTGCGCCAACTGCTGCAAGGTGCGTTGCTGGTGGTCTTGCAACTGCTGCAACTGCTCCTGCCCCTCGGCCAGGGCCTGGTCGGCCTGCTGGCAGGCTGCGCGGTGCTCGCCCAGTTCCTGATCCAGACGTGCCAGGTCGCCTTGGGCGGCGAAGGCCTGGCGCAGGCGCGGAGCGCTTTCGGCATGCACGGCCTGGCCCTGGGCGAGGGCCTGACGCGCGTCTTCAAGGGCTTGTTCGAGCGTGCGCGTCTGGTTGTCCAGGGCGGCTTGCTGCTGCTGACGCTCGGCGATCTGCGTCTGCAACGGGGTGATCTGCGCGGCCAGGTGCTGCTGGCGGTGGAACTGGTGGCGCTGGGGCGCCAGGCGCTCCAAGCGTTGCAGGTCGAGGCGCTGTTCGCCGAGCTGCTGCCACTGGGTTTCGGCCTCGCTCAGCGCCTCGCGGGCTTGCGTGTGCTGGGCCTGCAACTGGCGCTGTTCATTCAGCCAGGCGCGCTGCTGCTCCAGTTGGCGTTGGCGCGCCTGGTCGGCCTTGAGCTGCTGCTGCGCAAGCTCCAGCGCCTGATCGAGGGCTTCGCGCTCTTCGGCGGCCATCGGCAACAGGTGCTCGGCCTGTTTTTTCAGCTCGTTGTGCGCCTCGGCGGTTTCCCGTGCCTTGCTGAACGCGCGTTGGCCCAGGCGGCTGTAGATCGAGGTGTTGGTGAGTTTTTCCAGCAGTTCGCTGCGCTCTTTGTCCTCGGCCTTGAGGAACGCGCCGAACTCGCTCTGAGCCAGCATCACCGCTCGGGTGAATTGCTCGAAGTTCAGCCCCAGGCGCGCTTCGAGCAGCGGTTTGTATTCTTTCTTGCCGCTGGCCAGCAGTTGCTCGCTGTCCAGGTCGTACAGGCTCTGACGGCTGTGTTGCAGCTTGCCATTGGCCTTGTCGCGGGCGCGGTTGGCCTCCCAGCGGGCGCGGTAGCGTCGGCCGTCCACACCCACGAAGTCGACCTCGGCGTAACCGCTGCCGGTGCCACGACGCAGCAGGTTGCGTGGGTCGCCGGTGAGAATTTCGCCGTCGGCGTCGGGCACCTTGGCTTCCTGGGCGATGCCGCCGAGCCGTGGCACGCTGCCGAACAGTGCCAGGCACAGGGCATCGAGCAGGGTGCTCTTGCCGGCACCGGTGGGGCCGGTGATGGCGAACAGGCCGGCGCTGGCCAGGGGTTCTGCGCTGAAATCGATGTCGATGGGGCCGGCCAGGGACGCCAGGTTCTTCAGGCGGATGGCAAGAATCTTCATGGCTGCTCCTCGGCTTGCAGCACGTCCTGCAACAGTTCGGCAAAGTCGGCCAGGGCCTTTGCGTCGGCGGGGCCGCCATAGGCTTGCTCCCAAGCGCGACCGAACAGGTCTTGTGGGGTCATGCGGGCAAGTTCGACGAACGCCTGTTCGTCGTCCTCCTCGCGTCCGCTCCCGGCATACTCGGCGCTGATGCGCACCAGACGCACGGCTTTGCCGTGCAGGGCGCGTTCGATCTGCTGGCGCAGGTCGGGCTGTGGTTCATCCAGGCGTACCCGGACTTCGAGCCAGGGCTGGCGATTGGGGTCTTCGAGCAGATCGATCACCGGCAGGTCGTTGAGCAGGGGCAGCAGCTCGGCCAGGGGCGCTGGGCCGAGGCGTTGCAAGGCCACGGCGCGCGGCACCAGACGCGGCTCGACGCTGACCAGCTGACTGCCGGAGAATTCCACTTCGAGTACCTGGTGTGGGTAGTTGATCTCGGCGAACGACAGCGGGATCGGCGCACCACTGTAGCGGATGCGCGCCTCGCGGTTGACCTTCTGCGGCTTGTGCAGGTGGCCCAGGGCGACATACCCGATGGCCTTGTCGAACAGCCGCGCCGGTAAGGCTTCGGCGTTACCAATGATCAGACTGCGCTCGGAGTCTTCGCTGACGCTGCCGCCGGCCATGTGCGCGTGGCTGATGGCGATCAGTGCCTGGTCTTTCTTGCGTTTTTTCAGCGCCGCTTCGATCAGTTGTGCATGCACCTGGGTGATGCCTTGCAGGTAATCGTCGCCAAGCCCGGGGCCGGTGACCTCGGCCGGACGCAGGAAGGGCAGGGCCAGGCACCAGGCCTGGACCTTGCCGCGTGCATCGCTCAGCGGGATCAGCAGGCGTTCGGCGTCCAAGCGGCCTTCGTCGAGCCAGTGCACGCGACCCAGGGCATGCGTGCGCAGGCGACGCATCAACGGCGCCGGCAGCTCGATGCGCGAGCCGGAGTCGTGGTTGCCGGCGATCATCACGATGTCCAGCTTGGGCTGCTGTTCGTGGGCCTGGACGATGAAGTCGTACAGGCGCTCCTGGGCTTTGACCGGCGGGTTGACGGTGTCGAAAATGTCGCCGGCGATCAGCAAGGCATCGGGCTGGCGCAGGCGCAGTTGGCCCAGCAGCCAGTCGAGGAAGCAGGCATGTTCGAAGTCGCGTTCCTGGCCGTGCAGGCTCTGGCCCAGGTGCCAGTCGGAAGTGTGAAACAGACGCATGAATGACCTGTAGGTGTCGAGTCAGGCAAGGCCTGAAAGGTGCTCGGAAGGGCGCGTATGGTAACCCAACTTGGGCCTGCGCACTGGCATGCGCACGCCTCGGGTTGTTCGCTATCCGGCGAGATGGTTAAATATTTTGAAACAAGGATGTTTGATGATGCACCCTCGCTGTCTCCCACCTCTTCTTCGATGCCCTTCGGATGCAATGGCCCGAGATGTTGTCGTGGGTGAAGCAACCAAGGGGGCAAACGCAATGCTCGGCACCACGGATCTGGCGGCCGTCGATTTCCACTGAACAGTGTTTGAAAGGAAAGAAAATGGAAAGTATTCCGCAACCTCAGCTCGACTTGAACCGCTACAAGCCCAAATGGCAGGAGCGTTTCGCGTTCTTCGAGGCGCATGGCTACCCTGGCAGCCAGGCTTACAATGAGGCATTCAAGGCACTGCCTGCCGGCAAGCGGTTGTTGCTCAACCTGAACTTCATCGCACTCTTCTTTGGCCCGATCTACTTGTTCGTGCTGGGCCTGTGGAAGAAGAATCTAGCGCTGCTGGGCATCACCATGGTGGTGGGCGTGGGGCTCGGCATGTACGAAGTCTTTACCGAGACCGAATTGCCGCGTGCCCTGGACACCGGTCTGAACATTGCCTTTGCGATGATGTGGGCCAGTGTGACCAACTATGCCTATTACCTCAAAGAGGTGAAGGGCCGGCAGGGCTGGAACCCGTTCGAAAAGTAACCATGTCCAAGCCTTGAGCGTACTTGCCGCCGCGCTGTCACTTCGGATATAGCGGGGGCAGGTTGCCCGACTCGCCGCTCGGCGCCTTCACCTGCTCGGCAGGCGGAATGGCGCCAATCGCCCGCCATAGCTCATCGCCCTGCCAGTATTGGCCCGTCTCGCTGTACAACGCCCCGTTCAGCCCATCCAGCGCATCGGACAGCGGCACGAAGCGCGCCGCCATCTCGGCCAGGGTTTCCGGCTGCTGCCGGGCCCACGCATCCAGGGCCTGACGGGTCGCCTGCGGGTCGTTGGCCTGGCAGGCACGTTTGAGATCGTCCAGCAGGGTGCGCGGGCTCGGGCCGCTTTGTGCGGCGCGCAGCACCGCCGGCTGCGAGCGGGCGCGCCACCACAGGGCGAAGCCGAGCACGCTGGTCAGTGCGAACAGCAGCGTGGCCAGTTGCCAAGGCCACAACGGGTGCTGGCGCGTACTGCCGTCGCTGACCGGCGTGTCGGCACTTAGCGCGGGGTTATCCTGCACGTTCAGGGTGCGCGCTGGCAGGCTGCTCTGTTCGAGGTGGTCTTCGAGGGTATTCCACCAACTGACCTCCAGCGCAGGCAGGCTCAGTTCGCCGCTGTGGGTCGGCACCAGAGCCTCGCGTTCCTCGCGGTTGCCGAGCATGCCGCGTTCACTGATCTCGTTGCGCAGCAGGGGTTGGTCGGGGTAACGGCGCAGGCCTACTGCCTCGGTGGCTGGCAGCGGCGGCAGTTGGGTACTGGACAGCCCTTCGGCGCGCAGCGTCACGTTGCGTGTCAGCGAATCGCCGATCTGCGTGGGCTGGCTGGCTGGGTCCGGGTTCCAGCGCTCTTCGAGGGTCAGGCTGCGCGCCGGCAACCACGGGCGATTCTTTGGATAGCTGGCTGGAATCGGCTTGACGGTCAATTGCAGGGGCTGCGAGCTGACCTGCACCTGGCGCCCGACCCGTGGTGTACCTGCAGGTTGCTCGCCGTTGTCGGCGGCGGTGGCGGTAAAGGTCAGTGGCGGGATTTCCAGCGCGCCGCTTTGCTGCGGGTAGATCGCGTAGCGCGTTTCAATGACGCCGTGGCGCACACCGTTGATGTCTTTTTCGTAAGTGCGCGACTCGCCCAGTGGGTCGACCTTGGCATTGTCCAACTGTAGCGGGGTGAGGCTGCTGTCGTCGTACAGCGCCACCGAATGGTAGATGCGCACGGTCAGTACGGCCTGGGCCTGGACGTAGACCTCGGTGCTGTCCAGGGTAGTTTCGATGAACACCTGCGAGGCGATGTCCGGGCGCTGGCTGTCGGCTTGCTGCACTTGCAGCTCGATCGCCTGGCTGCGTGCCTGGCCCAGTTGCAGTTCGGGGATACGCAGGCTGCCGCTACGCCGTGGCAGCAAGGTGATGATCCAGCGTGTGCTGGCGCGGGTTTCGCCATCGAGGCTGTGCAGGCTGTTGAGCTGGCGCGTGCCGCGCACCTCGAAGTCGCTGTCCAGGGCGCGCAGGTCGGGCTTGCCGAATTGGGTGACGTCCTGGCTCTCGAGGGTGAGTTCCAGGGTTTCACCGGCCTCCAGGCGCGTGCGGTCGACACTGGCCTGCAGGGTGGGGTCGGCCAAGGCCGCGAGGCTCCACAGCAGACCGAGCAGTAAGGCGCCGAGGCGACTCATCGTGGGGTTTCCTGATGCAATTGCTGTTCATACCAGAATTTGCGCCGTAGCAGCTCGGCCGGGTTGTCGGGGATTTCCCGCAACCATTGTTCCAGAGCCTGGCGCTGTTCGGCGTCGAGGCTGGTGGAGGCCGGCCGTTGAGGCGGCTGGGTGACGCTGTCGTCATTGCCATCGGCGTTACCCGGTGGCGCCTGGGTCGTGCTGGTGCTGTTGTTCGAACCTTGCGCCTGGGCCTGCTCGTCGTTGCCCGGTGAGCCTTCGGCTTGGCCGCTGGACGAGCTGCTGTTGCCCTCGGTCTGCTTGCCGGGGCTGCCTTGGGCGTCAGCGTCGTTGTGTTGCTGCGCCTCGGCCTTGGCCTGACGCTGTTGCAGCAGTTGTTGCACCAGGGCCTGGTTGTCCAGCGCGGCCTTGAGTTCGGGCTGGCGCTCCAGGGCCTGTTCATAGGCGTCCAGAGCCGCTTCCAACTCACCGGCGCGGGCCAGTGCGTTGCCTCGATTGTAGTGGGCGGCGGCGTTGTTGCCCTGGGCGAATGCCGCAGCGGCGCCTTCGAAGTCACCCGCTTGGTACAGGGCCATGCCGCGCCACTGCGGGTTCTCGAAGTGGCGCGCCGCAGCGAGTGGCTGCTGGTGTTCGAGCAGACGTTGGCCCTGCTGGTCGGGGCGTAGCCATAGGTCGTTGAACTCGAAGGCCTGGCTCGGTTGTGGCAGGGCCAGCAACAACGGCAGGCAGAACAGCCAGCCGCGTCTGCCGGCGCAGGCGGCGAGCAGCAGCAGGGGCAGTAGCAGCCAGTAGCCCTGGTCGGCCCAGCTGTCCAACTGCACGGTCTGGCCGTCATCGCGCAGCAGTCGCGGGTTGTCGAACAGGCCTAGGCCGCGCAGGTCGAGGTCGTCGATGCGGGCGTGGCGGTAGCGCCCGCCGGTGCCACTGACGAAGGCCTTGAGCGAAGCGCTGTCCAGGCGTGGCAGCAGGATGCCGCCATGCTCGTCCTTGAGGTATTCACCATTGGCTTGGCGCACCGGCGCACCCTCGGCGCTGCCGATGCCCAGCATCAGCAGGCTCGGGCCCTGGCGCCCAAGAGCCTTGACGATGCCGTCGCGCTCGGCGTTGCTCAGCGAGGAGCCGATCAACAACAATCGGCCTTGGCCGAGGCCGCTCTGGGCCAGCAGTGCCAGGCCTTTCTGCACGGCCAGGTCGGCGCGTTGGCCGGGCTGCGGCATGATCGATGGATCGATGGCTTCGAGCAGGTTGCGGGTAGTGCCCAGATCGTCCGACAGCGGCACCAAGGTGTGGGCCGAGCCTGCATAGACGATCAGCGCGGTCTGGCTGTCGCTGCGGTGTTCGAGCAGGTCGAGGATCTTGCGCCGGGCCTGCTCCAGGCGACTGGGGGGGCTGTCTTCGGCCAGCATCTGCGGGGTGAGTTCGAGCAGGATCACCAATGGATCGGCCGGGCGCTGCCGGGTATCTTCCAGGCGTTGCCAGCTGGGGCCCAGCAGGGCCAGGACGACCAGCAGCCAGGCCAGGCCCAGGGCGATCCACGGCAACTTGCTGGTATTGCCGTTGCCGCCACCGAGCAGCACCGCGTGAAAGGCCTGTGGCAGGATCAGTTGCCAGCGCCCGGCGCGCTTGCGCCGGTGCCAGAGCTTGAACAGCAGCCAGCCGAGCAGCGGAACAACCAGCAGCCAGAGTGGGCGTAGCCATTGCGGCCAAAGGTCGATCATCGCCGCCTCCTCAGGCGCAGGCGCTTGAGGCGCTGGCGCCATTCCGGGTGAGGTTGCAGGAAGCGCGGCTTGCGTAGCAGGCGCTGCAACCGGTTGTCGGGCCATTGCACGGCAATCACCAGCAACAGGCTCAACAGCAGGGCCAAGGCCAGTGGCCAGGCGTACAGTTCCTTGGCGGTGCGTGCCTGGGTGGGCTGCTGGGCCACCGGCTCCAGTTGGTCGAGGGTGTCGCCGATGGCGTCGAGTTCGGCGCCATCGTGGGCACGGAAGTAGGCGCCGTGGGTGATGTCGGCGATTTCCTTGAGTGACGCCTCGTCCAAGTCCAGGCTCGGGTTCAGCCCCAGTAGGCCTGGGGTACCACTGGCTTCGGGGTTGGCGCCGATGCCAATGGTGTAGACCCTTACGCCTTCCTGCGCGGCCAGGCGGGCGGCGGTCAGTGGGTGGATCTGCCCGCCGTTGTTGGCACCGTCGGTGATCAGGATCAGCACGCGGCTTTGTGCCGGGCGCTGGCGCAGACGCTTGACCGCCAGGCCAATGGCATCGCCCACGGCGGTGTTCTTGCCGGCAATGCCGATCTGCGCTTCGTCGAGGAAGGTGCGCACGGTGCGTCGGTCGAAGGTCAGCGGAGCTTGCAGGTAGGCTTGGCTGCCGAACAGGATCAGGCCCACTCGATCGCCCTGGCGGTCCTGGAGAAAGTCGCCCATCAACGCCTTGACCAGGTCCAGGCGGCTGATTTCGTCGCCTTGCCACTGCATGTCGGGGAAGTCCATGGAGCCGGACACATCCACCGCCACCAGCAGGTCGCGTCCGCTGGCCGACACGGGAACCGGCTCACCGAGCCATTGCGGGCGGGCGGCGGCGAGCAACAGCAGCAGCCAGATCAGGATGAACGGCGCCTGCTGCCGCCAGGTCGGCAGGTTCAGCCGGGCGCGACGCCCGGCCAGGCCTTCGAGTTCATCGAGAAAGCCCACCTTCAGCACCGGCTCCCCGCTGTCGGCAGCAGGCAGCACCAGGCGTGCCAGCCACGGCAGGGGTAACAGCACGAAAAGCCAGGGCCAGGCCAGTTCAAACATGCTTGCGGATCCAGGTTTCCACCGCCTGGGCGAGCCCGGCAATGGCTTTGTCGTCGAGCTTGCACTCAGGTTTGTAGGCGCCTTCGACCAATACCATCCAGCGCGTCAGTCCGGCGGCGGGGCAGCGGTTATCGAGAAATGCCAGCCATTGTCGGCCATTGAGGGTATGACTGTTGGCCCCTGGGTAGTGGTTGCGGCACAGGCGTTTGAGCAGGGCGTTGATCTGCTGCAGCCAGGCGCCGGCTGGTGCACCGTCGTAGGGGCGTGGCAGGCGGGCCAACTCGGCCAGGGCTTCCAGGCGCACCGGGTCCAGGGGTTGTTCGGCACGTACCACTTTACGCTTGCCCGGCCGCCAGTGACGCACCCGCCACAGGCCCCACCCCAGCAACGGCAGCAGCGCGAGCAGCAGCCACCATCCAGGCGCCGGTGGCCACAGGCCGATTGCCGGTGGGCTGATCAGCGGTTGCAACTGATCCAACGGGTTCATCTTCTGCGGCTCATCATGATGCGCTCCGCGGGCGTTGGGCATTCAGGTACTCGCGCAATTGCTCGATCATCTCGCTTTGCGTGCTCAGTGGCATCAGCACCACCCGAAGCTTCTGCGCCAGCAGTTCCCAGCGCTCGATGCGTGCTTCGGCCTGTTCGCGGTAGGCCTGGCGCAGGTTGGGGTCGAGGGTGTCGAGTTCGAGCAGGGCACCGCGCTGGGCGAAACGCAGCAGGCCAGCGGCGGGCAGGGCATGGTCGAGGGGATCGCTGACCGGCAGCAGCAACACGTCGCAATGGCGCGAAAGCATGGCCAGGTGTTGCTCGACGTTGGCGCTCAAGGCGCGTTCGTCGCAGATGACAATGGCCAGGCTGCCTGGGCGTAGCACCTCGCGCGCCCGGCGCAGCGCCAGGCCCAGGCTGTCGGGTTGGGGCGCAGCTTCGGTGTGCAGGGCCTGGTTGATCCGCGCCAGGCGGTTGAGTAACTGCAGCAGGCTCTGCTTGCTGCGCCGTGGCTTGATCTCGTGGTTTTCGTTGTCGCCGAACACCAGTCCGCCGATACGGTCGTTGTGGCCCAGCGCGGCCCAACCGAACAGCGCGGCGGCCTGAGCTGCAAGCACCGACTTGAACATCAGGCCCGAACCGAAGAACAGCCGCTGGCTTTGCTCGACCATGATGAATATCGGCCGTTCGCGCTCTTCGTGGAACAGCTTGGTGTGGGGCTCCTGGGTACGCGCGGTGACGCGCCAGTCGATGTTGCGCACATCATCGCCGGCTTGATACACCCGCACCTGGTCGAAGTCCACGCCGCGCCCACGCAGCTTGGAGTGGTGTAGGCCCACCAGCGGGCTGCGCTGGCCGGGCCTGGAAAACAGCTGGATCTCGCGCACGCGGTGGCGCATGTCGATCAGCTCGGACAGGCCGATGCGGATGCCGGGTTCGGCCAGGTGGGTGGTGGGCATGGCGTCAGGCCACGGCGACCACGTCGAGGATGCGTTGCACCACTCGGTCTTGGTCGACCCCGGCGGCCTCGGCTTCGAACGACAGGATGACCCGGTGGCGCAGCACATCGAACAGTACCGCCTGGATATCTTCGGGGCTGACGAAGTCGCGTCCGGCCAGCCAGGCGTGTGCACGTGCGCAGCGGTCCAGGGCAATCGATCCACGCGGGCTGGCGCCGTAGGCGATCCAGTCGGCCAGTTCGCTGTCGAACTTGGCCGGGGTGCGTGTGGCCATGACCAGTTGCACCAGGTATTCCTCCACCGCATCGGCCATGTAAAGACCGAGGATTTCCTTGCGTGCGGCGAAAATCGCCTGCTGGCTGACCCGGCGTTCGGGCTTGACCTCACCCCCCAGGGCCTCGCCGCGCGCCTGCAGGAGGATGCGTCGCTCTACCGCAGCGTCGGGGAAGCCGATCTTCACGTGCATCAGGAAACGGTCGAGCTGGGCCTCGGGCAGCGGGTAGGTGCCTTCCTGCTCGATTGGGTTCTGGGTGGCCATGACCAGGAACAGCGGCGACAGCTCATAGGTGCTGCGCCCCACGCTGACCTGGCGCTCGGCCATGGCTTCGAGCAGTGCCGATTGCACCTTGGCCGGTGCGCGGTTGATTTCGTCGGCCAGCACCAGGTTGTGGAAGATCGGCCCCTGCTGGAACACGAAACTGCCGGTTTCAGGGCGGTAGATTTCGGTGCCGGTGATGTCCGCCGGAAGCAGGTCAGGGGTGAATTGGATACGGTGGAACTGCGCCTCGATGCCCTCTGCCAGCTCCTTGATGGCCTTGGTCTTGGCCAGGCCCGGCGCGCCCTCCACCAGCATATGGCCGTCGGCCAGGAGCACGATCAGCAGTCGCTCGACCAGTTTTTCCTGGCCGAGAATCTGGGAAGAAAGAAAGGTGCGCAGCGCAATCAGCGCTTCACGGTGTTCCATCGTAGACGGTTCCTGGAGATGGGCCTGGGCGCGCAGGGGCGGTCGCCGGGCAGAGGGGTGATACTTTAATGCATCCGGGGGGGCGCCGACCAATGGCGTTGGGTAAAAAACGCGAAAAGTCCGCGCTTACCTTGCGGGTTTGCTGATTCATCGACAGCGCCTTTCGTTGCTTGCTGCATACCTTCGAATCCACGAGGGGCAGGGCAATGGAGTACACCAACACACTGCGGGTGGGCGTCTTCTTCGATGGCACCGGTAACAATCAAGGCAATGCCGCTACTCGGCCTGACCAGTCCGACAGGCCTGCGCTGGGCAGTTATGCCAATGCGCGCAGCAACGTCGCGCTCCTGCATGCGCTGTACCCAAGCGGGCTTGTGCAGGGATGTGTCTATTTCAAGTGTTACGTGCAAGGCGTCGGCACCGTTGAGGGCGAGGCCGACTCGTGGTTCAGTCAGGCCACTGGCCGAGGTCCGCACGGCGTCATGGCGCGCGTGTCCGAGGCGTTGCAGCACATCGCGGGGGTGTTGCGCGAGTACCGCGCCGGACAAGCGCAGAGCGAAGACGCTACGCTGGTGTTCGACCTGTTTGGCTTCAGTCGCGGTGCGGCGGCGGCTCGGCACCTGGCCAACCTGCTGACGCAGAGCGCTGCTCGCTTGCCGATGGAGCTGGAAGGGGAACGGATCATCCATTTCATTGGCCTGTTCGACACGGTGGCGGCTATCGTCGCGCCGCTAAGCGCGAACTTCGACCCGGCCAACACACGCTACGCAGGCCTGCGCCTTGGACTGCGCGATGGCTTGGCCAGGCATCAGGTGCAACTGGTGGCCGCGAATGAGCGGCGACGCAACTTCCCGTTGCTGCGCAGTGGCAACGACATCGTCATGCCAGGGGTGCATTCGGACATCGGCGGCGGTTACCTGGAATCGATGCGCGAGCAGGTGCTATTGACCAAGCCGCGTGCCAACCGCGTCGCGCAGGCGACCCCGGCCGAGCGTACGGCGGTCTACCGTGAGGCCTTGGCCTTGCTGGAATCGAACTTCGCCCAGCTGGAGCATCCCAGGCCTGCGGTGCTGACCTGGGAGAGGCCCCTGGCGCCTAGTCCCGAGCGCTGGGAGGTGGCGCAGAAGGAGGTCTTCGCTGCGGTCTACCGTGAGCGCGAGGTGAGCGGGCACCTGTCGCGGGTGTACCTGAGCATCATGCGTGAGCTGGCGGTGCGCGTCGGGGTGCCGTTCGCGGCACTTGGGCAGGACCCTGCGCATCGGTTGCCTCAGGAACTGCTGCCGATCAGCCGCAAACTGCATGCGCAGGCGCTGGGCGAGCACTCGGCGGTGCCCTTGACTGAGGCCGAACACGCCCTGCTTCGCAGGCGCTACCTGCACACCTCAGCGCACTGGAATACCCCGCTGGGCATGCGCGACAGCGCACTGGAGGCTTTGTACATCGATCGACCCGGCGAGGCGGGGCGGATCGTTCATGACAATCCTGTCGGGTGAACCACGGTGCCGGTGGGATTTCACAGCTCGCTGACGAAGGTCCCGGTGCCGTCGAGGATATTACGCAAGGTCAAGGCGACCTCTTCAAGGTCGGTGCCCGTGGAGGTCAGCAGGATTTCCAGGCTGGCATCGCCCTTGAGCGCGTCGCGGTCGCCAGCGGCTACCTCGATCAGCAGGCGTTGCGCGCTCAGGGTCACTTTCAGGCCGTCCAGGGTGGACGGTTCGTCGTCCAGGGTCAGGTCGACGGTGTCCTCGTCCGGGTAACGGGTGAGCAGGAACATCTGGCCCTTGTCGCTATGGCAGCACAAGGTCGCCATGTTGTCTTCCTCATCATCGCAAGGGGTAGCGAAGAGCAGGGCGGTTTTCAGCTGCATGACGATTGACCAGTGTCCGGGGAAAGAGCACGCATGCTACCGCATCGCCGCTACAGGGTGCGATCACCCTGTAGCGTTGCGGTCTTGAACGAATATGTCGCAGCGCTGCAAGCCGTGGTGACCGCTGAGTCGTTAAGCTGCCCAATCGATGAATGTGCCCAGTCACATTCAACGCCTGGTTTACCGTCCGGCTTGCTACGGGTTGGCTATCGTTGATCCGTACAAGGCGGACCTACGCGACGCTCCAACTACGACAAAGCCTAAGCGGAGTACCACAGATGGCGTTTTTCACCGCAGCCAGCAAAGCTGACTTCCAGCACCAACTGCAAGCAGCCCTGGCGCAGCACATCAGCGAACAGTCCCTGCCACAAGTGGCGCTGTTCGCCGAACAGTTCTTCGGCATCATCTCTCTGGACGAACTCACCCAGCGCAGGCTGTCGGACCTCGCCGGCTGCACGCTCTCCGCCTGGCGCATCATCGAGCGCTTCGACCCGCAGAACCCGCAAGTGCGGGTCTACAACCCCGATTACGAACGTCACGGCTGGCAGTCGACCCATACCGTGGTCGAGGTGCTGCACCATGACTTGCCGTTCCTGGTCGACTCGGTGCGTACCGAACTCAATCGCTGTGGCTACAGCATCCATACGCTCCAGACCACCGTGCTCAGCACGCGGCGTGGCGCCAAGGGCGAACTGCTTGAGCTGCTGCCCAAGGGCACCCAGGGCGAAGGTGTCAGCCATGAGTCGCTGATGTACCTGGAAATCGACCGCTGCTCCAACCCGACCGAACTGATCACGCTGGCCAAGGAGCTGGAGCAGGTGCTGGCCGAGGTACGCGGGGTGGTCGCCGACTTCGAGCCGATGAAAGCCAAGCTCCACGAACTGCTCGAACTGGTGGAGCACAACGCCTTTGGCCCGGCGCAAAACGACAAGGCCGAGGTCAAGAGCTTCCTGGCCTGGCTACTGGATAACCACTTCACCTTCCTCGGCTACGAAGAGTTCACCGTACAGTCCGACGCAGACGGCGGCCACCTGGTCTACGACGAAGGTTCGTTCCTCGGCCTGACTCGACTGTTGCGCACGGGTCTGACCGCCGATGATCTGCGCATCGAGGGCTACGCCGTGGCCTACCTGCGCGAGCCGCGTCTGCTGTCGTTCGCCAAGGCCTCGCAGCCGAGTCGCGTGCACCGCCCGGCCTATCCCGACTATGTGTCGATCCGCCAGATCGACGAAAACGGCGTCGTGCTCAAGGAGTGCCGTTTCATGGGCCTGTACACCTCGTCGGTGTACGGCGAGAGCGTGCATACCATCCCCTACATTCGCGGCAAAGTGGCCGAAGTGGAGCGTCGTTCGCAGTTCGACGCCAAGGCGCACCTGGGCAAAGAACTGGCCCAGGTGCTTGAGGTGTTGCCGCGCGACGATCTGTTCCAGACCCCGATCGATGAGCTGTTCAGCACCGCTATGTCGATCGTGCAGATCCAGGAACGCAACAAGATCCGCGTGTTCCTGCGCAAGGACCCGTATGGGCGCTTCTGCTATTGCCTGGCGTATGTGCCGCGGGAGATCTACTCCACCGAGGTGCGGCAGAAGATCCAGCAAGTGTTGATGGAGCGTCTGAAGGCCACCGATTGCGAGTTCTGGACGTTCTTCTCCGAGTCGGTGCTGGCTCGCGTACAACTGATTCTGCGGGTCGACCCGAAAAACCGCATCGACATCGACCCGCAGCAGCTGGAAAAAGAGGTGGTGCAGGCCTGCCGTTCGTGGCAGGACGACTTCTCCACGCTGGTGGTGGAAAACTTCGGCGAGGCCCAGGGCACCAGCATTCTCGACGACTTCCCCAAAGGCTTCCCGGCCGGTTACCGCGAACGGTTTGCCGCGCATTCGGCGGTTGTCGACATGCAGCATGTGCTCGGGCTGTCCGAAGCCAAGCCGCTGGCGATGAGCTTCTACCAGCCGTTGACGCAACTGGGCGAGCGTCAGTTGCACTGTAAGCTGTATCACGCCGACACGCCGTTGGCGCTGTCGGATGTGCTGCCGATTCTGGAAAACCTCGGCTTGCGTGTACTCGGTGAGTTCCCCTACCGGTTGCGCCACGCCAATGGCCGCGAGTTCTGGATTCACGACTTCGCCTTTACCTACAGCGAAGGCTTGAACCTGGATATCCAGCAGCTCAACGACACCTTCCAGGATGCGTTCGTGCATATCGTCAACGGCGATGCCGAAAACGATGCCTTCAACCGCCTGGTGTTGACCGCCGGCTTGCCGTGGCGCGACGTGGCGCTTCTGCGCGCCTATGCTCGCTACCTCAAGCAGATCCGCCTGGGCTTC
Source organism: Pseudomonas sp. NY15463 (assembly GCF_048068415.1). Classification (NCBI taxonomy): domain Bacteria; kingdom Pseudomonadati; phylum Pseudomonadota; class Gammaproteobacteria; order Pseudomonadales; family Pseudomonadaceae; genus Pseudomonas; species Pseudomonas sp. NY15463. The sequence goes on from NZ_JBLUQD010000005.1 coordinate 303,981, forward strand.
GACCTGGGCTACATTGCCAGCACCCTGAACAACCACACCGACATCGCCCGCGAGTTGACCCGGCTGTTCAAGACCCGCTTCTACCTGGCGCGCAAGCTCACCCAGGAAGACCTGGACGACAAGCAACTGCGCCTGGAACAGGCTATCCTCAGCGCCTTGGACGATGTCCAGGTGCTCAACGAGGACCGCATCCTGCGTCGCTACCTGGACTTGATCAAGGCCACGCTGCGCACCAACTTCTACCAGCCCGATGCCAACGGCCAGAACAAGTCCTACTTCAGCTTCAAGTTCAACCCCAAGTTGATCCCCGAACTGCCCAAGCCGGTGCCGAAGTTCGAGATCTTCGTCTATTCGCCACGGGTCGAGGGCGTGCACCTGCGCTTTGGCAACGTCGCCCGCGGCGGGCTGCGCTGGTCGGACCGTGAAGAGGACTTCCGCACCGAGGTGCTCGGCCTGGTCAAGGCGCAGCAGGTGAAGAACTCGGTCATCGTGCCGGTGGGCGCCAAGGGCGGCTTCCTGCCGCGCCGCCTGCCGCTGGGCGGCAGCCGCGACGAGATCGCTGCCGAAGGCGTGGCGTGCTACCGCATTTTCATCTCTGGCCTGCTGGACATCACCGACAACCTCAAGGATGGCGGTGTGGTGCCACCTGCCAACGTGGTGCGCCACGATGACGACGATCCGTACCTGGTGGTGGCCGCCGACAAAGGCACCGCGACGTTCTCCGACATTGCCAACGGTATCGCCATCGACTACGGCTTCTGGCTCGGCGATGCCTTCGCCTCCGGTGGCTCGGCCGGCTATGACCACAAGAAGATGGGCATTACCGCGCGTGGCGCCTGGGTCGGGGTGCAGCGTCACTTCCGTGAGCGCGGTATCAACGTGCAGCAGGACCCGATCACGGTGATCGGTATCGGTGACATGGCCGGCGACGTGTTCGGCAACGGCTTGCTGATGTCCGACAAGCTCAAGCTGGTGGCCGCGTTCAACCACCTGCACATCTTCATCGACCCGAACCCGGACCCTGCGGTGAGCTTCGCCGAGCGCCAGCGCCTGTTCGACCTGCCACGCTCGGCCTGGAGCGACTACGACGTCAGCCTGATGTCCGAAGGTGGCGGCATCTTCCCGCGCAGCGCCAAGAGCATTGCGATCAGTGCGCAGATGAAAGAGCGCTTCGCCATCGAGGCCGATCGCCTGACCCCGACGGAGCTGCTGCACGCATTGTTGCAGGCACCGGTCGACTTGCTGTGGAACGGCGGCATCGGCACCTACGTGAAGGCCAGCAGCGAGAGCCATGCCGATGTCGGCGACAAGGCCAACGATGCGCTGCGCGTCAATGGTAACGAGCTGCGCTGCAAGGTGGTGGGCGAGGGCGGCAACCTGGGCATGACCCAGCTCGGTCGGGTGGAGTTCGGCCTAAACGGCGGCGCCACCAACACCGACTTCATCGACAACGCTGGCGGCGTGGACTGCTCGGACCACGAGGTCAATATCAAGATCCTGCTCAACGAAGTGGTGCAGGGTGGCGACATGACCGAGAAGCAGCGCAACCAGTTGCTGGGCAGCATGACCGATGAGGTCGCGAGCTTGGTGCTGGGCAACAACTACAAGCAGACCCAGGCGCTGTCGCTGGCCGCCCGCCGTGCCCGCGAGCGGATTGCCGAGTACAAGCGGCTGATGGCCGACCTTGAAGGCCGTGGCAAGCTGGATCGCGCCATCGAGTTCCTGCCCACCGAAGAACAACTGGCCGAGCGCCTGGCCGCAGGTCATGGGTTGACCCGCGCCGAGCTGTCGGTGCTGATCTCCTACAGCAAGATCGACCTGAAGGAGCAGTTGCTCAAGTCGCAGGTGCCGGACGACGATTACCTGACCCGTGACATGGAGACGGCCTTCCCGCCGTCGCTGGTGAGCAAGTTCGCCGAATCCATGCGCCGTCATCGCCTGAAACGCGAGATCGTCAGTACCCAGATCGCCAACGACCTGGTCAACAACATGGGCATCACCTTCGTGCAGCGCCTGAAGGAGTCCACCGGGATGAGCCCGGCCAACGTGGCGGGTGCGTATGTGATCGTGCGCGACATCTTCCACCTGCCACACTGGTTCCGTCAGATCGAGGCACTGGACTACCAGGTGCCTGCCGAGATCCAGCTGACGCTGATGGATGAACTGATGCGCCTGGGCCGCCGTGCGACTCGCTGGTTCCTGCGTAGCCGACGCAACGAGCAGGACGCCGGGCGTGACGTGGCGCACTTCGGACCGAAAATCGCCCAGTTGGGGCTCAAGCTCGACGAGTTGCTGGAGGGGCCGACCCGTGAGCGCTGGACGCAGCGCTACCAGGGCTTCGTCGATGCCGGTGTGCCGGAGTTGCTGGCGCGCATGGTGGCGGGGACCAGTCATCTGTACACCCTGTTGCCGATCATCGAGGCGGCGGACGTGACCGGTCATGACCCGGCCCAGGTGGCCAAGGCGTTCTTCGCTGTGGGCAGCTCGCTGGACCTGACCTGGTACTTGCAGGAAATCGGCAACCTGCCGGTGGAGAACAACTGGCAGGCCCTGGCCCGCGAAGCCTTCCGCGACGACATCGATCTGCAGCAGCGGGCGATCACCATCTCGGTGTTGCAGATGGCCGAGGCGCCCGATGACATGGATGCCCGCGTCGCGCTGTGGTGCGAGCAGCATCGGGTGATGGTGGAGCGCTGGCGTGCCATGCTCGACGACCTGCGCAACGCTACCGGGACTGACTATGCGATGTACGCGGTGGCCAACCGCGAGCTGGTCGACCTGGCGATGAGCGGGCAAGCGGCGGTACCTGCTTGAGCGTGAGCTGAAACGAACAAGCCCCGGCCGATGCCGGGGCTTGTTTTTGGCGGGAACTGGTACTAGGACGTCAGTTGAAGAACGCTGCCAGGCGCGCCGTCCATACGTGGGTGGCCTTGCGGCTCATCGGGAACTTGAGCAGCGGCTGGTTGGGGTCGGCCACGGTCAACTCGATGGCGAAATCCTTGAGCTGCACGGTACGCTCGAAAGTCGGCACGCTCATGCCGGTGGCATTGACCTTGCGGGTGCCACCGCCCATTTCCATGCTTTGCGATTCGCGCCAAGTCACCTGCCAGCTGATGACCCAGGCGTAGTCATGGATGCGATAACTGTCGTCGATCAGCGAGCACACCGCCACTTTGCGGTTTTGTGGGTCGAACACCAGGAAACCCGGGGATGGATAGCCCAGCAGGTGCCCGGCATCGAGCGCGAGCCCTTCGCTGGCGTTGATCTTGGCCACCAGCGCCTTACTCTTGAGCTGCAACTTAGCAAGGAACCTGAAGGAAACCGCAAAGATCGCCCCGGCAATCACCAGCGCCAGCATGGTCCCGCTGGTCAGCAGCTGCCAGAGCGAGGCGTACGGCATTTTCGCAGGCCCGACATCGAACAGCGCCAGCAGCATCGACAGACCAAGCCCTGCGGTTGCCAGGCCGGAAATTCCAGCCACCGGAATGGCCAGGCCTGCCAGTGCACCCACGGCGGCACCTTTCATTACACTCGACACACAACACCTCCTTATGAAAACTTCGCGGGCCAATCCATGGCTTTCGTCCAGGCGTTATAGCCGCGCTGATGGGGAACAGTGGGACAGCGCTCAAGCCCGGGGGTTCCCGGCTTTGGCTGAGGTCGTTAACAGTTTTTGCAGCGGATGTGCGCCGGTTGGCGCAGCGCTTACTTGAAACGCCGCTCCACGCCTTTTTCCACGAGGATCTTCGCGGAAATCTCTTCCACCGAGAAATGCGTGGAGTTGATGTTGGGAATGTTCTCGCGGCGGAACAGGTTTTCCACCTCGCGCACCTCGAACTCGCACTGGGCGAAGCTCGAATAGCGGCTGTTGGGCTTGCGCTCGTGGCGGATGGCGGTCAGGCGGTCGGGGTCGATGGTCAGGCCGAACAGCTTGTGCTGGTACTTCTTCAGCACTGCCGGCAGTTGCAAGCGCTCCATGTCGTCTTCGGTCAGCGGGTAGTTGGCGGCGCGAATGCCAAACTGCATGGCCATGTACAGGCAGGTCGGGGTCTTGCCGCAGCGCGACACGCCTACGAGAATCAGGTCGGCCTTGTCGTAATAGTGCGTACGCGCGCCATCGTCGTTGTCCAGGGCGAAATTGACGGCCTCGATGCGCTCCATGTAGTTGGAGTTGCCGCCAATGGAGTGGGACTTGCCCACGGAATACGATGAATGGGCGGTCAATTCCTGCTCGAGCGGGGATAAAAACGTCGAGAAGATGTCGATCATGAAGCCATTGGAGGTGGCCAGGACTTCGCGGATGTCCTGGTTGACGATGGTGTCGAAGATGATCGGACGCACCCCGTCGCGCTCGGCTGCGGCGTTGATCTGTTGGACCATGGCGCGGGCCTTGTCCAGCGAATCGATATAGGGGCGTGTGAATTTATTGAACGGAATGCTCTCGAATTGCGCGAGCAGACTTTGCCCCAGGGTTTCTGCAGTGATACCGGTGCCGTCGGAGATGAAGAACGCGGTTCGTTTCATTTGCGCCAGGGGCCTTAAGCTGCTGAATGTTTCTGGATATGATAGGTTCGGTTTGCCGAACGCGGTTGCTCGGCATTCTCACTTATTTTCCAGGTCCAGGCCACCTGCGTGCGGCCCAGTCGCAGAACCGACAGGCGCACGCCCTTGAGCTTTTCCAACACAGTTAGTGGAGAGATCACCTTGGTAGAGTACGTAGTTTCCCTCGATAAGCTCGGCGTCCATGATGTGGAGCATGTGGGGGGCAAGAACGCATCCCTGGGCGAGATGATCAGTAACCTTGCCGGTGCCGGCGTTTCGGTGCCGGGTGGCTTTGCCACTACGGCTCAGGCGTACCGTGATTTTCTCGAACAAAGTGGCCTGAACGACAAGATCCACGCAGCTCTCGACGCGCTGGACGTGGACGATGTCAACGCCCTGGCCAAGACCGGCGCGCAGATCCGCCAGTGGGTCATGGAGGCGGACTTCCCGGCCCGCCTGGACGCTGAAATCCGTGCAGCCTTCGCCGAAATGGCCGGTGGCAACGACAACATGGCCGTGGCCGTGCGTTCCTCGGCCACCGCCGAAGACTTGCCGGACGCCTCGTTCGCCGGGCAGCAGGAAACCTTCCTCAACATCCGTGGCGTCGACAACGTGATCCGCGCGGCCAAGGAAGTGTTCGCCTCGCTGTTCAACGACCGCGCCATCTCCTACCGCGTGCACCAGGGCTTCGACCACAAGCTGGTGGCACTGTCCGCAGGTGTGCAGCGCATGGTGCGTTCGGAAACCGGCACTGCCGGTGTGATGTTCACCCTCGACACCGAGTCGGGCTTCCGCGACGTGGTGTTCATCACCGGCGCCTACGGCCTGGGTGAAACCGTGGTGCAAGGGGCAGTCAACCCCGACGAATTCTACGTGCACAAACAGACCCTGCAGGCCGGTCGCCCAGCGATCCTGCGCCGCAACCTGGGCAGCAAGGCGATCAAGATGGTCTATGGCGAAGAAGCCAAGGCCGGTCGTTCGGTCAAGACCGTCGAAGTCGACCGTGCCGAGCGTGCGCGCTTCTGCCTGACCGACGCCGAAGTCGTCGAGCTGGCCAAGCAGGCCATGATCATCGAGCAGCACTACCAGCGCCCGATGGACATCGAGTGGGCCAAGGACGGTGACGACGGCAAGCTGTACATCGTTCAGGCGCGTCCCGAGACCGTGAAGAGCCGCGCCAGCGCCAATGTCATGGAACGCTACCTGCTCAAAGAGAAGGGCACCGTGCTGGTCGAAGGCCGTGCCATTGGCCAGCGCATCGGCGCCGGCAAGGTCCGCGTGATCAACGACGTGTCGGAAATGGACAAGGTCCAGCCCGGCGACGTACTGGTTTCCGACATGACCGACCCGGACTGGGAACCTGTGATGAAGCGTGCCAGCGCCATCGTCACCAACCGTGGCGGGCGTACCTGCCACGCCGCCATCATCGCCCGTGAGCTGGGCATTCCGGCGGTCGTGGGCTGCGGCAACGCGACCCAGGTGCTCAAGGACGGCCAGGGCGTGACCGTGTCCTGCGCCGAGGGCGACACTGGCTTCATCTTCGAAGGCGAGCTGGGCTTCGACGTCAAGCAGAACTCGGTGGATGCCATGCCGGAGCTGCCGTTCAAGATCATGATGAACGTCGGCAACCCGGACCGCGCCTTCGACTTCGCCCAGTTGCCCAACGAAGGTGTGGGCCTGGCGCGTCTTGAGTTCATCATCAATCGCATGATCGGCGTGCACCCCAAGGCGCTGCTCAACTACGCCGGACTGCCGCCGGAACTCAAGGACAGTGTCGACAAGCGCATCGCCGGCTACAACGATCCGGTCGGGTTCTACGTCGAGAAACTGGTCGAGGGCATCAGTACCCTGGCGGCGGCGTTCTACCCGAAAAAGGTCATCGTGCGCCTGTCGGACTTCAAGTCCAACGAATACGCCAACCTGATCGGCGGCAAGCTGTACGAGCCCGAAGAAGAGAACCCGATGCTGGGCTTCCGGGGCGCTTCGCGTTACATCAGCGAGTCGTTCCGTGACTGCTTCGAACTCGAATGCCGCGCGCTCAAGCGTGTGCGCAACGAAATGGGCCTGACCAACGTCGAGATCATGGTGCCGTTCGTGCGCACCTTGGGCGAGGCGAGCCAGGTTGTCGACCTGCTGGCCGAGAACGGCCTGGCCCGTGGCGACAACGGCCTGCGTGTGATCATGATGTGCGAGCTGCCGTCCAACGCGATCCTGGCCGAAGAGTTCCTGGAATACTTCGATGGCTTCTCGATTGGCTCCAACGACCTGACCCAGCTGACCCTGGGCCTGGACCGCGATTCGGGGATCATCGCCCACTTGTTCGATGAGCGAAATCCTGCGGTCAAGAAGCTGCTGGCCAACGCCATCGCCGCGTGCAACAAGGCTGGCAAGTACATCGGCATCTGCGGCCAAGGCCCCTCGGACCACCCGGACCTGGCCAAATGGCTGATGGAACAAGGCATCGAGAGCGTCTCGCTGAACCCGGACTCGGTACTTGAGACGTGGTTCTTCCTGGCCGAGGGCCAAGGCGCGGCCTGATGGACTGATCACGGGTGCCGTTGGCGCCCGTGCAGCGATTCGTGGGAGCGGCGGTTCGACGCTGCGACTTGCTTTGCGATGGCGTCAGCGCAGACACTAGGGCGCTGGCCTGATGCTATCGCCCGGCATGTCGGGGCGCCGAACCGCCGCTCCCACGTTTTCATCCCCTACAAGTTCGTGAATTCATGCAAAGCAGCAGTACCCAATTTCCCGTCGCGTTGCTCAGTGCCGAGCGCCGTGGCGACCTCAGTGAAGACGTCTACCGGATCAAGGCCGGCAACAGCCCCGATGCGAGCGTCGAAATCGCCGTCACCCGTCTGGGCCTTGCCGACCAGCAGCGTGCTCAGGGCGTGCCGGTCATTCTTTTGCACGGCAGCTTTTCCAATCGCCGCTTCTGGTTCTCGCCCAAGGGTATCGGCCTGGGGGCGGCCCTGGCCCGCGCCGGGTTCGATGTATGGATCCCGGAGATGCGTGGCCATGGCTTGTCGCCGCGCAATCGCGACTGGCGGCACAACCGCGTGGCTGACTACGCGCGCTACGACCTGCCGGTGATTGGCGCCTTCGTCCATGAACAGACCCGGCAGGTGCCGCACTGGTTGGGCCATTCCCTGGGCGGCACGACCCTGGCGGCGGCGCTGGGTGGCGGTTACCTGGGCCGTGAGCGCGTGGCCAGTGTGGCGCTGTTCGGCAGCCAGGTCAGCCGCGTCTATTGGCCGCTCAAGGTGCCGCCGGTGGCGTGGGGCGCGAAGCTGCTGCTCAAGCGCTTCGCGCAGATTTCCGGCTCGCGCCTCAAACGGGGCCCGGAGGACGAGCCAATCGGCCTGGCCCTGGAGAGCCTGCGTTGGAACAGCCTGTTCGGCCGCTTTGGCGACAAGGACCACGATTGGTGGGCGGGTCTTGCCGAGGTCGAAGTGCCGTTGCTGGCGGTGGCCGGTGCGGGGGACTTCCAGGACCCGGTGTGGGCGTGTCGCAAGCTGTTCGAGCAGTTCGGCGGCGATGCCAAGCAGTTCCTGCGCCTGGGGCGCGAGGAAGGCTTCGAGGCATTCGGGCATGTCGACATGCTGGTCAGCAAGGCCGCGCAGGCCCAGGTGTGGCCATTGGTTGAGCGCTGGTTGCACGATCCACTGCTGGCCGTGCATCCCTCGACCGTGGCGGCTGAGCCGGTGGCAGCGGCCTGACGCAGGCCGCCTGCGCGAAGGACCGATACGGGCGAACAGCGAGCTGACTGCTGGGTCTTGGATGACTGGCGGGGGCGGGCGGTGTAGCCTTGGCTTCACACCCGCTTTCGTTATGACTGACAGGAGCTTGCCATGCAGCATTACGTAACGCCCGACCTGTGCGACGCCTACCCGGACCTGGTTCAGGTGCTCGACCCGATGTTCAGCAACTTCGGTGGCCGCGATTCGTTCGGTGGCCAGATCGTCACGATCAAGTGCTTCGAGGACAACTCGCGGGTCAAGGAGCAGGTCGAACTCGACGGCACCGGTAAGGTGTTGGTGGTCGACGGTGGCGGTTCGCTGCGCCGCGCGCTGCTGGGTGACATGCTTGCCGAGAAAGCGGCCAAGAATGGCTGGGAAGGTTTGCTGATCTATGGCTGTGTGCGCGACGTGGATGTGCTGATCCAGACCAATGTGGGCGTGCAGGCCCTGGCCAGCCATCCGATGAAGACCGACAAGCGCGGCGTTGGCGATCTGAACGTCGCCGTGACCTTCGCCGGGGTGACGTTCCGTCCGGGGGAGTACGTGTATGCCGACAACAATGGCGTGATCGTCTCGCCAAGCCCGCTGAAAATGCCGGAGTGATGCGCCAGGTGCGCTGATGGAGCTTTGATGTTCGAGGAAGACAACGCGCAGTGGGGGCTGGTGCATGCCTTGGTGCTCGATGGTAAGGGGGGCGCACGTGCGATCGCCCGTACCGAATTGGACAGCCTGCAATTGCAGACGCAGGAAAGCCTCTGGTTGCACTGGGACCGCAGTCATCCCCAGACCCGTACCTGGCTGCTGCAAGACAGCGGCCTGAGCGCGTTCGCCTGCGACTTGCTGCTGGAGGAAAATACCCGCCCGCGGCTGCTGCAGATGGCCAACGAGCAAATGCTGCTGTTTCTGCGTGGGGTCAACCTCAACCCTGGCGCCGAGCCTGAAGACATGGTCTCGGTGCGTATTTTCGCCGAGGCGCAGCGGGTTATCTCGCTGCGCCTGCGGCCGTTGCGCGCCAGTGACGAGGTGCTCCAGCAACTGGATGAAGGGCGCGGGCCCAAGTCGTCGTCCGAGTTGTTACTGCTGATGGGCGAGCTGTTGACCGAGAAGGTCCAAGCGCTGGTCAGCGAATTGTCCGAGGCGGTCGATGAGGAAGAAGAGAAGGTGGAAACCGACGAACGGTATTCCCCTGAGCACGGTAGCCTGCAACAGATCCGTCGCCGGGCCGCAGGCCTACGCCGCTTTCTCGCCCCGCAGCGGGACATCTACGCGCAGCTGTCGCGCAACAAGTGCAGCTGGTTCGCCGACCCTGCTGCCGATTATTGGAACGAGCTGAACAACAGCCTGATCCGCTACCTCGAAGAACTCGAGCTGGCACGTGAGCGCGCAGCATTGGTGCTGGAGAGCGAAGACCGGCGGCGCAGCGAGCGGATGAACCGCACCATGTACCGTTTCGGCATCATCACCTGCATCTTCCTGCCCATGAGCTTCGTTACCGGGTTGCTGGGTATCAACGTTGGCGGCATCCCTGGCGCCAGCAGTCCCTATGGGTTTTTGGTCGCCAGCCTGATCGTGCTGGGATTGGCGTTGGGGCAGTGGTGGCTGCTGCGTACATTGAAGTGGGTATAAAGAGCGTGCGTGCAGGTAGGTGCGCGCTTGGCACAGATGCCGCAGGGCAATGTGTGACCGATTGCGCGGCGATCTCGTCTCTGACTCACATTGCGCGAGGTGCCTATGCACGATCCGTTTGAAGAATCCCTGCGCGACCTGCTCAAGGCGTCACCGTCCGGTGAGGACCGTGACGATGCCGCATGCCTGGGTCGCGTGCTCAAGACCGCCAACCGTCAGGTTGGTGCGGGTGATCTGTTCAGTCTGCTGGGCCGTTGGAGCCAGGCGCTGCTGATCGCTGTCAATAATGGCTCGGCGCATGTCGCGCCGGTGCGTCGCACCGCTACCCGCAAAACTGTAGATAAGGCCGATTGAATATGGAACTCGATCTCTGGACCCAGAGTCTGGTCACTGCCATGACTGCCCTTTGGACCAAGGTGGCGAACTTCATCCCCAACCTGTTCGGCGCGCTGGTCGTGGTGCTGTTGGGCTTCGTCGTTGCCAAGCTGCTGGACACCTTGCTGTCCAAGCTGCTCGCCAAGTTCGGCCTGGACCGCCTGATGAGCGGCACCGGCTTGACCAAGATGCTCGCCCGGGTGGGCATCCAGGTCCCGATTTCCACCCTGATCGGCAAGATCGTGTACTGGTTCGTGCTGTTGATCTTCCTGGTCTCGGCGGCCGAATCCCTGGGCCTTGAGCGCGTGTCGGCGACCCTCGACATGCTCGCCCTGTACCTGCCCAAGGTGTTTGGCGCAGCCCTCGTGCTGCTGGCTGGCGTGTTGCTGGCGCAAGTGGCCAACGGCTTGGTGCGCGGCGCGGCCGAGGGGATCGGTCTTGAGTATTCCGCAGGGCTTGGGCGTATCGTCCAGGGCCTGGTGATCATCATCAGTATTTCGGTGGCGATCAGTCAGCTTGAGGTCAAGACCGACCTGCTCAACCACGTGATCGTGATCGGTTTGATTACCGTTGGTCTGGCCGTTGCGCTGGCCATGGGCCTGGGTAGCCGCGAAATTGCCGGGCAAATCCTGGCCGGTATCTACGTGCGCGAACTGTTCCAGGTCGGCCAACACGTGCAGATTGGCGAGGTAGAAGGCCATATCGAAGAGATCGGCACGGTCAAGACGACCCTGCTGACCGATGAGGGCGAACTGGTCTCGCTGTCTAATCGTGTCCTGCTCGAGCAGCGTGTGAAAAGCCGCTAATCGCCCAAAAGCTGTTAATGTATGCCGCCGCAAAAATCGGCCCCTGGGGCTGAGCGGCGACACTGACCTGACTGTCGGCCCGATCCGTTTTGAATAAAGTCCACACGCCGCCCATGCGCTACGACCCACGTGAACTCACCGACGAGGAGCTGGTGGCGCGTTCGCATGAGGAGCTGTTCCATGTGACGCGCGCCTACGAAGAGCTGATGCGCCGTTACCAGCGCACGCTGTTCAATGTGTGCGCGCGTTATCTGGGGAACGATCGCGATGCCGACGATGTCTGTCAGGAAGTGATGCTCAAGGTGCTGTACGGGTTGAAGAACTTCGAGGGCAAATCCAAGTTCAAGACCTGGCTCTACAGCATCACCTACAACGAATGCATCACCCAGTACCGCAAGGAGCGTCGTAAACGTCGGCTGATGGATGCCTTGAGCCTGGACCCTGTAGAAGAGGCGTCCGAGGAGAAGGCACCGAAAGTCGAAGAAAAAGGCGGGCTGGATAAATGGCTTGTGCACGTCAACCCGATCGACCGCGAGATCCTGGTGCTGCGATTTGTCGCAGAGCTGGAGTTCCAGGAGATCGCCGACATCATGCACATGGGCCTGAGCGCCACGAAAATGCGATACAAACGTGCGCTCGACAAGCTTCGGGAGAAATTTGCAGGTTTGACTGAAACTTAGTCGCCAGCAAATATCTCTAACGATTCGGCTGGGTCTGCTAGACTAGCCGTCGAGTTGTCCCCCGGATTTTGGTGGGACTGCTTAACTATCACCAGATGGGGATTTAACGGATGAAACTGAAAAACACCTTGGGCTTGGCCATTGGTTCGCTTGTAGCCGCCGCTTCGTTCGGCGCTCTGGCACAAGGTCAAGGCGCCGTCGAAGTTGAAGGCTTCTACAAGAAAGAATTCTTCGACAGCCAGCGCGACTTCAAAAACGACGGCAACCTGTTCGGCGGCTCGATCGGTTACTTCTTGACCGACGACGTTGAACTGCGTCTGGGCTACGACGAAGTACACAACGCTCGTGGCGAAGACGGCAAGAACATCAAGGGCTCGAACACCGCCCTGGATGCCGTTTACCACTTCAACAACCCGTACGACGCCATCCGTCCGTACGTATCGGCTGGTTTCTCGCACCAGTCCCTGGGCCAGACCGGCCGTGGTGGTCGTAACCAGTCCACCTTCGCCAACGTTGGCGCTGGCGCCAAGTGGTACATCACCGACATGTTCTACGCCCGTGCTGGCGTTGAAGCCCAGTACAACATCGACCAGGGCGACACCGAGTGGGCCCCGAGCGTTGGTATCGGCCTGAACTTCGGTGGCAGCCCACAGCGCACTGCTGAAGCTGCTCCTGCTCCAGTTGCCGAAGTCTGCTCCGACAGCGACAACGATGGCGTCTGCGACAACGTCGACAAGTGCCCTGACACCCCAGCCAACGTTACCGTTGACGCTGACGGCTGCCCGGCTGTTGCCGAAGTCGTTCGCGTTGAGCTGGACGTCAAGTTCGACTTCGACAAGTCGGTCGTCAAGCCAAACAGCTACGGCGACATCAAGAACCTGGCTGACTTCATGAAGCAGTACCCACAGACCACCACCACCGTGGAAGGTCACACTGACTCCGTTGGTCCAGACGCTTACAACCAGAAGCTGTCCGAGCGTCGTGCCAACGCTGTCAAACAAGTCCTGACCCAGCAGTACGGCATCGAATCGAGCCGTGTTGACTCGGTTGGCTACGGTGAGACCCGTCCGGTCGCCGACAACGCCACCGAAGCTGGCCGCGCCGTTAACCGTCGCGTAGAAGCTCAGGTAGAAGCCCAGGCCAAGTAATTGGTTTGATGCTTCACGAAAAACCCGGCCTTGGCCGGGTTTTTCTTTGCGTGAAATTTCTCAAGGCAAACAACGTCCCCCAGGATCTCAGCCCCATGCACCTGGGGCTGCTGCGCAGCCCTTCGCGGCACGAGGCCGCTGCTACAGGGGCGCGGTGTCTACTTATTCAGTGCTTGAGCAGCACTAGCAGCAACAGCAGATTCAGCGCCAGCGCCAGCAGGGCGATGGTGCGCCACACTTTGAGCGGTTCGCGTTCCAGTAGCGGGCGTGGACGTTCTACCGATTCCTGGCGATCGCCACGTTCGAGCAACAGCAACCATTGCTCAGCGGTCTCGAAGCGCTGTGCAGGCTCCGCGGCCACCGCCTGCAACAGGTTGCGTTGCAGCCATTCTGGAAGGTCCGGCCGGTAGCGCGCGGGATTGATCGGCACGCCGAAGCGCGGGCGCTGGAAGGCTTCGACTTCGCCGTAGGGGTAGTGTCCGGTGAGCAATCTGTAGAGTGTCACGCCCGCCGCGTACAAGTCCTGGCGGGGGCCTGGAGGGGCGCCTTCGAAGGCCTCTGGGGCAATGAACGACGGGGTGCCGGGCAGTGCGTTGGGCGGATCTTCGGACAGGCCAGGGCAGTAGGCCAGGCCGAAATCCAATAGGCGCAACTGACCATCGCTGCCCAAGTGCAGGTTGTCGGGCTTGATGTCACGGTGCAGCAGGTTGCGTCGGTGCAGCACCCCCACCGCCTGCAACAGCTGCCGGGCGACTTCCAGCCATTGGGCCAGCGGCATCGGCGGGTGCCCGGCGAGGGTAAGTCCGGGGTACTCGCGCATCAGGTAATACAGGTGCTGACGTTGCCCGGCGGGGTGCACTTCAGGAAAGTGGCGGCCCGCCAACCGACGCAGGAACCACTCCTCCAGCAACAGTGCCTGGGCCGCGCCGGGTTCCTGGTCGCGGGCCTGGGGCAGGGTCTTGAGCAGCCAGGGCTGGCCCTGGCTGTCCTGGACCCTGTACAGCAGCGCCTGACGGCTGTGGGCCAGCAGGCTGCCAACCTGCCAGCCATCGATCAATTGGCCCTCGCGCAGGGCGCCGGGCAGCGGCCAGTGCTGCAATTGTGCAAGGGTATCGCCGAGATTGGCGGCGCCCACGGCATCGACCTGGACCAGCAGCGCGCTGGCGTTGTCCTGGCTACCTGCGTGGTGAGCGGTGGCTACCAGGGTATCGGCGGCCTCCTGCAGATCGGGGTGCTCGCGCAAGATGGTCTGGATGCGTTGATCGCCCAAACAGGCCCAGACCCCATCGCTGAGCAACACGAAGCGTTCGCCCTCGTTCAACTCGCCCTCGCGGTAGTCCACCAGCAGGTGCTGGTCCAGGCCCAGGGCACGCTTGAGCACGTGCTGCATGCCGGGTTGGTCCCAGACGTGGTCCTCGCTCAGGCATTGCAGGCGTCCGGCCTGCCAGCGGTAGACCCGACAGTCGCCGACGTGGGCGAGCGTGAAGCGTCGTCCGCGCAGCACCAAGGCGCTGAGGGTGGTCAGCAGAGGCTGGCCGTTGCCTTGGGCGCGCAACCAGCGGTTCTGCGCCAGCAGCAACTTGTCCAGTGCCTGTGCCACGCCCCAGGTCGCGGGGGTGGCGTAATAGTCCAGGGCTAGCGCCTGCAAGCTGGCGCGCGCCGCCAATCCGCCGTCGGCGCACTGGCTCACACCATCGGCCAGGGCAAACAGGTAGCCCTTGCTGGCCGCCAGCTCCGGCGCCGGAGTGACCAGGCGCAGGGCGTCCTGGTTTTCCTCGCGAGGGCCGGTGGCGCTGGCTTGGGCGAAGCTCAGGCGCAAGTTCATACCCGTGCTGCGGTGACTGCTGCCGAGCCCCAGGTGGTGCGCCAGCGCTGCTTGACGCCGTGCAGGCCGAACCAGGCCAGCACGCCGAGGCTTGCGAACAGCCACAGCCCCAGTTGGTAGTCGCCGCTGTGCTGCTTGATCGCGCCAAGGCCTGCGGCCAGCAGGAAGCCGCCGATACCACCGGCCATCCCGATCAACCCGGTCATGACCCCGATCTCCTGGCGGAAACGTTGCGGCACCAGTTGGAACACCGCGCCATTCCCGGCGCCCAGCCCGAGCATGGCGCTCACGAACAGTGCCAGGGCGGCGGCTGCGCTGGGTAGGTTGAAGCCCACCGCAGCGATGCACAGGGCCGCCACGCTGTACATTGCCAGCAGCGTGCGAATGCCGCCGAAGCGGTCAGCCATCGCGCCACCGAGTGGACGCATCAGGCTGCCGGCAAACACGCAAGCGGCGGTGTAGTAGCCAGCGGTCACCGGGCTCAGGCCGTACTGGTCGCTGAAGTAGCCGGGCAGGGCGCTGGCCAGGCCGATGAAGCCGCCAAAAGTGACGCTGTAGAAGAACATGAACCACCAACTGTCGCGATCACCCAAGGCTTTGAGGTAATCGGCCATAGCCTTGGGCTTGGGACGCTGGGGGGCGTTGCGCGCGAGCAAGGCGAACAGTGCCAGGGTCAGCAGCAGCGGCAGCACGGCGAAGCCGAACACATTGTTCCAGCCAAAGCTTGCCGCCAGCACTGGCGCCAGCAGGGCGGCGAACACCGTGCCCGAGTTACCGGCCCCGGCGATGCCCATTGCCTTACCTTGATGTTGGGGGGGATACCACTGCGAGGCCAGCGGCAAGGAGACGGCGAACGAGGCGCCGGCCACGCCGAGGAACACGCCCAGCAGCAGGGCGTGTTCATAGCTGTGAACGCCCAGTTTCCAGGCGCAGGCCAAGGCGACGATCACGACCACCTGGCCGATCAGGCCGGCGGTCTTGGGCGACAGGCGATCGACCAGCAAGCCCATGATGAAGCGCAGTACGGCACCCGCGAGGATCGGCGTGGCCACCATCAGGCCGCGTTGTTGGGCGGTCAGGTGCAAGTCGGCGGCAATTTGCACCGCCAGGGGGCCGAGCAGGTACCAGACCATGAAGCTCAGGTCGAAGTACAGGAAGGCGGCGAACAGCGTGGGCACATGCCCGGATTTCCAGAAGCTCGTATTCATCGAACACCTCGTTCGGCGTACAACGTAAAGGGCGGAAACGAAAAAGACGCCGCTACCCGGTCCACTTGCGTGGAGGGGAGCGACGTCTTTGTCGGAGAGTGTGGGGCAACCGCCGTTGGCTACCTGAGGTTCACTGAGCAAGAGCCGGGCCAATGTTGCACGTGGCAGGTTCGATGGCTCGGCAGATGTGCTATCCGCCGAGCATCTCCGACATGGCGATGATCTGCTCGGCCACCTGGATCAACTTCTGCTGACGGCTCATGGCTTGGCGGCGCATCAAGGTGTAGGCCTGTTCCTCGTTGCACGACTTCATCTTCATCAGCAAACCCTTGGCTTGCTCGATGCGCTTGCGTTCGGCCAACTGCTGGTCGCGCGCCAGCAGTTGGGCCTTGAGCGCCTGGTCGCTCTCGAAGCGGGCCATGGCCACATCGAGGATTGGCTGCAAGCGTGTGGCCTGGATGCCTTCGACGATGTACGCGCTGACGCCGGCCTGGATCGCCTGGCGCATGGCCGTTGGATCATGCTCGTCGGTGAACAGCACGATGGGGCGGGGACGGTCGCGGCTGACCATCACCACCTGTTCCATCACATCGCGTCCCGGTGACTCGGTATCGATCAGCACCACGTCCGGGTGCACCGTTTCGACGCAGGCCGGCAGGTCGATGGTCAGTCCGGTGGCCTCGATCACTTCGAAGCCGGCTTCGACCAGCGCGGCTTTGAGGCGGCCGACTTTCTTTTCGGTGTCGTCGATCAACAGAACCCGTAGCACGGCCATCTCCTCAGCGCCCCACGCGAGCAGGGGCGCCCGCGTCCAGTGCATGCAGGCTGAAGCTGCGTGCGTAGCCATAAGGGTCGCTGCCGTCCCAGCGGCTGCCATCGATCAGCAGACTGCTGCGCATCGGCGCCTGGGCGCAGGGCACGTCCAGTGCGTCGGCGGCCTCGCGGTACAGGTCCAGTTGCTGGACCTGCTGCGCCACGCCGAGGTAGTCCGGGTCCTCGCGCAGGATGCCCCAGCGGCGGAACTGAGTCATGAACCACATGCCATCGGACAGGTACGGCAGGTTGGCCCGGCCTTGGTCGAACAGGCGCAGGGCATGGGCGTCTTGCCAGTGATTGCCCAAGCCATCCTGATAGTCGCCCAGCAGCCGTCCTTCGATGCTCGCCACGGCGGTGTCCAGGTAGCCGCTGGCGCTGAGCAGCTGGGCCGTGCCACGCCGGTTCTCCAGGCTGCCCTCGATGAATCGGCTGGCGCTGAGGATTGCCTTGATCAGGGCTCGCGCGCTGTTGGGATACTGTTCGACGAAGCCACGCGCGCACGCCAGGACTTTTTCTGGATGGTCCGGCCAGATCGACTGGCTGGTGGCCAGGGTAAAGCCTTGGTGTTGCGCCACGGCGTTGGCCGCCCACGGCTCGCCCACACAGAAGCCGTCGATACGCCCAGCCTGCAGGTGGGCGACCATCTGCGCCGGTGGCACCACCACGCTGTCGACGTCGAACAGCGGGTGGATGCCTTGGCTGGCCAGCCAGTAATACAGCCACATGGCGTGGGTGCCGGTGGGGAAGGTCTGGGCGAAGGTCAGGCGCGCACCGCCCTGGTGCACCAATCGGGCTAGCGCCTCGGGATTGGTCACGCCCTTGCGTTGCAGGGATGCCGACAGGTTGATGGCCTGGGCGTTCTGGTTCAGCCCCATGAGCACCGCCATGTCGCGGGCGGGGCCGCCGGCAATCCCCAGTTGCACGGCATACACCAACCCGTACAAGCAGTGGGCGGCATCCAGTTCGCCGCTGACCAGCCTGTCGCGCAGCCCGGCCCAGGATGCCTGGCGGTGCAGGTTGAGGGTCAGGCCCTGCTGTTGGGCAAAGCCCTGGGTTGCGGCCACGACCACCGAAGCGCAGTCGCTCAAGGCCATGAAACCGATGTCCAGGCTGGGTTTTTCCGGCGCGTCGCTGCCGTTGACCCAGGCCAGCGGTGATGTCGGGAGGGGGGTATTCAAGGAAAACCTCGGGGTTTCGGATGGGGCTGCATACCGGCTTCGAAGCAACCCATGTGCCAGGGCCCTGTCGCCCTGGCGGCACGCTGGCTATAATCGCCCCCTCACACACCGCGAGTCCGCCCGCCCATGTATACCCTGGCCCGCCAGCTGCTGTTCAAGCTCTCCCCGGAAACCTCCCACGACCTGTCGCTGGACCTGATCGGCGCTGGAGGCCGTCTGGGCCTCAACGGCCTGCTGTGCAAACAGCCTACGGCGTTGCCGGTCAATGTCATGGGCTTGAACTTCGCCAACCCTGTCGGCCTGGCCGCAGGGCTGGACAAGAATGGCGCGGCCATCGATGGCTTTGCCCAACTGGGCTTCGGTTTCGTCGAAATCGGCACCATCACCCCGCGCCCGCAGCCAGGTAACCCCAAGCCGCGCCTGTTCCGCTTGCCGGAGGCGACGGCGATTATCAACCGCATGGGTTTCAACAACCTGGGGGTCGATCACCTGCTGGCACGGGTACGTGCAGCCCGTTACAACGGCGTGCTGGGCATCAACATTGGCAAGAACTTCGATACCCCGGTCGAGCGCGCCCAGGATGATTACCTGATCTGCCTGGAGAAGGTCTACAACGACGCCAGCTACATCACGGTCAACGTCAGCTCGCCAAACACCCCGGGCCTGCGCTCGCTACAGTTCGGCGACTCGCTCAAGCAACTGCTCGATGCCTTGGCCGAGCGCCGCGAGCAGTTGGCCAGCGCCAACGGCAAGCGTGTCCCGCTGGCCATCAAAATTGCCCCGGACATGAGCGATGAAGAAACTGCCCTGGTGGCCGCTGCGCTGGTTGAGTCGGGCATGGACGCAGTGATCGCAACCAACACCACGCTGGGTCGTGAAGGGGTCGAAGGGCTGGAGTTCGGCGCTGAAGCGGGTGGCCTGTCGGGGGCACCGGTACTGGAAAAGAGCACGCACACGGTAAAAGTGCTGGCAGGCGAGCTGGGCGGTAAACTGCCGATCATCGCAGCCGGTGGTATTACCGAGGGTCGCCATGCGGCTGAGAAGATCGCCGCCGGTGCGAGCCTGGTGCAGATCTACTCGGGCTTCATCTATAAGGGCCCGGCACTGATCCGCGAAGCGGTGGATGCGATCGCAGCGATGCCGCGTTGAGGGCGGGCGTCTGCAAAGCGGTGTGAGGCGCGATAAAAAAGGGGCCCCGTATGGGGCCCCCTGGGCCGCAGCCCGCCGCACGGATAGTGCGCGCATGGTGACTCGAATTCAGTGTCCTCGTTCAGCCAACGGCGTGATTTTCGTTGAGTCTATGAATGCCAGCAGTGCCGGTCATGCCGTCCCAGTTGTCGCCGCGACCTTCACGCCAGCCGTTGATCCAGGCTTGGCGAACAGAGGGAAGATTGAAGGGGCAAAGTTCGCGGGATTTGCCGGTGACCCCATACTGGTAGCCACGTGAATATGCTCTTTCCAACGGATCACGCTTAAGTCTTCTCATAGGGTGTTGCCCTCACTTGTTGACTGTAATGTCCCGTCGGCCTCTCCGAGGCCGGGCAGAATCGTTCTGCCGGTGTGCGCCCGCTGCCGGCGTGGCGGGCTGAAAGTGCCGCCCCTTTGCGGAACGGCCTGAGACCAGTTCTAACGAATGAGCGTCACAGTGGGAATGATCGATTTGTCATAAGGACGTAACGTTTTCGTGGCTACGGGGATAAGTAAACGAATGCGACTGAACCGCGTTCGCGGCTAACCCAGCTAAGATTGGGCTTCTGGCGAAGTTGACGTCATTTTGCCAGCGCCGTCAGTCGCTGGCGGTAATAATCAGTAATACGACGAAGGGTCATATCCTGGCGCTGCGTCGAGGAAATTTTCGTACTGCCGGATGATCAAAGCCTGCGCGCCACCGCGCGACAGGTTGCCACTGTCCGGTGGCCTGGCCTGGCGAGTGCTTCGCAGGCCACCTGCGGGTCTGTCGAAAGGCCGCGCAGGCAAACAGCGGCAGCCGATGCGTCGGCCTGCCATCTACCTAGCCCATGGCTCTGGATGACACATGTCGGACCGTTTCGAACTTTATCTCACCTGCCCCAAAGGCCTTGAAGGCCTGCTTGCCGATGAGGCCCGTCAGTTGGGGCTGAGCGAGGTGCGTGAACACACCTCGGCCATTCGCGGCGATGCCGACATGGAAACCGCCTACCGCCTGTGCCTGTGGTCGCGCCTGGCGAACCGGGTATTGCTGGTGCTCAAGCGCTTCTCGATGAAGAACGCTGACGACCTGTACGACGGTGTCCACGGGTTCGACTGGGCCGATCACCTGGCCGCCGACGGGACCCTGGCGGTGGAATTCAGCGGGCATGGCTCGGGCATCGACAACACCCATTTCGGTGCCTTGAAAGTCAAGGATGCGATCGTCGACAAGCTGCGCAACCGCGAGGGCTTGCGCCCGTCCGTAGACAAGCTCGATCCGGATGTCCGGGTGCATCTGCGCCTGGACCGAGGCGAGGCGATCCTCTCGCTGGACCTGTCTGGCCACAGCCTGCATCAGCGCGGCTATCGCCTGCAGCAGGGTGCCGCGCCGCTTAAGGAGAACCTGGCTGCCGCCGTGCTGATCCGCGCCGGATGGCCCCGCATCGCGGCTGAGGGTGGCGCCCTGGCCGACCCGATGTGTGGCGTGGGTACTTTCCTGGTCGAGGCGGCGATGATCGCCGCCGACATCGCGCCCAACCTCAAGCGCGAGCGCTGGGGCTTCAGCGCCTGGCTCGGGCATGTGCCGGCCCTCTGGCGCAAGCTGCACGACGAGGCGCAGGCCCGTGCCCAGGCCGGACTGGCCAAGCCGCCGCTGTGGATTCGCGGCTACGAGGCCGACCCACGGCTGATCCAGCCGGGGCGCAACAACGTCGAGCGTGCCGGGTTGGGCGATTGGGTGAAGATCTATCAGGGTGAGGTGGCCAGCTTCGAGCCGCGCCCAGACCAGAACCAGAAAGGCCTGGTCATCAGCAACCCGCCCTACGGCGAGCGTCTGGGTGATGAGGCCAGCCTGCTGTACCTCTATCAGAACCTCGGCGAGCGCCTGCGTCAGGCCTGCATGGGCTGGGAAGCCGCGGTGTTCACTGGCGCGCCGGAGTTGGGCAAGCGCATGGGTATCCGCAGCCATAAACAGTACGCGTTCTGGAACGGCGCGTTGCCGTGCAAGCTGCTGCTGTTCAAGGTGCAGCCTGATCAGTTCGTCACGGGCGAGCGGCGTGCGGCCCAGCCGCAAGACGGCGAGGCGCCACGCCAGGCGCCGCTGGCCAGTGAGCCGGCGCGGCTGTCCGAAGGTGCGCAGATGTTCGCCAACCGCCTGCAAAAGAACTTCAAGCAGTTGGGCAAGTGGGCCCGCCGCGAGCAGGTGGACTGCTACCGGGTGTACGACGCCGACATGCCCGAGTACGCCCTGGCAGTGGACCTGTACCACGACTGGGTGCACGTGCAGGAATACGCCGCGCCCCGTTCGGTCGACCCGGACAAGGCCCAGGCTCGCCTGCTCGACGCCCTGGCGGCGATCCCGCAGGCGCTGGGCATCGACCAGCAACGCGTGGTGCTCAAACGCCGCGAGCGCCAGAGCGGCACTCGCCAGTACGAACGCCAGGCCACCGAGGGGCGTTTCCAGGAGGTGAGCGAAGGCGGCGTCAAGCTGCTGGTCAACCTGACCGACTACCTGGATACCGGTCTGTTCCTCGACCACCGCCCCATGCGCATGCGCATCCAGCGCGAGGCCGCCGGCAAGCGTTTTCTCAACCTGTTCTGCTACACCGCCACCGCCTCCGTGCATGCGGCCAAGGGCGGTGCGCGCAGCACCACCAGCGTCGACCTGTCCAAGACCTACCTGGACTGGGCGCGGCGCAACCTCTCGCTTAACGGTTTCTCCGAGCGCAACCGCCTGGAGCAGGGCGATGTCATGGCCTGGTTGCAGAACGCGACCGACAGCTACGACCTGATCTTCATCGACCCGCCGACGTTCTCCAATTCCAAGCGTATGGAAGGGGTGTTCGATGTGCAGCGTGATCATGTCGAGTTGCTCGACCTGGCCATGGCCCGTCTGGCACCTGGCGGCGTGCTGTACTTCTCCAACAACTTCCGCAAGTTCCAGCTCGATGAGCACTTGGCGACGCGCTATGCGGTGGAGGAAATCAGCGCCCAGACGCTGGACCCGGACTTCGCGCGTAACAACCGCATTCACCGCGCCTGGCAATTACGCCTACGGTGAGTCACAAGGGGCTGGCGTCGCTGCTGGCCATTGGCTATAAGTAGGGCAGGGCTGAACCATTCGCAGGACGCTGAAGCTGAAGTTGCTGAGAGCCCTCTATGTGGAAGGTACCTGCAAAGTGGATTGGCCCGCTCGGTGACGAGTTGTCGGCCTGGGGCGTGGCGATGGCCGCGCTGGTCGCTGGTGGTTTGCTCACCGGCGCGCTGGCACTCGCCACCCAGTCGTTCTATACCCAGCAGTTGCGCCAGCGCTTCGAGCTGTTGGCCAGCGAGCGCTACAGCCGTATTGCCGAACGTTTCGAGGAGCAGGAGCAGCGCCTGGACGGGCTGCGCCGTTTCGTCAGTTATTCCACCGAAATCACGCCCAGCGAGTTCGCCGGCTACACCCGTCCGTTGCTGCGCCGTACCCAGGCGTTCTCCTGGGCGCCGCGGGTGGAGGGCAAGCAGCGTCAGGTCTTCGAGCGCCAGGCGCGCGAGCGTCTAGGGCAGCCTTACGCGATTCGTGATCGTAGCGCCGAAGACGGCTGGCAGGTCGCGCCGCCGCGTGAGGTGTATTACCCGATCCTCTACACCCAGGCGGTCAACCGGCAGGACCAACCTTATGGTTTGGACCTGCTGGGTCAGCCGCTGCGTGCAGCCACCCTGGCACGTGCCACTCGCCCTGACAGCATGGCGGTGTCGGCGCCGATGGACATGCTCAGCGTGCATGTCCAGTCCGGCTACACCCTTGGCTTGTTGATCGTCGCACCGGTGTTCACTGGCGCGCACTCTGCAGGCGACGCGCCCAGCGGTTATGTGATGGCTTTGCTCAGCGTGCACCAACTGATCGCCGAGAGCCTGCCGACCGAGGCCGACGATGACTTGGTGGTGCGTATCTACGACCTGTCCACCGACAATGCCCATGAAGTGCTATTCGATTCAGGCAACGCACCAGCACCGATGGCGCTGGTCAGCAGCCAACTGCTACGCCTGGCCGATCACCACTTCCAACTGGACATCCGCCCCAGCCAGGACTTCCTGCTGGCCAATCGTTCCTCGGCGGTGCCTGTGGTGAGCCTGTTGGGCGGATTGCTGAGTGTGCTGCTGGCGGTGCTGCTGTACAGCTTGTTCAGCCAGCGTCAGCGCGCCCTCGGACTCGTAGCGCGGCGCACGGCCGAGCTGCGGGTGAGCGAGCAATCGCTGCGCGAGACGCATAACCAGTTGCGTAACGTGCTCGACGCCGCGACTCAGGTGGCGATCATCGCCACCACGCTCAAGGGGGTGATCGGGACGTTCAATGCCGGCGCTGAGCGCATGCTCGGCTATGCGGCCGATGAGGCGCTGGGGCGCCTGACCCTGGAAGATCTCGTCCAGCCCGAAGAGCTGCATCGACGTGCGCATGCCCTGAGCCTGCGTCATGGGCGCGACATCAATGCCGGTCAGGCGATGTTCGCCGAGACCTTGCAGGAGGGAGGGGTACAGTCGGGCGAGTGGACCTTGGTGCGCAAGGACGGCAGCCACTTACTGGCCAACATGCTGGTGACCGCTGTGCTGGACGAACAGGGCTTGTGGGTCGGTTACCTGGCGATCTGCATCGACGTCACCGAGCAGCGCCGGGTGCACGAGGCGCTGGCAGCCCGCGACCGGTTGTTGAAAAAACTCAGTGCCGAAGTGCCGGGCGGGATCTACCAGTATCGCTTGGATGCCGATGGCCATTCGTGCTTCCCCTACGCCAGCGAGGGCCTGCTGGATATCTACGAGATCGATCTGCACGTGCTGCGTGAGGATGCCTGCGCTGCGTTCGAGCGGATCCATCCTGATGATCTGGAGCGGGTTCGGCTTTCGGTGCGTTACTCGGCCGAGCACCTGACCCCGTGGCGCGAAGAGTATCGGGTGCGTCTGCCCCGAGCCGGCCTGCGCTGGGTTCGTGGAGAGGCGACACCGGAAATTGGCGAGCACGGCTGTACGATTTGGCATGGCTACCTGACGGATATTTCCGACCTCAAGCGGGTGGAGGAGGAGTTGCGTGCCTTGGCCATCACCGATGTGCTGACGGGGATCTACAACCGGCGTTATTTTCAGGACCGGCTGCGTATCGAGTTGGATCGCGCACGCCGCGAGCGTCTGGATCTGGCGGTGATCATGCTGGATATCGATCACTTCAAGCGGATCAATGACCAGTTCGGGCATGCGGTGGGTGATGTGGTTCTGCGTAGCTTGTGCCAGCGCATTAGCCACCGGTTGCGACGTACCGATGTGTTTTGTCGCCTCGGGGGAGAAGAGTTCATGGTGCTATGTCCGGGCAGCGATGCCGAGCAGGCCAAGCAACTGGCCCTGGAGCTGTGGCAAGGTGTGCGCGGTGTGCCGGTGGAGGGCGTTGGGCGAATAACGGCGAGCTTCGGGGTAGCGGGCTGGCGAGAAGGCGAGGGGGCGGATGCCTTGCTGTTACGCGCCGATGCCGGGGTCTACGCGGCCAAGCAGGCTGGGCGGGATCGGGTCGAAGGAGAATTGCCTTGAGGTGCGGGGTGTCACTGCGTATTTCGAGGAAGTTGTGTATTCGTTCACGCGACTGACTGGATCGCCATCGCGAGCGAATACACCCGCGACGGCGCCAGAACAGACGCTGCCTGACTAACGGCTAGCCAGGCATGTGGTAGGGCTCAAGGCGCGATGTTTGCCGTGCCGCTAGTCAGCTTCGGCTGGCGATACAGCTCCAGCAGCACTTGGTCCAACACCTGCGAGGCCCCCCAGGGTTTTGGATCGTTGAGGATGGCCGCGACGGCCCAGGTGTGGCCATTGCTGTCACGGCTAAAGCCTGCGATCGCCCGTACCGTGTTGAGCGTGCCAGTCTTGATATGCCCTTCGCCGCTCATGGCGGTGCGTTTCAAGCGCTTGCGCATGGTGCCGTCCATCCCCACCAACGGCATCGAGCTGATGAACTCGGCGGCGTAGGGGCTCTTCCATGCAGCCTGCAGCAGAGCGGCCATTTCCCGGGTGCTGACCCGTTCGGCGCGCGACAGACCCGAACCGTTCTCCATCACCAGATGCGGTGCGGTAATGCCTTTCTTGGCCAGCCACTGGCGCACGACACGTTGGGCTGCACGCGCATCGTCGCCGTCTGCGTCGCTACGGAACTGTGCGCCGATGCTCAGGAACAGTTGCTGGGCCATGGTGTTATTGCTGTATTTGTTGATATCGCGAATCACTTCCACCAGGTCGGGCGAGAAGGCCCGGGCCAGCAGGCGCGCCGACTTGGGCACGTCTTCGATGCGGTCACGACCCTGGATGCTGCCGCCCAGCTCGCTCCAGATGGCGCGCACCGCGCCGGCGGCGTAGGTGGAGTGGTCCAGCAGAGACAGATAGGTCTGCGAGTTGCAGCCCTCGCCGAGCTGACCGCTGACCGTCACGCTGACGCCGTCGGCCTGTGGGACCGGGTTGTAGCGCACATCCCCGCTGCACTGTTTGCCGGGGGTGGCCTTGACCTGGTTGTCGATGCGGATGTTGGCGATCGGCGGTTCCACCGACACCAACACCTTGCCGCCATCGTTGCGCGCCACGAAGCGCAGGGCCTTGAGATTGACCAGCAGCGAGTCGGGCTTGACCAAAAATGGCTTGTTTTCGTCGCCCCCGTCGTCATTGAACTGCGGCAGGTTGGGCTGCACGAAATGGCTGCGGTCCAGCACCAGGTCGCCGGTCACCGTGCGCACGCCGTTGGCGCGCAGGTCACGCATCAGCAGCCAGAGTTTTTCCATGTTCAGCTTGGGGTCGCCGCCGCCTTTGAGATATAGGTTGCCGTTGAGCACGCCGTTGCTCAGGGTGCCGTCGGTATAGAACTCGGTCTTCCACTGGAAGGTCGGGCCCAGTAGCTCCAAGGCGGCATACGTGGTGACCAGCTTCATGGTCGAGGCCGGGTTCACCGACACATCGGCGTTGAACACCGTGGCATTGCCAGGACCGTCGAGCGGCAGCATCACCAGGGACAGGGCTGAGTCTTGCAGTTTGTTCTTGGCCAGGGCCTGTTGCACCTTTGGCGGCAGGCTGGTGTTGACGGCGGCGGCTTGGCTGGTCAGCGAGAAGGGTAGGAACAGGCTGGCGAGCAGCAGTGGACGAAGCGTCTTGATCATGGATACGAATACCCTGCTGGCGAGGGGAAAGACAAAGGGGCTGTAAGAAATGGTGGCCCCAGACGGAAATAAGGTACGCATTATGCCCCAAGCGCAGGCGACTGGGACCTTGTTCGATGCAAATGCGCCTTTAGCGCCAATAAACTGGTAAAGTGCCGGCCGTAATTACTTGAGAGGATTGTTCCATGGCTACCAACCGTTCCCGTCGTCTGCGCAAGAAGCTGTGCGTGGATGAATTCCAGGAGTTGGGTTTCGAACTGAACCTGGGCTTCAAGGAAGACCTGTCCGATGAAGCCATCGATGCCTTCCTCGACGCCTTCCTGGCTGAAGCCATGGATGCCAATGGCCTGGACTACGTCGGCGGTGACGACTTTGGCCTGGTCTGCCTGGCCAAGCGTGGCTCGGTCAGCGAAGAGCAGCGCGCCACTGTCGAAGCGTGGCTCAAAGGCCGCAGCGAGCTGACCAACATCGAAGTCAGCCCACTGCTGGATGCCTGGTACCCGGAAAAGCCGATCAACCCGGCTTCCTGATACCGGTGGCGGCATACCTGGCTGTATGCCGCTTCACTCCCCCTCGGTCGGGCTGTCGTTCAGCCTGGCCAGGGTGTTCTCTACGCGGCGCATGTGCCGCGCCAGTACCTGGCGACGCATTTTAGCCTCGGCCACGGTCAGCCCCGGTGCTTGTAGCGCTTCACACGCCTCGATCAATGACGCCGCCTCCAGCATACGTGCGGCGCTGAGGATCTTGTGCGCCTGGGCGGCACCTGCCTCGGGAGTGCGTTGCAGGTCGATCGCCATCAGGATCTGCAGGTCTTCACGCAGGCTCTGGCGCAGCGTGTCGAGCAGCCGTTCGCGGTCATCGGGATCGCCGCCGCTGATGGCGCACAGGCCGTCGAGGTCGCAGCACGGCGCGCGTTCACCCGTGCCGCAACGGGTGGGATGCAGACCGTGGGTCAGGGCTGCCAGGCGTCGACCTAGTGCCTGCAAGCCGATGGGCTTGAGCAGGCAATCGTCCATGCCGGCGTCCAGGCACTGTTGGCGGACCTCGGGCTGGGCGTTGGCGGTGTAGCCGAGGATCACACAAGGCGCCTTGCCATCGAGGCGTTCCTCCCGGCGTACCCTGCGTGCCAGCTCGTAGCCGTCTAGGTGCGGCATATTGCAGTCGACGATCAGCACGTCATAGTTGCCTGCACGCCACTTGCACAAGCCCTCGTTGCCATCACGGGCGCTATCCTGGCACAGCCCCAGATAGCTCAGTTGGCGTGTCATCAGTTGAAGATTGGCCGGGTGGTCGTCGATTACCAGGATATTCAGGCAGATGTCGGGGCGATCGATGCCTGCGTCGTCGGTCGATGGCGGGGCGGGCGGCTCGACGCACTGCAAAGGCATCGTCAGCCTGACCCGCGTGCCAACGCCCTGCAGGCTTTGCAGGGTCATCTCGCCGCCCATCATGGTGCACAGGTTGCGGCTGATCACCAAGCCCAGCCCGCTGCCGGCCCGCGCGCCGTCGCTGGAGGGGTTTGCCTGTACGAACGGGGTGAACAGACGTTGCAGGTCGTGCTCGTGGATGCCGATGCCGCTGTCGCGGACTTCGAGGTCGAGGATGGGCTTGCCCGGTTCTCCACCGTTGTCGAGCCTGGCGCTGATTCGGACCTGGCCTTGTTCGGTGAACTTGATCGCATTGCTCACCAGGTTGGACAGTACCTGCTTGAAACGCAGTGGATCGAGCATCGCGTGGCAACGGACTTCGTGGGCGACCACCACCTTCAGTGTCACGCCCTTCTGCCGTGCCAGGCCATCGAATACCCGGCCTACTGATTCGATCAAGTTGGCTAGGTCGACCGGCTCGGGTGCCAGGGACAGCTGCCCGGACTCGATGCGGGCGATGTCGAGGATGTCGCCAATCAAGGCCAGCAGGTCCTTGGCCGAGTGGTGAGCCACTTGTAGCGCTGGCCGGTCAGGTTGGCCATGCTCGGCACGTTTGAGTGCCAGTTCGAGCATGCCGATAAGGGCGTTCATCGGCGTGCGGATCTCGTGGCTGATGGTGGCCAGGAACGTGCTCTTGGCACGGTTGGCGTCATCGGCCTGTTGCTTGGCCAGGCGCAGGTCCTGGACCAGTGCGCGGCGTTCGCTGATGTCGATCCAGCCGCCGATGATGCCCTGCATTTCCCCCAGCGAGTCGCGATAGGGCAAGATCCAGTGGTAGATAGTCAGTTCCTGCTCCTTGAGTCGCAGCGGGCGGTCGAGGATCATCGGTCGCCCCTCTTCCATTACCCGTCGATAGTCATCCTGGATCTGATGGACGTACGTGCACTGGCTGAACAGGGTGTCTTGCAGACGCTTGCCGAGGATCTGCTCAAGGCTGGTGCCAACGGCCTCGAGGTAGCTGTCGTTGCAGCTCTTCAGGCGGCCTTCGCGGTCTCTCACGTACATTGGATGCGGCGTGCCGTTGAGCAGGGCGCCCATGAACTCCAGCTGATCGCTCAGTGCTCGCTCGGCCAGTTGGCGCTGCTTGATCTGGCGCCGCAGGCGGGCATTCCAGACCAGTGCCACGACCAGCAGCGCAGCGATGATCGTGACCACTTGCAGGATCAGCCTGCGCGAGTTGCGCCAGTAGGTATCGTTGTGCACGTCATGGTTGCGCCAGCGGCTGTTGATGATCCCCAGTTCTTCAGGGGAAACACTGAGCAGGGCCTTGTCCAGAATCGATGCCAGCTCCCCGGCCTGTGGCCGGGTAGCCATCGAGAATGTCGCGGGTTCGGTGCCGACGGTGGTGCGGATCACCAGTCGATCGTTGCTGGCCAGCATGTGATTGGCATCGATGAGGGTCGCGACTGCGGCGTCCACCGCGCCGCTGCCCAGCAGAGCCATGGAGTAGAACGTGCTGTCGGTGGCGACCTGGTGAATGTGCGGATGCTGGCGGTTGAGCAACGCTGCCACGTCGCTGTCGCGTGGCACCGCGACATGTTTGTCGATCAGTTGCTTGAGGTTGGTGGGTTGATCGGTGCCTTCACGGCTGACCAGTACGTAGGCGCTTTCGAGGTAGGGTCTGCTGACGCGCAGTGCAAGGTTGCGGTGGGTGTCGGTCGGGAGCGTGGCGATGATGTCTGCGCGCTCGGTCAGGAGCTGATTGATCATGTCGCTTTCGCCGCTGGCGCGCTGAATGTCGAAATGCAGGCCCGTGCGCAAGCGAATGACTTCGAGCAGATCGGCCACGATGCCCCGCAGGCGTCCGTTACTGTCGAAGTAGGTCAGGGGGGCGGCGGTATCGTTGACCACCACACGCATCTTCGGGTGCTCGCGAAGCCAGCGTTCCTCGAGCGGTGACAGCTGGAGCTTGAGGTCGGTCAGCAGGCTGCCGCTGCTGGCGCTCCAGCGCTTGAAGATGTCACTGCGGCTAACCTTACCCTGGGCTTCCAGGGCAAGGTTGATCAAGCTCAGAAGCATCGGGTTGTCGTCGCGCAGCGCGAAGCTGAAGCCGACCATTTCATGTTTGCCGAAGCTGGCCATGCGCAGGCGCGGCAGGTGCCCCCGGCTGATCAGGTAATGGGTGGAGATGGTATCGCCGATGAACACGTCGGCTTGTTCGAAGGCCACGGCATTCAAGGCCTGGGTCGAGGATTCGAAGGTGATCAGCTGCGCGCCGGCGTAGCTTGCGCGGATCTCCTGCGATGGCAGGTAGTGGTAGAGCATGCTCAGGCGCATGCCGTCCAGGCCGGTGTTCAGGGCACGGGTTTCGTCCTCGCGGGTTACCAACACCGGCTGGTCGACGGCATAGGGGTGAGAAAGCACCAGCCCCTGGCGGGCGGATTCGTAGCCGTTGGCACTGCCGAGCAGGTCGATCCGCCCGCTTTTCAACGCGGCGACCGCCGCTGGGCGGCTTGGGAAGCGCTGCACCCGCACCGGCAGGCCCAGCGCACTGGCGATCAGGCCGGCGTAGTCGGCAGTCAGGCCCTGATATTCACGTCCACCGGTGGTGATGTCGAATGGCGGGTAGTCCGGGGCCGAGGTGCCCAGTACCAGTTCCTGACGCGTCGCCAGCCATTGACGTTGTTCCAGGGAGAGGGTGGGCTGCTGCGAGGTGCGGGTCAAGCGGCTCAGTAGCGTGAATGTTTTGCCGTCGTCGATGGCTGCGTCGCTAGATGGCGTGCACGCGCCCAGCCATAACCACAGGCACAACAGAGAGGTTGCCAATGGCCTTTGCATGATGCCCTCAGACCAGCGCGTTGCGTTTGGCGACGTCGATCAGTTCCACGAGTGTGCTCGCGCGTAACTTGTGCATCAGGCGTTTCTTATAGGTGCTGACGGTCTTGTTGCTTAGGAACATGCCTTTGGCGATTTCCTTGTTGCTACGCCCTTGGGCAAACAGTTGCAACACCATCAGTTCACGGTCATTGACGTGACGGAACAGTGCGAGTTCGTCGCTTTGTGCCGTTTGAGTGGGCTTGAGTGCCAGGCTGGGGAAATAGTTGTAACCAGACAGGACTGCTTTTATCGCGCTCAGCAGTTCACCGAGATCCTCTTGTTTACATACATAACCGGCCGCGCCGGAGTGCATGCAGCGGATGGCGAACAGCGCTGGCGATTGTGCGGTGAGCACCAGCACCTTGAAGGGAAAGGTCATGGATTGGAAGCGCGAGAGCATTTCGAGCCCGTCCAGTTTGGGCAGGCTGATGTCGAGTATGACCAGGTCCGGGCGGGCTTCGCGAATCATCTGCATGGCATCGACGCCATTGTCTGACTCGCCGACGATCCGGTAATTCTGGTTTTCCAGCAACATGCGGATAGCCAGTCGGATGACGGGATGGTCGTCGACAATAAATACTGAGTGCATGTTCAAGATTCCAGTCGGCTTGGCGAAAGAGTGGAAACATTAACTCAGTTGGATGTCGGTGGGGCAGCGAAGTTTGGTCGAAAACTACTATATAGGAAATGTCCTACGTCGAGCCCGATGAGATGCTACAAGTTGTGAAATGTTTTGTGCTGATGTTGGCACTTTGGTCAGGTTTTACTTTTTTTATTGTGTGGGTGTTCAATATTAAATTTGAAAGTAAGAAGTTTCTTACTTTTGAAGCGATGACCGACCTTGAGCTTGAGGCGGTCATCGTCCGCAGATTTCAGGTCGGGGTTGAGCGGCCGGTCATCTCGCAGGCCATTTCGCTGGCATAGCTGTCTGTCATACCCGCGATGAAATCGATCATCCGCAGGAATGCGGCATGCAGCGAACCGTGTGGATCAGGGGCATTGTTGCCAATCAGGTCCAGCACTCGGCGGCTCTTGAACGACGGCGTGCGCCCGCCATGCTGCTCGAGTGCGGCGCCGCAGAAGGTGTTGAGGAGAATTTCCAGCGTGGTGTAGGCGCCGATTTCGTGCAGCGTCTTGCGCTTGTCCTGAAAGATTTTCTTGCGTGCCATGTCCTTGGCCTGGAGCACGCAGCGTTGCGCCGGGCCGTGCATGTGCTCGACCAGGTCGCCTGCCAGGCGCCCAGCCAACAGCGCCTGCTGTTGTTCGACGAAGGCCAGCGCAGCGGCGTTGGTCAGGTGTTCGATGGCCTTGCCGCGCAGGATCGCCAGCTTGCGTCGGCGCGAGTCGCGTGGGCCGAGCTGCCGGTAGGTTTCCGGCAAGTCGTCGCCTACCAGGTCCAGCAGCAGTGCCTCGACTTCGGCGTACTGCAGCAAGTCCATTTCCAGGCCGTCTTCGAGGTCGATCAGGGCATAGCAGATATCGTCAGCGGCCTCCATCAGGTAGACCAGCGGATGGCGTGCCCAGCGCTGGTGCTCTAGCTGTGGCAGGCCCAGCTTGCTGGCGATTTGCTCAAGCAGGCCCAGTTCGCTCTGGTAGCAGCCGAACTTGTGCTTCTTGTAGCCCAGAGCGTCGGCGTGGCGCGCTGTCCAGGGGTACTTGAGGTAGGCACCCAGAGTCGCGTAGGTCAGTCGGGTGCCACCGTCGAACTGGTGGTACTCCAGTTGGGTCAGCACGCGGAAACCTTGGGCGTTGCCTTCGAAATTGAGGAAGTCGGCGCGTTGGTCGTCACTCATGTCGTCCAGCCAACCGCGTCCGGCAGCCTGCTGGAACCAGTGACGGATGGCATCCTCGCCAGAGTGGCCGAAGGGCGGGTTGCCGATGTCGTGGGCCAGGCACGCGGACTGCACGATCATTCCCAGGTCACTCGGCTCACACCAATCTGGCAGCGCTTCGCGCAGGGTTTCGCCTACACGCATGCCCAGCGACCGGCCCACGCAACTGACCTCGAGCGAGTGAGTCAGGCGGGTGTGGATATGGTCGTTACTGGTAACCGGGTGCACCTGAGTCTTGCGTCCCAGACGCCGGAAGGCACCTGAGAAGATGATGCGGTCGTGGTCCTTGTGAAACGGGCTGCGACCCAGCTCCTCGGGGCTGTAGAGGGCCTTGCCCAAGCGTTCGCGCGTCAGCAGGGTCTGCCATTCCAAGGCGTGATCTCCGGTCAATGAGAGGGCATAGCTTCTCCCGTGTGGCGCGCCGTGGCAAGGGCGCGCCACACGGGATTCAGGGACGCCGATTGGGGCCCATGAACAAGCGAATCAGCGGCACCAGCGTGGTGCCCAGACGGACCAGCCGTGCCAGATTGCCGCTGCGCACGCCCTTGCCAGTGAAAAAGCCCATCGCCACTACGGCGCCCAGCCCCCACAGCGAGCCGTGCTTGATGCCTAGACCTTCGCCAAACGCACTGCCCCTGCCACGCAGGCGGCGGATCGGCTCGAGCATCTGCCCGGATTCGTGACGGATCTGTTGGCGGTGCATCTCCATGCGCAGACGCAGTAAAGCCTTACGCAACTCGCGCGGATTACGCGTGTCGGGAAGTTCTGGCAGGTTCATGGCAACAATCGCTCCCGGTCCTTGGCCAGCTCTTCGAGCGTGGCGCCAAATGGCGAGGATTCATCGAACACCGCGGCTTTGAGGCGCAGTGCGCAGAACAGCGCAGCCAAGCTGTAGAACACGCACAGGCCGATGATGCCGGCCAGGCGGTAGCTATCCCACAGCAGCACCAGCACCAGCCCCGACAGGGCGGTCAGCAGCAACAGAGCGAAGACCAGCGCCAAGCCTGCGAACAGCAACAGGCTGAGGGTGCGGGCCTTTTGTTCCTGCAACTCGATGCCGAACAGCTCGATATGGCTGTGCAACAGGCCCAACACGGCTGCGCCCAGACGCCTGCCGGAGGCGCCGGTGCCAATGGCGTCGTTGTCCATGAGCGCTCCTTAGCGTTTGGCCAGTAGGCCGATCAGCAGGCCTACGCCTGCGGCGATACCGACCGCTTGCCATGGGTTCTCCTGTACGTACTGCTCTGCGCTACCGACGGCAGCCTGGCCGCGCTGGCGTACCGATTCCTGGGTCAGTTGCAGACTTTCGCGGGCTTGTGCCAGGCGCTCGTGGATCTGCTCGCGTAGTTCATCGGCTTGGTCGCCGGCAAGGTTGGCAGTGTCGGCGAGCAGCTTCTCGGTGTCGCGCACCAGCGCCTGGAAGTCAGCCATCAGTATGTCTTGTGCAGTCTTTGCGGATTTGCTGGCCATGGGCCTCTCCCTGTGGATGTGTGTGGCTATTTCGAGTATTGCGCGGCTGCGAAGGTTCAGCATGATGTGCTGGTACAGCCTTTGCTTACTCCCGGTGCGTCAGTGCCGTGACTGCGCCGAACCTGTGCACGGCTTGCGCAAATACCGATAAACCTTAACCCAATCCACGACAAACCCAAGAAAAAACCACACAGGCTGCTCGTACCTCGCTGAAAGAGGGCAGGGGTCTGGCACCGATTCGGTGCAAGGATGCCGGTACTTGAACTGTCATGGTGCCTTTTTCAGGTCTGCCACTACATGGAAAACATGCACAGCGCGATGGACTCTCTGCTCCACGGCTCTAATACCCTGTTCATTCTCATGGGGGCCATTCTGGTCCTGGCCATGCACGCCGGCTTCGCGTTTCTGGAAGTGGGCACCGTGCGCCACAAGAATCAGGTCAATGCCTTGTCGAAGATTCTGAGCGATTTCGCGATCTCGGCCCTGGTGTACTTTTTCATCGGCTACTGGATTGCGTATGGCGTGAGCTTCTTGCAGCCAGCGGCGACACTGGCCGCCGACCACGGCTACGGGTTGGTCAAATGCTTCTTCCTGCTGACCTTCGCCGCTGCGATCCCGGCGATCATTTCCGGCGGGATTGCCGAGCGCGCGCGCTTCGCCCCACAGTTGTGCGCCACTGCCCTGATCGTGGCGTTCATCTATCCGTTTTTCGAAGGCGTGGTATGGAACGGCAACTTTGGTGTGCAGGCTTGGCTAGCGGCGCGCTTCGGTGCCCCTTTCCACGACTTCGCAGGGTCGGTGGTGGTGCATGCCATGGGCGGCTGGTTGGCGTTGGCGGCTGTGCTGCTGCTCGGTGCGCGGCGTGGTCGTTACCGTGATGGCCGGCTAGTGGCCTTCGCGCCTTCGAGCATCCCGTTCCTGGCGTTGGGTTCGTGGATCCTGATCATCGGCTGGTTCGGCTTCAATGTCATGAGTGCGCAGACGCTGCAAGGGGTGAGTGGCCTGGTGGCGATCAATTCGCTGATGGCGATGGTCGGCGGGACCTTGTCGGCCCTGGTGGCTGGGCGCAACGACCCAGGCTTCCTGCACAACGGCCCGCTGGCTGGGTTGGTGGCGATCTGCGCAGGCTCGGATCTGATGCACCCGATTGGTGCGCTGGTCACCGGGCTGGTTGCCGGTGGGCTGTTCGTCTGGTGCTTCACCGCCTCGCAGAACCGCTGGAAAATCGATGATGTGCTGGGCGTGTGGCCGCTGCATGGGTTGTGCGGTGTATGGGGCGGTATCGCATGCGGTGTGTTCGGCCAAGCCGCCTTGGGTGGCTTGGGCGGTGTCAGCCTGGCCAGTCAGTTGCTTGGCAGTCTGGGCGGCGTTGCGGTGGCGCTGGTCGGCGGCTTTGCCGTGTATGGGCTAGTGCGGGCTGTGCTCGGTCTGCGTCTGAGCCACGAGCAGGAGTTCCAAGGCGCCGACCTGTCGTTGCATCGCATTGGCGCCACCAGTCAGGATTGATGTCCGACAGTGCGTGATCAGCAGGGTGGACCTAGAATAAGTCTCCGTTCTTGCGACTTTCTGGGTTTGCCCATGCTTCCTGAATGCCAGTTGTTCGGCACCCTGGGGTGTCATTTGTGCGAAGTGGCCGAGGCTGTGCTGATGCCGTTCGTCGAGCATGGCCTGCTGGTCGAGCTGGTCGACATTGCCGACGATCCGCTGCAGTACGAGCGCTATGCTCTCAGTATCCCGGTGCTGCGCCGCTGCGATAGCGGCGCGGAGCTGGCCTGGCCGTTCGATTCGCAACAGATCGTGGCCTTCCTGCGCTGACCTGTGCATTGACGCAGGTCCGCTTCGCTTCGTATGCTGTATATAAATACAGTATCGAGGTGACAGCCATGCTCAATGTCGAGCAACTCAAGTACAGCATCAATCACATGGCCCCGGAGCGGGTGTGCGACGCCGTGCTGGAACTGCGCCTCGACGGCATCGTCACCGACGCGCATACCCCGTTTGGCAAGGTGCATTTCAACACCTGCTTCGCCGAGATCGAGGCGTTGTTCCAGCGTGCGGGCTTTCACCGGCCGTTGGATGTGGTCGGCTATCAGGGCTTGAGCTATGCGCTGTTCGACCCTTCTCGCTGGGAGGCGGTGCAGGTGTTGCGTTGGCTCAAGGCGCGCTGCGAACCGGTTGGCGAGGTCGGTTGAGGAGGGGATAATGCCCGCCCTGCGATCAACCGAGCCTGCCGATGACCACGCCTTTCGACCCCGCCCGCCAGCAAGCCAGCACCGTATGCCTGCCGCCCGGCCAGTGGGTCACTGTGCTTGACTGCCTGAGCGATCACTTCAAGGCGATCGGTCGCGAGCAGTGGCTTGACCGATTTGCCCGTGGCCGCGTGCTCGACGCCCAAGGGCAGGCGGTTGCCGCCGACCTCGCGTACCGCCCTGGCATGCGCCTGCATTACTTTCGCGAGGTGCTCAACGAAAAGCCAATCCCGGTACAGGAGGATATCCTGTACGTGGACGAACATCTCGTGGTGGCCGACAAGCCGCATTTCCTACCGGTCACGCCCACCGGCGAGTACGTCGAGCAGACACTGCTGCGCCGGTTGATTCGCCGCTTGGACAACCCGCATCTGGTGCCTCTGCATCGCATCGACCGGCACACTGCCGGGTTGGTGCTGTTCTCGGCCAACCCCGAAACCCGTAGCGCTTACCAACGCCTGTTCCCTGAACGGCGAATCGACAAGCACTACCAGGCCATTGCCGCTGCGCTACCGCAGCACACCTTTCCACGGGTGCATCGCAGCCGCCTGGTACACGGCGAACCGTTCTTCCGCATGCACGAGGTCGAGGGGGTCGCCAACAGCGAGACCCACGCCTGCGTGCTGGAGAAAAACGCTGATCTGTGGCGCTATGGCCTGTCGCCGGTCACGGGCAAGACCCATCAGTTGCGGGTGCACATGGCAGCATTGGGGGCGGGAATCTGTAACGATCCGTTCTATCCGCAGTTGCTCGACACTCAGGACGATTATGCGCGGCCACTGAAGCTGCTGGCCCAGGGCCTGCGTTTCAGTGATCCGTTAACGGGTCAGCAGCGCGACTTCGAGAGCCGGCTGAAGCTGGAGTGGTAAACCCATTGCGGGGCACGTCGGTTCGCTGACGTGCCCCGCGGCAGATTCAGCGGTTGAAGCGCTCCACCAGCGAGTACTGGGTGCTGGCAGTGCTGGTCAGCTCTTCGCTGAGCAAGGCCGAACGCTGGGCCTGGCCGGCGGTTTGGTCAGCCAGGTCGGCGATGGTGGCGATATTGCGGCTGATCTCGTCGGCCACGGCGGTCTGCTCTTCGGTGGCAGCGGCAATCTGGGTGGCCATGTCGGTGATATTGGCCACCGCTTCGCTGATGCCTACCAGCGCCTGATCGGCCTGCATCACCCGTTCTACGCCCTCCTGGGCTTGGCGATGACCGGTTTCCATGGTCTGCACCGCATTGTTGGCGGTTTGCTGCAGTTTGGCGATCAGGTTGTGGATCTGCCCGGTGGACTCGGCGGTACGCTGGGCCAGCTGGCGCACTTCATCGGCAACCACGGCGAAGCCTCGGCCCATCTCGCCAGCGCGCGCGGCTTCGATGGCGGCGTTGAGTGCCAGCAAGTTGGTCTGGTCGGCGATACCCTTGATCACGTCCACTACACCGCCGATCTCGTCGCTGTCCTTGGCCAGCTGGGTGACGGTCAGGCCCGTCTCGCCCACGGCGGCCGACAGCCGCTCGATGGCATCACGGGTCTCCCCAGCGATGTTGCGGCCCTGGCTGGTCAGGCGGTTGGCTTCCTGGGTGGCATCGGCGGTGCGCTGCACATGATTGGCCACTTCCTGGGTGGTGGCGGCCATCTGGTTGACTGCGGCGGCGACCTGCTCGGTTTCTACGCGCTGACGCTCCAGGCCCGAGGAACTCTGGTGGGCCAGGGTATCGGACTGGCGCGCTTGGTCGCTCAGGTGTTCGGCGCTGTCTTGCAGCCGGGTCAGGCAGGTCTTCATGCGTGCGTCCTGGCTGAGCATGGCCATTTCCAGGCGTGCCTGCACACCGCGGCTGTCGGTGTACATCTGTGCGATCAGGGGGTCGGAGGTGGTCTGTTCGGCCAGGCGCAACAGGCGCTTGATACCCCGCTGCTGCCAGCCCAGGCCCAACAGGCCCAACGGCACCGACAGGCCCGCAGCGAGCGCGAAGCCCCAGGAGTGGCCGAGCCAGTTGCCGATCAGGAAGCCAATCTGGCTGATCAGGATGAATGGCAGCCAGTCCTGCAGCACCGGTAGCCACTTGTCGCGGCGCGGCACCGCCGATTTGCCCTGGTTTATGCGTTGGTAAAGTGCCTCGGCGCGGCGGATCTGTTCGGCAGTGGGCTTGACCCGTACCGACTCGTAACCGATCACCTGATTGTTTTCGAACACCGGCGTGACGTAGGCGTTGACCCAATAGTGATCACCCGACTTGCAGCGGTTCTTGACGATGCCCATCCATGGTAGGCCTTGCTTGAGGGTCTGCCACATGTGGGCGAACACGGCCGGTGGCACATCAGGGTGACGCACCAGGTTATGCGGCGCGCCCATCAGATCCTCGCGGGAGAAACCGCTGATCTCGATGAAGGCATCGTTGCAGTACGTGATCACGCCTTTGGTGTTGGTGGTGGAAATCAACCGCTGCTGGGCAGGGAAAGTCCGTTCTCTCTGGGTAATCGGCTGGTTGTTACGCATTGGCTTTTCAATCCGCAAGGCTTTCGATGGTTATCGGCACGCCCATTTTTTTATTGAATGAATATTTAAACAACGTTGATGTGGCGCAACGCAAGGCGCTTACCGTTGACGTAGAGCGTCTACCCCTGTTCCCTTACAGACGGTCTTTGTCGCAGTTTCATTAAGAAATCATGACAGCTAGGTCTGATCATGACCGAATGTTCACGTCGGGGCCAGCATCGGGTAGCTGAAGGCGGTGAAGTGCACGACGTTGACGAACACGTGGCACCACACCGCTGTCAGCAAGCCGCCATACCGATAGGCCATGCCGTAGCCGATGCCGGCGAGGGTTGCCAGGTAGAACCACTGCCAACCGCTGCCCAGGTGTGCCAGGCCGAAGAGCAGAGCGGCCAGGCCCAGGGCCAGGTTCTGATTGCCCAGCAAGCGCTCAAGCCCGCCCTGGATATAGCCGCGAAACAGCAGCTCTTCGGTCAGGCTGACTAGCAGCAGGTTATTCGCCAGCCACAGCCAGGCATCTTGTGGCCATTTCGGTGCCCATGCCACCACCCCTAGGATCCACGCGCTGCCCAGGCAGGCGAGCAGCGTCAGTGGACGGATCACTGCCAGGCTCACCACCACGCCCTTGCCGCGCAGCAGCAGTAGCCACGGGCAGGCCAGCATGACCCATAGGCCGATCAATGACTTGTCCAGGTTCAGCGACATGGAGAACGGCAGCGCGCCCTCGCTGAACACGATGTTGTCGATGACTTTGGCGTTGTTGAACCCAGGCAGCCAGTGCAGGGCCAAGGCGATGGCGAGGAAGATGAACAGCCCGTGCCCCAGCACCTGCTGCCAGCGCACGGGGCGTTGGACCAGCAGCGCTGAGCAGACCAGGGTCAATAACAAGGGTGCTGCGCTCAACCCCAGACTGCCGTAGGTCAGCGCGAGGGCATAACCGAGTGTGAGCAGGAACAGGGTTATCCAGTAGGGCGCGGACATGACAACTCCTTGATGCAGGGGCCTGGAGTGATGCGACGTGTTCGCCATCACTCCAGGCATCCGGGCAGGTTCGCGACGCGAACCGAAGGAGCTGTATTAGGCTGCTATTAGTTGCCGCAGTACATAGTGCAAAATTCCCCCTGACTTGAAGTATTCCAATTCATTGAGGGTGTCGATCCGGCACAGTACCTCGACCTGCTGTTGTTGACCATCGTCACGGGTAATGCGCAGTTGCAAGCTTGCCCCAGGGCGCAAGGTCGCTTCGGACAGCCCTAGTATATCGATGCGTTCGCGTCCGCTCAGGCCCAACTGCTTGCGGTCGTCACCGGCCTTGAACTGCAACGGCAGCACGCCCATGCCCACCAGGTTGGAACGGTGGATGCGTTCGAAGCTTTGCGCCAGCACGGCCTTGATTCCGAGCAGGTTGGTGCCCTTGGCTGCCCAGTCGCGG
This sequence comes from Pseudomonas sp. NY15463, assembly GCF_048068415.1. Classification (NCBI taxonomy): domain Bacteria; kingdom Pseudomonadati; phylum Pseudomonadota; class Gammaproteobacteria; order Pseudomonadales; family Pseudomonadaceae; genus Pseudomonas; species Pseudomonas sp. NY15463. The sequence continues at coordinate 343,957 of NZ_JBLUQD010000005.1, forward strand.
CTGGAGCCGGTGCCGTACTCCTGGCCTGCGATCACCACCAGTGGCGTGCCCTCCTGCTGATAGCGCATGGCCGCGTCATAGATAGACAGCTTCTCGCCGCTGGGGATGTGCAAGGTGTTCCCGCCTTCTTCACCACCGAGCATTTCGTTGCGGATACGAATGTTGGCGAAGGTGCCGCGCATCATCACTTCATGGTTGCCGCGCCGCGAGCCGTAGGAGTTGAAGTCGTGCGGTGCCACGCCCTTGTCGCGAAGGTAACGTCCGGCAGGGCTGTCGGCCTTGATATTGCCCGCTGGGGAAATATGGTCGGTGGTCACCGAGTCCCCCAGCAGGGCGAGGATGCGAGCGCCCTGGATATCGCCGATTGCCGGTGGTGGGCCGTCGATGTGTTCGAAGAACGGTGGATGCTGGATGTAGGTGGAATCGTCCTGCCACACATAGGTCGCCGCTTGTGGCACTTCGATTGCTTGCCACTGCGCATCACCTGCGAACACGTCGGCGTATTGCGTGTGGAACATCGCGGTATCGACCTTGGCCACCGCTTCGGCGACCTCGTGTTGGCTGGGCCAGATGTCGCGCAGGTACACCGGCTGGCCATCCTTGCCGACGCCCAAGGGGTCCTGGCTCAGGTCCGTGCGCACGGTGCCGGCCAAGGCGTAGGCCACCACCAGGGGCGGCGAGGCCAACCAGTTGGTTTTCACCAGCGGGTGCACTCGACCTTCGAAGTTGCGGTTGCCTGAGAGCACCGAGGCGACGCTCAAGTCAGCGCTGGCAATGGCGGTTTCGATGGCCGCGTCCAGTGGCCCGGAGTTACCGATGCACGTGGTACAGCCATAGCCGACCAGGTCGAAGCCCAGTTGGTCGAGGTAGGGCGTGAGGCCGGCGGCCTGGAAGTATTCAGTCACCACCTTCGAGCCAGGAGCCAGGGAACTCTTGACCCACGGTTTGCGTTGCAGGCCAAGCTCCACGGCTTTCTTCGCCAGCAGCCCGGCGGCCATCATCACGCTCGGGTTGGAGGTATTGGTGCATGAGGTGATGGCAGCGATCACCACGGCGCCGTCGTGCAGGGTATGGGTTTGCCCTGCGTGTGTGTAGTCGATTGCACCGGTTTGGTTGGCGTTGCCCACGGCTACACCGCCGCCGCCTTCGCTTTCCAGGCGGCCGACCTCCTTGGCCAGTGGCTTGGGCTGTAGTGCGATGAACTGTTCGAAGGCTTGGCTGACTTGGTTTAGCGCCACGCGGTCCTGAGGACGTTTGGGGCCGGCCAAGCTGGCTTGGACCTCGCCCATATCCAGCGCCAGGCTGTCGCTGAACAGCGGCTCCTGGCCCGGCAGGCGCCACAAGCCTTGCGCCTTGCAATAGGCTTCGACCAGTTCCACGGTCTCGGTAGGCCGCCCGGACAGGCGCAGGTAGTCCAGGGTGATCTCGTCGACCGGGAAGAAGCCGCAGGTGGCACCGTATTCGGGGGCCATGTTGGCGAGGGTGGCGCGATCGGCCAAGGGCAGGTCGGCCAGCCCGTCACCATAGAATTCGACGAACTTGCCCACCACGCCTTTGTTGCGCAGCATCTGGGTCACGCTCAGCACCAGGTCGGTGGCGGTGATGCCTTCACGCAGTTTGCCGGTCAGCTTGAAACCGATCACTTCGGGGATGAGCATCGACACCGGTTGGCCCAGCATGGCCGCTTCCGCCTCGATGCCGCCCACGCCCCAGCCCAATACGCCCAGGCCGTTGATCATGGTGGTGTGTGAGTCGGTGCCGACCAAGGTGTCGGGGAAGGCGTAGGTACGCCCGTCTTCCTCGCGGGTCCAGACCGTGCGGCCAAGGTATTCAAGGTTGACCTGATGGCAGATGCCGGTACCTGGTGGCACCACGCGAAAATTGTCGAACGCGCTCTGGCCCCAGCGCAGGAAGGCATAGCGCTCGCCGTTACGCTGCATCTCGAGGTCGACGTTCTCGGCGAAGGCCGCGTGGCTTGCGTAGTGATCGACCATCACGGAGTGGTCGATCACCAGGTCCACCGGCGACAGCGGGTTGATCCGCTGTGGGTCGCCGCCGGCCTTGGCCATGGCCGCGCGCATCGCCGCCAGGTCGACCACCGCAGGTACACCGGTAAAGTCCTGCATCAGCACCCGCGCCGGGCGGTACTGGATTTCGCGCTCGGAGCGCCGGTCCTTGAGCCAACTGGCCAGGGCTTTCAGGTCGTCGCCGGTGACGCTGCGACCATCTTCCCAGCGCAGCAGGTTTTCCAGCAGCACCTTCAGCGACATGGGCAGGCGTTGCAGGTCGCCAAGCGCATCGGCGGCAGCGGTGAGACTGAAGTAGTGGTAGGTGTGGCCTGCCACCTGGAGGGTCTTGAGGGTTTTCAGGCTATCGAGCGAGGGCATTTACAACTCCTTGTGCTCCGGTGGCCCGGCAATGCTTCGGTGTTCCGGTGCCACCGCTCTGGATCGGTCCGCACGGCACGGACCTGGCTGAACAGTCAGGGTAGCCCCATTTACCGGGGCCGCCCCTGTTCTGGACCGGCGGGACGTGTCGCAGGTTCCGATCTTCCTTTATCATTCGCCGCCCTGGCGCGCTCTGCGCCAGTGATGTGGAGTGAGAAATGAATACCCTGTTCATGCATTGCCGACCCGGCTTCGAAGGCGAGGTCTGCGCCGAAATCAGCGAACACGCCGCCCAATTGGGCGTGCCCGGTTACGCCCGGAGCAAGCCGCAGAGTGCCTGCGCCGAGTTCGTTGGCCTGGAGCCGGACGCTGCCGAGCGGCTGATGCGTGAGCGGCGTTTCGCCCAGCTGATCTTTCCTCGCCAGTGGGCCCGTGGCACCTACCTGGAGCTGCCGGAGAGCGACCGCATCAGCGTGCTGCTGGAGCACCTGGCTGAGCTGCCGGTGTGCGGCAGCCTGTGGCTTGAGGTGCTCGACAGCAACGAGGGCAAGGAACTGTCGACGTTCTGTCGCAAGTTCGAGGTGCCCCTGCGCAAGGCGCTGGAGAAAGCCGGCCGGTTGGTCAACGACGCACGTCAGCCACGCCTGCTGCTGACCTTCATCAGCGGGCGCCGGGTGTTCGTGGGCCTGGCCGAGTCAGACAATTCGGCGCTGTGGCCGATGGGCATCCCACGCCTGAAGTTCCCCCGCGAGGCGCCCAGCCGCTCAACCCTCAAGCTCGAAGAAGCCTGGCACCAGTTCATCCCCCGCGATCAGTGGGATCAACGCCTGAATGACGACATGACCGGCGTTGACCTGGGCGCATCGCCAGGTGGCTGGACCTATCAGTTGGTCAAGCGCGGCATGCTGGTGACCGCCATCGACAACGGACCGATGGCTGAGAGCCTGATGGACACAGGCCTGGTGACCCACCTGATGGCCGATGGCTTCACCTGGAAGCCCAAGCAGACCGTGGACTGGATGGTCTGCGACATCGTCGAGAAACCCGCGCGCACCGCCTCGTTGATCGAGACCTGGCTGGGCGAGGGGCTGTGCCGCGAGGCGGTGGTCAACCTCAAGCTGCCGATGAAGCAGCGCCATGCCGAGGTGCGCAAGCTGCTCGAGCGTATCGAGGAAGGCTTCAAAGCGCGCAAGGTGAAGGTGTCGATCGCCTGCAAGCAGCTGTACCACGATCGCGAGGAGGTGACCTGCCACTTGCGCCGGCTCGACCTCAAACCGCGTTGAGATCCCCAATGACCCGAATTTTGCGGAGCGCTGCATGACCGAACTGACCCCTGACGCCATTCTTGACGCCACTGGCCTGAACTGCCCGGAGCCGGTGATGATGCTGCATCAGCACGTGCGCGACCTGGTCGCCGGTGGCCTGCTCAAGGTGATCGCCACCGATCCCTCGACCCGCCGCGACATTCCCAAGTTTTGTACTTTCCTTGGCCATGAGCTGGTCGGGCAGCAGGAAGAGGCTGGCACCTACCTGTACTGGATCCGCAAGAAGGCCGACTGAGCCGCACCGATCGCGCTACACTGCGCTCCCCCTGACAGGAGAGCGCCATGCTGATAGTTGCCGACGAGAACATCCCCCTGCTCGATGCCTTCTTCGCCGGGTTCGGTGAGGTTCGCCGTTACCCTGGCCGGGCCATCGACGCCGCCTGCGTGAAGGACGCCGACGTGCTGCTGGTGCGCTCGGTGACCCGCGTCGATCGGCAACTGCTGCAAGGCAGCCGGGTGCGTTTCGTGGGCACCTGCACCATCGGTACCGACCACCTGGATTTGGACTATTTTGCCCAGGCCCGTATCCAGTGGAGCAGTGCACCGGGGTGCAATGCCCGTGGCGTGGTCGATTACGTGCTTGGCAGCCTGCTGACCCTGGCCGAACTTGAAGGCGCCGACCTGGGCCGCAAAACCTACGGCGTGGTGGGGGCCGGCGAGGTCGGTGGGCGCCTGGTGCGGGTGCTGCACGGTCTGGGCTGGAAGGTGCTGGTGTGCGACCCGGTGCGCCAGGCGCAAGAGGGCGGCGATTTCGTCAGTCTTGAGACGATTCTGGCGCAGTGCGATGTGATCAGCCTGCACACGCCGTTGCAGCGCGGTGGCGAACACCCCACCTGGCACTTGCTCGATGCACCGCGCCTGGCGCGTCTGCGCCCGGGTGCCTGGCTGATCAACGCCAGCCGTGGTCCGGTGGTGGACAACCTTGCCTTGCGCACGCTGTTGCTCGCTCGGGAAGATGTGCACGCAGTTCTGGATGTGTGGGAACACGAGCCGCAGGTCGACTTGCAACTGGCCGATCTGTGCACACTGGCCACCCCGCACATCGCCGGCTACAGCCTCGATGGCAAGCAGCGCGGCACCGCGCAGATCTACCAGGCGCTGTGCCGCGTGCTGGGGCGGCCGGAACAGGTGCAACTGGCTGATCTGCTACCTGCACAGGCGTTGGCGCAGATCGAGTTGCACGCTGACGCGGATCCAGCATGGGCCTTGGCGACTGTATGCCGCGCGGTGTACGACCCGCGCCGGGATGATGCGGATTTTCGGCGCAGTTTGAGCGAGAACCCGGCCGAGCAAAAAGCGGCATTCGACCTGCTGCGCAAGCACTACCCGGTGCGGCGGGAAATCGAAGGGCTGGCTGTGCGCCTGCGTGGCGAATCGGCGCAACTGGCGCAGGTGCTGAGTGCGTTGGGCGCCGTGCAGGCCTGAGCGCCGAGCCGCTGCGCTTGGGCCGCAGGCTTTGCACCAGGCAATAAAAACCCGGCGCAAGCGCCGGGTTGCAATCAATTCTGGCCTCAGCCCTTCTGGACTTTCTTCACCCGGCTCGCTTCGAGCTCTTTGCAGGCCTTCTGGATCATCTGCTCGGTGATTGGAATCTCGCGCCCCTGGGCGTCGATGATCGAACCGCAGACCTGCGATGGCGCACGTTTAGCGGCGGTGTTGCTGTCGTTACCTTGCTGCAAGCTCATGGACGGTCTCCTCTTCAGGTTCAAGCTTCAGGATAACCCTGCGCCGTGACTGGCCTGTGACAGGTCCTTGTGCACACCACGGCCAGGACAGTGCACCAGAAAGCGCGGCAAAGCTCCAGTGAGCCATTAGATCGAATGTGCATAGCGACCGCGCACGCCGACTGGCCTGTGCTGCGACGCCGTAGCCGCTGCGCGGGTTCCGCGGACCTGGACCAGTGGTAGTCTTGGCGTTTTCCAGCGTCAGGTGTTCAGCGCCATGCCCGATCCGGTTTCTCCCCGCCAACGCCGCGCCCTGCGCCTGGGCTGGCAGTTCATCCGTCCCTATCGGCGCCAGGCGCTGCTGGCCTTGCTGGCGCTGGTGGTTACCGCGGGCATCACCCTGTCCATGGGCCAAGGCATCAAGCTGCTGGTCGATCAGGGCTTCATGACCGGTTCGGCGCACCAGCTCAACCAGACCATTGGCCTGTTCATGTTGCTGGTGGTGGCGCTGGCGATGGGGACGTTCGCGCGCTTTTACCTGGTGTCGTGGATTGGCGAGCGTTGCGTGGCCGATATTCGCCGTGCGGTGTTCGATCACCTGCTCACCCTGCATCCTGGGTTCTTCGAGGACAATCGCAGCTCCGAAATCCAGTCGCGACTGACCGCCGACACCACGCTGCTGCAATCGGTGATCGGCTCGTCGCTGTCGATGTTCCTGCGCAACGCGTTGATGGTGATTGGCGGGGTGATCCTGTTGTTCATCACCAACCCCAAGCTGACCAGCATCGTGGTCCTGGCTTTGCCCCTGGTGCTGGCGCCGATCCTGCTGTTCGGCCGGCGCGTGCGCAGCCTGTCGCGCCAGAGCCAGGACCGCGTGGCCGATGTCGGCAGCTATGTGGCCGAGACCCTGGGCCAGATCAAGACGGTGCAGGCCTACAATCACGAGACACGCGACCGACTGTCGTTCGCCACTGCCGTGGAGGCAGCGTTCAGCGTGGCGCGGCGGCGCATCGCCCAGCGTGCCTGGCTGATCACCTTGGTGATCGTGCTGGTGTTGGGCGCTGTGGCGGTCATGCTGTGGGTCGGCGGCATGGATGTGATCGCCGGGCGTATCAGTGGCGGGGAACTGGCGGCGTTCGTGTTCTACAGCCTGATCGTCGGCAGCGCCTTCGGCACCCTGAGCGAGGTGATCGGCGAGTTGCAACGCGCGGCGGGCGCCGCCGAGCGTATCGCCGAGCTGCTGGCGGCGCGCAGCGCGATTGTTGCGCCAGCAACAGCGCTCTCACTCAATGGCGCACGCGCACGGGGCGAGATCGAGCTGCGCGAAGTGCGCTTTGCGTATCCGTCGCGGCCTGGGGTGGCGGCCATCGATGGTCTGAGCTTGCACGTGCACGCGGGCCAGACGGTGGCGTTGGTGGGGCCGTCGGGAGCCGGCAAGTCGACCTTGTTCGACCTGCTGCTGCGCTTCTACGACCCTCAGGCCGGCAGCATCCTGCTCGACGGTCAGGCGATCACCGACCTCACGCTGGCCGAACTGCGTGCCCAGTTCGCCCTGGTAGCCCAGCAGCCGGCGCTGTTTCGCGGCACGGTGGAGGCCAACATTCGCTATGGCAGGCCCGAGGCGAGCCTGGCCGAGGTCGAAGCGGCGGCGCGCAGTGCCCATGCGCATGCGTTCATCACCCAGTTGCCCCAAGGCTACCAGACGCCGCTGGGGGAGGGTGGGGTCGGCTTGTCAGGCGGCCAACGCCAGCGCCTGGCGATTGCCCGGGCGTTGCTGGTGGACGCGCCGATCCTGCTGTTGGACGAGGCGACCAGCGCCCTGGATGCGCAAAGCGAGCACCTGATCCAGCAGGCTTTGCCGCAACTGATGGCCGGGCGAACCACACTGGTCATCGCTCATCGCCTGGCGACCGTGCAGCATGCCGACTGCATTGCGGTGATCGAGCATGGGCAGTTGGTTGCCATGGGCACGCACCGTCAGTTGATCGAGCAGAGCCCGTTGTATGCGCGGCTGGCGGCGTTGCAGTTCAATACCGATTGACCGATTGGACCTCAATCGCTGCTTCATCACCCGGCAGGCCGCTGGCGCCGGGGGCGTCGCGGTACCAGCCGTTTGCCATGCTGCGGCACCGCCGCTACCATGCAGCCGCGCCATTACCGGGTTTAACGCGGCTATAGGCCGCCTTACCTGGTTCCCTATCAGCCCTTATTCGCCCCGGACACCCCATGCAGCGCAAGCCCCTCAAACACTACTGGCACGTCGAAGTCCTGGGCGGACTGGACAAACCGTTCTCCTGGCTGCGCCTGTGGCGCCGGGTGCGGCGTAGCCGCGAGTCGCACTTTCTGTTCTGGTTTCGCCTGGCCGATCACCTGTCGCGTACCGGCAGCCGCACACTGATGTCGTTTGCCAAAGGCATCAACAATGGTCTGATCAGCCGTCACGGCACCGAGATCATGCTCGGTGCGCAGATCGACGAAGGGCTGGCGGTGGGCCATGGCATGGGTATCGTGATCACCCGCAACGTGCGTATCGGCAAACATTTCCAGATCCGTCAGAACACCACCATCGGCATTGATGGCAAGGGCGATGCGCCGATCATCATTGGTGACAACGTCGACATCGGTGCCAACAGCTGCATCATCGGTACCGGCATCGAAATCGGTGACAACGTGGTGATCGGGGCCATGAGCTTCGTCAACAAGAGCATCCCGGCCGACCATACCTACATCACCGAAAAGAAGTCCTTCGTCAAACCGCGCCACTCGGCTGTCCAAGGCTGAGTTGACCGGCCATCAGCCAGCCGCTTGCGGCTGGCTGTTCGCAGCGACAGGCTGGCCCTGTCGTCGGTTTCAGAACGTACCGGGTCGCCACCGCACTACCAACCCGGCAAAGACCTGCCATGCTTTGAGGATGCCATCGGACCGCGCGCATCCAGACGCATGGCCGGCGGCGTACGAGGGTGCTCGCTATCGCTCACCGTGAGACGGCGATGCACCGCAGCTGAAACCCGCCGGACACCTGCCCGCCAGACGGGCCGGCCCGGGCTGCCGAGGTCTGCTGTATGCCTGATGACTTGAACCACCTGCCCTTGATCCAGCGTGTGCTGGATCATGAACGATCCACTCCCGGCGCGTTGTTGCCGATTCTGCACGCCATTCAGGCCGGTGTCGGGTACATCCCCGACGTGGCCGTCGGCGAGATCGCCCATGCCCTGAACCTGAGCCTCGCCGAAGTGCGTGGGGTGATCAGCTTCTACCACGATTTCCGTACCACACCACCAGCCCGCCACACGCTGCGCCTGTGCCGAGCCGAATCGTGCCAGAGCCGTGGCGCCGAGGCCCTGGCTGCGCAGCTGCGCGAGCAACTGGGCCTGGACGACCATGGCACCACTGACGATGGTGCCCTCAGCCTGCGCCCGGTTTACTGCCTGGGGGCTTGCGCCTGCTCGCCAGCCCTTGAGCTGGACGGCCAGTTGTACGCGCGGGTCACCCCCGAGCGTCTGCGGGCGCTGGTCGAAGGCTGCCGCGAGGAGGCCAAGGCATGCTGAACCTTTGCATTCCCTGCGATTCGCTCGCCCGTGCGGTGGGTGCCGATCAGGTGGCCGAGGCCTTGGTCCGCGAAGCGCAGCATCGGCACTTGCCGCTGCGTATCCAACGCACCAGTTCGCGTGGCCTGTACTGGCTCGAACCGCTGGTGGAGTTGGACACGGACGCAGGCCGGCTCGGATTCGGCCCAGTGACCGTCGAGGATGTGCCAGCCCTGCTCGATGCGCTGGTCGAGGGTACGCCCCATGCGCTGGCGCTGGGGCCGGTCGAGCAGATGCCTTACCTGAAAAGCCAACAGCGCCTGCTGTTCGCCCGTGCCGGCATCACCCGGCCATTGTCACTGGACGATTACCATGCCACCGGCGGCTTCGAGGGGCTGCGCAAGGCGTCGTTGCTTGATGCCGAGGAGGTGGTCGCCAGCGTACTCGATTCAGGGCTGCGTGGCCGCGGCGGCGCGGCGTTTCCGGCGGGTATCAAGTGGCGTACCGTGCGCCAGGCCTCGGCCGTGCAGAAGTACGTGGTGTGCAACGCCGACGAGGGGGATTCGGGTACTTTCGCCGATCGGATGCTCATGGAAGGCGATCCGTTCCTGCTGATCGAGGGCATGCTCATCGCCGGGCTGGCCGTCGGGGCGAGTCAGGGCTACATCTATGTGCGCTCGGAGTACCCCGACGCCATTCGTGTGCTCAATGAGGCCATCGTGCTGGCGCGCGAGGCGGGTTACCTGGATGTCGCGGGCAAGGGGCTGGCCTTCGACCTGCAAGTGCGGGTAGGCGCCGGTGCCTATATCTGTGGTGAAGAAACCGCGTTGCTGGAGTCCATCGAGGGCAAGCGCGGACAGGTGCGTGCCAAGCCGCCGCTGCCGGCCCTGGAGGGGTTGTTCGGCCAGCCGACGCTGGTGCACAACGTACTGACCCTGGCCTCGGTGCCGATCATCCTGGCCCGTGGCGCGAGCTTCTATCGCGATTTCGGCATGGGCCGCTCGCTGGGCACCTTGCCGTTCCAACTGGCGGGTAACGTGCGCTACGGCGGGCTGGTGGAGCGTGCCTTTGGCTTGACCTTGCGCGAGCTGGTCGAGGACTACGGTGGCGGCACTGCCAGCGGTCGGCCAATCAAGGCGGCGCAGGTCGGTGGCCCGTTGGGCGCCTGGGTGCCGCCCTCGCAGTTCGACACGCCCTTGGACTACGAAGCGTTCGCAGCGCTGGGCGCGATGCTTGGCCACGGTGGTGTGGTGCTGGCTGACGACACCTTGAACCTGGCTAGCATGGCCCGCTTCGCCCTGCAGTTCTGCGCGGAAGAGTCCTGTGGCAAGTGCACGCCATGTCGCATTGGCTCCACCCGAGGGGTGGAGGTGATCGACCGGCTGATCGCCAGCACCGACCCGGCCTATCGCGACAGCCAAGCCAGCCTGCTGCGCGATTTGTGCGACACCCTTCAATACGGCTCGCTGTGCGCCATGGGCGGGATGACCCCGTACCCGGTGACCAGCGCCCTCAAGCACTTCCCAGCCGATTTCGGCCTGGAGGCCGCACCATGATCCAGTACTTCGACCCTGGTACCGACCTGGGCACTCCCGCACGCAGCAACGCGGTGCAGGTCAGCCTGACCATCGATGGGCGCGTCATCAGCGTACCGGCGGGCACGTCGGTGATGCGCGCGGCCGCCTTGCTCGGCACCGCCATCCCCAAACTGTGTGCCACCGACAGCCTCGAAGCCTTTGGCTCGTGCCGCATGTGCATGGTCGAAATCCAGGGCATGCGCGGCTACCCGGCCTCCTGCACCACGCCGGTGGCCGAGGGCATGGTGGTGAACACGCAGACCCCGCGCCTGGCTGATCTGCGGCGCAACGTGATGGAACTGTACATTTCTGACCACCCGCTCGATTGCCTGACCTGCTCGGCCAACGGCAACTGCGAGCTACAGACCGTCGCCGGGCAAGTCGGATTGCGCGAGGTGCGCTACGGCTACGATGGCGCCAACCACCTGGCCGAGGCCAAGGACGTCTCCAATCCGTACTTCGACTACGAACCCAGCAAGTGCATTGTCTGTAGCCGCTGTGTGCGCGCCTGTGAAGACATCCAGGGCACCTTCGCCCTGACCATCACCGGTCGCGGCTTCGAGTCGCGCGTGGCGGCGGCCGGGGGCGAGGATTTCCTAGCCTCCGAATGCGTCTCCTGCGGCGCCTGTGTGCAAGCTTGTCCGACGGCCACCTTGAGCGAGAAGAGTCTGATCGCCCTCGGCCAGCCCGAGCGCGCTGTGGTCACCACCTGCGCGTATTGCGGTGTGGGCTGCTCGCTGCGTGCCGAAATGAAGGGCGACCAACTGGTGCGCATGGTCCCGGACAAGCAAGGCGGCGCCAACCACGGCCATGCCTGCGTGAAAGGGCGTTTCGCCTGGGGCTACGCGACCCATCCCGAGCGCATCACCAAGCCGATGATCCGTAAGCGCCTGGAAGACCCGTGGCAAGAGGTCAGCTGGGACGAGGCGGTGAACTATGCCGCCGGTGAGCTGCGTCGCATTCAGCTCAAGTACGGGCGCGACTCGATTGGCGGCATCACCTCCAGCCGCTGCACCAACGAAGAGGCCTACCTGGTTCAGAAGCTGGTGCGCACCGCATTCGGCAACAACAACGTCGATACCTGCGCGCGGGTCTGCCATTCGCCGACCGGCTACGGCCTCAAGCAGACTTTGGGCGAGTCTGCCGGGACCCAGAGCTTCGATTCGGTGATGCACGCCGACGTGGTGCTGGTGATCGGTGCCAACCCCACTGATGCGCACCCGGTATTCGGCTCTCAGCTCAAGCGCCGCCTGCGCCAGGGCGCGCGGCTGATCGTCATCGACCCGCGGCGTATCGACCTGGTCGACTCGCCGCATGCCCGTGCCGAGCTGCACCTGCAACTGCGCCCAGGGACCAACGTGGCCATGCTCAATGCGTTGGCCCATGTGATCGTCAACGAAGGGCTGCTGGATCAGGGCTTTATCGATGCGCGCTGCGAAACCGAAGACTTCAAGCGCTGGCGCGATTTCGTCGCCCAGCCCGATAATGCGCCCGAACAGTTGGGGCCCGTGTGCGGTGTACCGGCCGAGCAGATTCGCGCTGCCGCCCGGCTGTACGCCACGGGCGGCAATGCGGCCATCTACTATGGCCTGGGGGTGACCGAGCACAGCCAGGGCAGTACCGCGGTGATGGCCATCGCCAACCTGGCCATGGCCACGGGCAACATCGGCCGCGAAGGGGTCGGGGTGAACCCTTTGCGCGGGCAGAACAACGTGCAGGGCTCGTGCGACATGGGGTCGTTCCCCCATGAGTTGCCCGGCTACCGGCATATTTCTGGCGACAGCGTCCGCAGCACGTTCGAACAGGCCTGGGGCGTGACGTTGCAGCCTGATCCTGGGCTGCGCATTCCCAACATGTTCGAGGCTGCGCTCGACGGCAGCTTCAAGGCCCTTTACTGCCAGGGCGAAGACATCGCCCAGAGCGACCCCAACACCCAGCACGTCACCGCAGCGCTGCTGGCCATGGAATGCGTGGTGGTGCAGGACATCTTCCTCAACGAAACCGCCAAGTTTGCCCATGTGTTCCTGCCGGGCAGTTCGTTCCTTGAAAAAGACGGCACGTTCACCAACGCCGAGCGGCGTATTTCGCGGGTGCGCAAGGTGATGGAGCCGTTGGCCGGCAAGGCTGACTGGGAGGCCACCATGGCCTTGGCCAATGCCCTGGGTTACCCGATGCACTACCGCCACCCGTCTGAGATCATGGACGAGATCGCGCGCCTGACGCCGAGCTTCCAGCGGGTCAGCTACGCCGAGCTGGATCGGCACGGCAGCCTGCAATGGCCGTGCAACGACACCGCGCCCGATGGCACGCCGACCATGCACATCGAGCAGTTCGTGCGGGGTAAGGGGCGTTTCATGCTGACCGGGTACGTGCCCACCGACGAGAAGGTCAATGGCCGCTACCCGCTGCTGCTGACCACCGGGCGCATTCTCAGCCAGTACAACGTCGGCGCCCAGACCCGGCGCACCGACAACGTCGCCTGGCACGCTGAAGACCGCCTGGAAATCCACCCCAGCGACGCCGAAAGCCGTGGTATCCAGGAGGGCGACTGGGTCGGGGTGTCCAGTCGCGCAGGGCAGAGCGTGTTGCGCGCCAAGGTCAGCAGCCGGGTGGCGCCGGGGGTGGTGTACACCACGTTCCACTTCCCCGAGTCCGGGGCCAACGTGATCACCACCGACAACTCCGACTGGGCCACCAACTGCCCGGAATACAAAGTCACCGCTGTGGAGGTGGCGAAGGTGTTCCAACCCTCGCAATGGCAGAAGCGTTACCAGCGCTTCAGTGACGAACAGCGCCGCTTGCTGGAGCAGCGGCGCCAGGCTGAAGACAAGGAGCAGGTGCACCGATGAGCGACGACAACCTGGTGAAAATGGCCAATCAGATCGCGCATTACTTCGACAGCGAACCGGACCGCGCCACGGCGGTGCAGGGCGTGCGCCAGCACCTCAAGAGCTTTTGGACCCCGGCAATGCTCAGGCAGTTGGGTGAGTGGATTGAGCGCCATCCGGGCGACGGGGTGGATGAGAAGGTCAAGGAGGCTTTGAGCTAGCCGCCCCGCTGCGCCGCCCTCGCGGGGTCGCCCGCGCCCGGCATGAACCGTGGGCGCGGGCTGGCCTGGCGAAAAATGAAATGTCCGTCATGTTCGCCGGGTTTTGCCCTTGCCGGTGCTAACCTCGCGAAAACCCCGGCACGGACACCTCATCATGCACATGAACTGGCACCAGGCCCTGCAAGAGAGCCTGAGCTGGCTGGCGATTGCCACCTTGATCACCTTCGTCAGTTTTACCGCCGCCGCCTGGCTTGCCGCGCGGCATACCCGCTGGGGGCGGCAGTTCTGGCAACTGGCCGGGCCGTATTTCAGTGTCCGGCGCAGTGTGCGGCCATTGCTGGGGGTCGCGCTGCTGCTGGTGCTGGCGTTGTTCGCGGTACGCCTGCAGGTGCTGTTCTCGTTCTGGTACAACGGCTTCTACAGCGCCTTGCAGGGCCTTGACCAAAGCGCGTTCTGGTACCTGCTCGGGGTGTTCGCGGTGCTGGCCAGCATCCACGTACTGCGCGCGCTGTTCAACTTCTACCTGACCCAGGCCTTCAACATCCACTGGCGGGTCTGGTTGACCGAACGCCTCAGCGCTGACTGGATGCGCGGCGACGCCTACTACCGTGGCCAGTTCCTCGCCCAGCCGGTAGACAACCCCGACCAGCGCATCGAGCTGGACATCAACGCGTTTGTCAGCGGTTCGCTGTCGTTGGCCTTGGGTGCGGTCAGCGCGCTGGTGTCGTTGGTGGCGTTCACCGGGATCCTCTGGGGCCTGTCGGCGCCTCTGACGGTGGCGGGGGTCGAGGTGCCTCGGGCGATGGTGTTCGCGGTGTACGTGTATGTGCTGATCGCCACCTGGATCGCGTTCCGCCTTGGTCAGCCACTGATCCGCCTGAATTTTCTCAATGAACAACTCACGGCCAACTTTCGCTATGCGCTCATGCGCTTGCGCGAGAACGCCGAAAACATTGCGTTCTACCAGGGCGCGCAGGTCGAGCGCGGAACGTTGCTTGGACGTTTTTTCGCGCTGATCGGCAACGCCTGGGCGCTGGTATACCGGAACCTCAAGTTCAGCGGGTTCAACCTTGGGGTCAGCCAAGTGGCGGTGGTGTTTCCATTCATCTTGCAGGCGCCACGTTTTTTCAGCGGTGCGATCAAGCTGGGCGACGTGATGCAGACCTCCCAGGCGTTTGGCCAGGTGCAGGATTCACTGTCGTTCTTCCGCGAATCCTACGACACCTTTGCCAGCTACCGTGCCACCCTGGACCGGCTGACCGATTTTCTCGACGCCAACCGGCAAGCCGCCGCACTGCCCAAGGTACACGCCGAAGCGTTGTCCGGTGCGTTGGTCATTAGTGCGTTGCAGGTCAGGCGCCCGGACGGTCATGCGCTGATCAGCGACCTGAACGTGCACTTGCAGGCCGGCCAGGCGTTGCTGATCAAAGGCCCTTCAGGCAGCGGCAAGACCACGCTGTTACGCGCCCTGGCCGGGCTATGGCCGTACGCCGACGGTAGCGTGCACCGGCCGTTGGGGCATCAGGCGCTGTTCTTGTCACAGCGCCCGTACCTGCCGTTGGGCGACTTGCGTACGGCTATCGCTTACCCCGGCGAAGCCTCGCCTGCGCACGATGCGCGCGTGCAGCAGGCCTTGCGTCAGGTGAACCTGGCGCACCTGGCGCAACGCCTGGATGAGCGCTGTGACTGGTCGCGTATCTTGTCGTTGGGTGAACAGCAGCGCCTGGCCTTTGCCCGGGTGCTGTTCAACCAGCCGCAGATGGTGTTTCTCGATGAGTCCACCTCGGCGATGGACGAGGGCTTGGAGCATGGGATGTATGCACTGCTGCGTAGCGAGATGCCGCAGGCGGTGCTGGTGAGTGTGGGGCATCGCAGCACGTTGGCGCAGTTGCACAGCCATCGGCTGGAGGTGGACGGGCAGGGTGGGTGGACGTTACTCGAACAGCAGGCTGCGCCGCTGCCGGTATGAGGCGGTGTTCGCGATAGGCGCGTGTGGCGGTGCTCGCTCGATAGGCTCAGGCGGCTTGGCTGCCAGAGCCTATCGAGCTTGCTGCATCGATTCGCTGCTTACTCAGGACTTGAATCGTCCAACCAGGCCATTGAGTTCATCCGACAACTGCGCCAGGCGCCCGGAGTCGGACTGCGCTGAGTTGGCCAGGCCCTCCACCAGCCGCGCTTCGTCGTAGATCTGCTGGATATGCCGGTTGATTTCCTCGGCTACGCTGTGCTGCTCTTCGGCTGCGGCAGAGATCTGCAGGTTCTGGTCGCGGATCTCGTTCACCGACAGCTGGATGCCCTCGAAACTCTCCCGTGCACTTTCGATTGACGACACACTGGCGCGCGACAGGTCCAGGCAACTGTCCATCTTGTTCGACACTTCCTGCGTCTTGACGCCGAGGGTGTTGAGCAACTGGTCGATCTCGCCGGTGGAGTCCGAGGTGCGTTTGGCCAGGGCACGGACTTCATCGGCCACCACGGCGAAGCCGCGGCCTTGGTCGCCAGCACGGGCAGCCTCGATGGCGGCGTTTAACGCCAGCAGGTTGGTCTGCTCGGCGATGGCGCGGATGGTGCCCAGGATCTGGTTGATGCTGCGGCTGCCTTCCTCAAGCTCGACCATGGCCTGGGACGACTCGCTCAGGCGCACGCCCAGGCGGTTGACGTTGTCGGTGGTGGCCTCGATCTGTTGCTTGCCTTCGGCGACCCGGCGGTGGCCGTTCTCGGCGGCGTCAGCTGCGCTGCTGCAAGAGCGCGCCACTTCGTTGGCAGTGGCGACCATTTCGTTGAAGGCGGTCGATACCAGCTCGACGGCCTCGCGCTGGCGTCCTGCTGCCTCGTTCATGTCACCGGCCATGGCGCTGTTGGCCTTGGACGCTTCGTGAAGGTTGGTGGAGGCCGCGCCAATGCGCTGGATCAACTGGCGAATGGCCGCAAGGAACTTGTTGAACCAGCCGGCCAACTCAGCCGTTTCGTCGCGGCCCTGAACCTGCAGGTCGCGGCGCAGGTCGCCTTCGCCTTCGGCGATCGATTGCAGGCCAACGCTGACTTGGCTGATCGGTTTGACGATCACTCGCGAGAAGGCTGCCGCTATCAAGGCGAAGACCAGTGCCAGCACCAGCACGATGACCGTGATGGTGTAGGTCATGTGGGTGGCGGCGGCCATCACCTCGTTGTACTCGATCAGCCCGACGAAACGCCAGCCCAGGCCTGGCGAAGTCCAGACATTGGCCATGTAGCGCACGCCGTCGATCACCACCTCGGTGGAGCCCTGTGCGGTGGCTGCCAGTTGTGCGTAAGGTGCGCCGAGGTCCTTGAGCTGTTTGAAGCTATGCTCGGCATCGCGTGGGTCGACCAGCACCGTGCTGTCTTCGATCAGCATCACGTAGCCGCTGTCGCCCAGCTTGATGCTCTTGATCAGCTCGGTGAGGTTTTTCAGCGATACGCTGACCACGAACACGCCACGGGGCTTGCCGGCCGGATCGAGTAGCGCGCGGGCAGTTCCGACCAGGGCGACGTCATCCTTGTCGTAGTAGTAGGCTGCCGTGCGTACGGTCTTGTCGGGGGTGGCCATCGCGGCCTTGTACCAGGGGCGGGCACGCGGATCGTATTTGGCCAGTTGCGGGTCGTCGGGCCATTTGGCGTAGGTGCCGTCTTCCAGGCCGATGGACAGGATCGCGGCGGCCGGGTGGGTGGTGCCGTAGCGGGCAAAGGCGTCGATGACCCGCTGTGCGCTGGCCGGCATCGGTTTGCTGGGCGCATCGGCCGCTGTGTAGTCTTTAAGTGTATCGACCGAATTGTATACAGGATCCTTGGACATTTGATCGACGTTCTGCAACGTCGCGTCGAAGAATTGCCGCATGTTGCCGTCGATCTGGCGAATTTCACGGGTGCTGCTGTCGAGGAATTGATCCACTGCATCGGCCCGGATATTCAGCACCGAGATACCGCCCACCAATGCAACCGGGATAAAGGCCACCAGCACGAAGGCCAGGACCAGTTTATTTTTTATCTTCATCGAGACACCCATCCGGGAGAGTGGAGGAACGCAAGGCCGAATTCGAGGCAGGCTGGCCTGTTGCTATCTATGTCTGTTTCGGCGGCTCGAATATAAACCTTTAGTAGAAATTTCGTGTACAAGAATGTGAGCGATTGTCTTGATCTTCAGGTCAGGGTGCCGATCGAAACCCTCGGCAACGCGCTGGCCTCAGCCAGCGGTCACCTTGGCGAACGCTTCGCGAAAGCGCCGCATGTCGTTCTCGTCACCGACGCTTACGCGCATCCAGTGCGGCCAGCTTGGCCACACACGGCCCACCAGCACCTGCTCGCGTGCCAGGCGCTCGATCAGCGGTTGTGCGTGACTGCGTAAGTCGATCATGAAGCAGTTGGCATGGGAGGCGGTGCAGCGCCAGCCGCGCTCGCCCAGCCAGGCGATGGTGTGATCGCGCAGGCGCGCGTTGTCACGCTTGCGCTGCGCCACGAGTTGGGGATCTTGCAGGCTGGCCAAGCCTGCCAGCAGCGTTGAGGCGGGGGCGACGTTGTCGCCGTCGAATACTTCGAGCCTGGCCAACAGCGGTGCTTGACCGATGGCCAGGCCCAGGCGTGCGCCGGCCATGCCATAGAGCTTGGAGAAGGTTTGCAGCACCAGCAGGTCGGGATGTTCCTTGACCAGATCCAGGCAGCTTGGCGCGTCGCTGAAATGAATATAAGCCTCATCGATCACCACCACGCTGCCGGCCGGCTTGCGCATCAGCAGGCGCTCGATGTCGCGGCGTGGTGTAAGGGTGCCGGTGGGGTTGTTGGGGTTGCACACGTAGATCATCCCGGCCTGAGCGTCGGCTGCGAGCATGGCGTCGATGTCGTGGGCATGGTGCTTGTTCAGCGGCACGCTATGCACCGGTGCGCCGTGGCCTTTGGCTGCTTCGACTGGGGCTTCGTAGGACGGTTCGGCGATCACCAGACTGCGTGGGCCGGTAAAGGCCATGACGGCGTGCTGCAACGCGAGCTTCGAGCCGCAGAAGACGCCCACGTGCGCTGACGGCAGGTCGTGGCGCTCGGCGAACAGGTCGATCAGCCGGTACTGGGCCTTGTAGGGGTAGCGGCCGCTCTGCGCGATACCGTCCTGCATCGCCTTGCGTGCGGCGCTGCAGGGGCCCCAAGGACTTTCGTTGAAATTGATCTGTACCGGGCCGTCCTGCGAGGCCGACGTTGGTGTCTGGCTGGCCCAGCTCAGTTGACCGAGCAGCGGCAGGCTCAAGCCCAGCCCAACCAGTGAACGACGTGAAAGATCTGTCATGTTCAACTTCCCTGTTAGGTGGCAGTTGAACTAGTGACGAATGGTTGCGGGGGCAATTAAGGGTGGCAAAACGCTGTTACTGCCCGGCTACAGCGCCGACCGCCAGCGCCGCAGGGGCTGCGCGCTGCTCTGCGCAGCCCCTGCGGCCTGTGCTCAGAAGGCCAGCTTGTAACCGATCAGCAGCAGCATGGTCGCCAGGCATGGACGCAGCACGCGGTCGGAGATGCGCCCGGTCAAGTGGCTGCCCAGGTAGATGCCTGGCAGCGAACCCAGCAGCAGGTAGCCCAGCAGCGACCAGTCCATGTTGCCCATGCCGGCATGGCCAAGGCCGGCCACCAGGGTCAGGGGTACGGCATGGGCGATCTCGGTGCCCACCAGGCGGCGGGTGACCAGGAACGGGTAGAGCAGGAACAGTGCTACGGTGCCTAGCGCGCCCGCACCGATGGAGGTCAGCGTGACCATCACCCCCAGCACGACGCCGGTGATGACGGTCAGCACGTTCAAGGTCCGGTCGCTGAGGTGGTAGTGGTCGCCAGCGTGCCGGTTGGCGAACGCCTGCAAGTGGGACTTGAACAGGATCGCCAGGGCGGTGAGGATCAGGACCACGGCCAGGCCCTGCTTGATGATCGCGTTGAGCGCGGAGGTGTCGGCGTGCAGGGTGCTGAGGAACCACAGCGTCAGCGCTGCGGCCGGCACGCTGCCCAGGCTCAGCCAGCCGGTGATCTTCCAGTCAATGTTCTTGTTACGTCCGTGCACCCAGACACCGCTGGCCTTGGTGATAGCTGCGTAGAGCAGGTCGGTGCCCACGGCGGTGGCAGGGTTGATGCCGAACCACAGCAGGATCGGGGTCATCAGCGAACCGCCGCCGACGCCGGTCATGCCGACGATGAAACCCACTATCAGTCCTGCAAGGGTGAAACCGAAAGAACCTACATCCATACGCTACTCGAGTGCTCAGCTTGCCCGTGATCGGATGCTTGCCAGCATATAGATTTTTTTATAGCCAAATAGACTTGTTGGTTATTAGGTTATAACAAGCTGCTGACCGTCGCGCGGGCAGAGCACCTGCCCGCGCGGGTTGCGGCCCTTACGGGCGCTTAGATCCTGAAGCTGCCCACCAGCTGCTTCAGACGTCCGGCCTGTTGGCTGAGGGCGTCGCAGTGGCGCAAGGTTTCGTTGAGGTTTTCCACCCCCTGCTGGTTCAGCGCGTTGATCTGGGTGATGTCCAGGTTCAGGCTTTCGACCACGGCGGTCTGTTCCTCGGTGGCGGTGGCCACCGACTGGTTCATGCCGTCGATCTCGCCGATGCGCAGGGTCACGCTGGCCAGGCGTTCACCGGCCTGGTTGGCGACCTGCACGGTCTGCTCGCTGGACACCTGGCTGGTGTTCATGGTGTGCACCGCTTCGCGCGAGCCGACTTGCAGGCTGGTGATCATGCGGTGGATCTCTTCGGCCGATTCCTGGGTACGGTGGGCCAGGTTACGCACCTCGTCGGCGACCACTGCAAAGCCGCGACCGGCCTCGCCAGCGCGTGCCGCCTCGATGGCTGCGTTGAGTGCCAGCAGGTTGGTTTGCTGGGAGATGCCCTTGATCACGTCGAGGATCTTGCCGATTTCGTCGGTGCTGGCATTGAGCGTCTCGATCTGCTCGCAGGACTCGCTGATGCGCTGGGAGAGAGCCGTCATGGCGCTGATCGCTTGCTCCACGACCTCGCGGCCATCGTGGGCTTGCTCGCTGGCGCCACTGGCGTGCTGCGAGGCGTCGGCGGCGTTGCGCGCGATTTCCTGCGTCGCGGCGCCGAGCTCGTTGATCGCGGCGGCGACGCTGTTGGTGCGCATGCTTTGCTCTTCAGAGCCGCTGAGCGATGCATTGGAGGCGCCCACGACCTTTTCCGACAGGTCGTGCACCAGACGGGTGGCGGAAGACACCTCGGTGATCGAGGCGTGAATCCGTTCGACGAAGCGGTTGAACGCAGCCGCCAGTTCCCCGAACTCGTCCTTGTTGGCCACCGTCAGGCGCCGGGTGAGGTCGCCTTCGCCTTCGGCGATGTCCTGCATGGCGCGACCCATGGTGGTCAACGGACGCATCAGGACCGGGATCAGCAAGCCCAGCAGGCCGGCGATGGCGGCCACGGCCACAAGCATGGCGATGATCGCCGAGGTGCGGAACTGGCTGAGCCCTGCATACGCCTTGTCCTTGTCGATCGACAGGCCGATATACCACTGCGCCGACGGCAGGCCGCTGACTGGCGCGAACGAAACGATGCGTTGCTCGCCGTTGAGCGTCACATCCTGCAGGCCCGGCTCGATGCGCAGGTTGGCGCCGGGATAGATGTCCTTGAGGTTCTTCATTAGATGGCCCTTGTCAGGGCTGACGATCACTTGGCCGTCGCGATCGACCAGGAACGCGTGGCCAATGCCGCCGAAGTCCACCGCTGCGAGGATCTCGCTGAGGGTGTCCAGGCTCAGGTCGCCGCCGACCACACCGAGCAGCTCGCCGGTGCCACGCGCTTTGACCGGGATGGCGATGGTCACCACCAGGCCACCGACCGAGGCTTGATAGGGCGGGGTGAGCAGCGTCTGGTTGGCGGTCACGGCCTGGCCATACCAGGGGCGTTGGCGTGGGTCGTAGCCGTCGGGCATCTTTGCGTCGGGGCGTTGGGTGAACAGGCCAGTGTTCTGGCCGAAGTAGGTGAACTGGAAGTTACGCGTGTAGGACGGTTGGTCGATCAGACCCGGTACGTTCGTGCCGGCGCCTTGCTGGGCGATGTCCTGGGCCAGGTTTTCCAGCACCAGGATGCGCCCGCTCATCCAGTTCTGGACGCTGCTGGCAGTCTGCGCGCCAGCTTGGCGCACCGACGATTCGATGTTCTGGCCAATGGTGTTACGTTGCAGGTAGTCGTTGTACAGGGTGAACAATGCAAAGGCCAGGACGACCACGCCACAGGCACTGAGCAGGATCTTATGGCGGAATTTCAGGTTCATGTTTCGAGACCTTGAGCCAGGGAAGGGAGGTCACCTTGCGCTTTTGGCGCATAAGGCGAAGTCAGTCATCACGGTATCGGCTGTACCGGAAAATTGTTGAAGATCGGCCTGTTGCAGGCGATGACTGGTAGGGCGCGCGTGCACTGCCCGGGTGGGGCAGCCGCGAGGGGCTGTCATGACGGGCTCAGGACTTTGCCGTGGATTGTGCGAAGTGGCTCGACCGCTGCGGCGGTTCGCGGTCGTGGGGCAGCCTGCCTGAGCGGGGCATCGCCACCGCGATCAGCGTCGCGGCAGCTGCGTTCTGCGCCGTCGGACCGGCTTGGGCAGGGCTGTGGTCAGACGGGTTGATCCAGGTCCAGCTTGGCTTCCAGCCGGTCCAGATGCTGGTGCATCAGTGCCAGCGCAGTCTCGCCGTCGCCCTGTTCTACAGCGTCGATGATCGCCGCGTGTTCCTGCCACGCACAGTGATCGCAGCAGCGCGACTCGTAGCGGGCGATGATCAGCGAGGTCATCGGCACCAAGCCGTTGAGAAAACGCGCCAGCGGGGCGTTGGCGGCCATTTGCGCAAGCTTCATGTGGAACTCGCCGCCCAGGCGGATCGCCGTACAACGCGCGCCTTGCTCATGGTGCTGGCGTTCGCGTTCCACCAACTGGCGTAACTGGCGGATCTGCGCCGGGCGGGCGCGCTGGGTGGCCAGGCCGATCAGCGTGGTTTCGGCAAGGCGCCGTGCGCTCAGCACTTGGCGGGCCTGTTGTGGATCCGGCGCGGCCAGGTGCGCGGTGTGACTGGGACGTTGTACCACCACCTGTTGGTCGGACAGGCGCCCGAGTACCCGGCGGATCACCGTGCGGCTGACACCGAACGCGTTGCCCAGCGCCTGTTCGGGCAAGGCACTGCCAGGCGGCAGGCGTTGTTCGAGAATCGCGTCGAACAGCCGAGGATAGATCTGTTCTGCCGACAGGCGGGTTTCGCCAGCACCGAGCAGGGCTGGCAGGTGCACGGAAGCTTGGGCGCAGGCGGTCATGGGCGCTCTCCTTTGTATCAGGGGCCTGGGTGGTCGTCAGGAATGTTCAAGGCAATGCCCATGCGCTCGCCCTCGGCGAGGATATGGCGGCGCATCTGCAGGCTGGCCAGGGCGCTGTTGCGATCGCGGATGGCCTTTACCACGGCCTCGTTCTCGCTCAATCGGGCGGCCAGGTGCTCGGGCGAATTGCGCAACATGTCGGCGCTCTGCTTGAGAGCATTGCCAGTCTGTTGCACCACGCTCTGGAAAATCGGGTTGGTGGTCAGGGCGAACAGCGCCTCGTGAAAGGCGATGTAGGCAGTGAAGCCCGCTTCGCTGTCGGCACTGTCGAGGGCTTCGCGCATGTCCATCAGGGTCAGGCGCAGTTGGCCGATGTCGTGGCTGCCGGCCGATTGCGCGACCAGGCCTGCGATGAACGGTTCGAGGGTGTAGCGCAGCTCCAGGACATCGGCCAGGCTGGCCTGGGCGACGGCTTCCGGGGTCTGCGCCTGGGCGAGGTCGGCGTCGAGCACCAGGACGCCCTTGCCGGGCAGCGAGCGCACCAGGCCCAGGGTTTCCAGCACGATCACCGCCTCGCGCAGGCTGGGGCGGCTGATCCCTAGTTGTTCGGCCAGCTCGCGCTGGCCGGGCAGCATGTCGCCGCTGCGCCACTGGCCACGGGCCAGGGCCTGGCGGAGTTTCTCCACCACTGAGTTGACTACGGTCGATGAGCTGATCACGGTTCGCTCCTGAGTTGACGCGCTGTCGCCGCAATGGGCGGAGCGGCGCCTGGCGCCGCCCGCCGGGGGCTTAGAATTCCTGTTGATGGGCCTGGCCCTGCTTGCGCGGTGCCGGGGCGTAGCCCGGCTTGTTGGCCAATACGTTGTTGGCACGTTCCAGGTCGATGTCCTTCTCCCAGCGGGCGATGGCCACGGTGGCGACACAGTTGCCGATCAAGTTGGTCAGCGCGCGGCCAATCCCCATGAACCAGTCCACCGCCAGCACCAGCACCAGACCCACCACCGGGATCGCCGGTACCGCAGTCAGGGTGGCGGCGAGGATCACTAGGGCCGAGCCTGGGATGCCGTGGGCGCCCTTGGACGTCACCAGCGAAACCAGAAGGATGGTCAGCAGGTCGCTCATGGCCAGCGGCGTGCCGGTGGCGTTGGCGATGAACACGATGGCCAGGGTCAGGTAGATCGAGAAACCGTCGAGGTTGAACGAATAACCGGTCGGGATCACCAGGCCCACGGTGGAGCTGCCGATACCGAGGTGTTCGAGCTTACGCATCACCTGTGGCAGCACTGCGTCGGAGGAGGCGGTGCCGAGCACGATGCTGAGTTCCTCGCGCAGGTATTTGATCAGTGGCAGCAACTTGAGGCCTGACAGGCGCATCACGGTGCCCAGGATGATCAGCACGAAACCTGCGCAGGTCAGGTAGAACAGCGCCACCAGGCCGCCCAGGTGTTGCAGCGAGGACAGGCCGTACTTGCTGGTGGTGAAGGCGATGGCGCCGAATACACCGATCGGCGCCAGGCGCACGATCATGCCCATGATGCGGAAGATCACGTGGCTCAGCTCGTTGATCAGCCGCGAAATGCCCGAGGCCGATTCACCCACCAGGTTCAGCGCGCTGCCGAACAGCACCGAGAACAGCAGCACCTGCAGGATATTGTTGTCGGCGAAGGCGCCCACCACCGAGGTTGGAATCAGGTCCATCAGGAAGGTGGTGGTCCCGTGTATGTGCGCACCGCGGTCGGCCAGGGCGCCGGCATCGGCTGTCGAGAGTTGGTCCAGATGAATGTTGGCGCCGGTGCCGATGCCGCTGGTGAAGGCGAACACCAGGCCAATCACCAAGGCCAGGGTGGTCAGCACTTCGAAGTAGATCACCGACTTCAGGCCAATACGCCCGACCTTCTTCAGGTCGCCTGCGCCGGAAATGCCACTGACTACCACGCAGAACACAATCAGCCCGATGAGCATCTTGATCAGCTTGATAAAGCCATCACCTAGCGGTTTGAGCTGCAAGGAAAGGTCGGGGAAGCTCAGGCCGCAGACGATGCCGAGGGCAAGGCCAATTACAACCTGGAGGAATATTGAACGCGAACACCATTTGAGCATGGGAGGAGTCTCTGGTCGGTGTCCTTGCCCCCATAGCCACACGGAGCGAAAGAGCGCAGGACTTAATTATTGTGGTCTTACCGGTTTGTTCACTGCGAGGGCCATAAAACTCCGATTTTTCGGACATTGCAAGCGATTTTGGCCTTACCGGTCTGACCAGTTGTGGTGCGAAAAAGCCGCAATGGCTCTGCGCTGGTGCGCCGAATCGCGCAGCAAGGCCGCGTGAGGTTGGTCGCCTGGCGGACGTTGCAAAGGTTGCGCCAAGCCTCCTTTGGGCGCATTGCAATATGTGCCGGACACCGTAGAATTCTTCTTTGACTGAATAGTCATTCAAAAAAATATCCCGAGTGATTTAGTCATCTTTCGGCTGCTTTCCATCGCTTGGGTAAACGACGCCTGTAGGACGGGCGGCGCGGTGCTCCGGGGCAGCAGGCCTTGCTGACTGTTTCCCTGATCGAGAATGGAGCCCCACCTTGCGTCTGAACCTGCCAGTCAATACGGTCGAGCAGCGATTCCCCGAGCACCAGCGGCTCATTTCTGCCACCGACACCTCCAGCCTGATTACCTATTGCAATGCCGAGTTCGCTGCGATCAGCGGTTACAGCGAGGCGGAACTGATCGGCAGTCCGCATAACCTGGTGCGCCACCCGGACATGCCCGAGGCGGTGTTCGAACTGATGTGGCAGTACCTCAAGGCCGGCCGCAGCTGGATGGGTATCGTCAAGAACCGCTGCAAGAACGGCAATTTCTATTGGGTCAGCGCCTACGTCACGCCGATCCTTGAGAATGGCCGGCTGGTAGGCTACGAGTCGGTGCGGGTGTGCCCGACCCGTGAGCAGGTGGCTCGCGCCGATGCGCTGTACGCGCGCCTGCGGGCGGGCAAGGCGGCGCTGGCGCCCGCTCGGCGCCTGATGTTGGTGGGCCGTGCGATGGCGCTGCCGTTGTGTGCAGGTGCGCTGGCGCTGGGTGTCAACCAGGCTTGGCCGGGCTTGACCGCCCAGGCGGTGACGCTGGCGCTCTTCGCAGGGCTTGGCGTGTGGGCGCAACTCCGTCTGGAACAGCATCTGCGACGCATCGCCGAGGGGGCGCAAAATACCTTTGGTGACGCGGTGGCGGCGCTGACCTACAGCGACCAGGTCGGGGCAGCCGGGCAGCTCGAGCTGATTTTGCTCAGCGAGCAGGCACGCCTTAAGACCGCGCTGGCCCGCCTGGGTGATCTTGCCGCGCAAATGGCCGAGGCGGCTTTGGATGCCGGGCACCTGTCGCGTGGTACGGAGTCGGCCTTGCTTGAGCAGCGTGCCGAAACCGACCTGACCGCCACTGCCATGACGCAAATGGCGGTGTCCATCGGCGAAGTGGCGGGTCACGTGCAACTGACCGCCCAGGAAGCGCACACCGCGCACCTGTTGGCCGAGCAGGGTAGCCAGGTGGCCGATGCCAGTGGCGCGGCGATTCGCGGGCTGGCGGACACGGTCGGACAGATCAACCAGGCGGTGAATGCGTTGGCCGGTCAGACCGGTGCGATTGCCGACGCCGCCGGAATGATCCGCACCATCGCCGAGCAGACCAACTTGCTTGCGCTCAACGCCGCCATCGAGGCCGCCCGCGCAGGCGAGCATGGTCGCGGCTTTGCCGTGGTGGCCGACGAAGTTCGCGCCCTGGCTGACAAGACCCGGCAGTCGACCCTGCATATCCAGGCCATCACCGATAACCTGCGCACAGGCGCCGAGCAGGCGGTGGACATCGCCAGCCAAGGCATTGCCGGCGCCGACCGTGGGGTGGCCCAGGTGGACGAGGCGCAACAGGCGTTGCAGGGGATTCGCCAGGCGGTGCAGCGCATCAGTGACATGAGCCAGCAAATGGCCGCGGCGTCGCAACAGCAGTCGAACGTGGCCGAGGATGTGTCGCGGCAGATCAACGGCGTGGCCGGCACCGTGCAGCAGAGCGCCAGTCGCGCCAATGCTGCGGCATCGCGGGGGCGTGAACTGGAACAGATCTGTGCCGGTTTGCGTGCCTTGGTCGAGCGCTTCAATCGGTAACCAGGGCTTGTCGCCTGGGGGTGTCAGAAACGTTCACGCATAAAAAACGGCACCTGCCAGAGGTGCCGTTTTCATTTCAGGCTGCCTTACGCGTGCAGCGCTTCGGCGGCATACAGCGTGTTCTCCAGCAGGCACGCCCGGGTCATCGGGCCGACACCACCTGGCACCGGGGTGATCCAGCCAGCGCGGGGCAGTGCGGTCTCGTAGACCACATCGCCGACCAGCTTGCCGTCTTCCTGGCGGTTGATGCCCACGTCGATGACGATGGCGCCCTCCTTGACCCACTCACCCTTGACCAGGCCCGGCTTGCCGGCGGCCACCACCAGCAGGTCGGCGCGACCGACGTGGCCAGCGAGGTCCTGGGTGAAGCGGTGGCAGACGGTGACGGTGCAGCCGGCCAGCAGCAGTTCCATGGCCATTGGGCGACCGACGATATTGGACGCACCGACGATCACGGCGTTCATGCCGTACAGGTCTTGCCCGGTGCTTTCCAGCAGGGTGATGATGCCTTTCGGGGTGCACGGGCGCAGCAGCGGGATACGCTGGGCCAGACGGCCGATGTTGTAGGGGTGGAAACCGTCGACGTCTTTGTCTGGGCGAATGCGTTCGAGCAGCAGCGAAGCGTCCAGATGCGCCGGCAGTGGCAATTGCAGCAGGATGCCGTCGACGGCCGGGTCGTCGTTGAGGCGGTCGATGAGGTCGGTCAGGGCCTGCTGCGTGGTATCGCTGGGCAGGTCGAAGGCCTGCGAGATGAAACCGACTTCTTCGCAGTCCTTGCGCTTGTGCGAGACATAGACTTGGGAGGCTGGGTCGGTGCCGACCAGGATCACGGCCAGGCCCGGTGTACGCAGGCCTTGCTCGCGGCGCTCGGCGACACGTTGGGCGATCTGCTTGCGCAGGTTGGCGGCGATCGCCTTGCCATCGATAAGGTGTGCAGTCATAGACGCGTGATTAACCATCGAGAAGGAAACATGAAGAAGCGCGCATTCTCGCACGACACGCGGCGAGGGCAAAGGCGCGTGGTCGGGCAAATGCCCTAAGCCCTTCAATAATTTAAATTTTTGCTAGAAACCTGTTGACGACCCGTGGGGCCGTCTATAAGATTCGCCGCACTTGTCGGGCACTGCCTGGCACGGGTTGGCAAGGTCAGGCAGAATAAGCGGTTAGTTTGTTCAGTCGAACCGTAAGCTTAAGCGCCCGTAGCTCAGCTGGATAGAGCATCCGCCTTCTAAGCGGATGGTCGCAGGTTCGAGTCCTGCCGGGTGCGCCATTAGGCCTGGGCAAGTAAGCAGCAGCCGTACTATGGTGGGCGTAGCTCAGTTGGTAGAGCGCCGGATTGTGATTCCGGTTGTCGTGGGTTCGATTCCCATCGTCCACCCCAGATTTTTCAGGGGCGCCTCGATTGAATGATCCGGCGCCTTTGTTTTTGAGTTGCATGCGGACGTGGTGAAATTGGTAGACACACTGGATTTAGGTTCCAGCGGCGCAAGCTGTAAGAGTTCGAGTCTCTTCGTCCGCACCATGTTTCAGTAAATCAGGTTGTACAACGTAGCACCGCTTCATGGTGGGCGTAGCTCAGTTGGTAGAGCGCCGGATTGTGATTCCGGTTGTCGTGGGTTCGATTCCCATCGTCCACCCCATATTTTTCGAAGGCGCCTTGGTCGTAGACCGGGCGCCTTTGTCGTTTCTGTGCTCCGCCGATCTATATCTGTGCTGGTGGTGCAATGAAATCTGATAGATTTCAGTCGGTTGAAGGTCTGGTTGAACAGTTGGCCGAGGATTACCTTAAATGATCGCAAAACAAGCGCGCCAGGCACTGGCGCTGCAACGCTTCGCCGAAGCCAATCCGCAACTGCTCGAAGAAATCCGCGAGCAGGATGCGCGCGAGCAGGCACAGCAGATCGAGTGGGCATTCGAGGATGCTGCCGATGAGCTGGGTATCCAGCCTTGGGAGTATGCGCTGCAATTGATCGCTGAGTCGCCGGAGCAACTGAAGGCCATGCGACTGGAAACCCACCGCGAGGTGGCCGAAGCGCTGGGGCTGGAGTGGGAAGCATATTGCGAGTTCAACGAGATCGATCCGCAGTAAGGCTTTTTATGCGGTCGCCCTTGAATTTTCTGGCAAAAATCCCATATCTCAGCCAGCTGTCGTTTGTTTGACAAGGTTTTACAGTCGCGTGGCATCAGTGCTGCCGCGCGGGGCTCGTATCAATAGGCTCGACGCCAAGGGGCGCGGGCCTTTCAGGGAAATCGACCGGTGTAGCGTGCCGACATTTCGGGTGGGGTGACTTCTGGTGCGTGAGTCACTAGAATGCTTGCCCTTGATTCTGGAGTCGGGCTATCGCCGGCTAACGTCTGTGCAACGAGGAATATCCATGCAAGTTTCTGTTGAAAACACTTCCGCTCTCGAGCGCCGCATGACCATCGCCGTTCCGGCCGAGCGCGTCGAGAACGAAGTCAACAAGCGTCTGCAGCAGACTGCCAAGCGCGCCAAGGTTGCCGGCTTCCGTCCGGGCAAGGTGCCCATGAGCGTTATTCGCCAGCGCTTCGAAGCCGATGTCCGCCAAGAGGCTTTCGGTGACCTGGTCCAGGCCTCCTTCTACGAAGCTATCGTCGAGCAGAAGCTGAACCCAGCAGGTGCTCCGGCGGTCGAGCCAAAATCGTTCGAAAAAGGCAAGGACCTCGAGTTCGTCGCCATCTTCGAAGTCTTCCCTGAGTTCACCGTTGCTGGCCTTGAGTCGATTGCCGTTGAGCGGCTGAGCGCCGAAGTGGCCGACGCCGACCTGGACAACATGCTGGAAGTCCTGCGCAAGCAGAACACCCGTTTCGAAGTGGCCGAGCGCGCCGCCCAGAACGACGACCAGGTCAACATCGACTTCGTCGGTAAGGTCGACGGTGAGGCGTTCGCTGGCGGTTCGGCCAAAGGCACCCAACTGGTACTGGGTTCCGGCCGCATGATCCCCGGCTTCGAAGACGGTCTGGTTGGCGCCAAGGCCGGTGAAGAACGCGTTGTCAACGTGACCTTCCCTGAGGACTACCAGAACCTGGACCTGGCCGGCAAAGCCGCCGAGTTCACCATCACCGTCAACAGCGTTTCGGCCCCTGTGCTGCCAGAACTGAACGAAGACTTCTTCGCCCAGTTCGGTATCAAAGAGTCGACCCTGGAAGGCTTCCGCGCCGAAGTTCGCAAGAACATGGAGCGTGAACTGCGCCAGGCCATCAAGGCCAAGGTCAAGAACCAGGTCATGGACGGTCTGCTGGCCGCCAACCCGATCGAAGTGCCGAAAGCCCTGCTGGAAAACGAAGTCAACCGTCTGCGCGTCCAGGCTGTTCAGCAGTTCGGTGGCAACATCAAGCCTGACCAACTGCCTGCCGAGCTGTTCGAAGAGCAAGCCAAGCGCCGTGTGGTCCTGGGCCTGATCGTCGCCGAAGTGGTCAAGCAGTTCGATCTCAAGCCTGACGAAGGCAAAGTGCGCGAAATGATCGAAGAGATGGCCTCGGCTTACCAAGAGCCTGAGCAAGTCATCGCCTGGTACTACAAGAACGACCAGCAAATGAACGAAGTCCGTTCGGTTGTACTGGAAGAACAAGTTGTAGATACTGTTCTGCAGAAAGCGACTGTGACAGACAAGTCGGTTTCGTACGAAGACGCTGTCAAACCAGCACAGGCTCCTGCCGCTGCTGAGTAACAGGCTACTCTCGTAGGAAACCTCCACAAGCCAGCCTTCGCGCTGGCTTGTGCGTATTCAAGCCATGACTATTTGGGAGTGAGCGCAGGACATGTCCCGCAATTCTTATATTCAGCAGAGCTCTGACATCCAGGCCGCAGGCGGTCTGGTCCCGATGGTTATCGAGCAGTCCGCCCGTGGCGAACGCGCCTACGACATTTACTCGCGCCTCCTGAAGGAGCGGGTGATTTTCCTGGTCGGTCCGGTAGAGGACTACATGGCCAACCTGGTCGTGGCGCAGCTGCTGTTCCTTGAAGCGGAGAACCCGGACAAGGACATCCATCTGTACATCAATTCGCCGGGTGGTTCGGTGACTGCGGGTATGTCGATCTACGACACCATGCAGTTCATCAAGCCGGACGTCTCGACCATCTGCATCGGCCAGGCCTGCAGCATGGGTGCCTTCCTGTTGGCTGCCGGTGCCGCTGGCAAGCGTCACTGCCTGCCGAACTCGCGGGTGATGATTCACCAGCCGTTGGGCGGCTTCCAGGGCCAGGCTACCGACATCGAGATCCACGCCCAGGAAATCCTCAACATCAAGGCGCGCCTGAACGAGCTGCTGGCCCATCACACCGGCCAGGACCTCGAAACGATCAAGCGCGACACCGAGCGTGACAACTTCATGAGCGCTGCGCGCGCGGCCGAGTACGGCCTGATCGACTCGGTATACGACAAGCGGCAACTGGCATCCTGAAGCAATGCGCCAGAGCGGGTGGGCACGGAATACGCCCGCCCGCGGACTTGAAAAAGCCTGCGATTGCCTTCATCTTGTGTTTCAAGCCTACCGGATTGGATCGATCGAATGACTGACACCCGTAACGGCGAGGACAGCGGCAAATTGCTCTATTGCTCCTTCTGCGGCAAAAGCCAGCATGAAGTGCGCAAGTTGATTGCCGGCCCCTCGGTATTTATCTGCGACGAGTGCGTCGACCTGTGCAACGACATCATCCGTGAGGAGGTGCAGGAAGCCCAGGCCGAGAGCAGCGCGCACAAACTACCTTCGCCGAAAGAAATCAGCACAATCCTGGACCAGTACGTCATTGGTCAGGAGCGGGCTAAAAAGGTGCTTGCCGTAGCGGTGTATAACCACTACAAGCGCCTGAACCAGCGTGACAAGAAGGGCGACGACGTCGAACTCGGCAAGAGCAACATCCTGCTGATCGGGCCGACGGGCTCGGGCAAGACCCTGCTCGCCGAAACCCTTGCACGCCTGTTGAACGTACCGTTCACCATCGCTGACGCCACCACCCTGACCGAAGCCGGTTACGTGGGTGAAGACGTCGAGAACATCATTCAGAAACTGCTGCAGAAGTGCGACTACGACGTGGAAAAGGCCCAGATGGGCATCGTCTACATCGACGAGATCGACAAGATCTCGCGCAAGTCGGACAACCCGTCCATCACCCGTGACGTCTCGGGCGAGGGCGTGCAGCAGGCGCTGTTGAAACTGATCGAAGGCACCGTGGCTTCCGTCCCGCCGCAAGGTGGTCGCAAGCACCCGCAACAGGAGTTCCTGCAGGTCGACACCCGCAACATCCTGTTCATTTGCGGTGGCGCTTTCTCGGGTCTGGAAAAGGTCATCCAGAACCGCTCCACCAAAGGTGGTATCGGGTTTGGCGCCGAAGTGCGCAGCAAGGAAGAAGGCAAGAAAGTCGGCGAGTCGCTGCGTGAGGTCGAGCCGGACGATCTGGTCAAGTTCGGCCTTATCCCGGAATTCGTCGGTCGTCTGCCGGTACTGGCCACGCTCGACGAGCTGGACGAGGCTGCATTGATGCAGATCCTCACCGAGCCGAAGAACGCCCTGACCAAGCAGTACGCCAAGCTGTTCGAGATGGAAAGCGTCGACCTGGAGTTCCGCAGCGATGCGCTCAAGGCTGTTGCGCGCAAGGCCCTGGAGCGCAAGACTGGCGCCCGTGGCCTGCGTTCGATCCTCGAAGGCGTGCTGCTCGACACCATGTACGAGATTCCTTCGCAGAAGGACGTCAGCAAGGTGGTGATCGACGAGAGTGTCATCGATGGCGCATCACAGCCGCTGCTGATCTACGAGAACAGCGAGCCGCAAGCCAAGGCCGCCCCCGACGCCTGATTGGGTAGGGGTTAGCCAAGCAGGAAGGGGCCTTTGGCCCCTTTTTGCATTTCTGGGACTCGGCGCTTGTATTTTCCGGGGGCTGCCCCCACATTAGCCCCAAGCACTATTTCCACCGGTTTCCGGCCACAAGGCCGCTGTAGAGGCGAAATCATGAAGACCACCCTCGACTTGCCTCTTTTGCCATTGCGCGACGTCGTCGTCTATCCGCATATGGTTATCCCGCTGTTCGTGGGGCGTGAGAAGTCCATCGAAGCCCTTGAGGCTGCGATGACGGGCGAGAAGCAGATCCTCCTGCTGGCCCAGAAGAACCCCGCTGACGACGATCCGGGCGAAGACGCCCTGTACCGCGTCGGCACCATTGCCACCGTTCTGCAACTGCTCAAGCTGCCCGATGGCACCGTCAAGGTGCTGGTCGAGGGCGAGCAGCGCGGCGCGGTCGAGCGCTTTGTCGAGGTCGAAGGGCATGTGCGGGCCCAGGTGAGCCTGATCGATGAAACCGAGGCCGCCGAGCGCGAGTCCGAGGTATTCGTGCGCACGCTGCTCTCGCAGTTCGAGCAATACGTGCAGCTGGGCAAGAAAGTCCCCGCTGAAGTGCTGTCCTCGCTCAATAGCATCGAAGAGCCGGGCCGTCTGGTTGATACCATGGCCGCCCATATGGCCCTGAAGATCGAGCAGAAGCAGGAAATCCTCGAGATCGTCGACCTGCAGAGCCGCGTCGAGCACGTGCTGGCCCTGCTGGATGCAGAAATCGACCTGCTGCAGGTCGAGAAGCGCATTCGCGGTCGGGTCAAGAAACAAATGGAGCGCAGCCAGCGCGAGTACTACCTGAATGAGCAGATGAAGGCCATTCAGAAAGAGCTCGGTGACGGCGACGAAGGCCACAACGAAATCGAAGAGCTGAAAAAGCGCATCGAGGCCGCTGGTTTACCTAAAGACGCCCTCACCAAGGCTCAGGCCGAACTCAACAAGCTCAAGCAGAT
This sequence comes from Pseudomonas sp. NY15463, assembly GCF_048068415.1. Classification (NCBI taxonomy): domain Bacteria; kingdom Pseudomonadati; phylum Pseudomonadota; class Gammaproteobacteria; order Pseudomonadales; family Pseudomonadaceae; genus Pseudomonas; species Pseudomonas sp. NY15463. Next base: position 377,721 of record NZ_JBLUQD010000005.1, read on the forward strand.
GTCGCCGATGTCCGCCGAGGCCACCGTGGTGCGGTCGTACCTCGACTGGTTGGTTCAGGTGCCGTGGAAGGCGCAGAGCAAAGTGCGTCTGGACTTGGCCAAGGCTGAAGAGATCCTCGATTCGGACCACTACGGCTTGGAGGAGGTCAAGGAGCGCATCCTTGAATACCTCGCCGTGCAGAAGCGCGTGAAGAAGATTCGCGGTCCGGTGCTGTGCCTGGTCGGTCCGCCTGGTGTAGGCAAGACCTCGCTGGCCGAGTCGATTGCTGCCGCCACCAACCGCAAGTTCGTGCGCATGGCCCTCGGTGGCGTGCGTGACGAGGCCGAGATCCGTGGTCACCGCCGCACCTACATCGGTTCGATGCCGGGCCGACTGATTCAGAAAATGACCAAGGTGGGCGTGCGTAACCCGCTGTTCCTGCTCGACGAGATCGACAAGATGGGCAGCGACATGCGTGGCGACCCGGCCTCGGCGCTGCTGGAAGTGCTTGACCCCGAGCAAAACCATAATTTCAACGACCACTACCTGGAGGTCGATTACGACCTCTCGGACGTGATGTTCCTGTGCACCTCGAACTCGATGAACATCCCGCCGGCGCTGCTTGACCGTATGGAAGTCATCCGCCTGCCGGGTTACACCGAGGACGAGAAGATCAACATCGCGGTCAAGTACCTGGTGCCCAAGCAGGTCAAGGCCAACGGTCTGAAGAAAGACGAGTTGCAGGTCGATGTCTCGGCGATTCGCGACATCATCCGTTATTACACCCGCGAAGCCGGCGTGCGGGGTCTTGAGCGGCAGATCGCCAAGGTCTGCCGCAAGGTGGTCAAGGAGCACACCGGGCAGAAACAGGTGAAGGTCAAGGTCACGGGCGAGCAGCTCGAGCACCTGCTGGGCGTGCGTAAGTTCCGCTATGGCTTGGCCGAGCAGCAGGATCAGATCGGCCAGGTCACCGGCCTTGCCTGGACCCAAGTGGGCGGCGAGCTGCTGACCATCGAGTCGGTGGTCATCCCTGGCAAGGGCCAGTTGATCAAGACCGGTTCGCTCGGTGACGTGATGGTCGAGTCGATCACGGCCGCGCAGACGGTAGTGCGTAGCCGTGCGCGTAGCCTGGGGATCGCCGCAGATTTCCACGAGAAGCACGACGTTCACATCCACATGCCCGAAGGGGCCACCCCAAAGGATGGTCCGAGCGCGGGCATTGGCATGTGCACCGCATTGGTGTCGGCTCTTACCCAGATCCCGGTGCGTGCCGATGTGGCAATGACCGGTGAAATCACCCTGCGTGGGCAGGTACTGGCCATTGGTGGGTTGAAGGAAAAATTGCTGGCCGCGCACCGTGGCGGCATCAAGACAGTGATCATTCCTGAGGAGAACGTGCGCGATCTCAAGGAAATTCCAGAAAACATCAAGCAGGATCTTCAGATCAAACCGGTCAAATGGATTGACGAAGTCCTCCAAATTGCGCTGCAATACGCGCCGGAGCCCTTGCCAGATGTGGCTCCGGAGATTGTCGCGAAAGATGAAAAGCGCGACGGCGATGCTAAGGAAAGAATTAGCACGCACTAGTACGTATTCCGTTGGGGGGCTTTGGTTGACAGCATTTTCGGGGCCTTGCTATAAAGCGCCACGCCATTGTCACCAGGCCACCTAACGCTCGTTTCATAAGCTTTTCATTACATACTTAGAAACAAACTCAATAGAGATATAAGGGGACTTAGAGTGAACAAGTCGGAACTGATTGACGCTATCGCCGTATCTGCTGACATTTCCAAGGCTGCCGCTGGCAAGGCTCTGGATGCTGTGATCGACTCCGTGACCGGTGCCCTGAAAGCAGGCGACGACGTCGTTCTGGTTGGCTTCGGTACTTTCTCGGTCAAAGAGCGCGCAGAGCGCACTGGCCGTAACCCTCAAACCGGCAAGGCAATCAAGATCGCCGCTGCCAAGGTTCCAGGTTTCAAAGCTGGCAAAGGCCTGAAAGACGCCGTCAACTAAGTCGTCTTTCAGCCGGCCCGGGCCATGCCTGAGCCGACCGCGTGACGGCGGGTCGCAAACGTTCCCGCTGGCACGCTCGCTTCGAAAAGGCGCATCCACTGGATGCGCCTTTCTTCTATCAGGACTCTACCCACGCTCCGCGGTTGTCGACGCAGTGGTACAACCGTTTCTGGGGGACGCATGCTGCAAAATATCAGGGACAATTCACAAGGTTGGATTGCCAAGACCATCATTGGCCTCATCGTCGTGTTGATGGCGTTGACGGGCTTCGAGGCCATCTTCCAGGCAGCCAGCCATAGCCAGGACGCCGCCAAGGTGAACGGCCAGACCATCAGCCAGAATGAGCTGAGCCAGGCCGTCGACATGCAGCGCCGTCAGCTGATGCAACAACTGGGCAAGGAATTCGACCCTGCCCTGTTGGACGAGAAAATGCTGCGCGAGGCTGCGCTCAAAGGGCTGATCGAACGCAAGCTGCTGTTGCAGGGCGCCGAAGATGCCAAGTTCGCGTTCTCCGACGCCGCCTTGGATCAATTGATCCTGCAGACGCCGGAGTTCCAGGTCGATGGTAAGTTCAGCGCCGAGCGCTTCGACTCGGTCATTCGCCAGATGGGCTACGGGCGCATGCAGTTCCGCGAAATGCTCGCTCAGGAAATGCTGATCGGCCAGCTGCGTACCGGCATTGCCGGCAGCAGTTTCGTGACCGACAAGCAGGTAGAGGCATTCGCGCGACTGGAGAAGCAGACCCGTGATTTCGCCTCGCTGACCTTCAAGGCCGACCCGGCCGCCATTAAGGTGAGTGACGAGGAGGTCAAGGCCCACTACGACCAGCACGCCAAGGAGTTCATGACTCCCGACCAGGTGGTCATCGACTATGTCGAGCTGAAGAAGGCGGCGTTCTTTGATCAGGTCAAAGTCAGCGATGACGAACTCAAGGCGCTGTACGAGAAAGAAATCGCCAACCTTGCCGAGCAGCGTCATGCTGCGCACATCCTGATCGAGGTTAACGACAAGACCAGCGATGCCCAGGCCAAGGCCCGTATCGAAGAGATCCAGCAGCGTCTGGGCAAGGGTGAAGACTTTGCCAAGCTGGCCAAGGAATTCTCCCAGGACCCAGGCTCGGCCAACACCGGTGGCGACCTCGGTTTCGCAGGCCCTGGTGTCTATGACCCAGCCTTCGAGGACGCGCTATACAAGCTGACCAAGGATCAGGTGTCCGCGCCGGTGCGTACCGAATTCGGCTATCACCTGATCAAGCTGCTGGGCGTGCAGGCGCCGGATGTCCCAAGCTTTGCCAGCCTCAAGGACAAGCTGACCCACGAGCTGAAGACCCAGCAAGTGGAGCAGCGTTTTGTCGAGGCGACCAAGCAGCTCCAGGACTCCGCTTTCGAGGCGTCCGACCTGGCCCAGCCGGCCCAGGACCTGAATCTCAAGGTGCACACCTCGGCGCCGTTCGGCCGTGAGGGGGGCGAGGGCGTTACCGCCAATCGCGCCGTGATCCAGGCTGCATTCAGCGAAGAAGTGATGGACGAAGGCGCTAACAGCAACAGCATCGAGTTGGACCCGGAGACGGTGGTGGTGCTGCGCGTCAAGGAACACCGCAAGCCTGAGCAACTGCCGCTGGAGGCCGTTGCGAAGAACATCAGCGAGCACTTGGCCAAGGAGAAGGCGACCGCCGAACTCAAGGCCAAGGCCGACAAGCTGATCGCCGGTCTGCGTGACGGCTCGGTCAAGCCTGCCAGCCAGAACTGGAAAGTCCAGGAAGCGGTCACCCGCGGCCAGGACGGCATCGACCCTGCGCAGTTGCAGGCGGTGTTCCGTCTGGGCAAGCCTGAGTCCAAGGACAAGCCGGTTTACGCCAGCGTGGTCCAGTCCGATGGCAGCCTGGTCGTGCTACAGCTCAGGGGTGTCAACGAAGGCGCCGCCGCGACCGAGGAAGAGAAGGCGCAAATTCGCCGCTACCTCGCCTCGCGTGCGGGCTCCCAGGACTTCGCGGCGTACCGCAAGCTGCTGGAAGGCAAAGCTGACATCACGCGCTACTGAGTGGTGCAGCAATGACGCAACAGGCCGCTTATGCGGCCTGTTGCGTTTCTGGCATCAGTCGGTACTGGCCTCTTGCAGACCGCGTGGGCGGGCTAGTGCCTTACGCCCTCGTGGCTGTCCAAGGTATCCCTGGCAATTTCCCGCCCCAGGGCGATCAGCTCGGGCGCCTTGTAGAACTCGAAAAAGCGGCAGACGCGCTTGGGTACGTTGATCAGTACATCAGGCGGATAACCCGCGATCTTGTACTGTGCCAGCGATGTCTGCATCACCTCGAAGCTTTGGTTGATCAAGTCAAGTAGCGATGCGGGCCCGACGTTGTCGATGATGAACGAGCCGGTTGCTGATTTTGGCGCGCCTTCACTCTCGGGCGCTGCTGCCGGTTGCTGGGCTTCAGGCGCGGCGCCTTCGGCCAGCCAGGGATTGGGCGGAGCCAGGCCTTCGGCACTGATCTCCTGATCCAGGCGCAGGAGCTGCTCGGCAGGCTTGCGGCGAAAGGGCAAGCGCGAGCCCAGCGAGTCGATCAGCGCGTCGAAGCGCATGCGGAAGGCCGCGGGCCGTTCGATCACCGGCAGTTGATACTGCTTCTGGTTGGTGGCGTTGAGGTTCACGGCGATGATCAAGTCGCAATGGCTGGAAACCACCGGCACGATCGGCAGCGGATTGAGAATCCCCCCGTCCACCAGCATGCGGTTACCTTGTACCACCGGGGTGAACAGGCTGGGAATCGCCGCCGAGGCGCGCATGGCCTGATGTAGACAGCCTTCCTGGAACCAGATCTCCTGCTGGTTGGTGAGGTCGGCGGCCACGGCGGTGTAGGGGATGCGCAGTTGCTCAATGTTGATGTCGCCGACGATCTTGCGGATTTGTCCGAACACTTTGTCGCCACGGATCGCGCCCAAGCGGAAGCTGACATCCACCAGGCGCAGCACGTCAAGGTAGTCCAGGCTCTCGATCCAGCGCCGATACTCATCCAATTTGCCGGCCGCATAGATACCGCCGACCACCGCGCCCATGGAGCATCCGGCAATGCAGGCGATTTCGTAGCCGCGTCGTTCGATTTCCTCGATCACGCCAATGTGCGCGTACCCCCGGGCGCCGCCCGATCCCAGCACCAATGCCACGCGTTTGCTCATGCTATTCCCCTGCGTTCATGCCACCATGCGCCCACAATGCACGGATGCTGGCTGCGCTTCAATGCAGCGCGTGCTGGGCTACGCTGAGCAGGGCACTTTTCGTTTGCCGCAGCGTCGAACGGCCATACCGTTACCCTTCTTCGAGGTTACCCCCATGAAAGCCTGGATCACCGTTCCTCTGATTGCCCTGGCCTTGGCTGGCTGCGCTGGCAAGACGGCCTATCGCGAAAGCTGTGCGACCCAACTGGATGCCGCCTGGAAAGAGCTGGACCTGGCCAAGTCCGAAGGTTTTGCCGGTGCCGTCAGTTACGCCAAGGCCTTGTCGCTGCTCACCGGGGCCAAGACTCAGCAACAGCTGGAGGGCTATGACAGCTGCACCGCCAAGGCGGAGAAGGCGCGTTTCTATATTCGTGAATCGCGTGCCGGACGTTGACCGAGGAGTGCTAGATGGCCGCGATGCTCGACCACGTCGTAGGGCAAGTCATTGCCTTGCAGGTACGCCTGCTGGCCTGCCGCGAGCGCCTGGCGGCCAATACCGATAGCGAGGCGCTACACGACCTGCGCACCAGCGTGCGGCGTTTGCGCAGTCTGTTGCGGCCCCTGCGCGGTCTGCCTGGGGTCGATCAGCTCGAGCAGGCGGCCCGCTCGTTGGGGGCCCTGACAACGCCGCTGCGTGACCAAGAGGTGCTGGCTGCGCAACTGATTGCTCGCGGTCAGCAGCAGGCCGGTCAGCGACGCTTGGACGGCCAGGCTGAGCGCTTTGCCAGTGTGGCGGGGAGTGCGCAGCTTACGCGGGTATTGATGATTCTCGACGCGTTCAGCGTGTTTCTGCGTGCGGCGGAGCGTGAAGGCCTGGTGCGGCGGTTGCGCCTACGCATCGACAAGCGCCTGGAAAAGCAATGGAAAAAACTGAGCGCAGCACTGCACGATCCAGAGCATGATCGTCACCGCATGCGCCTGCTGATCAAGCGTGTGCGCTACGGCGATGAAGCCTATCCGCAGTTGCAGCATGCCGGGCCCAAGCTCAAAGGTCTGCTCAAGAAAGCCCAAGCGGTACTGGGGGACTGGCATGACCGTTGGCAGTGGTTGCAGCAGGTGCCCGCGCATGCCGATCTGGCCGCCTGCAAGGTCGACTGGGAGCACGAACTGCAAGCAGCCCAGGCTCGGTCCGACATCATCCTAGAGGCGTTGAGCAAGGCGTTGGCGCGTCGATAGCCCCTGCAAATGACCGATATGCGGGCTGCCGAGTCCGGGGTAGCTGTTTAAGATCAAGACTTTTGCCCTGGAGCCAATGCCCATGAACTTTACCGAGTTGCTCGCCGCAGCGCGTGCTCACCCTGATGCGCTCAGCGTGCCGTCCGACTGGGCCCAAGGGCGCGCGGTGTTCGGCGGCTTGATGGCGGCCATGCTGTATGAGGCGATGCGTCTAAAGCTGGGTGATGAGCGTCCGGTGCGTTCGCTGGCCATCACCTTTGTTGGCCCGGCGACGCCCGAGGTGCCGATCAGCCTGGAAGTGGAGGTGCTGCGCGAGGGCAAGGCGGTTAGCACGCTACTGGGTCGGGCGCTGCAAAATGGCCAGGTTGTCACGCTGATGCAGGGCAGTTTTGGCGCTGGACGGCCCTCGGTCGTGGCGGTCGAGGCGCACCCTGCGGCGCCGATCACCCCGCTTGAACACGCCGCGCCAGAGCTGCCCTTCATCCAAGGGGTCACCCCGGCATTCATGCGCCATGTGGCGTTACGCTGGGCAGTGGGTGGCTTGCCGTTCAGTGGTGACACTTCACGCCAGATGGGCGGCTGGGTGCGCTTGCGCGATATCGAAGAGGCACCGCTCGAAGCGGCCCATGTACTGGCGCTGGTTGATGCCTGGCCGCCGAGCCTGCTGCCGCATCTCAAGCAGCCGGCGGCTGGTAGTACGCTGACGTGGACCATCGAGTTCATTCAACCTGCGCCGCCGCTTTCGACGCTGGACTGGTGCCGTTATGTGGTTGAGACCGAACACGCGAGAGATGGCTATGGGCACGCCGCTGCCGCGCTGTGGAGCGCCGAGGGTGAACTGGTGGCATTGAGTCGGCAAACGGTCACCGTGTTTGCCTGATGAAAAGCCGCTCAGAGCCTGCGTTCACCCTTAAGCCTGCGTTCACCCTTAAGGTCGATGCTGATGCCGTTCCCGCCACGCTTTCCACCACGCGCCGCTGAGCACGAAGCGGGGGAACGTGATGAATTGCTCGGTCAGTAGCCGTTGTATCGCATCCTGACGGTTGGCGAAGGGCTCGGGTTGCTCGGCTTCCAGGCGATGACCCTGGCGCTGTAGGCCTAGCCCTGCAACCAGGGCAATCAGGCCGACCGCGATTTGCACAAGATCTAGGTCGAACAGCCCCGACAGCACCAGCAACGCGCCGATGATGAACAGTGGGACGGCAATCAGGTGCAGAACCAGGTTGGCCGGGTGGCGGTGATTATGGTGATAGCCGCGCCATTGCCAGGCGGGGAGGTTGGGCAGTCGTTTGCTCATGGACAGTTCCTCTCAGACATGGTCCAAGCTTAGTGCTGCCACCCAGAGCGGGCCAATCGAGGTTGGCTATGATGGTCATAGCGTGGTGTTCGGGGTGCTCAGTGGCGCAACCGTGTGCACGTTTGGCGGCCGCCACGGCGCGCCGTCAAACGTGAACAGCGTGTTTGCAGGGCAGGGCGCTAGAGCTTGAGTTGGCCAATCACCTTGTTCAGCTCGCCGGCCAGGGTCGCCAGCTCGCTGCTGGTGGTGGCCGAGCCCACCGTCTGCTGTACGGTTTGCTCGGTGACATCGCGAATGCTTACCACTGCGCGGTTCATCTCTTCGGCCACCTGGCTCTGCTGTTCGGCGGCCACGGCGATCTGCGTGTTGCTTTCGCGCATCTGCGCCACCGCGCTGGTGATCTCGGCCAGTGCCTCGCCGGCCTCCTGGGCCTGGCGCACGCAATCATCGGCCTTGAACGAGCTTTCCTGCATGAAGTCCACGGCATCGCGGGTGCCAGACTGTAGGTCGGAAACCATCGTGGTGATCTCGTCGGTCGAGGTTTGCACGCGTTTGGCCAGGTTGCGTACCTCGTCGGCGACCACGGCGAAACCACGGCCCAGGTCGCCGGCGCGGGCGGCTTCGATAGCGGCGTTGAGGGCGAGCAGGTTGGTTTGTTCGGCGATGCTGTGGATCACCCCGACGACACCGTTGATCTTCTGGCTGTCGTCGGCCAATTGCCGGATCATTTCAGCGGTCTGTTGTACGCCGCTGGACAGGCTGGCAATCGAATCCTGCACGCGGCTGACCACTGCCTGGCCACTGCCGGCCAGCGTGTCGGCGGTTTGTGAGAGGTCGCGGGTGGCGCCAGCGTGCTGGGCGATGTGGTGCACAGTGGCGGTCATTTCGTTGATCGCAGTGGCGGCCTGGTCGGTCTCGCTTTGCTGGCCGATCATGCCGTGGCGTACCTCATCCATGCTCCCGGCCAGGCGTGCGGCACCCGAGTCGAGCTGCGCGGCGGTGCGCGCCACGGTGTTGACCACCCGATGGTAGGTCGCCTGCATGGCATTGAAGGCACCGGCCATCTGGCCGACCTCGTCGCCACAGGCCAGCGGAACCCGTGCCGACAGATCACCGGTGCGCTCGACGTGCAGCATCACGTCCTTGAGGGTATTGAGTTGGCTGAGCAGGAAGCGGATCAGTAGCTGCGAGGCACCCAGCATCGCCAGCATGAGGATCAGCACGCACAGCGCGTAGTTGCTGAAGCGATCGAAAAATACCTGGCTCAGGCTTGGCGCCTGGGCGATCACCGCCAGGCGCTGCTCGCCTTGGCCGAACACCTGGGCACCGACGGCCGGGTTATCGCCGAGGATCGAGGCGGCGGGTAAATCCACCCAGCCCTGGGCATTGCGCAGGGCTTCGAGGGGGGCGCCTGCGAACTGCGGCGTTTGCCCTGTGCGCCAGGTAACCAGGTTGGCTTGGGCGGGCAAGGGTTGCCCGGCCGGCCAGGTGCTCAGCAACTGCGCTTGGGCCTGGGCCATGGTTTGGGCACTGTTGGCGCGCGCTTGTTGCTCCAGGTGCACGGCATACAGCACCAGCAGCAGGGTGGTGACGAACGCCACCGCATTGACGGCCCAGAACTTGTACTTCAGGGAAACATTGCTAAGCCAGGCACCCATGGTAGGTCTTCTCTGAGTTGGCGGACGGATTGTTGGCAAGGTGCCATCATTGTGTCCACCTATGTCAGGGGGTGCCTTGATGTGTATCAAGAAATCGCGGGTAGGTCGAAGAACGCTCGGGCGCAGGCGCTGGTGTGAGCGGCAAGCTGCTCGGGCGTTTCGCCACGGTGACGGGCCACTTCATGCAGCACCTCGACCAGGAATGCTGGCTCGTTGCGGCCGTTTTTCGGTTTCGGGCGCAGGCTGCGTGGCAGCAGGTAAGGCGCATCGCTTTCGAGCATGAGCCGGCCGCTGGGGATGCTGCTGACCAGCGGGTGCAGGTGTGTGCCACGGCGCTCATCGCAGATCCAACCGGTGATGCCGATGTGCAGGTCAAGGTCCAGGTAGGCGAACAGCGCCTTGCGCTCGCCGGTAAAACAATGCACCACGGCGGCGGGCAGTTGGTCGCGGTACGCCTTGAGGATTGCCAGCAGCCGGTCACTGGCTTCGCGTTCGTGCAGGAACACCGGCAGGCGTAGTTCGGCGGCCAAGGCCAATTGCGCCTCCAGGGCTTTTTCCTGGGCTGGGCGAGGGGAGAAGTCGCGGTTGAAGTCCAAGCCGCACTCACCCACAGCCTTGACCCGCGGTTGGGTCAGCAACTGGCGTAACTGACGTTCGCTGTCGGTGCTCCAATGGCTGGCGTCATGGGGATGTACCCCGGCGCTGCTGAACAGGCGTTGGCCCGAAGCATCCAGCTGTTCGCACAGGGCCAGCGCCTGGTGGCTGACCTCCAGGCTGGTACCGGTCAGGACCATCTGCACGACGCCCGCGTGTACCGCGCGCTCGACCACGGCCGCCTGTTGCTCGTGGAAACTGCTGTTGGTCAGGTTGACGCCGATATCGATCAGTTGCATGGTGCTACCTCGTGCCGCAGGGCGGCCAGCATAGCAAAAACCGGGAAAACGCCAAAAAGCCAAGAACCTCAAACGGTTGCCGTGGTCTTTAAGCGTCTTCATCACCTAGCGAACTTCTGTATGGAGTGCGCGCCTACCGCCCCTCGGACCTCTGTTTCCATGCTGCGACTATTTCCATTGCTGCTGTTGGGGCTACTGGCCATCGTGCAAGCGCAAGCCGCCGAGCCAGGTCCGCAGCAGCACCTGCCTGCGAGCCAGGTGCGCGATCTTGAGCAGATACGTTCGAGCCGGGTACTGCGGGTACTGGTCAATCAGAGCCGCAACAGTTCCGGTGAGGTCAAAGGCGAGCCGGTGGGTGTCGAGTACTATCGGCTGCGAGCCTTGGAGCACTCGCTCAATGCCCGGGTCGGCGATGGCCAGGAATTGACCTTGAAGATCATTCCTCGCGCCAAGGAGCAACTGCTTGGTGCATTGCAGCGTGGCGAGGGCGATCTGGCTGCCCCCGGCGAGTTGCTTGACCCGGCGTTGGTGCACGGGGTCGCGGCCAGCGCGCCGGTGGTCGACCAGGTGCCGTTGCTGTTGGTCGGGCGTAAGGGCGAGCGCGCCTATAGCCGGGTGGAGCAGTTGTCGGGGCGTACGGTTGCCTTGACCAGCGCCAGTGCCGCGGGGGCGGCGATCGAGTCTATCAATCAGCAACTGGCCCTGCGCAAGCGGGCGCCGATCAAGGTCGAGTGGGTCGACCCGACGCTGGCGGTGGAGGATGTGTTGGAGATGGTTCAGGCCGGGATCTACCCGCTCACCGTGGTCGAGCGGCCGATTGCCCAGCGTTGGGCGCGGGTGATGCCGCGCCTGCGCCTGGACAGCAAGCTACGCCTCGCCCAGCCCGGCGCCATGCGCTGGTACGTGCGTCAGGATGCGCCGATGTTCCGCGCTGCGGTGGACCGTTTTCTGGCCGGTTACCGCGCACCGGACAACCAGGATGCGGCTTTCGAGCGCATTTACCGTCGTCAGTACCGGGTGCACAACCCTTTGGCGCGCCAGGACCGCCAGCGTCTGGCGGCGCTGCGCCCTGTGTTGCAAAAGCACGGCGCCGATCAGCAGATCGACTGGTTGAACCTGGCTGCCCTGGCGTTCAAGGAGTCCAGTCTCGACACCAAGGCGCGCGGCACCGGCGGCGCCCACGGGCTGATGCAGATCACCCCATCGGCCGCGCAGCGGGTGGGGGTGAGCAACACAAGCACGCTCGATGGCAATGTCCAGGCCAGTGCCCGCTACCTGGCGCTGATCCGTCGCAAGTTCTTCGCCAGCCCCACGATCAACGAGCGCGAGCGCATGGCATTCATCCTCGCGGCCTACAACCTGGGGCCTGAGCGGGTGCAGGCCATGCGCACCGAAGCCCGTCGGCGCGGGCTCAATGGCAACCAGTGGTTTTTCCAGACCGAACGTATCGCCATGGAACAGGTGGGCATGGGGCCAGTGAACTTCGTCAACAGCGTGAACAAGTATTACCTGGCGTTCAATCGTGAACGCGCTGCGCTGGAGCGGGGTAGTAAGCGATAACAAATCTATTTTATCGATTGTTTAAACGGGTTTTTTGCGATTTTCTTATTCGATGAATTGATTAAGATAGCGCTCATCAACACTTACCTCCCCGTTTGAACAAGGAAGCAACATCATGAGCAACGCCATCAAATCTCTGCTGAACACCCGCGCCGGCTACGGTCTCAGTGTCGTGCGCATCTTGGTCGGGATCATCTTCATGGCCCACGGGGCACAGAAACTCTTCGGTCTGTTTGGTGGCTATGGTCTGGAGGGCACTGGCCAGTGGATGGAAAGCATCGGCCTGGCGCCCGGCTACTTGATGGCTCTGCTCTCCGGCAGCGCCGAGTTCTTTGGCGGCCTGGCCCTGGTGATTGGCCTGTTGGCCCGCCCGGCAGCCCTGGCGTTGAGCGTCACGCTGATCGTGGCGATTTTCTCGGTGCATATTGGAAATGGTCTGTTCATGTCCAACAACGGCTACGAGTTCGCCCTGGCATTGCTGGCTGGTAGCGTCGCGGTGCTGATCGAGGGCGCTGGTCGCCTGTCGCTGGATCGCCTGATCGCTCGCTGAGTCATCGCGGCAAGCCATAAGCTGCAAGTCGGTCATGTGATCAACTTGCAGCTTGTGGCTTGTAACTTATGGCTCCAGGCTCTAGCATACCGATTGCGCCGATTTAAACAGCTACTTGCGGGGCGCAGGTTTGGCCCCACCGGGTCTGCCGAAATACCGCTAAAGCGCTGGTTCGGTGACGCCTCCCACCGCTGCCCAGCGGGATCAGCGAGGCGAGAGAGACTCCATGAGTTGTCCACGTACCAGTGTTTGCCTAACCCCCCTGCCTAAAGACCAGGCCTCCCGTACACCGCGCATTCTGCTCGGTGGCCAGCACCAACCGACTTTGCTGCGCAACCTTGACGGTTTCTCCCGTCGCAAGGGTCAGGCACGTGCCTTCCTCATTCAGTTCTACGAGACCTGCGCGCAGTTGCAGCAGTACGGCAACGACCGTTTCGACCTGGCGGTGATCCAGGCACCGGCTGCACAAGATGCTGCCGAGGTGATCGGTCAACTCACCCGCATTGCGCGCCAAGGCTTGATCACCCGTCGTTGAACGGCTGTTTTTTCGCTAAGCTCGGTCACTCGGCAGGCGCCTGGCGCCTGCTGTGGATGCACTGAGGAGAACGCCGTTGAGCACCAACATCATCACCACGCAAGGACACGAGGCTCTGAAAAAGGAGCTCGACCATCTGTGGCGGGTCTATCGCCCGGAGATCACCCAGAAAGTGACTTGGGCGGCCTCGCTGGGCGACCGCAGCGAGAATGCCGATTACCAGTACAACAAGAAACTGCTGCGCGAGATCGACCGGCGTGTACGTTATCTGCGCAAGCGCCTGGAAGACGTCAAGGTGGTCAGCTATTCACCCCAGCAGGAAGGCAAGGTGTTCTTTGGTGCCTGGGTGGAAATCGAGAACGACGACGGCGAACAATTGAGTTTTCGCATCGTTGGCTATGACGAGATCCATGGGCGTAACGATTACATCTCCATCGACTCGCCCATGGCCCGCGCACTGCTCAAGAAAGAAGAGGGCGATGAAGTGCGTGTGAATACGCCCACCGGTGAAGCGACCTGGTACGTCAACAGCATTCGCTATACTCCCTAGTACTGGGTTTGCGAGGGGGCTGCACGCACTCCAGCCTCATCCCTCGCGCAGCACCGCCAGCGGTGCTGCATTCAACGCGCGGCGAGTGCCCAGGACGCCGGCCCCACCTACCAGTACCGCGCCTGCCAGTGGCAGCAAAAGCAGCCATGGGTGTGGCGCCCATTGCAGATCGAAGGCATAGCGGTACAAGGCCCATGTGATCAGCTCGCAGCCGAGCGCAGCCAACAAGCCGCTGACTGCCCCGAGCAAGCCGAACTCAATGCGCCGTGCCGTCACCAGCAACGGGCGCGCCGCCCCCAGCGCGCGCAGCAGCGCACCTTGGCGGATGCGTTCGTCCAGCGTGGCTTGCAGCCCGGCGAATAGGACGGCCATCCCGGCTGCCAGCACGAACAGCAGCACGTACTCCACCGCCAGCGTCACTTGCGCGAGGATGCTGCGCAGTTGCGCGAGCAGGGCATCGACTTGCAGGATAGTCACTGCCGGGAAGGCCCGTGACAGCGCGACCACCTCCGAATCATGGCCGGGCGCCAGGTAGAAGCTGGTGAGGTAGGTGGTGGGCAAGCCTTGCAGTGTGCCGGGCTGGAAAATCATGTAGAAGTTCGGCTGGAAACTGTCCCAGTGCACCGTGCGCAGGCTGCTGACCCGCGCCTGGCGCTGCTGGCCGGCGATGTCGAAGGTCAGCAGGTCGCCCAGTTGAAGCTTGAGGCTTTGCGCCAACTGCGCCTCGACTGACACACCGGGCACCGCGTCTGGGCTCGGGGCTTGCTGCCACCAGCTGCCAGCGGTCAGGGCATTGCCCTGGGGCATTTCGGCGGCCCAGGTCAAGCTGAGGTCGCGTTGCACGGCGCGTTCGCCCGTGGACTCCTTGCTCACGGACTGACGCACCGGCTGGTCATTGATCTGCGTGAGGCGGCCAGGGATTACCGGGTACAGCGGTGCCGAGCTGGCGTTGAGCTGTGCCAGGCGTTCGGCGAACGCCTGGCGATCGTCGGCCAGGATGTTCAGGGCGAAATGGTTGGGCGCGTCCTTGGGCAGTTGTGCCTGCCAGTTGTCCAGTAGTTCGACGCGCAACAGCGCGACCAAGCCCATGGCCAGCAGGATCAGGCCAAAGGCCAGGGCCTGCCCGGCCGCTGCCAGCGGGTGACGCAGCAATTGCCCAAGGCCCAGGCGCCAGGCCAGGGGGGCGCCAGCCAGCAACTGGCGTAGGCTACGTAGCCCGAGCAGCAACAGGCCACCGAGCACCAGTGCGGCGATCAGGCCGCCGCCGAGCAAGGCGAAGGTGAGCAGCAGGTCCAGGCTCAGGCGCCACATGATCAGGCCGAGGGCGAGCAAGGCGGCGCCATACACCAGCCAACTGCTGGGTGGAATCGGCAACAGGTCACGGCGCAGTACCCGCAGCGGGGGTACCCGGCCAAGTGCCGCCAGTGGCGGCAGGGCGAACCCGGCCAGGGCCACCAGGCCAGTGCCGATGCCGGCCAGCGCCGGGGTCAGGCCGCCTGGCGGCACCTGGCTCGGCAGCAAGCCTTCGAGCAAGCGGAACAGGCCCAGTTGAGCCAGCCAGCCGAGCAGCGCACCGCCCAGTGCGGCGACCACGCCGAGCATGGCCAGTTGCAGGCAGTACAGGCCCAGGGTCTGCTGGCGCGACAAGCCAAGGCAGCGCAGCAGGGCGCTGGCGTCCAGGCGCCGTGCAGCGTAGCGACTGGCCGAGAGCGCCACGGCCACGCCAGCCAGCAACACCGCCACCAGACTGGCCATGTTCAGGTAGCGCTCGGCTTTGCCCAGTGCGCCGCCGATCTGGCGGTTGCCGTCGCGGGTGTCGAGCAGGCGCTGGTTGGCTGCCAACGACGGCTCGATTGTCTTGCGGTACTGCGCCAGTGCCTCGGGCTCGCCGCGCCAGAGGTCGCGGTAGCTGACCCGGCTGCCGGGCTGGATGACGCCGGTGGCTTCCAGGTCGGCCAAGTTGATCAGCACGCGTGGGGTGAGGCTATAGAAGTTGTTGGCGCGGT
The DNA here is from genome assembly GCF_048068415.1 of Pseudomonas sp. NY15463. Taxonomy (NCBI): domain Bacteria; kingdom Pseudomonadati; phylum Pseudomonadota; class Gammaproteobacteria; order Pseudomonadales; family Pseudomonadaceae; genus Pseudomonas; species Pseudomonas sp. NY15463. Next base: position 393,151 of record NZ_JBLUQD010000005.1, read on the forward strand.
CGGGCTCATAGGTGAGCACGCGGGTTATGCGCAGGGTCTTCATGCCGACATCGATACTGTCGCCAATACCCAGCCCCAGGGCTACCAGCAGACGCGGCTCGACCCATGCCTGGCCAGGCGCAGGGCCGCCGCCGGTTGTCTCTGCGCCGAAGGGGGCGGGGGCGCTGCGCAACTGGCCGCGCAGGGGGTAGGTGGCATCGACGGCCTTGATGCTCGACAGCTGGATGCCGTTTTCGGCGCCGACCACGCTGGTGAACTCCACCACCTTGGCATGCAGCAGGCCCCGTGATAAGCCGTTTGCGAGCTGCTGTTCGCTAGCCGGCGCGCTACCCTGCAGCACCAAGTCGGCGCCGAGGAATTCGCTGGCGCGCAGCTGCATGGCGCCGTTGAGGCGGGCACCGAAGTAACCGATCGCGGTGCTCGCCGCGACCGCCACCAGCAAGGCGAAGAACAGCACGCGCACTTCGCTGGCGCGGGCATCACGCAGTAGCTGGCGCAGCGCCAGCGCCCACAGGCGCATCAACGACAGGCGGCTCATCATGGCTCCAGGGGCGCGACCAGGCGCCCCGCATCCAGGCGGATCAGGCGTCGGCAGCGCCGCGCCAGGCGTTCGTCGTGGGTCACCAGCACCAGGGTGGTGCCGCGCTCCTGGTTGAGCTCGAACAGTAGGTCGCTGATGCGCTCGCCGGTGTGGCTATCGAGATTGCCGGTAGGCTCGTCGGCGAACAGCACGGCAGGCTGCGCGGCGAAGGCTCGCGCGATCGCCACCCGCTGTTGCTCGCCACCGGACAGCTGACGTGGGGTGTGGCTCAAGCGCTTGCCCAGGCCGACCCGCTCCAGCAGGCTGCGGGCATGTTCGCGGGCATCGCGGCGCCCGTCCAGTTCCAAGGGCAGCATGACGTTTTCCAGCGCATTGAGGCTGTCGAGCAGTTGAAACGACTGAAACACGAAACCGACGTGCTCGGCGCGCACGCGCGCGCGCTGGTCTTCATCCAGCGGGCCGAGGTCGTTGCCGGCCAGCACGACCTTTCCGGCGCTCGGGCGGTCGAGGCCGGCGAGCAAGCCAAGCAGGGTGGACTTGCCGGAGCCTGATGCACCGACGATAGCCAGGCTGTCGCCTTGGGCCAGATCCAGGGACAGGGCGTGGAGGATGGTCAGGTCGCCTTCCGCGCTGGGGACCACTTTGCTAAGGTTCTGCGCAACGAGAATGCTGGGGCCCATGGAGAATCCGATGCGAATGTGGTGGTTGAGTGCCGGCCTGGCCTTGTGTTGCCTGGCCCAAGGGGCGGCGGCAGGAACCGTGCTGGTTGTCGGCGATAGTATCAGCGCCGGTTTTGGCCTGGATACCCGCCAGGGATGGGTCACCCTGCTGCAACAGCGGCTGAAGGATGAGGGTTTCGACGCTCAAGTGGTCAACGCTTCGATCAGCGGTGACACCAGTGCTGGCGGCCAGGCACGCCTGCCGGCGCTGCTTGCAGCGCACAAGCCAGACCTGGTGGTGCTGGAACTGGGCGGGAACGATGGCCTGCGCGGACAGCCGCCGGCACAATTGCAACAAAATCTTGCCTCGATGATCGATCGCACCCGCGAGGCCGGCGCGCGCGTGGTGCTGTTGGGCATGCGCCTGCCGCCCAACTACGGCGTGCGCTATACGACCGCGTTCGCCCAGGTGTACGAACAGCTGGCCAGCCAGAAAAAGGTTGCGCTGGTGCCGTTCTTCCTAGAGGGGGTCGGGGGTGTTCCCGAGATGATGCAGGCCGATGGACTGCACCCGGCTGCCGGGGCTCAGCAGCGGCTGCTGGAAAATGCCTGGCCGACGATAAAACCCTTGTTGTGATGCTTTTATCGGGGGCCGCTTTCGGCTAATGTTGCGCCCCCCGATTCGAGTGCCCCCGATGCCCCGCCCCGCCTGGTCCCTGTACGCCTATCAACTGATCGAGCCTGACGAACAACTTGACCTGTTCGCCTGCCAGGAAGTGCGTGTGCATCTGGCTGCCCGCCAACTCGAACTGGGCGTACCGGTGGATCGTACCCTGTGCGGTGGCCTGCTGCCCGCGCAGCCGCGCTGGTCTGGGGTAGAGCGCAGCATCTATCGTGATGGGCGCCTGTGCCCGTTGTGCAAGGCCATCCTCGACGCCCAGCGGCGTGGCATGCGGCCGATATGGCCGGAACTCTGAGCGCCTTTCATCATCTGAAAATCTGGCAGGCCGCCAACGTCTCCCGCTTGTTTCGGGGCAGGTGTACAATCGTTTCCCTTGACTGATCTTTCGAAGGACTTCCCGGATGTTGTCGCGCTTTCCTGCCGTCACCCGTCACCTCTGCCTGGCTGCCCTGTTGGTCGCCGGCCCTGCGCTCGCGCTGGAGCTGCCCTTGCCGCCGCCCGGTGAGGACGTCGTGGGGCAGGTCCGTGTGATCAAGGCCAAATACGAAGACACCTTCGCTGATATCGGTACCGCCAACGATCTGGGCTATCTGGAGATGATCGCCGCCAACCCGGGCGTCGACCCGTGGCTGCCCGGTGCTGGCACCGAGATCGTCTTGCCGACGCGCTACATCCTGCCGCCTGGCCCGCGCGAGGGTATCGTCATCAACCTTGCCGAGTACCGTTTGTACTACTACCCCAAGGGGCAGAACGTGGTACACACCTTCCCGCTGGGTATCGGTCGGGAAGGGTGGGGCTCGCCGATTGCCAACACCAAGATCACCGCCAAGACGCCCAACCCCACCTGGACCCCGCCGGCCTCGATCCGTGCCGAGCACGCCGCTGACGGCGATATTCTGCCTGCGGTAGTGCCCGCCGGCCCGGACAACCCCCTGGGGCCGTTCAAGTTCACCCTGGGTGTACCGGGTTACCTGATCCATGGGTCGAACAAGAAGTTCGGCATTGGCATGCGCACCAGCCATGGTTGCTTCCGTATGCTCAACAACAATGTGCTGGAGCTGTCGAAGATGGTTCCGGTGGGCACGCCTGTGCGCATTATGAATGAGCCCTATAAATTCGGTATCAGCGCTGGCAAGGTCTATCTGGAAGCCCACACGCCGTTGGACGACCACGGCGATCCGTCGGTGGTCGACAAGCATACGGCCGTGATCAATGCGCTGCTCAAGCGTGACGACTTGGCCAATAACTTGCGCATGAACTGGGATATGGTGCGAGATGTGGTGGCCGCCGAAGATGGCATGCCGGTCGAGATCGCCGTGCCCGCCGCTGCCGGTGCACCAGCGCCGGTCGTTTCGAGCATTCCGGCCGAATTGCAGTAAGCCTGCGCGAGTGCCTTGTGTTGCGGGGGCCTGCCTTAGTGCAGGCCCTTTTTATTTGTCGGGCAGGCTGTTTGCACGGCAAAAAAAAGCCGACCCACAGGTGGGTCGGCTCCATAACAATCCGTGAGGATTATTACTTGCGGCTGGCTTTGTCCAGCATACGCAGAGCGCGCTCGTTGGCTTCGTCAGCGGTTTGCTGAGCCTTCTGAGCAGCTGCCAGAGCGTCGTCAGCTTTGCGGTAAGCTTCGTCTGCACGAGCTTGGGCGCGAGCTGCTGCGTCTTCGGTAGCGGTCAGGCGAGCTTCGGTTTCTTTGGATACGCTGCTGCAACCGGTAGCCAGAACGGCGGCCAGAGCCAGAGCAGAGAATTTCAGAACGTTGTTCATCGTGTTCCCCTTCAAGGACTTTCTATAAAAAGAGCCATCTCTCGGAAAAGAGAAACTGGCCGGCGTACATAGTACCCATTACTTGTAGTAAGTAAACTGACTGAGCGCAAGAACTGCAAAAAAAATGTCGTTGCAAGCTCGCCAGGACGGGATCTGCGAGTAACCGATGAACATGCTGTGGTGCGCACGCAACTGGTTGTAGCTGGGGAACTTTTTTGTGAACTAAAGGTGACTTTAACTGTCAGTCAGCGTCATAGCCCAAAGAGCATCAGGCTACTGTTGCGCTCCTCTGGCGAAGGTCGATTAAACCTATGCGTGGCATTTTCTCAAGGGCCGCTTGAGCAATCCCGCACGCGCCGCCTACTATTTGTAGGTGCTCCCACGGCAAGAACGATCCTGATCGCGCAATTGTCCAAGGGGCAGAGGTGGTGCAGAGGAACCTGCGCTGAATAACCCCATTGGTAAGGCAAGGGTCTGCCCAAGACCTGTGAGGAATAGTGATGAGCGAGACGCTGACCATCCACCATGACCAGGCCGGTCATCAGTTCGAGACCAATGTGGACGGTCACCGGGCCTACCTCACGTACATGGACCTGGGCAAGCAGACGCTGGATATCTACCGCACCTTCGTGCCCAACGCTCTGCGTGGTCGTGGCATCGCCGCAGCGTTGACCGAGAAGGCCCTGGAGTACGCCGAGCAGATGGGCTACACCGTGATTCCGTCGTGCTCCTATGTGGAGCGCTACATGGAGCGCCAACAGCGCCACTCCAGCAAAGCCTGAAACGGCGATTGCAGATACGAAAACGCCGGGCATTGCCCGGCGTTTTCGTGTGCGTCAAGCTCAGCCGCGCTGGCGCTGCGGCAGTACGTCCTTGAGCTTGGCGCGCATGCTGCGCAAGGCTTTCTCGGTGGCGGCCCAGTCGATGCAGGCGTCGGTCACCGAAACGCCATACTGCAGCTCGTCCAGGTTCTTTGGAATGGCCTGGCAGCCCCAGTTCAGGTGGCTCTCGACCATCAGGCCGATGATCGACTGATTGCCTTCGAGGATCTGGTTGGCGACGTTTTCCATCACCAGCGGTTGCAGTGCCGGATCCTTGTTGGAGTTGGCGTGGCTGCAGTCGACCATGATGTTGGCCTTGATCTTGGCCTTGGCCAGATCCTGCTCGCACAGGGCGACGCTGACCGAATCGTAGTTCGGCTTACCGTTGCCGCCGCGCAGTACCACGTGGCCGTAGGCGTTGCCCTTGGTGGTGACGATGGAGACGCCGCCCTCCTGGTTGATGCCCAGGAAGCGGTGCGGCTTGGACACCGACTGCAAGGCGTTGATCGCCACGGTCAGGCCACCGTCGGTGCCATTCTTGAAACCGACTGCCGAGGACAGGCCCGAGGCCATCTCGCGGTGGGTTTGCGATTCGGTGGTGCGCGCGCCGATGGCCGACCAGCTGATCAGGTCCTGCAGGTACTGCGGGGAGATCGGGTCGAGGGCTTCGGTGGCGGTGGGCAGGCCTTTTTCGGCCAGGTCCAGCAGCAGCTTGCGGCCGATGTGCAGACCGTCCTGGATCTTGAACGAGTCGTCCAGGTACGGGTCATTGATCAAGCCTTTCCAGCCGACGGTGGTACGCGGTTTTTCGAAGTAGACGCGCATCACCAGGTACAGGGTGTCGGAGACTTCTTCGGCCAACACCTTCAGACGCTCGGCGTACTCGTGGGCCGCCTTGATGTCATGGATCGAGCATGGGCCGACCACCACGAACAGGCGATGGTCCTTGCCGTCGAGAATATTGCGCACCACTTCGCGGCCGGCAGTCACGGTCTGCAGGGCCTTGGCGCTGAGAGGGATTTCCTTCTTGAGCTGATCGGGGGTGATCAAGGTCTCGTTGGAGGCAACGTTAAGGTCATCGATCGGTAAATCAGCCATCGTGTTACTCGTCAGGTCACGGGTGCCGGCCGCCAGCGATCCCCCGTGCGGCCCAGCAGCAGATTGTTCGCAGCGGGGAGGCCGAACCTTAGCGCGTTAGCGGGGGCGCGACAATGGGCTGGGCCCCGTCGATACGGGGTTTTTACGGGCATTGCGGCTTTTTCAGCCCTCGGGCGCGCGCAGGCTGGCCTCGGAAAACGCCTCGGCGTGCAGGCTTACCCATTGCGCGGCGAGTTGTTGCGCATCGCCGTTGGCTGGGGTGTCATGCGCGTGCAGTTGGCAATAGCGATGAATCTGGCAGACCTGCTCGCCCATGCGTGCACCGAACAACGCTTGGCTGTCGGTGAAGGCAATGCCCACCCGGTAGCCCTGTTCCAGCCGCTGGCACCATGCCACGTAGCCTGGGTAGCGGGCGTCCAGGCCAAGCGATGGGAGGAATACCTCCACCGCCGTGCCGGGCCGGTAGGCGCGCGATTGCAGGCAGGCGATGCCGCCCAGGCCTTGGGTGTGCAAGTGGCGGCGGTACAGGCTCGAGGTCGCACGCAAGGTGAGTTCGACCGGAATGTCGTCGGGGTGGGGCAGGTATCCGCACATTGTCGACTCCGTGTCGATTATTTGACATTGTTTCCCCCAGTATAGTGACCGATCAAAAACCGGCTGATTTGCGTGTAGAAAAACGGACGAACAACATGACTCACGCCCAGGAGAACCGTATGAATCCTCGCAGTACCCGCATCGGTATCATTGGCAGTGGGGCCATCGGTGGTTTTTATGGCCTGATGCTGGCCCGTGCTGGCTTCGATGTGCACTTTTTATTGCGCAGCGAGTATCTCGCCGTGCAGGAGCACGGGCTAACCCTCGACAGTGCCCTGCATGGACAGGTGAAATTGGCGGTGCAGGCCTATGCGTCTGCGGCCGACATGCCACCTTGCGACTGGCTGCTGGTGGGCGCCAAGGCCACCAACAATGCCGAGCTGGCACCGCTGATCGTCCAGGCCGCAGCCCCCGGCGCCAAGGTGGTGCTGTTGCAAAATGGCCTGGGCGTCGAGGAGCAGCTGCGCCCGGCGTTGCGGGCCGATATGCACCTGCTCGGTGGGCTGTGTTTTATCTGCGTGCATCGCCAGGCGCCGGGTCAGATCCGTCATCAGGCCCTGGGTGCGGTCAACCTGGGTTACCACAGCGGCCCGGCAGGCCATGACAGTGCCGCACTGGTGGAGGCGGGGGCTGGGTTGTTCCGCGCCGCCGGCATCGACTCCCAGGCCATGACTGATCTCGATCAGGCGCGCTGGCAGAAGCTGGTGTGGAACGTGCCCTACAACGGCCTGTCGGTGCTGTTGCAGGCCAGCACCACGCCACTGATGGCCGATGTGGACAGCCGTGGGTTGGTCCAGGCATTGATGGACGAGGTGGTCGAGGGAGCCAGGGCCTGCGGTCAAGTGCTGCCGCAAGGTTATGCCGCGCACCTGCTGCGCATCACCGAGCAGATGCCGGACTATTGGCCGAGCATGTACCACGACCATGTGCACCAGCGTCCTTTGGAGTTGCAGGCGATCTACGCCGAGCCCCTGCGCAGGGCTGCCGCGGCCGGTTGCCATCTGCCGCGCATGCAGGCGTTGTATCAGGCGCTGGCGTTCCTCGATCGGCGCAACCTGGCGGCCTGAACCGTGCCCAATCAAGCAGCGCCAGACGGCGAGGCGCGTGGGCTGCGCGCTGCTAAGCTCAACCTTGCTCTGCCGCCATGGCTGTTGAGGAGGTCGAATGATCCGCTCCATGCTCTACGCCACCGACCTCGGTGTGTACGCGCCGTTTGTCCTGCAGCACGCGTTGGCGCTGGCGCGGACGTTCAACGCTGAACTGTATGTCATCCATGCGGTAGAGCCCATGGGGCAGTTTGCCGAATCCTTGCTGCAGAGCTACCTCGATGAGCAGACCCTGGACACCTTGCACGGCGAGGGCGTCAATACGGTCATGGCCAACATCGAGCAGCGGGTGTTGGAGAGCTTTCGTGATGAGTTGGGTGAGGAGGCCGACCTTGCACTGATTCGTGCGGTGCGGGTCCGCCAGGGCGATCCGGCCCATGTGATCCTCGAACAGGCCCGGCGCCTGGCGGTCGACCTACTGATCTTCGGTAGCCACAGTGCCGGCGCGGGCGTGGATGTGCCGCTGGGGCGCACGGCGGTGAGGTTGTTGCAGCTGGCATCGGTGCCGGTGTACATGGTGCCGCTGGCGCAGCACCTTGGGCGTAGGAAAACATAACCCTGCCTGTAGGAATCGATGTAACAAAATAGTTCTAGATTTATTGCTGGAGCCACTAATATAGTTATAACTCGTCGCGGCCAGCTGCCGGTGACTCACCGTCTTTGAGGGATATCTATGAAGCTTCAACAACTGCGCTACATCTGGGAAGTGGCGCACCATGACCTCAACGTTTCCGCGACGGCGCAGAGCCTGTATACCTCCCAGCCTGGGATCAGCAAGCAGATCCGCCTGCTCGAGGACGAGCTGGGTGTCGAAGTGTTCGCCCGCAGTGGCAAGCACCTGACCCGCGTCACGCCGGCCGGTGAGCGCATCATCAACACGGCGGGCGAGATCCTGCGCAAGGTCGAGAGCATCAAGCAGATCGCGCAAGAGTTCTCCAACGAGAAGAAGGGCACACTGTCCATCGCCACGACCCACACCCAGGCGCGCTATGCCTTGCCGCCGGTGATCAGCAATTTCATCAAGCAGTACCCGGAAGTGGCGCTGCACATGCACCAAGGCTCGCCGATGCAGATCGCCGAGATGGCTGCCGACGGCACCGTCGACTTTGCCATTGCCACCGAGGCGTTGGAGCTGTTCGGCGATCTGATCATGATGCCGTGCTACAAGTGGAATCGCTGCGTGGTGGTGCCGCAAGGGCACCCGCTGACCAAGCTGCCCAAGTTGACCCTTGAGGCGTTGGCCGAGTACCCAATCGTCACTTATGTGTTCGGTTTCACTGGCCGTTCCAAGCTCGACGAGGCGTTCAATCACCGTGGCCTGACCCCGAAAGTGGTGTTCACCGCTGCCGATGCCGACGTGATCAAGACCTACGTGCGTCTGGGTTTGGGCGTGGGTATCGTGGCCAAGATGGCGGTCGATCCGAAGCTTGACAGTGACTTGGTCTGCCTGGATGCCAGCGAGCTGTTCGAGGCCAGCATCACCAAGATCGGCTTCCGCCGCGGCACCTTCCTGCGTGGTTTCATGTGCGATTTCATCGAGAAATTCGCCCCGCACCTGACCCGTGAAGTGATGGCCAAGGCCATCCAGTGCCACAACAAGCAGGAGCTTGAAGCACTGTTCGAGGGCGTTGAGCTGCCAGTGCACTGAGGGTTAAGCAGCAAGCTTCAAGCTTCAAGAAAAAGCAGCCCGTGTGAAGGCTGCTTTTTACTTTATTGCTTAAAAATTTTAGGGAGCAGGAACAGAACGCAGGTGTTGTGCGGTCTGCTTTTGCTTGCAGCTTGCAGCGGCCCTCAAGCCTTGCTGATCAGGTTGCCGGCGTGCAGCCCGCATTCCTTCTGCGTCGACTCTTCCCACCACCAGCGACCTTCGCGCTCGTGCTGGCGCGGCAGCACCGGGCGCGTGCAGGGTTCGCAGCCAATGCTGATGAAGCCGCGCTCATGCAGGCTGTTGTAGGGCAGCTCAAGCATACGGATGTAACCCCAGACTTCCTCGCTGGTCATCTGCGCCAGGGGGTTGAACTTGTACAAGGTACGCTCGGGGGTGGAGAAGGCGCTGTCGATCTCCAGTGCTGCCACGTGGCTGCGGGTACCCGGGCTCTGGTCGCGGCGCTGGCCGGTGGCCCAGGCGCTGACGGTGGACAGCTTGCGGCGTAGCGGCTCGATCTTGCGTACGCCGCAGCACTCGCCGTGGCCATCCTTGTAAAAGCTGAACAGGCCCTTTTCCTTGACGAATGGGTCGAGCTTGTCGCGGTCAGGGCTGAGGATCTCGATGGGCAGGTTGTACTGCTCGCGTACCTGGTCGATGAAACGGTAGGTCTCTGGGTGCAGGCGCCCTGTATCGAGGCTGAACACCTTGACCTGCTTGTTCAGTTTCCAGGCCATGTCCACCAGCACCACATCTTCGGCGCCACTGAAGGAGATCCACAGGTCATCGCCAAAGTGCTCGAAGGCGAGCTTGAGAATCTCCTGCGGGGACTTGCTGGCGTAGGTCGCGGCCAGGGCGGCGACGTCGAAGGGTTGGCTCATCAGGCGGTTTCCATCGGTTAAGTGGCGCTGTGCGCTCGTAGTGGGCAAATGGTAACAAAAAAAGTCGGAGTAGACCGGCTGAACCTGTGGGCGCGGGCTGGCTCGCGAAGCAGGCGCCTGCGATCACAAGCCCTGCAGGGTCTGCATCAGTATCCGTACCTTGGCGATCGATTCTTCATATTCCGCTTGCCAGTTCGAGTCAGCCACCACCGCGCCCCCGCCCCAGCAGCTCACCTGTCCGTCCTTGATCAGCAGGCTGCGAATGGCGATGGAGCTGTCCATCTCGCCGCGTACGTCCACGTACAGCAGCGAGCCGCAGTACAGTGCCCGGCGCGCAGGCTCCAGCTCGTCGATGATCTGCATCGCGCGGATCTTCGGTGCGCCCGTGATCGAGCCGCCCGGGAAGCTGTCGCCGATCAGGGTCAGCGCGTCCTTGCCGGTGGCCAGGCGCCCAGTGACGCTGCTGACCAGGTGATGAACGTTCGGGTAGCTCTCCAGGCTGAACAGCTCGGGCACTTGCACCGATCCGATCTCGCATGTCCGGCCAATGTCGTTGCGCAGCAGGTCGACGATCATCAGGTTTTCCGAGCGGTCCTTGGGGCTGGTCAGCAGCTCGGCTGCGTTACGCGCATCTTCTGCCGGGTCGCTGGCGCGCGGACGGGTGCCCTTGATCGGGCGGGTCTCGACCTCGCGCTGGTGGACGCGGATGAAGCGCTCGGGCGAGAAACTCAGCAGCGCGCTGTCGGTTCCCAGCTGTTGGTAGCCCGAGAATGGCGTCGGGCAAACGGCCCGAAGGGCCTGGTAGGCGTGCCACGGGTCGCCCTGGCAGGGGGCGCGGAAGCGTTGCGTGAGGTTGATCTGATAGCAGTCGCCGGCCTGGATATAGCGCTGTACCTGGTCGAAGGCTGCACGGTACTGCTCGGCGGACAGGTCGCCGGTCATTGGCGCGAGCAGCGTGAAGGGCTCAGCGGGAGCCTCGGCAGGGGCTTCGAACAGTTGGATCAGTCGCTGGCGCTCAGGCTGGTCCAGGCGGGGATGGAACACCAAATGACTGGTGCGCAACTGGTGGTCGCAGAGCAGTGCCCAGGCGTACAAGCCCAGTTGTGCGTCAGGCAGCCCCAGGTCGTCCACCGCCAGCGCTGGCAATGGCTCCAGGCGACGCCCGAAATCGTAGCTGAGGTAGCCGATCAGGCCCCCGGCAAATGGCAGCTCGCACCCTGGCGGTAACTGGGCTTCGCCGAGGTCGGCCAGCGCTTGGCGCAGCCGTTGCAGATAGTCGCGGCCATCTTCGCCAGGTTGCGTGTGCAACTGCTGCAGCGGCCAGGCGCTGAGCAGGTCGAAGCGGCCGCGCTCGGCACCGGGGCGGGCACTGTCGAGCAGGATCGCGCCGGGTGCGTTGCGCAGGCGTGCGAAATAACAGGCTGGGTCGGCTTGGTAGGGCAGGGGATGGAGGGTACAGGTCGGCATCAGGATGGACGGCGATGAAAAAGCAAGGAGGGCGATTGTAGACCTGTGTAGGAAACGCGCCTAGCGCTGCGGGCGACATTCATGTGTTGGGCGAAGACGCGTGGCCCGAGGATCAATACAAAAATCCTGTAGGAGCGGCCTTGTGTCGCGAAAGGGCTGCGCAGCAGCCCCCGACGATATTGGATAAAGCCAAAATTCTGGGGCCGCTTTGCGGCCCCTTCGCGACACGAGGCCGCTCTCATAGAGCTACACATAACTTGTTGATTTAGAAGGAATCTGTGGGAGCGGGCTTGCCCGCGAACACCGGCAAAGCCGGTGCCATACACCGAGTCGCCTGCTTCGCGGGCAAGTCGGGGCGCCGAACCGCCGCTCCCACAGGGTACGCGGAGCGCTTGCGAAATCAGTTCTCTGCGCGACAGCGCAGCCCAAAGGGCTGGGTGATCTCCTACAGGGGGCGTGTGTCAATTCGGTTGGACGTGGCCGAACAAGCCCTGTGCGACCTTGATCCGCTGCTCGGCGTCTTCGCTGCGACCCTCCTTGGCCAGCATCTCCAGGTGCGCCTCGATGGCATGGGTGCGCTGGGTCAGCCCGCAATCGTTGGCGATCTGGATGTTCAGGCCGGGGCGGGCGTTCAGTTCCAGGATTAGTGGCCCTTTGTCCTGGTCCAGCACCATGTCCACGCCGATGTAGCCCAGGCCGCACAGCTCGTAGCAGCTGGCGGCGAGCTTCATGAAACCATCCCAGTTCGGCAGTTGCACACCGTCCACCGCATTGGTGGTGTCCGGGTGCTTGCTGATGATCCTGTTCAGCCAAGTGCCGCGCAAGGTGACGCCGGTTGCCAGGTCCACGCCCACGCCGATGGCGCCCTGGTGCAGGTTGGCTTTGCCGCCAGACTGACGGGTCGGCAGACGCAGCATGGCCATCACCGGGTAGCCCATCAGCACGATGATGCGGATGTCCGGTACGCCTTCGTAGCTGATGCTTTTGAAGATCTGGTCGGGGGTCACGCGGTATTCGATCAGTGCACGGTCGCGATGCCCGCCAAGCGAATACAGGCCCGTGAGGATGCTCGAGATCTGGTGCTCGATTTCCTCATGGCTGATGATCTTGCCCGATACGGTGCGGTAGCGGTCCTCGAAGCGGTCGGCGATCACCAGGATGCCGTCACCACCTGCGCCTTGCGCGGGCTTGATGACAAAGTCGCTGCGCCCGCCGATGATTTCGTCGAGCTTCTCGATCTGCTTCTCGGTCTCGATGATGCCGTACATCTCCGGCACATGGATGCCGGCCGCCAGGGCGCGCTCCTTGGTGATGATCTTGTCGTCGACGATCGGGTACAGGTGGCGCTTGTTGTACTTCAGGACATAGTCCGCGTTGCGCCGGTTGATGCCCATGATGCCCCGGGCTTCCAGGGCCTTCCACGTCTTGATCAGTCCGAACATCAGCCGTCAGCCTTCTTCAGGAATGCCTTGAAGCGAACGAGCTCGGTCAGGCGGTAGCCGCGGTAGCGACCCATCGCCAGCATGAAGCCCACCAGGATCAGCAGCACGGCCGGGAAGGTGAACACGAAGTACACGGCCTCCGGTACGGTCATCAGCAGGTGCGCCAACGAAGCGGCGAACAGGGTGCCGATGGCCACTTTCATGGCATGCCCGCCACCGCGCTCTTCCCAGGTGATCGACAGGCGTTCGATGGTCATGGTCAGGATCACCATCGGGAACAGTGCCACCGACAGTCCACGCTCCAGCCCCAGCTTGTGGCTGAACAGGCTGATGGCGGCGATCAGCACCACCACGAAGGTCAATACCACCGACAGGCGCGGCAGCATCTGCAACTTGAGGTGTTCGAGGTACGAACGCAGCGACAGGCCCAGCGCGGTGATCACCGTGAACAGCATGATGCCAAAGCCCAGTTGCGTCTCGCGGAAGGCCAGGGCGATCAGTACCGGGGTGAACGTGCCCAGGGTCTGGATGCCGATCAGGTTGCGCAGGATCAGGATGACCAGCACGCCGATCGGGATCATCACCATGATCATGAACGTCTGCTGGGTCTGTAGCGGCAGGCCGTACAGCGAGTACTCGAGGAAGTCTGCGTCGGTGTTCTCGTCGGTCAGCTTGGCCAGGCGGATGGCGTTCATCTCGCTGTTGTTCATGCTGAAGGTCACATTGGCCTTCTTGCCGCCATCGACGCTGATCAGGTTCTCGTCACCGGTCCACCACAGCAGCCGGTCAGCCGGCAGGCCCTGTTCGCCGGTGTCCGGGTTGAAGTACAGCCAGTCGTTGCCGTTGAAGCTGCGCAGCCACAGTTCCGGGGTTTGTGGGGTGTCGGCCACCAGGCGGATGGTGTGCACCTTCTCCAGCGGTACGTGGGCGATGGACAGCAGCAGGTCGATGACCTGGGCCTTTTTCATCGACGACGTGTCGCCGGCCAGCAGCAGCTTGACGTTGTCGTCGTTGAGGTTATTGACCCGCTTGATGGTCTCGCCCACGAAGGTCTCGACGTCGGCCGAGTGTTGGCGGATCGGTGCCAGCAGCGCTTCGGCGGCGATCTTCTCGGGGCCCTCGACGGCCAGGCTGTCGCGGAAGGTCGGGCCCTTGACCTTGGTTTTTTCGTTGCTGTAGCGCTTGGTCAGCACCAGGCGGTAGTACAGAGTCTGGTTGCCGCTGGCGCGGCGCGCCGACCAGGTGACCTTGCGGTTGCCATCGGCACGGTTGACGCTGACCCCGTAGTTGTTGGAGATGAAGCTCTCGTTGAGGCTCACGTAGTCGCGGTTCAGCGGGGGCACGAACATCTGCACCTTGACCGGGTCCTTGGCGCTGGCGACGAACTCGACCTTGGCGTCGATGTTCCACAGATCGTCGGTTTCGTCCTCGGTCACCGGGATGCCCAGGGCGAAGATCTGATAAGCCGTGATGGCCACGCCCAGCAGCACCAGGACGGTGATCAGGACTTTCAGGTGAAGGGTAAGAGAGCGCATCGGGGTTACTCTGCTTTAGGAGCTTCGGTGGCGCAGGCAGGCTTGCCGGCCGCGTATTTAAGGCTTGGATCGACCAGTGCGTCCATGTGCTTGAGGGCCTCGGAGCCGATCAGCAGCGGGAACTGGAAGGCGCTGCGGTCGGTGAGGTTGACCTCGATGGTGCGTTGGGTCTGGCCCATGCAGATATCGAGCTCGATGACCGGTCGGGCGGTGTAGGCCTTGCCGGATTCGGCGTCGTAGTCCCCGGCGCGGCGCTTGATCTTGCTGACGCGGGCCAGGGGGCGTTCGATAGGGTGTTCGTGGGCGGCGTCGATGGCCAGGTAGAAGCGCACCCAGCTTTCGCCGTTGCGTTTGAAACGCTTGATGTCACGGGCGCTGAGCGAGGCGGTCTTGGCCCCGGTGTCGAGCTTGGCCGCCACTTCCAGGTCGAGTTCGCCCAGGCGGGCGTATTCGTTCAGGCCATAGACGGTCTTCTGCGCTGCGGGCGCGAGGGCCGGCAGCACAGCGAGGCAGAGCAGCAGTGAAGCGGGTATGGGTCTCATAATCCTGGCGCGGTGCTGTGCGGGGTTCTGGGCAAGGCGACTGGCCAAGCATCCTTAATTGACTGTCAAGCATGAAAACATGACAGGCAGACGATCCATGCTCCGATTAAAGAGCGCGGCATTCTATCACGCCGATGTGCTGACGCCAGCGCGCCCGCGTTCAGACCACAGTACAGCGGGGTAAGTTCGTTATTAGACAATTGTCGACAATGTTGTTTTTATCTTTGACGTGGAGCTTATGTTTGTCTAGTTTTGCCCGCATGGATGTTAAAGGTGTCGACAATCATGTTGGATGTAGCTTCCGCCGCTGCCGCCTCGCCCGAGGAGACCGAGACACTTTCGGAGAACGTCTTCCGGCGTATCCAGGCGGCGATCGTCAAAGGTGAGATCGCGCCTGGCAGCAAGATCTCCGAGCCAGAGTTGGCGCGTACCTACGGCATCAGTCGCGGCCCGCTGCGCGAGGCGATTCACCGGCTCGAAGGCCAGCGCCTGCTGGTGCGGGTCCCGCACGTGGGCGCGCGGGTGGTTTCGCTGAGCCATGCCGAGTTGATCGAACTGTACGAAATTCGCGAGTCGCTCGAGGGCATGGCGTGCCGCTTGGCCGCCGAACGCATGACTCAGGCCGCCATCGATGAGTTGCGCCACGTGCTCGACACCCACGAGCGCGACGCCGCGTTCCAGGCTGGGCAGGGCTACTACCAGCAGGAAGGCGATTACGACTTCCATTATCGAATCATCCAGGGCAGCGGCAACCAGACCCTCTACAAGATGCTGTGTGGCGAGCTGTACCAGTTGGTGCGCATGTATCGCATCCAGTTCTCCAGCACGCCCAACCGACCACGCCAGGCCTTCGCCGAGCACCATCGCATCCTCGATGCCATCGAAAGCCGTGACGGCGAGTTGGCCGAACTCCTGATGCGCCGCCACATTGGCGCGTCCAAGCGCAATATCGAGCGTCATTATCAAGGCGCCGACAACAATAGCCCACGAGGTGAGTCATGACAGTCAAGAGCACGCCCGGCCAACGTTTCCGCGACGCGGTTGCCGCCGAACATCCGTTGCAGGTGGTCGGGGCGATCAACGCCAATCATGCCCTGCTGGCCAAGCGCGCCGGGTTCAAGGCCATCTACCTGTCCGGCGGCGGTGTCGCGGCAGGCTCGCTGGGCTTGCCGGACCTCGGTATCAGCGGCCTGGACGATGTGCTGACCGATGTGCGGCGCATCACCGATGTCTGCGACCTGCCGTTGCTGGTGGATGTCGACACCGGTTTTGGCGCTTCGGCGTTCAACGTCGCGCGTACCGTGCGCTCGATGAGCAAGTTCGGCGCTGCGGCGATCCACATCGAGGATCAGGTGGGTGCCAAGCGCTGCGGCCATCGTCCGAACAAGGAGATCGTCAGCCAGCAGGAGATGGTCGACCGCATCAAGGCTGCGGTGGATGCGCGCAGTGACGACAGCTTCGTGATCATGGCGCGGACCGATGCCCTGGCAGTCGAAGGCCTGAACGCCGCCCTGGACCGCGCCGCTGCCTGCATCGAGGCCGGTGCCGACATGATTTTCCCGGAAGCCATCACTGAACTGTCGATGTACAAGACCTTCGCCGACCGCGTGCAGGCCCCGATCCTGGCCAATATCACCGAGTTCGGCGCGACGCCGTTATATACCACCGAAGAGCTGGCCTCGGTGGACGTGTCGCTGGTGCTGTACCCGCTGTCGGCGTTCCGCGCCATGAACAAGGCCGCCGAGAACGTCTATCACGCGCTGCGCCGTGACGGCACGCAGAAGAACGTGATCGACACCATGCAAACCCGCATGGAACTCTACGACGCCATTGGCTACCACGCCTTCGAGCAGAGCCTGGATGCGTTGTTCGCGCAGAAGAAGGGCTGAAGATTCAAGATTTTGGTTGGAGCGGCTGGCCTCTTCGCGGGCAAGCCCGCTCCCACAGGGTTATCACTGATGCAAGGTGTAGGTGCAGGCTTGCGCCGCGAAGAGGCCGGTACAGGCCATCCGAATTAGCCAGAAAGACTTCCATAACAAGTTCAAGAAAGGAGAAACCCCATGGCCGAAGCAAAAGTACTCAGTGGCGCGGGCCTGCGTGGCCAGGTCGCCGGCCAGACCGCGCTGTCGACCGTCGGCCAGGCCGGCGCCGGCCTGACCTACCGCGGCTATGATGTGCGCGACCTGGCCGCTGGCGCCGAGTTCGAGGAAGTGGCCTACCTGCTGCTGTACGGCGAGCTGCCCAGCCAGGCTGAGCTTGCCGACTACAAGCGCAAGCTCAAAGGTCTGCGTGACCTGCCCCAAGCGCTCAAGGAGGTGCTCGAGCGCATCCCTCGCGACGCCCACCCGATGGATGTGATGCGCACCGGCTGCTCGGTGCTCGGCACTCTGGAGCCTGAACTGACCTTCGGCGCCCAACACGACAAGACCGACCGCTTGCTGGCGCTGTTCCCGGCGGTGATGTGCTACTGGTACCGCTTCACCCATCATGGCGTGCGCATCGACTGCAACAGCGACGAAGACACCCTTGGCGGCCACTTCCTGCACCTGCTGCATGGCAAGCAGCCCAGCGCGCTGCACGTCAAGGTGATGAACGTGTCGCTGATCCTCTACGCCGAACATGAGTTCAACGCCTCGACCTTCACCGCCCGCGTGTGCGCCTCGACCCTGTCGGATCTTTACTCGTGCATCACCGCTGCCATCGGTTCGTTGCGCGGCCCGCTGCACGGTGGCGCCAACGAGGCGGCGATGGAGCTGATCGAGCGCTTCCAGAGCCCGCAGGAGGCTGCCGCCGAGCTGCTGCGCATGCTCGAGCGCAAGGACAAGATCATGGGCTTTGGCCATGCGATCTACAAAGAGTCCGACCCGCGCAACGAGGTGATCAAGGGCTGGTCGAAGCAGTTGGCCGATGAGGTCGGTGACAAGGTGCTGTACCCAGTCTCCGAAGCAATCGACAAGACCATGTGGGAGCAGAAACGCCTGTTCCCCAATGCCGACTTCTACCACGCCTCGGCGTACCACTTCATGGGTATCCCGACCAAGCTGTTCACGCCGATCTTCGTGTGCTCGCGCCTGACCGGCTGGGCCGCGCATGTGTTCGAGCAACGTGCCAACAACCGCATCATCCGCCCGAGCGCCGAGTACGTCGGCGTTGAACAGCGCGCGTTCGTGCCGATCGAGCGGCGTTGAATAGAAACAGAGAGGCAACCCGTTCCCTTGTGGGAGCGGGCTTGCCCGCGAATGCGCCCGGATGGGTAACGTCTGTGGACCTGCTGACGCATTCGCGGGCAAGCCCGCTCCCACAGGGGCGGTAGAACCTTCCGAACCCTGTGACCGAGCCTGAATGATGAACACTGCATACCGCAAACCCCTGCCAGGCACCGCCCTGGACTATTTCGATGCCCGTGCTGCGGTCGAGGCGATCAAGCCCGGCGCCTACGATGGCCTGCCGTACACCTCCCGCGTGCTGGCCGAGAACCTGGTGCGCCGCTGCGATCCGGCCAGCCTCGATGCCTCGCTCAGCCAACTGATCGAGCGCAAGCGTGACCTCGACTTCCCATGGTTCCCGGCGCGCGTGGTGTGCCATGACATTCTTGGCCAGACCGCCCTGGTGGACCTGGCCGGCCTGCGCGATGCGATTGCCGACAAGGGCGGCGACCCTGCCCAGGTCAACCCAGTGGTGCCGGTGCAACTGATCGTCGACCACTCGCTGGCCGTGGAGTGCGGCGGCTTCGATCCGCAGGCGTTCGACAAGAACCGCGCCATCGAAGACCGGCGCAACGAAGACCGTTTCCACTTCATCAACTGGACCAAGCAAGCGTTCAAGAACGTCGACGTGATCCAGCCGGGCAACGGCATCATGCACCAGATCAACCTGGAGAAGATGTCGCCTGTGGTACACAGCGACCGTGGCGTGGCTTACCCGGACACCTGCGTCGGCACCGACAGCCACACCCCGCATGTCGATGCCCTTGGGGTCATCGCCATCGGTGTCGGCGGCCTGGAGGCCGAGAACGTGATGCTCGGGCGTGCTTCGTGGATGCGCCTGCCGGAAATCGTCGGCGTCGAGCTGAGCGGGCGCCTGGCGCCGAACATCACCGCCACCGATCTGGTGCTGGCCCTGACCGAGTTCCTGCGCAAGCAGAAGGTCGTCGGTGCCTACCTCGAATTCCACGGTGAAGGGGCGCGCGCACTGACCCTGGGCGACCGCGCCACCATTTCCAACATGGCGCCTGAGTACGGTGCCACGGCGGCGATGTTCGCCATCGATCAACAAACCCTCGACTACCTCAAGCTGACCGGTCGCGACGATCAGCAGGTGCAACTGGTGGAAACCTACGCCAAGGCCGCAGGCCTGTGGGCCGACAGCCTGGCCAAGGCCGAGTACGAGCGCACCCTGAGCTTCGACTTGTCGAGCGTGGTGCGCAACCTGGCCGGTCCGTCCAATCCGCACGCCCGCGTGGCCACCAGTGAGCTGGCGGCCAAGGGCATCGCCGGGGCCTGGGAGGAGGTGCCGGGGCAGATGCCCGACGGTGCGGTCATCATCGCGGCCATCACCAGTTGCACCAACACCAGCAACCCGCGCAACGTCATCGCCGCAGGCCTGCTGGCGCGCAACGCCAACCGCCTCGGGCTGATGCGCAAACCTTGGGTCAAGTCCTCCCTGGCGCCGGGCTCCAAGGCTGTGCAGTTGTATCTGCAAGAGGCGGGGCTGGAAAAGGAGCTGGAGCAACTGGGCTTCGGTATCGTTGCGTTCGCGTGCACCACCTGCAATGGCATGTCCGGCGCGCTGGATCCGCGGATCCAGCAGGAAATCATCGACCGCGACCTGTATGCCACTGCCGTGTTGTCGGGTAACCGCAACTTCGATGGGCGCATTCACCCCTACGCCAAGCAGGCGTTCCTGGCCTCGCCGCCGCTGGTGGTGGCGTATGCCATCGCCGGGACCATCCGTTTCGACATCGAAAAAGACGTGCTAGGTGTGGTCGATGGTCAGCCAATCCGCCTCAAGGATATCTGGCCCAGCGATGAGGAAATCGACGCGGTTGTGCGTGCGGCGGTCAAGCCTGAGCAGTTCCGCCAGGTCTACATCCCAATGTTCGCCATCGAGGAGGATCGCGGGCCGAAAGTCGCGCCGTTGTACGACTGGCGCCCGATGAGCACCTACATCCGCCGCCCGCCGTATTGGGAGGGCGCGCTGGCCGGCGAACGCAGCCTGCGCGGCATGCGCCCGCTGGCGGTGCTGCCGGACAACATCACCACCGACCACCTGTCGCCGTCCAATGCCATCCTGCTGGACAGTGCCGCTGGTGAGTACCTGGCCAAGATGGGCCTGCCCGAGGAGGACTTTAACTCCTATGCCACCCACCGTGGCGACCATTTGACCGCCCAGCGCGCGACCTTCGCCAACCCCAAGCTGTTCAACGAGATGGTGCGCAACGACGACGGCAGCGTGCGTCAAGGCTCGCTGGCGCGCATCGAGCCCGAAGGTAAGGTCACGCGGATGTGGGAGGCCATCGAGACCTACATGCAGCGCAAGCAGCCGCTGATCATCATCGCCGGTGCCGACTATGGCCAAGGCTCGTCGCGAGACTGGGCGGCCAAGGGGGTGCGCCTGGCCGGTGTCGAGGCGATCGTCGCCGAAGGCTTCGAGCGCATCCACCGTACCAACCTGGTGGGCATGGGGGTGCTGCCGCTGGAGTTCAAGCCGGGCACCAATCGCAAGACCTTGCAGCTCGATGGCAGTGAGACCTACGACGTGGTCGGCCAGCGCACGCCACGGGCCACGCTGACCCTGGTGGTGACCCGGGGTGATGGCGAGCGGGTCGAGGTGCCGGTGACCTGCCGCCTGGATACTGCCGAGGAAGTGTCGATCTACGAGGCCGGTGGGGTGCTACAGCGCTTCGCCCAGGATTTCCTGGAAGGCACCGCCTAATCAACTAGCGACATGGCCCCAGTGGGAGCAGGTTCGTCCGCGCCTGCTGGGCGCCGTGCAAGACGGGAATTGACCATGGCTCACGTTGCACAAATCCGAATCCCTGCCACCTACATGCGCGGTGGCACCAGCAAGGGTGTGTTCTTTCGTCTGCAAGACCTGCCTGAGGCCGCGCAAATCCCGGGGCCGGCCCGCGATGCGCTGTTGCTGCGGGTAATCGGCAGCCCCGACCCGTATGCCAAGCAGATCGATGGCATGGGCGGCGCGACGTCCAGCACCAGCAAGACGGTGATCGTCTCCTCCAGCATCAAGCCCGATCATGACGTCGACTACTTGTTCGGCCAGGTATCGATCGATACCGCGTTCGTCGACTGGAGTGGCAACTGCGGCAATCTGTCCGCTGCGGTGGGCTCATTCGCGATTGCCAACGGTCTGCTCGCGCCAGAGCGCGTGCCGCGCGACGGTATCGCCACGGTGCGGATCTGGCAGGCGAACATTGGCAAGACCATCATCGCGCATGTGCCGATCACCGACGGCCAGGTGCAGGAAACCGGCGATTTCGAGCTGGACGGCGTTACCTTTCCTGCTGCCGAGGTGCAGTTGGAGTTCCTCGACCCTGCGGCAGACGAAGAGGGCGGCGGTGGGGCGATGTTCCCCACTGGCCATCTGGTGGATGAGCTGCAAGTGCCGGGCATCGGTACGTTCAAGGCGACGTTGATCAATGCTGGCATCCCGACCATCTTCATCGATGCGGCAGACCTTGGCTACAGCGGCACCGAGCTGCAGGAGGCGATCAATGGCGACCCTGCGGCGCTGGCGCGGTTCGAGACCATTCGCGCATACGGTGCGCTGCGTATGGGCCTGATCGAGCACATCGACCAGGCGGCTGGGCGCCAGCACACGCCGAAGGTGGCGTTCGTCGCCAGGCCTGTGTCGTACACCGCTTCCAGCGGTAAGCCGGTCGCGGCAGAAGACGTGGACCTGCTGGTGCGTGCGTTGTCGATGGGTAAGCTGCATCACGCCATGATGGGCACGGCAGCGGTGGCCATTGGTACGGCGGCGGCGATTCCTGGAACGCTGGTCAACCTCGCGGCTGGGGGCGGTGAGCGCAGTGCGGTACGTTTCGGGCACCCATCGGGCACGCTGCGTGTCGGCGCGGCAGCGCAGCAGGTGGACGGTCAGTGGACGGTGACCAAGGCCATCATGAGCCGCAGCGCGCGGGTGTTGATGGAGGGGTGGGTGAGGGTGCCAGGCGACTGCTTCTAGGGGCGTGCCGGGGCGCCTTGTAGCCTCTGCTGAATCCATTCGCAGATCGTGCGTGCGGCTGAAGCCTCGGGCCGCTACGCGCCCCTTCGCGGCACGAGGCCGCTCCTACACCGGGGTCGTGCCAGAACTGCGCGATGCCCGAATCAACGCCGCCCTCCCAGCGATTCCAAGGCAAAAAAAAGAAGCCCCGGCTCTCACCGGGGCTTCTTCTTGCCGCTTGTAGCTTACGGCTTGTAGCTTACAGCTTGTCGCTGATTACGCCTGAACGACCGGGATCTTGGCGTTGGCCGCCGCTTCACGGAACTCGGCGATCTGGTCGAAGCTCAGGTAGCGGTAGACGTCGGCAGACATGCTGTCGATATCCTTGGCGTACTGCATGTACTCCTCGACGGTCGGCAGTTTGCCGATGATCGAAGCGACGGCAGCGAGTTCTGCCGAGGCCAGGTACACGTTGGTGGCATCGCCCAGACGGTTCGGGAAGTTACGGGTCGAGGTGGACACTACCGTGGAGCCGGTCTGCACACGTGCCTGGTTACCCATGCACAGCGAGCAGCCTGGCATTTCCATGCGCGCGCCAGCCTTGCCGTAGATGCCGTAGTAGCCTTCTTCGGTCAGCTGGTGGGCGTCCATCTTGGTTGGCGGTGCCAGCCACAGACGGGTCGGAATACCGCCCTTGACCTTTTCCAGCAGCTTGCCAGCGGCACGGAAGTGGCCGATGTTGGTCATGCACGAGCCGATGAACACTTCGTCGATCTTCTCGCCCTGTACCGAGGACAGCAGGCGGGCATCGTCCGGGTCGTTCGGTGCGCAGAGCACAGGCTCTTTGACTTCGGCCAGGTCGATCTCGATGATCTCGGCGTATTCGGCATCGGCGTCGGCCGACAGCAGCTCAGGCTTGGCCAGCCAAGCTTCCATCGCCTGGGCGCGGCGCTCCAGGGTGCGGGCATCGCCGTAGCCTTCGCCGATCATCCAGCGCAGGAGGGTGATGTTGGACTGGAGGTACTCGGCGATGGCCTTCTCTGGCAGCTTGATGGTGCAGCCAGCAGCGGAGCGTTCAGCCGACGCATCGGACAGCTCGAACGCTTGCTCGACGGTCAGGTCGTCCAGGCCTTCGATTTCCAGGATGCGGCCGGAGAAGGCGTTTTTCTTGCCTTTCTTCTCGACGGTCAGCAGGCCCTTCTGGATCGCGTAGTAAGGGATGGCATGGACCAGGTCACGCAGGGTGATGCCGGGTTGCAGCTTGCCCTTGAAGCGCACCAGGATCGACTCCGGCATGTCCAGCGGCATGACGCCGGTGGCTGCGGCGAAGGCGACCAGGCCGGAACCGGCCGGGAACGAGATGCCGATTGGGAAACGGGTGTGCGAGTCGCCACCAGTACCCACGGTGTCAGGCATCAGCATGCGGTTCAGCCAGCTGTGGATGATGCCGTCGCCTGGACGCAGCGACACGCCGCCACGGGTGCGGATGAAGTCTGGCAGGGTGTGGTGGGTGGTGACGTCGATCGGTTTTGGATAGGCCGCGGTGTGGCAGAACGACTGCATGACCAGGTCGGCGGAGAAGCCCAGGCACGCCAGGTCTTTCAGCTCGTCACGGGTCATCGGGCCAGTGGTGTCCTGGGAGCCGACGGTGGTCATCTTCGGCTCGCAGTAGGCACCTGGGCGCACGCCCTGGCCTTCTGGCAGGCCGCAGGCGCGACCGACCATTTTCTGCGCCAGGGTGAAGCCCTTGCCGCTGTCGGCAGGTTGCTCTGGCTTCTTGAACAGATCCGAAGCGCCCAGGCCCAGTTCGGCGCGGGCTTTTTCGGTCAGGCCACGGCCGACGATCAGCGGGATACGGCCGCCAGCGCGGACTTCGTCGAGCAGCACTTCGGTTTTCAGCTCGAACTGGGTGACCAGTTCGTCGCTGCCGTTGCGGCGTACTTCACCTTTGAATGGGTAGACGTCGATGATGTCGCCCATGGCCAGGTTGGTGCAGTCGAACTCGATCGGCAGGGCGCCGGCGTCTTCCATGGTGTTGTAGAAGATCGGGGCGATCTTGGTGCCGAAGCAGAAGCCACCGGCACGCTTGTTAGGTACGTACGGGATGTCGTCGCCGAAGAACCACAGCACCGAGTTGGTCGCCGATTTACGCGACGAACCAGTACCGACCACGTCACCGACATAGGCTACTGGGTAGCCTTTGGCCTTGACCGCTTCGATCTGGGCCAGCGGGCCGACCGAACCGGGTTGCGAAGGCTCGATGCCGTCACGGGCCATTTTCAGCATGGCCAGGGCGTGCAGCGGGATGTCAGGGCGCGACCAGGCGTCCGGTGCCGGCGACAGGTCGTCGGTGTTGGTTTCGCCCGGGACCTTGAACACGGCCAGGGTGTACTTCTCGGCGATGGCGGGACGCGAGGTGAACCATTCGCCCGCTGCCCAGGATTCCAGCACGGCCTTGGCGTGGGCGTTGCCGGCCTTGGCTTTTTCGGCGACATCGTGGAAGGCATCGAACATCAGCAGGGTGTGCTTGAGCTGCTCAGCCGCGACGGCGCCCAGGTTGGCGTCATCCAGCAGCGTTACCAGCGTTTCGATGTTGTAGCCGCCCTGCATGGTGCCCAGCAGCTCGGTGGCGCGCTTGGCGTCGATCAGCGGCGAGGTGGCTTCGCCCTTGGCCAGGGCAGAGAGGAAAGCGGCCTTGACGTAGGCAGCTTCGTCGACTCCAGGCGGAACACGGTGGGTGATCAGGTCTACGAGGAAGGCTTCTTCGCCGGCCGGCGGGTTTTTCAGCAGCTCGACCAGGCCTGCGGTTTGTTCGGCGTTAAGCGGCTGGGGCACGATACCCAGAGCGGCACGCTCTTCGATGTGTTTGCGGTAGGCTTCAAGCACAGTTATTACCCTCATCAGTGGTCCCTAAAGGGGGTCCGGGACGCTCATCCAGCATTCCATGCACCCATGCGCGGCGACGGCTTTGTGAGCCGCCCAACCAGGGTCGCAGAGAATCCTTACAGAAGCTGTTTTCAAAGTTTTACGCCTGTAGAACGGAAGGCTGATGAGGGGTTGGTGCGGGACATGCGCAAGGCCTGGCCCGAACCAACGCCGTTCTACCGGATGAACTGTGCTCGTGACGCTTTGAAAACAGCTTCCAACGGACATTGTTGCCTTGAAAAGGCGGAACGATTCTACGGCAAAAAAAGCCAGTTGGTAAGGCGGCGAACATGACTTTAACGGATGACCCTGGTTAGACAAAGGGCTAACATGGCGCGGTGTTCCGTTGTCAGACCGTTGTTCACCCATGTCCAACCAGTCCATCAAGACCCCTTGCGTCGGCCTGTGCTCCACCGTTTATGGAGACCTGGTGTGCCGTGGCTGCAAGCGTTTCCATCATGAAGTGATCCACTGGAACGGCTACGACGAGGAGCAGAAGCGCGCCGTCTGGTTGCGCCTGGAGCAGTTGCTGGTGCAGGTGATGATGGCCAAGCTCGAAGTGTTCGACAAAGCCTTGCTGCGCCAGCAGCTGGAGCAGCGCTCGATCCGTTTCGTCGGGCATCAGTCGGAATATTGCTGGGCCTACCAGCTGATCGCCCGTGGCGCGCGGATGATCCGCGAGCTGGAAGCCTACGGGATGGTGCTGCTGCCGGAGTTCCGTAATTGGGAGCTGCCGCAACTGCGAGACGCCATCGATCGGGAGTTTTTCTTGCTCTCGCAAGCGCACTATCAGCGCTATATCGCCCCGAGCTTTCTGCGTGATGCACTGGATCGCGGGCCGGATTGAGGCGTTGCGCCAAACGCAGCGCGCCTGTCGCGGGCAAGCCCGCGACAGGCGCGCTGAAAACCCGAATCAGTCGCCGGTGTACTCGCAGCCGCTGGTGCAGGTTTCGTGGATACGCACCTTCGACAGCTCCGGCAGCAGCGGCTTGACCTGTTCCCAGATCCACTTGGCAATGACTTCGCTGGTGGGGTTCTCCAGGCCAGGGATGTCGTTCAGGTAGTTGTGGTCCAGTTGCTCGTAGATCGGCTTGAAGATCGCCTTGATCTCCGAGAAATCGCGAATCCAGCCGGTGTGCGGGTCGAGCGGGCCGGTCAGGTGCAGGGCAACCTTGAACGAGTGGCCATGCAGGCGGCCGCACTTGTGGCCAGCCGGGACGTTGGGCAGGCGGTGGGCCGATTCGAAAGTAAATTCCTTGAAGATTTCCACGCTGTCATGACTCTGTGTGTAACGAAGTTGCGCGCAGTCTACCAGCATGCCCGCTACAAGGCTTGCAGGCGATCGTGCAACTGCCCGGTGGCAATCAATTCGAGCAGTTCGTCCCCCAGCCTGCGGCTCTCGGCGATGGCTTTGTACCAATAGCGCTTGCGGCTAGGTGCATCGCCCATGAAACGCTTGAAATCCTGGCGGTCGGGCAGCTTGCCGTAGGGCAGGGTGGCCAGGTACTGCGGCGAAGGCGTCATCAACAGCACGTTCTGCAGGCGCGTGGCATCGCCTCGGCGCCACGGCAGGGCCTTGTCGAACCAGCCGGGCACCACTTTGTCGGTGAAATGCGGGTACAGCACCAGGTCGTCGCCCAGGTAGGGTAGGTCGAGGTGGTAGTCCAGCAAGCCGCCGTCGCGGTAGGTGCCGGCGCCAGCGCCGGGAATGTCGCGCACCCCCTCCATGACCATCGGGATCGAGCCTGAGGCCAGCAGGGCATGGCGCAGATTGGCCAAGTCCAGTGGCAGGCAGCGTGACGGGAAGTCGGTGAGCGCTTGCAGGGGCGGTGCGGCCCGCCCATCGTGCAGGATAACCCGCTCGAAGTGCCGGGCCAGGTTGGCGCGACCTAGCAGGTTACTGGCCAGCACCGAACCCAGGCCCACCCCGAGCCGGCCACGGTGGTCGTGGGCCAGTTGGCCGTGGCTTTTGACCACCAGGATGTTCAGGCGGTAATGGGGGCTGGCGAGGATCTGCCCGTCGCGGCCTTGCAGCAGGTCGTCGAGCATGCGCTGGCAGCTCTGGCTGATCTCGCGCGGCGTGACACCCTTGGCGAAGTCCTGCTCGGTGTACAGCTCGCCGAGCCGGCGCAGGCCCGCCACAGGGTCGTCGAGGCAGGCACTGGCGAACCGCCAGGAGCCGATGGAGGCACCGATCAGCGCGCGTTGGCGCGGTGCCGACGGCAGCCATTCACCGAACAGCGCCAAGTCCAGGCCCTGGATGCCGAGGGGCTTGGGGCCGCCCGCAGCACCGGGTAGTACACCGACATCCTGCGCCTGCAAGCCACGCTCGCGGATTCGCTGCAAGGCGCGTTGGCCGGCCTTGAAGGTCAGCGCGGGGTATTTGATGTGGATGGCGCTCATGGCAGGTCCCTTGGGTAACAGGCCATGCAGTATAAAGGCAGATTGCCTTGGCGCACGGCGCGCAGCCGTGCCTGGGCTGGTTCAGGCTGTCTGCGCAGCTGCGCTATCATGGCGCCAGCTGTTTTCAGGTTGAGTTAAGCACGGCTGGTTAATCTTAACCCCGTAGACAACTTGCACCCCTGTGAAGGAGAGACCCCATGAAGACTTTGACTGCCCTGTTCACTGCCGCTGCCCTGACTTTCGGTGCCAACGCCGCCTTCGCCAAGGACGTGCAGCCCGATGAAGTGGTCAAGCTGGTGAACGCCAAGACCATCAAGTCGCTGGATGAACTCAAGGCCAGTGCCGTGGCCAAACACCCCGGCGCTAGCGTGACGGATTCGGAGCTGGAAAACGAATACGGTCGCTATATCTACAAGGTCGAACTGCGTGACGCGCAGAACGTCGAATGGGACGTCGACCTCGATGCCAAGACCGGCGAAGTACTGAAGGACGAGCGAGACAACTGATGACCGAGTTACCGCGAACGGCGCGCTACCTGGCCTTGGCCCTGCTGGCCGTCTGTTCGCTGGCCAGTGCCCGTGACCTGGACCAGGATGAAGCCCTGACGTTGCGCCAGAAGGGCGTCATCCTGCCGTTCGAGCACTTGCTCGACAGTGCCCTGGGGCGTTACCCCGGGGCGCGCTTGCTGGAGGCGGAGTTGGAAGAGAAGCATGGCCGCTACGAGTACGAAGTCGAGCTGCTCACGCCCCAGGGTGTCGTGCGCGAGATCAAGCTGGACGCCCGTACCGGTGCGTTGCTCAAAGACGAGGAAGACGACTGAATGCGCCTGTTGCTGGTCGAAGACAATGTGCCCCTGGCCGACGAACTGACCACCGCCCTGCAGCGCCAGGGCTATGCGGTGGACTGGCTGGCCGATGGCCGCGATGCGGTATACCAGGGCCAAAGCGAGCCTTACGACCTGATCATTCTCGACCTGGGGCTGCCGGGATTGCCCGGGCTCGAGGTGCTGACCCAGTGGCGTGCCGCGAACCTGGCAACCCCAGTGCTGATTCTCACTGCCCGGGGATCGTGGGCCGAGCGTATCGAAGGGCTCAAGGCGGGGGCCGATGACTACCTTACCAAGCCCTTTCACCCGGAAGAGCTGCAACTGCGTTTGCAGGCATTGTTACGCAGGGCCAAGGGTCTGGCCAACCAACCTAAGCTTGAGGCTGCGGGCCTGCATCTGGACGAATCGCGGCAGTGCGTGAGCCGTGAAGGGGTGGACATCCAGCTGACCGCCGCCGAGTTTCGCCTGTTGCGTTATTTCATGCTGCATCCAGGGCAAGTGCTGTCCAAGAGCCACCTGGCCGAACACCTCTACGACGGTGAAACCGAGCGCGATTCCAACGTGCTCGAAGTGCATGTCAACCACCTGCGCCGCAAGCTTGGCCGCAGCGTGATCGAGACCCGCCGTGGCCAGGGCTACGTGTACGCTGGGAGTCCTGCGTGAAGTCGATCCAGGCGCGTCTGAGCCTGGGCTTGGTAGCCGTGTTGGTGGTGGTGGGCCTGGGCTTGGCGCAACTGACGCTGTGGCTGTTCGAGGCCGGTCTGCAACGCTACCTGGAAACCGGCCTGCGCAAGGAAAGCGAGAACCTGCTGGTGGCGCTGGTGCGTGGCCCGGATGGCTTGCAACTGGACGAGCGACGGATCTCCTCGGCCTATCAACGGCCGTTCTCGGGCCACTACTTTCGCATCGATTTCGACAAGGGCACCTGGCGCTCGCGCTCGCTGTGGGATCTGGACATGCCCAAGCCACAACGCCCGGGCCTGGACGATGGCCACGAGCTAGGCCCAGAGGGCCAGCAACTGCTGGCTTATCGCGGAGACTACCGGCGTCTGGGCCAGGACATTTCCATCAGCGTGGCGCAGGACTATTCGCCGGTGCGTGACGGGTTCCGGCGCATGCAGCAGATTGGCCTGGGCCTGGGGCTGGTGGCGCTGGTGCTGGTGCTGGTGTTGCAGCGCATCACCGTGACCCGCTCGTTGCGTCCGCTGGAACGCGCGCGCCAGCAGATCGCCCAATTGCAGCAGGGCCAGCGCTCGCAGCTGGATGCCCAAGTGCCAGTGGAGCTGCAACCCTTGGTGGACCAGATCAACCATCTGCTGGCGCATACCGAGGACAGTTTGCGCCGTTCGCGTAACGCCTTGGGCAATCTGGGGCACGCCCTGAAAACGCCGCTGGCGGTGTTGTTGAGCCTGGCGGCGAGCGAGCGCCTGCAAGCGCTGCCCGAGGTGCAGGCGCAACTGCGCGAGCAGTTGGAGCAGATTCAGCAACGCCTGGCCCGTGAGCTAAATCGCGCGCGCCTGGCCGGCGACGCGCTACCGGGTGCGCAGTTCGACTGCGACGCCGAGTTGCCGGGTTTGCTGGCCACATTGGGGATGATCCATGGCGAAGGCTTGCTGCTGGCCCATGATGTGCCGCCTGGGTTGCTGTTGCCGTGGGACCGCGAAGATCTGCTGGAGCTTTTGGGCAACCTGTTGGACAACGCCTGCAAGTGGGCCGACAGCGAAGTGCGTATGGGGGTTGAATCGAATCCAGACGGTTATCGCCTGTGGGTCGATGACGATGGCCCAGGCATCCCCGAAGGCCAGCGTTTACAGGTGCTGGAGCGTGGCTCACGGCTGGACGAGCAGGTCGATGGTCACGGTCTGGGCCTGGGCATCGTGCGCGATATCGTCGAGGCCTGGGGCGGGCGCATGGCCTTGCTCGACAGTCCGCTGGGCGGTTTGCGGGTGAGTATCGAGTTGCCGCGCAGGCAGCGTTGATTGGGTACGCCCCTGTAGGCGAGGCATACAGGTCACGTCATCGACCCTGCAAAAAAATTGCACTTCAAACGCACTTTTTT
Source organism: Pseudomonas sp. NY15463 (assembly GCF_048068415.1). Classification (NCBI taxonomy): domain Bacteria; kingdom Pseudomonadati; phylum Pseudomonadota; class Gammaproteobacteria; order Pseudomonadales; family Pseudomonadaceae; genus Pseudomonas; species Pseudomonas sp. NY15463. Next base: position 423,320 of record NZ_JBLUQD010000005.1, read on the forward strand.
GAATTAGCCCCCGTCCGGCCCGCCCGGCACAATCCCTACCCACGAAACCTGCGCGGTTTCCATCTCTCCATGGACGGAGCCCCTTGCGTTATTGCCTTGGCAATACAGGGCCCAGGCCGGTTGTGCTGGGCTTTTCTTTTTAATCAAACAGTCGACCCCGCTTAATTCGATGTCTGCCTCGCGTTATGAAAATCGCTTACAGCGCCTGCTGCCAGCACCGTTGAACATGCCTGCGAAAGAATGGCTGCGTGCCGGCGTTGGTGCGCTGGTTAGCCTGTTTCTGGCCGGTTACGTGTGCAGCCTGGCATTTGGTCCGGCCATCGCCCTGCATCTGCTCGGCCCATTGGCAGCCTCGGCGGTGCTGGTCTTTGCCGTTCACTCCGGCCCTCTGGCCCAGCCCTGGCCGGTGCTGGGCAGCTATGGCGTGGCCTGTGCCGTGGGGCTTGGCATGCGTCACGGCTTTGGCGATGGCGCCTGGGTGGCCGCCGCCGCGCTGGGCCTCAGCATCCTGGTGATGGGGCTGTTGCGCTGTCTGCATCCGCCTGGAGGCGGGGTGGCGGTGAGCGCCGTGTTGGCCGATCCGGGGCTGGTGGCCATGGGCGACCATCTGATCGAGCCTGTCATGCTCAATGCGCTGATACTGGTGATCGTGGCGGTGCTCTACAACCGCCTCACCGGGGTGCGCTACCCCAAAGGTGCGGCGCCACGCAAGACGCCCCATCACACCCATGATCCGCTGCCGGACGAGCGGGTCGGCATCCGCGGCGAGGACCTCGACCAAGCCCTGGAAGACATAGGCGAATTCGTCGACGTCACCCGCGACGAGTTGGAACGTATCATCCTGGCAACCGAGCAGCACGCGTTGCAACGCAGCCTGAACGGCATCACCGCCGCCTCCGTGATGTCCCGCGACGTGCAGTCGGTGACCCCGCGCACCACCCTCGAACAGGCCTGGAAGCTGCTCGCGGACCATCACCTGAAAAGCTTGCCGGTGCTTGAAGGCGGTCGTTTGGTCGGGGTGGTCGGGCTCGGCGATCTGATCGGCCCGGCCATGGCGCGTGGATGTTTCAGCTGGCGCGCGGTGCTACGGCGCAAGAGCGTGCGCCTGGAGCAGGTGATGAACCGGCAGGTGGTGAGTGTCAGTAGCCGCCACCCGCTGGAGCGCTTGCTACCGCTGTTGGGCGAGCAGGGCCAACACTGCCTGCCGGTCCTCGACGAGGGCCGGCTGGTGGGGGTAATTACCCAGACTGACCTGATTGCCGGCCTCAAGCGCCAGTTGCTCAGCGCCTCCGGGCAGGCCTCAGATCAGCGGGTCCCAGCGCTGTGACCAGTCGCTCTGGCCGGCCGCCACCAGCCGGCGTAGCACGCCGAAGGCCTGTTGCAGTGCTTCGCTGTCGCACTTGCGGGCGTACACCAGGAAGGTCGGGTAGGTGAATTCCGGGGCCTGCGGGACCCGTTCGAGCACCCCGCCTTGCAGGTAGCTTTGCACCACGCGCGTGCGGAAGTAGCCGCTGCCGCCTTGGTCGAGGATGAACTGCAACGCCAGCGGTCCGAGGTTGAAGCTCAGGGCCGGGCGCGACAGTTCGGGCAGGGCGGCGTCATGCTGGCGGCGGAAGGCCTCGCCCCAGTCGATGTAGATGTACGGCTCGGGTGCATCGGCGCGGCGGATGCGGATCAGCTTCTCCTCCATCAGCTGTTCCACTTGCAGCCCCGGCCCATAGGTGGGCTGGTACACCAGTGCTGCGTCGAGCAGGCCCATCTCCACCTTGCGCAGCAGTGATTCGCCGTCGCTGACCTCGCTGCGGATGGCGTGGCTGGGCAGCGCGTGGTGCAAGGCGCTGACCCAATCGAGCATCATCGGATTGCCCAGGCTCACCTCGCCGCCGACATGCAGCACCTGCTGACAACCCTGGGGCAGCGGCAGGTCGCGGCGCGCGGCTTCCCAGGTTTGTACCAGTTGGTTGGCATAGGTGATGAACGCTTCGCCGTCGCGGGTCAACGTCGCGCCGGTGCGGCTGCGCACGAACAGCTGGCAGCCCAGTTGCTGTTCCAGGCGCTGAACCCGTGCGGTAATGGCGGTTTGGGATACGAACAGGCGCTCGGCAGCGGCGGCCAGGCTGCCGCTGCGGATGATTTCCAGGAAGGTTCGGGCCTGATCGATGTCCATGTGCCTGCTCTGATGAGGGGAGGGGGCTCATTCTAGGGCGGATTGCACCGAAATGGGGCTTTGGATAGTCGGCCAGCCTGCTTGAGCGCGCCGAGTGCTTGAAGCTGTACCGGCGGATATACCCCTCGCAATTGTGCATAACCGTTACGACGTAAGTCCCATGGCGGCCCGGCCTCGGGCAGCCATACTCAAGGTCCGCCCTTCAATAACAACAAGTACCGGGTTGCGAACCAATGACCTATCAGCACAGCTACGCCCATTCCATTGCCGACCCAGCAGCCTTCTGGCAAGCCCAGGCCGATCAGTTGGCTTGGCAGCGCAAACCAACGCTCACCCTGCAACAGAACGCCGACGGCACTCACCGCTGGTTCGAAGACGGTCGCTTGAACACCTGCCACCTGGCCCTCGACCACCAGATCGAGCAGGGCCGTGGCGAGCAACTGGCGCTGATCTATGACTCCCCCGTGACGGGCACTCAGCAGACGTTCACCTATCATCAGCTGCGCGATGAAGTGGCGCGCCTGGCTGGGCTGCTGCGCGCACTCGGCGTGGGCAAGGGCGATGGGGTGATCATCTACATGCCCATGGTGCCCCAGGCCGCCATGGCCATGCTGGCCTGCGCGCGCATCGGCGCGGTGCATTCGGTGGTGTTCGGTGGCTTCGCGGCCAACGAGTTGGCGCTGCGCATCGACGATGCCCGTCCGGCATTGCTGCTCACGGCCTCTTGCGGGCTGGAGTTCGACCGGGTCATCGAATACAAGCCGCTGGTCGACCGCGCCTTGCAACTGGCTCGGCACCAACCTCGGCATGTGCTGGTGCTACAGCGGGCGCAAGCGTACGCATCGTTGCAGGCGGGTCGCGATCTGGACTGGCAGCAGGCGTTGGCCGGCGCCGAGCCGGTCGCGCCGGTGGCGCTGGCGGCGGGCGATCCGCTGTACATCATGTACACCTCCGGGACCACCGGCAAACCCAAGGGCATCGTGCGCGAGAATGGCGGCAACGCGGTCGCCTTGTGCTTTGCCATGCGGCATATCTACGGCATGCAGGCGGGCGATGTGTGGTGGGGCATCTCCGACGTGGGTTGGGTGGTCGGGCACTCGCTGATTGTCTACGGTCCACTGATGAGTGGCTGTACCACGGTGTTCTACGAAGGCAAGCCAATCCGCACCCCGGACGCCTCGGCGTACTGGCGGGTGGTGGAGCAGTACCAGGTCAATGCCTTGTTCTGCGCGCCCACCGCCATGCGCGCGATTCGCAAGGAAGACCCCGAGGGGGCATTGATCCGCCGCCACGACCTGGGGTCGTTGCGCCAACTGTTCCTGGCCGGTGAGAAGCTCGATTCCAGTACCCACGAATGGCTGGAACGGGTCACTGGCAAGCCGGTACACGACCACTGGTGGCAGACCGAGACCGGCTGGCCGGTCACCGCGCCGTGTGTTGGGCTGGAGGGCAGCGCGGCGCGAGCGGGGTCGAGCAACCGTGCAGTGCCGGGCTATCACGTGCAGGTCCTGGACGACGACGGCAAGTCGTTGGGGCCGAACCAGCAGGGCGCCATCGTCATCGCCTTGCCATTACCGCCAGGGTGCAGCCAGACCTTGTGGGGCGATCACCCGCGCTACCTGGAGGCCTACCTGCACAGCTATCCCGGCTACTACCACACCGGTGACGGCGGCTACCTGGACGACGACGGTTTCGTCTACATCATGGGGCGCACCGACGATGTGATCAATGTCTCTGGCCATCGCCTGTCCACCGGCGAGATGGAGGATCTGGTGGCACGCCACCCGGCTGTGGCCGAGTGCGCGGTGATTGGTGTGCACGATGACATCAAAGGCCAGGTGCCGCTGGCGCTGGTGGTGCTCAAGGACGGCCAGGGCATCGTTGAAACGCAACTGCAGGGCGAGTTGGTGGCCAGCGTGCGTGAGCACATCGGCGCCTTGGCCTGTTTCAATCGGGTCAGGCTGGTCAAGCGCCTGCCCAAGACCCGCTCGGGCAAGATCCTGCGGGCAGTCTTGCGCAAGATCGCCGATGGCCAGGACTACACGCCGCCTTCGACCTTGGACGACCCTGCGGTGCTGGGTGAAATCGAGGCGGTACTGGCGGATCTGCCCCGCGCAGGCTAGATGGCCACGGCCAACCCTTGGCCCAGTGCCGGGCTCAGGCCTGCGGCCCGATCTGATGCAGTTGCCCCAGCCGGCTACGGGTGCGCATCAGGTCGGCCAGTGGCCCATCGAGGCTGTCGGCCAGTGCACGCTTGCCGATCACCGTGACCTGTCGGTCCTGGTCGTACAGCACATCCACCAAGTTGACGAAGCGTTGCTGAGCGGCGAGCGAGCACTCGCCCAGGTCATCCAGCCCATCGATGACCCAGTGGCTGTAGCGCTCAGCCAGCACCAGATAGTCGATCACGGCGGTTGCTTGCTCGCACAGGTCGGTGAAGGCGAACATCACCTGTTCGCCGTCCTCGGCCAGCACGCGCAGCGGACGTTGGTTGATCTGCAGCACCTGCGCGTGCGGTGCAGGCAGGCGCAGGGCTTGGCGCTGCGCGGCATCGCCCGGCCAGACATAGTGTCCCTGGGTGAACCGCTGGTGCGCACGGTTGGCTGGCAGGCTGCGAAAGTCGGTATCGCCGCCTACTTCCAGGACCTGCATGCGTTCGTTGATCAGGCGGATCACCGGCAGGAAGCGTTCGTGGTACAGCGGATTGGGCAGCAGCCCCTCGGGGGCGTAGTTGGAGGTCACCAGCAGCAGGATGCCACGCGCGAACAGGGCATTGAACAGACGCGTCAGCAGCATGGCGTCGCCGATGTCGTGCACATGGAATTCGTCGAAGCACAGCACCCTGACCTCGCCCAACAGCTCGTCGAGGGTGGCGCCAAGGGCATCGTCCAGCCCCCGGTGGCGGTGCATGCCCTGGTGCAATCGGGCGAAGAAATCATGGAAGTGCAGGCGGCGCTTGTGGGGCTGCGTGACCGCCTCGAAGAAACCGTCGAGCAACCAGCTTTTACCGCGCCCCACCGCGCCGTACAGGTACAGGCTTGTTGCTTGACCCGCCTCCAGCGTAGCCAGCTGCTCGGCCATGGCCGCGATCACCCGGCACTGGCCCTCGCTCAGCGTGTAGCCGCGCTCGGCTGCGCGGGTCTGGAAGTGCGTCATCAACAGGCTGTCGTGCCGTGTTGGGGGGCGCCGGCGGCGTAACGTGGCGGGAATCCAGGTAGACAACGGATAGGCTCCTCAAGGGCACGGCAGGGCAGGGTGCAGCTTGCGCGAAGCGCGAGGTTTCGAGCAATCGGGATTGTGCCGCAGAGGTATCGTGAAATGCGATAGGTGCGTTGATCGCAGGCGTGCGCCTGCGATGGCGCTGAACGGCCCTTCAGTCTTTGCGCTCGAGACGGCGCTCGATCATGTACTTCACCGCCAGGCGCTTTTCTTTGAGGTGACGCAGGTCTTCGTCGACGAAATTGCCTGCCGAGATCGCCTCGGCAGCCAGGACCTGGTTGTCGATGTCGACGTATTCATCGAGCAGGCGGTCGAGTTGCGGGTCTTGTTGGCGGCGTTGCTGAACGATCTCGCGTGGGTAATGCAGGTCTTGGTAGAGGTCATGGGAAACTGGCATGGCGCCCTCCTTGTGATGCGCAGGTTAATAGGTCTACCTGTTTGGAAGGAGATATCGCGCAGGGGTTGAAGCGAAGCGGGAAAAAAACGACGAACGGTAAGCTGCACGCCAGGCCTTGAACTAACTTGCTGTTTTTCAGCATTTTTTTCAAAAAAAAGCTTTGCAGCCAAACGCAACGCTGGTAAAGTGCTGGCCATTGCTGCACAGCGACACACGAAGCTGGCAGTCAATAGTCAGATCAGCGGTTCATTCAGCAACCGCCACATCCGATACAGGGGCGTCGCCAAGCGGTAAGGCAGCAGGTTTTGATCCTGCCATGCGTTGGTTCGAATCCAGCCGCCCCTGCCATTACTCTCCAAGCCTATTCAAAACACCCCCTCCCAATCGCCTAATGGCGATTTTTTTCATTCTGCCCCGCGCTTTTCCATCAGTTCTGCCAACGCTTGGACCAAGGTGTCTTCGCTGGCGGGCTTCTGGATCACCAGGCTGTCTGGCAATTCCAGGCCCTGCAAGTCGGCATATCCGGTCAGGAACACCACGGGCAGGCGCGGGAAGCGTTCGCGGGCTGCCAGTGCCAGTTGCGCACCATTGAACTCAGGCATGGCAAAATCGGTGAGCAGCAATTCCACCTGTGCATCCAGCAAGGCCAGTGCCTGTTCGCCGCTGTGAGCCTGACGCACCTGATAGCCGCTGCGGCGCAGTACATCGCCGATCATTTCCCGCACCAGCGGGTCGTCGTCCACCAACAACACATTGCGTGCACGTGTATCGCGCGAGGGCGGGGCGCTTCGCACTTGCACGTTGGGCACGTCCGCTGCACGTTGGCGCACGGCAGGCAAGTACACGCTGACCTGGGTGCCGTGCCCTGGCGTGGTGTCGATGCGCACGCCGCCACCGGATTGTTTGGCAAAGCCGAACACCTGGGCCAAGCCCAGGCCTGAGCCCTTGCCGATGTCCTTGGTGGTGAAGAATGGCTCGAACACCTTGGCCAGCACCTCCTCGCTCATGCCGAAGCCGGTGTCGCGAATGCTCAGCACCACGTATTCGCCGGGTTCCGGGTCTTCGGGGCGGTGCGGGCAGTTGCTGACACGGGTGTTGCGGGTCGCCAGGGTCAGTTGTCCGCCGCCAGGCATGGCATCGCGGGCGTTGATCGCCAGGTTGAGAATGATCATCTCGGTCTGGGTGGGGTCGGTCAGTGCTTGCCAGAGGTCGTTGTCCAGGTCCAGGCGCACCGAAATACTGCCGCCCAAGGTGCGGCGCAACAGCTCTTCGAGGCCCGCCAGGGTGCTGTTGAGGTTCAGCGCTACCGGCTCCAGGCGCTGCTTGCGTGAGAAGGCCAGTAACTGCGCGGTGAGCTTGGCGCCCCGTTCACCCGCTTCGCGGATGTGCTGTAGGCGAGTGTGGGCCTTGTCCAACTTGCCTCTGTCCAGGTCGCGGGCAAGAAAACTGGCGCCGGTGAGGATCACTGTCAGCAGGTTGTTGAAGTCGTGGGCGACCCCGGCGGTGAGCTGGCCGACCGCCTCCAGGCGCTGCATTTGTTGCAGCGCAGCCTCGATGCGTTCGCGCTCGGCGATCTGTTCGCGCAGGCGATCGTTGGCTTCGGCCAGGTCCAGTACGGCCTCGCGCTCGCTGGTGATGTCACGTGCCACGACGTACAGCAGGTTCTCATCAGGCACCACCACCCAGGACAGCCAGCGCTGTTGGCCGCTGGCGTGCAGGATGCGGCCAATGAAGCGTGCACTGGTACGGCCCAGGGACAGCGCAGACAGCTCGGCCAGCAGCGCCTCCTGGTCCGCTTCGGGCAGCAGTTGCAACAGTGAGCTTTGCGTCAGGCGTTCGCGGGTGAAGCCCAGGGTGGCTTCCCAGGCGGGGTTCAGCGCCACGGGGGTGAGGTCTTTGTTGATCACGGCCAACAGGTCCTGGGACAGGTCCCAGGCGCGGTCGCGCTCGCGGGTACGGCGTACCACGCGTTCGCCGAGCATTTCGTTGAGCTGCTCCAGCGCGCGGGTAGCCTGGCGCTGCTGGTGGATGTCTTGCAGTACGCCGGAAAACCGCACGCAGCGGCCGTCGATGAACTGGCTCTGGCCGCTGGACAGCAGCCAGCGCGGCTCCAGGCCGCCGGGTGGGGCGCTGCGGAACTCGATGCGATACAAGCCGTCGCTGTCCGGGCGCATGGCCCGCTCGACGGCCTCGCGAACCTTGGCGCGGTCATCGGGGTAGATCCCGGCGTAGAACACATCAAGGTCTATCTCGGTATCGGGGGGCAGGCCGAACAGATTCTTGCAGCGGTCGTCCCAGACCAACAGGTCTTGTTCAGGGTGAAAATCCCAGGTGCCCATGCCGGCCGCATCAATGGCGATGCGTGCGCGAGCCTCGACCTGCGCCAGGGCTTCTTCGGCACGCCGACGGCGCTGGCGCTCATGCACTTCGGTCAGCGCCCGGCGCACGGCCTTGGGCAGCAGCGGCAAGTTCTTCTTGAGCACGTAGTCGGTGGCGCCCAGGCGGATCATCTCTACCGCGTGTTCTTCGCCGTAGATCCCGGAGAGGAAGATGAACGGCACATCCGGCGCCAGGCGCTGGGCGATGGCCAGCACGTCGGTGCCGGAGGAGCCTGGCAGTACGCAATCGCAGAGGATCAGGTCGAAGCGTTCGGTGGTGAGGGCGTGTTCGACACCGACATGCTCGAATACCAGTTTGGATACCACCTGCAAACCGCTGCGCTCAAGGCTCAGCAAGGTCAGTTCGGCGTCAAGGCTGCTGTCCTCGACCATCAGCAGGTGTAACGGCGTGTGCTGCATCGTGCGCCCTCAGTTGCCGCTACGGCGGTTCAGCCGCAACGAACCGGGTGGCGGCTCGTTGAGTACCGCCCAGAACACCCCGAGGTCGGAAATCGCCGCGACGAATTCCTTGAACTCCACCGGTTTGACCACGTAGGCATTGACGCCAAGTTCATAGGCGCGCAGCAGGTCGGGCTCCTCGCGCGAGGAGGTCAGCATGACCGTGGGAATGCTGCGCAATTGCGGCGTGGCGCGGACCTCCTTGAGCACTTGCAGGCCATCGACCTTGGGCAGCTTCAGGTCCAGCAGCATGACCGCCGGGTTGCCGCCATCGCGGTCGGCGTAGGCGTTGCGTTGCAGCAGATAATCCAGGGCGTCGGCGCCGTCGCGCAGCACGATGACTTCGTTGGCCAACTGGCTGCGCTCCAGCGCAAGGAGGGTCAACTCCAGGTCCCTGGGGTTGTCTTCGACCAGCAGGATGGGTTTGAGCATGTTGCGCGAAGCCTCAGTGTGCCGCCGGTTTGCGCGGCAAAGTGAAATGAAAACTGGCGCCTTGGCCGAGTTGGGCATTGGCCCAGACCCGGCCATCATGGCGCTCGATGATCCGCCGTACGCTGGCCAGGCCGATACCGGTGCCCTCGAACTCTTCCATGCGGTGTAGGCGTTGGAACACGCCGAACAGCTTGTCGACGTAGGCCATGTCAAAGCCTACGCCGTTGTCGCGCACGTAGATCTCGATCTCATGGTCGTGCTCGATTGCGCCAATCTCGATCACCGCCAATTCGCGTGCGCGGGTGTACTTCACAGCATTGCCGATCAGGTTGTTCAGCGTCATGGCGATGAAGGCCGGGTCGGCGAAGACCTTGGGCAATGGCTGGATGCGCCAGTCGATCGTGCGCCCGGCATAGTCCGGGGCCATCTCGTGGCGCACGGTGAGCACCAGCGCGTTGAGGTCCACATCGGACAAGCGTAGCGCTGCGCGGCCCATCTGCGAGAAGTTGAGCAGGTTGTCGACCAACGTGCCGGCGAACTTCGCGGCTTCTTCGATGTGGGTGAGAAAGCGCAGGCCACGCTCACTGAGGTGTTCGCCTTCGATTTCGCCCAACAGTTCGCTGTAGCCGGCAATGTGGCGCAGCGGTGCGCGCAGGTCGTGGGAGACGCTGTAGGAGAACGCCTCCAGCTCCTTGTTCGAGCGGTGTAGATCGCCCGCCAGTTGCGCCATTTCCTCGGCCTTGCGCAGCACGATGCCGAGTACCGCACCGCGCAGCTCCAGCACGCCGTCGACGATCAGCGGCTCCCACGGCGCGCTAAAACCACGCAAGGCCTGTTGCCAGCGGGCGAAGCTGTGGCGCGGGTTGAGGTTGCCCTGGGCGTCGGGTTGCTTTTGCGGCTCGCCGGCCCAGTTCACCGTGCGTACCTGTTCGGGGCGGAACCACAGTAGATAATGTGAATGGATCTGCGAGATGGCCACCGCGAGGACCCCGCCGATGTGTTGGGCAAGCTCGGGCAGCAGTTCGATGTCGCGGTGGACGTTGTCGGTGTGGAACACCGCCTGGTCGCCGCGCTGCGCCAGCCAGTGCACCAGGGCGTTGACCTGCGCGGCCGGTGGCGTGTTGCCGATCAGGTCGCAGCGATCGGCGCTGATGACCGCCGCGCCCGAGGCGCCGGCAAAGCGCAGCATCACCTCGGGCAGTGCAAGCAGACCATCGCTGACACTGTCGTGGTCGGCCATCGAGGCGAGCATGCGCACGATGCGCTGGCGCATTTCGAGCATGAAGTGCGTGCTGTTGTGGGTTTCGAGGGCTTCTATCTGCAACGACAGCATGCTGGCCAGCAACTCACAGGCGGTGCGGGTCTGGAAGTCCACCGGGCGCGGTGTGGCGTGGTGGCACGACACCAGGCCCCAGAGCTTGCCGTCGACCACAATCGACAGTGACATCGATGCCAGGGTGCCCATGTTGCGCATGTAGTGCAGGTGCACTGGCGAGACGCTGCGCAAGGAAGCGAAACTCAGGTCCAGGGCCCGGCCGGTGCGGGGGTTAGCGCTGGGTATCAGTGGCGACGCTTGGTAGTTGGCGTCCTCGATTACCCGGATGCGGTTGATGCAGTAAAGCTCGCGCGCCTGGTGCGGGATGTCCGAGGCCGGGAAGCACAGGCCGAGGTACTGCGCATAGTCGGGCTCGGCGTCCTCTGCCAGTACCGTGCCATTGCCTTGCTCGTCGAAGCGATAGGCTTTGACGCGGCCGAACCCGGTGATGCGCTTGATCTGCCGTACCGAGTGTTGCAGCAATTCTTCGATGCTGCCCGCCTGGTGCAGGGTGCTGACGAAGGCACGCACCAGTGGATAGTAGTCGCTGGCGCCTTGGCCGGTCTTGTGCCGGGGTTCGCATTCGAGCAGCAACACCTGGTCGTGGCGGTGCGCGAGTACCCGAAGCGGTTCCCGGTAGGGCGCCTCGGGGTGCAGTCGCAGATCACCGACATGAAACGGGAAGACCTCATCGGCCGGCATGCTGGTGAGCAGCGCGGGCAGGTCCTGGCCCGCCTCCAGTAGTTGCACCACGGGCTTGCCGAGCAGGTCGGGGGCTGTCAGGCCGAGCCATTGCTGCACGTTTTCGCTGGCCTGCAGAACGGTCAGGCCTGGCTCTTCCACGACCAGCAGGAAACCCTGCGGCTGAATGCTGCCTGGAATTTGGATGGGCTCTTGGGCGCAGCGTTCGACGGCCTTATCGAGCGGGGTCGGGGCAGTGCTCAAGGGATTCTCCTGTAGGGTCCGTCCGGGCATGAAATCAGGTAGCTGGCTAAGGTTGTCACGTACGGTATCAGAAGATGAATGGATTTACCGGCTTATGGCTATTTGAGCGGCAGGAAGTTCAGGGGTTTCGTTGGCTGAGCAGAGAATGTGGGCGTCCTTGTGCAGTCGATCACGCCTTCTGACTAGTGCTAAAGAGAGATATCTTGCGTGCGGCGCGATCAATTCCCACCGCTACACTGCTGTTAATCCCTTCAAAACAAGGATTGAAAGGTGACGGAGCGCTGGGTGGCCGGGTTGTTAGGCCTGTGGTTGAGCGGCAGTGCCGGAGCGGCGGACTTTCTCGTCGATGTGCAAGTCCGCGTGCAGCGTGGCTGCATGCTGGTCACTCAGCCCCGCGACGCTGGCCCTCAGGCCTCGGGGGTGATCGACCTGGGCAGCTCCGCGCGCCTGGATGGCGCGTATCCAACATTGAGCGGGGTGCTGTACAGCCCGCGCCCCCCACGGCTTGAGTGCAACCCCGACACCCCTTACCAGATCCGCGTCGACGGCGGCCAGCATGGCGGCGTTGGCCAGGTGCGCTACCTGGTCAGCAGCGATGCCGGTGCCCGCCCGATCCCGTACCGCGTTTACCGTGACGCCGCCTGGCGCGAGCCGCTGGAGGTTGGCGTGGCACAGTCGGCACGCGTGCCGGACAGCGGGTCGGTGGAGCTGCCCTTGTATGCCCGGATCGACCGTTTGGCCTGGGTGCCTCGCGCCGGGCTTTACGCCGATCTGCTCAAAGTCACCGTGACCTGGTAAGGAGCTGCCATGCACAAGGATGCGCTGCAACGTACCACCCTGCTGTTGCTGTCCCTGGGCCCGCTGCTGCTGCCCGGTGGCATGGCGCATGGCAGTAGCAGCGGTTTCATCCAGGCACGGCTGGTGATTGGCGCCGCCTGCCAGGTCAGCAGCAATCCTCAACCGGCGACCCTGGGCAACCCTGGCATGATCGACTTCGGCGCCCAGGGACCTACCTGGGACCAGCCGTTGAGCGGGCGCGTGGATGAAGCCGGTGGTGAGGGCAGCTTGCAAATCAGTTGCTCGCCCCAGGTGCGTGCTTTCAGTGTGCGCATCAACGAAGGGCTCAATGGCAGTGACGGCGTACGCCGCCTCAGCAACGGCCGCGAAACCATTCCTTATCAGTTGGCGATCGATCCGAGCGGTCGCAGCCGCTACGCGATCGGCCAAGCGCGCACTTTCACGGTCAACAGCACCGAGCAAGTACCTGTGCCCATCTACGGCGTGGTGGTCGCGCAGCCGCGCGCGCTGCCCGCCGGGCTGTACCGCGACACCCTCAGAGTGACCCTGGACTGGTAACACGTAAGGAGACCTCAGCATGACCACGCTTTCTACCCGTTGCCTGCTCGCAGGCCTTGGCCTGGGCCTGGCGCTACACGCCCAGGCGGCCACCGTCACCGGCACCATCAGCTCGACACTGACGCTGACCGCAGCCTGCCAGGTCAATGGCACCTCGGGCACCTCGGGGCTGAATTTCGGCGCCTTGAACTTTGGCACGCAGGATTCGCTGTTCACCAGCGCCAACGCCCAGGTGCTCGGTGGTGGTGGCGGCGCCATGAGCATCCTGTGCTCCTCGGGCACTGTACCGGTGATCAAGGTCAGGGCCGGGGCCCATGATGGTCAGTCCAGCGGCGGTACTCGTGCCCTGGCCGATGGTGCCGGCAACTTCGTGCCGTATGACTTCTACACCGATGCTGGGCGCACTCAACTGTTGGCCATCGACGGCACCATCACCCTGCCGACCAGCAGCGGGGCGGCACAGACGGTCAACCTGTACGGCCAGGCCAAGGGCAAGGCTGGCTTGCCCGCCGGGGTCTACACCGACACGGTAGCGGTCGAGCTGAGTTTCTGAGCCATGCCGTGCGCGCTGCGGTTGCTGGGCCTGGGCCTTGCGCTGGCGCTGGTGCCCACTGCGCAGGCGGTGACCAGCAGCACCTTCCAAGTGTCGGCGAGCATCGCCAATGGCTGCCTGGTGGTCGGAGGGGTGACCGCCTACGGGGTGCTCGACTATGGCACGCGTTCGGCGTTGGCCACGGGCGTGGTGAGTACCTCGCTGGGGGGCACCACGGTGACGTTCCAGTGCACACCCGGAGTTGGCTTGAGCATGAGCCTTGATGGCGGCCAAAACCCCGCCAGCGGCACGCGCTACCTCAAGCGCAGCGGGGGTACGCAACTGCTGGCCTATCAGCTGTATAGCGATGCGGCGTTCAGCCAGGTGCTGGGGGTCGGCAGCAGCATCACGCTGAGCTACAGCGACCCGACGGCCATCAAACTGCCGGTTTTTGGGCGTACCACCTTGCCGGGCAACCTGCCGGCCGGGACCTATACCGATGTCGTGCAGGTGACGGTGACCTGGTGAGTCCAGGTGCGCCGCGAACAGAACCGAGGAGAGGGGCATGCAGGCAGGCGTTTTACGGATGTGGACGATCCTTGGGCTGATGCTGATGGCCAGCGCGCAGGTCAGCGCTGCCACCTCGGTGCTGATCTGGCCGATCGACCCTGTGCTTGAGGCCGACCAGAAGGCCGGTGCGTTGTGGCTGGAAAACCGCGGTAGCGCCCCAGCCAGCTTGCAAGTGCGGGTGTTCGCCTGGCGCCAGGGTGAATACCAGGAGCAGTTCCAGGCGCAGCGCGAGATCATCGGCAGTCCGCCAGTCGCCAACATCCCGCCCGGACAGAAACAACTGATCCGCCTGACGCGCACCGGCCAGTCGCCGGCGGGGCAGGAGCAGGCCTATCGCATCATCATCGACGAGATCCCCTCGCCGTTGCCGGTCGACCCGTCCACTGAGGGCCCCAAGGCTGCGATCCGCTTGCAGATGCGCTACTCGGTGCCACTGTTCGTCTACGGCGACGGGTTGTGGGGTAAGCCTGACCCGCAGGGCCGGCGCAGCGTCGAGGGTGTCGGCAAGCCCCAGTTGAGCTGGCGCGCCGTATCGGTACAAGGCAAGCCGTACCTGGAGCTGCGTAACACGGGCCCTGTGCATGCGCGTCTGACCGATGTGGTGTTGCAGCAGGGCGGTCAGGAACGGCCTGTGGTGGAAGGTTTGCTCGGCTATGTACTGCCCGGCGCCAGCATGCGCTGGCCGGCGCCCGCCACCCCTGGCCCCAGCACGCTGCTCAAGGGGCGGGTCAACGGCCAGGATGTGGCACAGGCGATACGCCAAGGCCAGTAGCGAACCGGGTACACGAACGTCAGGGGCCAGGGAGGACCCGTCAATGGTTGGACATCGTGTGTGAGCTGGATGTGGGCGACAACCTATCGGTTGTGGCTGGGCCTGACCCTGCTCGGCGCTGTCGTGTGCGCGGCCGACGATCTGCCGCCGCTGCCCAGCGAAAGTGCGGCGATTGCCGACGCCACGCTGTACCTGGACCTGCTGGTGAACCAGGTCGGCAAGGCTGAGCTGGTGCCGGTGCAGCAGCGGGCGGGGCGCCTGTACCTGCCCAGCGAGGTGCTGCGCGAAGCGGGTATTCACTTGCCCGGCGACCCCCAAGGCGAAGTGGCGCTGGATGACATCCCTGACTTGCACAGCGACTACGACAGCCAGAACCAGCGCCTGTTGCTGCAAGTGCCGCCGGCCTGGTTGCCTCACCAGCAGGTGGGCGAGCGTGGGCTGTACCCGGCCAGCGATACGCGCATCAGCTTCGGTGCGCTGTTCAACTACGACGCTTACCTCAACGACACTGACGATGGCGGTACCTACCTGGCGGCCTGGAACGAGTTGCGCCTGTTCGACACCTGGGGCACGCTTTCCAGCACCGGGCAATGGCGCCAGTCGCTCCAGGGTGTCGCGAACGAAGGCCGCCAGGGCTACCTGCGCTACGACACGACCTTTCGCTACACCGACGAGCAACGCCTGCTCAGCTATGAGGTGGGCGATGTGGTCAGCGGCGCCTTGCCGTGGACGACCTCGGTGAGGTTAGGTGGCCTGCAACTGTCGCGGGACTTCGGCGCACGTCCCGACCTGGTCACCTACCCGCTGCCAGCCTTCGCCGGCGAAGCGGCGGTGCCGACCTCCCTGGATTTGTTCATCAACGGCTATAAAAGCAGCAGCACCGAGTTGCAGCCAGGCCCCTATACCCTGACCAACGTGCCGTTCATCAACGGCGCAGGGGAAGCGGTGGTGGTGACCACCGATGCCTTGGGTCGGCAGGTTTCCACCACCTTGCCGTTCTATGTCACCAGCAGCTTGCTGGCCAAGGGGCTCTCGGACTTTTCCGTGGCTGCGGGCAACCTGCGCCGTGATTACGGTGTGCGCGATTTCGCCTACGGCCCGGGCGTGGCCACGGCGAGCCTGCGTCATGGGCTGTCGGACGCCTTCACCCTCGAAACCCACGCCGAAACGTCCGAATCGCTGATGCTCGGTGGCTTGGGCGGTAACCTGCGCATCGGCACCTTCGGCGTGGTCAATGCCGCGCTGACCCAAAGCCGCTTCGCCGGCGACACAGGTCAGCAGGTGGCGCTGGGCTACCAGTACAGCAGCAACCGCATCGGCTTCAACTACCAGCGTATCGAGCGTCACGGCGAGTACGCCGACCTGTCGCTGGTCGACAGCCCTTACACGCGTTTGAGCCGGCGCAGCGAGCAGGCCACTGTGAGCCTGAACCTGGACCGCTATGGCAGCCTCGGGGCGGGTTACTTCGATATCCGTGCCGGCGACGGGGCGCGCACCCGACTGTTGAACCTGAGCTGGAGCAAGCCGCTGTGGGGCAACAGCAGCCTGTACCTGTCGGCCAACCGCGACGTCGGCGACAGCACCTGGGCGGTGCAGGCGCAGTGGGTGATCCCCTTCGACGTGCACGGCACCCTGGCCTTCAGCGCCGAGCGCGGCAAGGACGGCCAGGATCTGCAGCGGGTTAACTACAGCCGCGCGGTGCCGGTGGGCGGCGGTGTCGGCTACAACCTCGGCTACGCCAGCGGCGGCAGCGCCGGCGCCTATCGCCAGGCCGACCTGACCTGGCGCTTGCAGTCGGTGCAGGTGCAAGCCGGCGTGTATGGCACCGCCGAGCAAATGACCCGCTGGGCGGACGCCAGCGGCTCGCTGGTGCTGATGGATGCCGGACTGTTCGCTGCCAATCGCATCGACGATGCGTTCGTGGTAGTCAGCACCAACGGTTACGCCGATGTGCCGGTGCATTACGAGAATCAACCGGTCGGACGCACCGATCGCAACGGGCACCTGCTGGTGCCCTACAGCAGCGGTTACTACCGCGGCAAATACGAAATCGACCCCATGCAGCTGCCAGCCGATGTCCTGGCGCCGCAAGTGGAGCAGCGCGTGGCGGTGCGCCGTGGCAGTGGCTACCTGTTGGAATTTCCGCTGCGCCAGGTACTGGCTGCGAGCCTGGTATTGGTGGACGGCAATCAGCAGGTGCTCAAGCTGGGCAGCCGTGTCTCGCATCAGGAGAGCGGCGCCGAGGCGGTGGTGGGGTGGGACGGGCTGGTGTATCTGGAGAACCTTTCACCGCACAATCACCTGCGCGTGGACAAGGCCGAGGGCGGCGGGCAGTGCCAGGTCGCATTCGCCTTGCCTGAAGGGCAGGGGCCCATTCCGTTGATCGGCCCGCTGGTGTGCCAATGAGCGTGGCATTGCGTGCGATGCTGGCGGCGCTGCTGGGGTTGCCTGGCGGGGCCTGGGCGTTGTGCAGTTCGGTGGCCACCACGCCGGTGCTTTTCGGCTCACTCAACTCAACCCTGGTGCGTACCACGGTGCAGAGCGGCTCGACCACCAATGCCGGTTTACAGTGCACCGGATCATTGCTGACGCTGTTGGCCAGCAACGATCATTTCTATGCCACCATCACGGCCCCCACCAGCGGGCTGGTGGGGCCGACCGGCGACATCATTCCCTATACCCTCTACGCCGATGCCACGACCAGCTACCCGATCACCCGTGGCGTACAGTTCGACTTCGCCCGCAACGGTGTCATCGATGCCCTGGGGTTGCTCGGTAGCAGTACCCCAAAGGCCGTGCCGTTGTACCTGCGCACCACGGTGGGGGCCAACGTGGCCGCTGGGTTGTACCAGGAGACACTGAGCATTGCCTGGAGCTGGAACTACTGCGCAGGCGTCGGCGCCTTGGGCGCGTGTGTCCTGGGCCGCGACATTGGCAGCGGCACCCAGACCCTCACGGTCAGCCTCAGCGTGACCAACGATTGCCAGATCACCACCCCCAACATCGCCTTTGGTAGCGCCCCGGTGGTCGCCGGGTTTGGCACGGTGAGCCAGAGCGTGAGCCTGTCGTGCACCAAGGGCAGCAGTTACACCGTGGGGCTCGATGATGGGCAGAACGTTTCAGGTGGGCGGCGCAGGATGAAGTCCGGCACCAGCAACTACCTGGCCTACGACATCTTCAAGAGTGCCGGCACTACCCGCTGGGGTTCGGTGGGTGCGGCGCGGCGTTCGAGCAGCGATGCCGATGTGAATCCCGGCAACGGTACGGGCACCGGCAGCCAGGTGTTCAACTACAACGCCAAGGTCTATACCGACCAGGCGACGCCGCCGGCCGGTAGCTACGTGGACAATGTGATTCTGGATGTCGCGTTTTGACCGAGGTGGCCCATCCGTGGGCCAACACCCCTGTTCAGCGCAAGTCGTCGACCATCTTCAGCAACGTCTCCAGCACGGCGCCTGCCAAGGCTTTCGAGCGTGCCCCTGACCATTGGGCGATCGGTTCTGGCGCGTCGTCGTGGTCCTTGAACGGCATCTCCAGGGTTAGCGACAGGCAGTCGTAGGCCATGCCCACGGCGTTGCACGCCAGTGTCGTATTGGCCTGCCCGGGCGCATCGCGGGTGTAGCCAAACTGGGTCTGGAAGTCGGCCGTCAAGCCGCACAGAGTACGCCGGAACTGCTCTTCCAACTGCGCGATACGCGGGGTATAGCCCGGGTTACCCTCGCAGGCGGCGGTGAACACGTGGGGAATCTCCTCGTCGCCGTGGACGTCGATGAAGGCGTCCACGCCGTACTGCTTCATCTGCGCCTGAGCAAAGAACACCTCGGGGCTGAGTTCGATACTGGCATCCTGCCAAGCCCGGTTGAGGTCCTTGCCTTTGAAGTTGGTGCGCAGGTGGCCGAGGAAAGCACCGTCCGGGTTCATGTTGGGAATCAGGTACAGGTCGGCCATGGCCAGCAGTTGCTGGATGACCTCATCGTTGGCTTGCAGACGCTCGATCACCCCTTCCATGAACCATTCGGCCATGTGCTCGCCCGGATGCTGCTGGGCGATGATCCATAGCTTGCGCTTGCCGGCCTCGCCATGACCTGCACGTAGCAGTGGAATGTCCCGGCCCTGGACGCTGCGGCCATGGGCCAGTAGCTCGACGCCGTCGATTTGCTGGGCGCGCTCGATCAACTGATTGTGGCGCGCGCGTGGGTAAGGCTCGAAGTAGGCGAACCAGATCTGCGCGTGCTCGGCCTTCACTTCAAATGCCAAGGCCTTGCCGTCGAAGGTGCTGGGTACCCGGAACCAGGTCTGCTGGTCGTAGGAGGCGACCGCGTTATAGCCGCTCCAGGCGTTCTTGTAGGACGACTGGTAGGCGTTGTCCAGGCTGAAGCGGTGGACCTGCCCAGGGGTGAGGCCGCTGACCTTGAAGTGGAACCACTGGAAATGTTCACTGTGGGTGTCGGGGCGGATGTTCAGGTGCACGTGCGCCGGATCGCTGGCATCGAGCACCAGAATATTGCCGGAGTCGAAATCGCAGTCGATATGCAGCGGGGACAGCGTCGCGGTCATTGCCAGGCTCCTGTCTTGGCGTTGTTGTGACGCTACTTTAACACCCAAGGTGGCGCAGATTGTGTCTGCCGGCCCGCGCGCACTGTGCCTGGAACGTTGCGCGGTGTTGCATCAGGCCTACAGGCCGAGTGCTAGCAGCGCCGCCAGGCCCAGCCCGACGATCAGTGAGCAGCCGCCCAGCGACAGCGCCGCGCGCCCCTGACGATACCAGCGGTCATGCCCGAGCTGGCGAGCGGGGGCAAGCAGGCTGCGCCAGCACAGCTCGGTGCGCTGGAAGGCCTGCAGGTGCTCGGGGGCGGCATCCAGCCAGCGCCGAAAATCGATGCGTTCGCTGGCGGTCACCTGTGGGCTTTGCAGGCGCACGTACCAGTGCCCGGCAATGCGGCTTAGCCTGTCGGCTGGGCTGCTGGTGGCTTGCAGGACCTGGTTCATGTGGCGTTCGATGCTCATCAGCGGCAGATCCAGGCGAACGGCGATGTCGGCGAAGCCCAGTTGGTCGAGGCGGTTGAGCAGAAAGACTTGCTGCACCCGACGCGGCAGGCGCTTGAGGCTGTGCAGCAAGGTGTCTTCGACAGACTGTTCGGCGGCGTGTGGATCGTGCGGGAGGCGCAGTAACAGACGGCTCATGGACAGTTCCTTGCTCGCGCGGTGAAAAGGGGGCGCATCTTCCGTGGCGCAAAGTCAGCTTAATCTTAACGAGATTGATTCTCAAGTGCTGATTCGGCAAAGATTTGTAATGAGCGTTCATGCCCTGAAACATTTTTGCTATGATCGCGCCCATCAACGATCTTCATTAGCCTGAAGAGCCAAAAAAAAGACCCGGCAAAAAGCCGGGTCAAAAACCGTGATTAGCCTGATGAGGAGATAATCTGAGAGTCCGACCTGAGGACTTTGCAGGTTATCCAGCGGGTCTCGCGACCTGCTGAGTGCGATAATAATGGTTATCATTTACCAGTCAAATGTTTTTTGCCGAAAACGGTAAAAAACTGGCTGGTTGCACGCCTCATTCCCGGGCGCCCTGGGTCTCGGCTGTCACGTCTCCCTTCTTGTTCATTCCGCCGTCATGGCGTTGCGCTGCTCCAGCAGGGCACGGGCCATGTTGATCATGTGCATCAGTGCAAACATCACTTCCCGCGTCGTGCCCTGCAGGTGGGTGCCGGTTTCGTGAGCCGTGGCGGCAGCGCAGCGCAGTAACTGCAATGCGTGATCGTTGGCCTGCTGGTGGGTCACGCCTTCGCGCAGGGTCCAGAGCGTGTGCTCGAGGTTGGGGGTGGTGGGGGTGGGGTTGAGGTAGTAGTCCAGCGCACGGCGGGCAGCCTCGGCGTCGAGATCTGTATCCGTTTTATTCGAACTGTTCATCCTGATTTACCTGCCAATACCAATCGGGAAAGGGTGCAGGGGGATATTAATACCAGAAGTATTTTTCTGTGATTCAAGAAATAATACTTGATGTGTATTGAGCATGAGGGGGTAGTCCGTATCGTGCCTGCGATGAACATGGACAAATGGATTGCACTCGTCCGAGACCGGATCGAGGAGCTCGATATCTCCCAGGAGCAGCTGGCCGAACGTGTTGGGGTTTCCCAAGGCAGCGTCGGGCATTGGCTGCGCAAACGGCGCCAGCCACGGGTCGATTCGATGAACCGGGTGTTCGTCGAGTTGGGCATGCCGCATTACCAGGTGAGCCTGCAACTGCGCGTGCTTGGCCAGGTTGGCGAGGAGCGCGCCCGCTATTCGGCTGGCGACGATGATGATGACGATGAGGGACAGGCGAAATACTTTGTGTGTTTCCGTTACCCGGTGCTCGCCTGGTCAGCGCTAGGCCAGCCTGAAGCCGAGACGCCCAATGGGTTCGAGCAGACCGAGTACATGGCCCAAGGCAAGGCGTTCTGGCTGACGGTCGAGAACGACAGCATGAGCGCCAGCAGTGGCAAGAGCGTGCCTGAAGGGGTGCGCATTCTCGTCGATGATGGGCTGCAGGCCGAGCCCGGCAAGTTGGTGATCGCTCGCTTGCCGGGCAAATCGCCGATCTTCCGCCAGGTGGCCGAGGAGGGTGGGCAGTGGTATTTGAAGGCGCTCAACAACAGCTACCCGACCCTGGTGTGCGAAGAGGGGTGTGAGTTTCTGGGGGTTGTGGTGCGCATGCAGGCGGTGCTTTGAGGGCGTATCGCGTTCAAGGTAGGTGTTCGCCGGAGGTTTTTCAGCGCCCATGAGATCGAGCGCCCAAGAGCTCTCGGCGAACACCTAGGCCTCACGCCTGCATCTCGACCAACACCGCCCCCTCGCTGACCATATCGCCTTCCTGGCAGAACAGCGCGTTCACCGTGCCATCCTGCGGCGCGCGGATGCTGTGTTCCATCTTCATCGCCTCCAGCACGACCAGCGCCGTACCGGCTTGTACCGCCTGGCCGGGAGTGACCAGCACCCGCACGATGCTGCCGTTCATGGGCGCACTCAGTCCGCCCTGGTGGATGTGGCTGGCCTCGGCGGCGCTGATCGGGTCGTGCCGGCTGATGGCATGCAGCTCGCCCTGCCATTGCAGGTACAGCTTGTCGCCGCGACGTACGGCCAGGCGGCGCTGGCGCAGGCCATCGTGGTCGTGGCACAACTGCTCGCCCTCCAGGCGCCAGGTGCCGGGCGCGCTGCGCTCCAGGGCTACCGCCTGTTCGCTGCCGGCGCATTGCAGGTGCACGCAGCTGCGTGCCGGCAGCCCCAGGCGCAGGCCGTTGTGCGTGGCCCAGGGCGAGGTGGGGTCGTCCTGGCGGGGTGCCTGTGGTTCGCTTTGCAGCCAGGCATGGGCGGCGGCCTCCCAAAATGACGCGGACCGTGCATCGAGCGCGGGTAGTAGCTCGTCCTGATGACGCGCAATAAAGCCTGTGTCCAACTCGGCCGCGGCAAACGCCGGATGGGCGAGGATGCGCCGCAGGAACGCGATGTTGGTCTTCAGGCCGCCGATGGCGAATTCGTCGAGCATCGCCAGCAGACGCAGGCGCGCCTGTTCGCGATCTTCGCCCCAGGCGATCAGCTTGCCCAGCATCGGGTCGTAGAACGGCGACACCGTATCGCCCTCGCTGACCCCGCTATCGACCCGGCGGCCCGGGCCGGGCGTCGATTCGCGATACACGGCCAGTGTGCCTGTGGCCGGCAGAAATTGATGGGCAGGATCTTCGGCATATAGCCGCACCTCGATGGCATGGCCGTTCAGCGCGACCTCTTCCTGGCTGATCGGCAGTGCTTCTGCGCAGGCCACACGTATCTGCCAGGCCACCAGGTCCAGCCCGGTGATGGCCTCGGTGACCGGATGCTCGACTTGCAAGCGGGTGTTCATCTCCATGAAGAAGAATTCGCCCCGTGCATCGAGCAGGAACTCCACCGTGCCGGCACCGACATAGCCGATGGCCTGGGCGGCGCGTACCGCCGCTTCGCCCATGGCCCGGCGCAACTCGGCGGACAGCCCCGGCGCTGGAGCTTCTTCGACGACCTTCTGGTGGCGACGCTGGATCGAGCAATCGCGTTCGTTGAGGTACAGGCAATGGCCGTGCTGGTCGGCGAACACCTGGATCTCCACGTGGCGTGGCGCGAGCACGTACTTCTCCACCAGCATGCGTGCATCGCCGAAGGCGGCCTGGGCCTCGCGTTGCGCCGAGGCCAGGGCGTCGGACATGTGCTCGGGTGCTTCGACCACTTTCATGCCCTTGCCGCCACCTCCGGCACTGGCCTTGAGCAGCACCGGGTAGCCGATGCGCGCGGCTGCATCGAGGAAGGTGTCGAGATCCTGGGCTTGCCCATGGTAGCCCGGCACCAGCGGGACGCCTGCGGCCTCCATGAGGGCCTTGGCCGCCGATTTGCTTCCCATCGCGTCGATGGCGCTGGCAGGTGGCCCCAGGAAGAGCAACCCGGCCGCTTGCACGGCGCGAGCGAAATCTGCGTTCTCCGACAAGAAGCCATAACCCGGGTGGATGGCCTGGGCGCCGCTGGCGTGGGCGGCGGCGATCAGCTTGTCGATCATCAGGTAGCTGTCGGCGGCCTTGCTCCCGCCCAGATCGACGCGGATATCGGCTTCGCGGCTGTGCCGTGCGTCGTGGTCGATGGCGCTGTGTACGGCCACGGTGGTCAGGCCCATGGCTTTGGCGGTGCGCATCACCCGGCAGGCGATTTCGCCACGGTTGGCGACCAGCAAGGTGGTGAGGGTGGGGCGGCTCATGGGCGCGGCTCCTGCTCGTGTACGGATTGCCAGGCGGGGGCGCGCTTTTCGAGGAACGCGCGCAGGCCCTCTTGCCCTTCGGCGCTCACCCGAATGCGCGCGATGGTGTTCTCGCAGTAACGGCGCAGAGCAGGGCTCAGTTCGCCGTCATCGACTTCGCGCAGCAGATCTTTGGTGGCGCGTAGCGCTTGGGGGCTGTTGTGCAGCAAGTTGTCGATCCAGGCATTGACGTGCGCTTCGAGTGCCTGCGCGGGATACACCTCGGCCAACAGGCCCAGCTCGCGGGCACGCACGCCGCTGAAGCGCTCGGCGGTAAGGGCGTAGCGCCGGGCGGCGCGCTGACCGATGGCTTTGACCACGAACGGGCTGATCACCGCCGGGGCCAGACCGATGCGTACCTCCGAGAGGCACAGCTGGGCATCCTCGGTGCCAATGGCCATGTCGCAGCAACTGATCAGCCCTAGCGCGCCACCAAAAGCTGCACCGTGCACCACCGCCAAGGTCGGGACCTTGAGCCGGTGCAGGGCGTACATCAGTTCGCCCAGTTCGCGTGCGTCGTCCAGGTTGGTGTTGAAATCCAGCGCCGCTGACTGCTGCATCCAGGCAAGGTCGGCACCGGCGCTGAAATGTCGGCCACGGCCGCGCAGGATCACGAAACGTAGGCTGCTGTCTTCGGCGAGGTGGTCCAGGGCGACGATCAGCTCGCGGATCATCTGCGCATTGAAGGCGTTGTGCTTGTCTTCGCGGCTCAGCCATAAGGTGGCGAAACCGCGCGGGTCGTGGTGCAGTTCGAGGGTGTCGAAGTCGGTCATGGGTCACATCCGAAAAATGCCGAAGCGGCTCTGTTCGATCGGGGCGTTCAGTGCGGCTGACAAGGCCAGGCCCAGGACATCACGGGTCTGCGCCGGGTCGATGACGCCGTCGTCCCACAGCCTTGCGCTGGAGTAATAGGGGTGGCCTTGGCGTTCGTACTGATCAAGGATCGGTTGCTTGAGCTGGCGCTCATCCTCGGCGCTGAATGGCTCGCCGCTGCGCTCGCTCTGCTCGCGCTTGACCTGGGCCAGTACCCCGGCGGCTTGCTCGGCGCCCATCACGCCGATGCGCGCATTGGGCCACATCCACAAGAAACGCGGGTCGTAGGCGCGCCCGCACATGCCGTAGTTGCCAGCGCCAAAACTGCCGCCGATGATCACCGTAAACTTCGGCACCTGGGCACAGGCCACGGCGGTCACCAACTTGGCGCCGTGCTTGGCGATGCCGCCTTCTTCGTACTTCTTGCCCACCATGAAACCTGTGATGTTCTGCAGGAACAGCAGCGGGATGCCACGTTGGCAGGCCAGTTCGATGAAGTGCGCACCCTTTTGCGCAGCTTCGGCGAAGAGGATGCCGTTGTTGGCCAGGATCGCCACCGGGTAGCCGTGCAGGTGCGCAAAGCCGCACACCAGGGTGGTGCCGAACAGGGCTTTGAATTCATCGAACTGCGAGCCATCCACCAGCCGCGCGATCACCTCGCGTACATCGAAGGGTTGCTTGGCGTCGGCCGGCACCACGCCGTACAGCTCCTCGGCGGCATACAGCGGCGCGACCGGTATCCTGCATTGCAGCCTGCCCAGCTTCTGCCAGTTGAGGTTGGCCACGCAGCGCCGGGCCAGTGCGAGGGCGTGTTCGTCGTTGTCGGCGTAATGGTCGGCCACGCCGCTGGTGCGGCAGTGCACGTCGGCCCCGCCCAGCGCTTCGGCGCTGACCACCTCGCCGGTGGCGGCTTTGACCAGCGGGGGGCCGGCGAGAAAGATGGTCGCTTGCTGGCGTACCATGATCGCCTCGTCGGCCATGGCTGGCACATAGGCACCGCCAGCGGTGCACGAGCCCATCACCACGGCGATCTGTGGAATGCCCAGGGCGCTCATGTTGGCCTGGTTGAAGAAAATCCGCCCGAAGTGCTCGCGGTCGGGGAATACCTCGTCCTGGCGCGGCAGGTTGGCGCCGCCGGAGTCCACCAAGTACAGGCACGGCAGGCGATTCTGTAGGGCGATGGTTTGTGCGCGCAGGTGCTTTTTCACGGTCAGTGGGTAGTAGGAGCCGCCTTTGACCGTGGCGTCATTGGCCACGATCATGCACTCGACGCCTTCGACCCGACCGATGCCGGCAATCACGCCAGCAGCTGGCACGTCCTCGCCATACACCTCATGGGCGGCCAGTTGGCCGATTTCGAGAAACGCCGAGCCGACGTCGAGCAGCCGGTCGATGCGCTCGCGGGGCAGCAGCTTGCCGCGCGCGGTGTGCCGTTGCTGGGCCTTGGGCCCACCGCCCTGGTGCACCTGGGCGAGCAGGGTGCGCAGGGCGTCGACGTGCTCCAACATGGCCGCGCTGTTCTGCATGAAGTCCGGGGCGCGGGTGTTCAACTGGGATTTGAGAATCATCGTTGTGCCTTCGGCCGCTTCACGCCATGAGCGTCGAGCGGCAAGAATGGGTCGTACGCAAGGCTGCTCGTGCTTGCAGCTTGCCACTTCAGGCTTGCAACTGCGCCTAGCGCGTTTCGTTGAACAGTTCGCGGCCGATCAGCATCCGGCGGATTTCGCTGGTGCCGGCGCCGATCTCGTACAGCTTGGCATCGCGCAGCAGGCGCCCGGCCGGGAATTCATTGATGTAGCCGTTGCCACCCAGGATCTGGATCGCCTCAAGGGCCATTTGCGTGGCGCGTTCGGCGGTATACAGGATCACCCCGGCTGCGTCCTTGCGGGTAGTCTCGCCACGGTCGCAGGCCTGGGCCACGGCGTACAGGTAGGCGCGGCTGGCGTTGAGCTGGGTGTACATATCGGCGATCTTGCCCTGGATCAGTTGGAACTCACCGATGCTCTGGCCGAATTGCTTGCGGTCGTGGATGTAGGGCACCACCAGGTCCATGCAGCTTTGCATGATGCCGGTCGGCCCGCCCGACAGCACCACGCGCTCGTAGTCCAGGCCGCTCATCAGTACGCGCACGCCGCCGTTGAGCTGGCCAAGGATGTTCTGCTCGGGCACCTCGACCTCATCGAAGAACAACTCGCAGGTGTTGGAGCCGCGCATGCCCAGCTTGTCGAACTTGTTGCTGCGGGTGAAACCTTTGAAATCGCGCTCGACGATGAACGCGGTGATGCCATGCGCGCCCTTGTCCAGGTCGGTCTTGGCATAGATCACGTAGGTGTTGGCGTCGGGACCGTTGGTGATCCAGGTCTTGCTGCCGTTGAGCACGTAGCGGTCACCGCGTTTTTCCGCGCGCAATTTCATCGATACCACGTCGGAGCCGGCGTTGGGTTCGCTCATGGCCAGCGCGCCGATGTGTTCGCCGCTGACGAGTTTGGGCAGGTACTTGAGCTTCTGCTCGTGATTGCCGTTGCGGTTGATCTGGTTGACGCACAGGTTGGAGTGGGCGCCATAGGACAGCGCCACCGAGGCCGAGCCGCGGCTGATTTCTTCCATTGCCACGACATGCGCCAGGTAGCCCAGGCCTGCCCCGCCGTACTGTTCTGGCACGGTGATACCCAATAGGCCCATGTCACCGAACTTGCGCCACATGTCGGCGGGGAACAGGTTGTCGTGGTCGATTTGCGCAGCGCGCGGGGCCAGTTCCGTGGCCACGAAGGTGCGCACCTGGTCACGCAGCATGTCGATGGTTTCGCCCAGGGCGAAGTTCAAGGTCGGGTAATACATGGACGGTGCACCTTATTGTTCTTGAAATTGGGTTTCACCCTAGTCGATAAACCTGCCGCCTTACCTGTGGGGCAGGTCAGAATGACCGGGTTTTGCTTTTCACCTTTACGTTAACGTAAGCTTCGCGCCGTCGCTTGTCTAGTAGCCTTTACGTAAACGTTAATGTGCTCCAGCCTGAACGCGCTTGCTTCAGTCCTATCCAGAGCAGTCGCAAGAAAGCACTTACGTGCCTCAGCCAAGCTCTTCAGGCGCAACCGCTGCCCATCCTCTGCGTTGGCCAAGCCTGCGACGCCAGCTTAGTTCGCCATGCCGAACGCGAAGTCTTGGTGGTGCGCTACAGCTGGCGCAGTACGTGGCAAAAATGGAAAGTGCGTCGAGCCAGGCTTTGTGTCGGTCGTGCAGAAGTCCTGGCCCGGCAGGTCGGGTGCGCTGATGGACACCCATGCACGCAGTCTTGCCGATGAAACGAGCGGCCAACCCTGGCAGTCCTTGCGTCTTGTCTATGCTCTACCTCTCACCGGCGGCGCCTCGCTCGGCGGATCGCCTACCGTGGGCGGTGTACTCGGCTCGATCGGCAACTCGTCCGGCTCTTCTTCGGGCACCGGCGGTGGCAGCGCCGGGTCGTCGATATTTGGATCGGGCGTTTCCGGTGGAATGGGAATACTCATGGGCCTGACCTCGCGTGGTGGATGAAGCGGCGTTGCAGGCTTGGACCTGCGCGATGCGCCATTCGCTCATTTTTTTGAACCCACGTGCGTGACACGGCTCTGAACCCTTACCGCCACAATCTCAACGGAGCGAGTGCGATGTCAGGTAACGAGCCTTTCGAAAGCGTGCCCTTGGCAGGCGATCACCCGGACCAGGCCATCAGCCTCTCCCAGGCATTGCTGGCCCCGCGTATCGTGATCGAGGACGTCAGCCCGCAGCTGGACGGTGGTGCCTTCGCTGCCAAGGCCGTGCGCGGGCAACGCGTAGCGGTGAGCGCCAAGGTCTACAGCGACGGCCACGACCGCATGGCGGTGATGCTGTACTGGCGCCAGGCCCACAGTCGGCGCTGGCACACCATACCGATGCAGTCAACGGGCAACGACCTGTGGCTGGCCGAATTCAGCCCCAACGAACTGGGCCTGCACCTGTTCAGCCTCCAGGCCTGGATCGACCCGTTCGCCACCTATGCCTACGACCTGGAGAAGAAATACGCCGCTGGCCAGGATATACAGCTGGAGCTGGAGGAAGGTCGGTTGATGCTGGGCAAAGGCGTCGAGCGCAGCGAAGGCCTGCTCAGCGAGCAGTTGCTGGAGTTGCAACAGCGCTTGCCGAGCCTGTCGGTGCACGATCAGGTGGCCCAACTGCTCAACCCCTACACCGCACGCCTGATGAGCGAAGCCGAACACCGCAGTTACCTGACCCGCAGCCGTGAGTACCCGCTGGATGTCGACCGGGAAGCGGCGCAGTTCGCCAGCTGGTACGAGTTGTTCCCGCGCTCGTGCACCGATTCGCCGGAGCGCCACGGCACCTTTGACGACGTGCACCAGCGCCTGCCGATGATCCGTGACATGGGCTTCGATGTGCTGTACTTCCCGCCCATCCACCCCATTGGCATGCAGCACCGCAAAGGCCGCAACAATGCATTGCAGGCTCAACCGGGCGACCCCGGCAGTCCCTACGCCATCGGTAGTCCCGAGGGCGGGCACGAGGCCATCCATCCGCAACTGGGCAGTCACGCGGACTTCCGCCGCCTGGTGGCCGCTGCCGCCGAGCATGGCCTGGAAATCGCCCTGGACTTTGCCATCCAGTGCTCTCAGGACCATCCCTGGCTCAAGCAACACCCCGGCTGGTTCAGCTGGCGTCCCGACGGCACGATCCGCTACGCCGAGAACCCGCCGAAGAAATATCAGGACATCGTCAATGTCGATTTCTATGCCCCCGACGCAGTGCCAAGCCTGTGGCTAGCGCTGCGCGACGTGGTGGTTGGCTGGGTGGAGGAGGGGGTCAAGACCTTCCGCGTCGACAATCCGCACACCAAGCCGCTGCCGTTCTGGCAATGGCTGATCGCCAATGTGCGTAGCCAGTACCCCGAGGTGGTGTTTCTCGCCGAGGCCTTCACCCGGCCAGCGATGATGGCGCGCCTGGGCAAGGTCGGCTATGCGCAGAGCTACACCTACTTCACCTGGCGCAACACCAAGCAGGAGCTGCGCGAGTACTTCGAAACGCTCAACCAGCCGCCCTGGAGCCTGTGCTACCGGCCCAACTTCTTCGTCAACACCCCCGACATCAACCCGTATTTTCTGCACACCTGTGGCCGTGCCGGGTTTCTCATCCGCGCCGCCCTGGCGAGCATGGGTTCGGGGCTGTGGGGGATGTATTCGGGTTTCGAGTTGTGCGAGAGCGAAGCGCTGCCAGGCAAGGAGGAGTACCTGGATTCGGAGAAGTACGAAATTCGCCCACGCGACTACACCGCGCCCGGCAACATCGTTGCCGAGATCGCCCAGCTCAACCGCATCCGCCGCGACAACCGCGCCTTGCAAACGCACTTGGGGGTGGTGTTCCTGAACTGTTGGAACGACCAGATCGTGTATTTCGCCAAGCGCACCCCCGAGCGCGACAACTTCATCCTGGTAGCCATCAGCCTCGATCCGTTCAATGCCCAGGAGGCCAGCTTCGAGCTGCCGTTGTGGGAACTGGGGTTGGACGACAATGCCGATACCCAAGGCGAAGACCTGATGAATGGCCATCGCTGGACCTGGCATGGCAAGACCCAATGGATGCGCATCGAACCCTGGCACCAACCGTTCGGGATCTGGCGCATCAGCAAGCACCACTGACTGATGCAGGAGCGGCCTTGCGTCGCGAATGGGCAGCGAAGCAGCCCCAGCAATGTGTCATGTCGCTGAGATCCCGGGGCCGCTGCGCGCCCCTTTCGCGACACAAGGCCGCTCCTACTGGGAGCGTACCGAACCGGAAAATCAAAGGAGTCGTACATGGCCAAGCGTTCCCGCCCGGCAGCCTTCATCGACGATCCGCTGTGGTACAAGGATGCGGTGATCTACCAGCTGCATATCAAGTCGTTCTTCGACTCGAACAACGACGGTATCGGCGACTTCGCAGGCTTGATCAGCAAGCTCGACTACATTGCCCAACTGGGCGTCAACACCCTCTGGCTGTTGCCGTTCTACCCATCGCCGCGCCGCGACGATGGTTATGACATCGCCGAGTACAAGGCCGTGCACCCCGACTACGGCAGCATGGCTGATGCCCGGCGCTTCATCGCCGAGGCGCACAAGCGTGGCCTGCGTGTGATCACCGAGCTGGTCATCAACCACACCTCCGACCAGCATCCCTGGTTCCAACGGGCGCGTCACGCCAAGCGCGGTAGCAAGGCACGGGACTTCTACGTGTGGTCCGATGACGACCAGAAGTACGATGGCACGCGGATCATTTTCCTCGACACCGAAAAGTCCAACTGGACCTGGGACCCGGTGGCCGGGCAGTACTTCTGGCACCGGTTCTACTCTCACCAGCCAGACTTGAACTTCGACAACCCACAAGTGATGAAAGCGGTGATCGGGGTCATGCGTTTCTGGCTCGACCTTGGCGTCGATGGGCTGCGCCTGGACGCCATTCCCTACCTGATCGAGCGTGATGGCACCAATAACGAGAACCTGCCCGAGACCCATGCGGTGCTCAAGGCGATCCGTGCCGAGATCGACGCCAACTACCCGGACCGCATGCTGCTGGCCGAAGCCAACCAGTGGCCAGAGGATACCCGGCCGTACTTCGGCGAAGGCGATGGCGACGAGTGCCACATGGCCTTCCACTTCCCGTTGATGCCGCGCATGTACATGGCCCTGGCCATGGAAGATCGCTTCCCAATCACCGACATCCTGCGCCAGACCCCGGAAATTCCCGCCAACTGCCAATGGGCGATCTTCCTGCGCAACCACGATGAGTTGACCCTGGAGATGGTCACCGACCGCGAGCGCGACTACCTGTGGAACTACTACGCCGAGGATCGCCGTGCGCGCATCAACCTCGGCATTCGTCGACGCCTGGCACCGCTGCTACAGCGGGATCGGCGACGCATCGAGCTGCTCACCAGCCTGCTGCTGTCGATGCCCGGCACGCCGACGTTGTACTACGGCGACGAACTGGGCATGGGCGACAACATCTACCTGGGTGACCGCGATGGGGTGCGTACCCCCATGCAGTGGTCGCCCGACCGCAATGGTGGTTTCTCCAGGGCCGATCCGCAGCGCCTGGTGCTGCCGCCGATCATGGATCCGCTGTACGGCTTCCAGACTGTCAACGTCGAGGCCCAGGCCCACGACCCGCATTCGCTGCTCAACTGGAACCGTCGCCTGTTGGCGGTGCGCAATCAGCAGAAGGCCTTCGGGCGTGGCACGCTGAAAATGCTCACCCCCAGCAATCGCCGCATTCTGGCCTACCTGCGCGAATACACCGGCGACGATGGGCATACCGAGATCGTGCTGTGCGTGGCTAATGTCTCGCGCGCCGCGCAGGCAGCAGAGCTGGATCTTACGCACTATGTCGACCGGGTGCCGGTGGAGATGCTGGGCGGCAGCGCGTTCCCGCCCATCGGGCAACTGCCGTTCCTGCTCACCCTGGCGCCCTACGGTTTCTACTGGTTCGTGCTGGCCAGCCGCGAACGCATGCCCAGCTGGCATGTCCAGCCTGCCGAGAGCCTGCCGGAGCTGACCACGTTGGTCCTGCGCAAGCGCATGGAAGAGCTGCTGGAAGCGCCGTCGCGCGATGTGCTGCAAGGCACCGTGTTGCCTCAGTACCTGCCAAAGCGGCGCTGGTTCGCGGGTAAGCAGGGGCCTATCGAGCAGGTCCGGCTGCGCTACGGCGTACGCATGGGCACCGCCACGTTTCCGGTTTTGCTGGCCGAAATCGAGGTGCGCAGCGATGGCCAGAGCAGTGCCTATCAACTGCCGTTCGGTTTATTGCCCGAGGAGCAGATCAATGCGGCGCTGCCTCAGCAACTGGCGCTGTCACGGGTACGCCGTGGCCGCCAAGTGGGGCTGATCACCGACGCTTTCGTGCTCGAATCGTTCGTGCGCAGTGTGCTGCGTGGCTGCCAGGATGGCGTGCGCCTACCGTGCGGCGAGCACCTGGGCGAGTTGCAGTTCCACAGTACCGAGGCCTTGGCGGCGCTGGGCTTGAACGAGCAGAGCGAGGTCCGCTACCTGGGGGCCGAGCAATCCAACAGCTCAGTGGTGGTGGGCGACAGGCTTGTCCTGAAGCTGATCCGCCGGGTCAACCCAGGCGTGCACCCTGAGCTTGAAATGAGCGCCTACCTCAGCGCGGCGGGCTTTGCTAACATCTCGCCGCTGCTGGCCTGGGTCAGCCGCGTCGATGCGCACGATCAGGCGCACCTATTGATGATTGCCCAAGGCTACTTGAGCAACCAGGGCGATGCCTGGGACTGGACCCAGAACACCTTGGAGCGGGCTGTGCGCGACGAGAGGGACGCCGACAGTGGCGAGCCCCAGGCCCACGCCGATGCCCTCGCCGAACTGGCAGGGTTCGCCGCCTTGCTCGGTCAGCGCCTGGGCGAGATGCACCTGCTGTTGGCGGCGCCGAGTCAAGACCCGGCATTCGAGCCGCGTGTCAGCGCGCAGGCCGACAGCCAACGCTGGGGCGGGCAGATTGGCGCTGAACTTGAGCATGCCCTGGACCTGCTGGTTCAGCACCGTGACACCCTCGATCCTGACAGCCAGGCCATGCTGGACGACCTCCAGCAACAGCGTGCTGGCCTGCGCGAGCAGGTCGCCAATCTGGCCGAGAAGGCGCGCGGCGGCCTGTTGATGCGAGTGCATGGCGACCTGCACCTGGGCCAGGTGCTGGTGGTGCAGGGTGATGCCTACCTGATCGATTTCGAAGGCGAACCGGCTCGGCCGCTTGAAGAACGTCGGGCCAAGCACAGCCCGTACAAGGATGTCAGCGGCGTACTGCGTTCGTTCGACTATGCTGCTGCGATGATCCTGCGTAGCGCCTCTACGGCGGACCTTTGCGAGGCTGAGCAGCAGGCGCGTAAGCGCGTCGCCCGGCAGTACCTGCACCAGTCGCGCCATGCGTTCGTCGAGGCCTATGGCCTGGCCAGTGCCGCGATGCCGCATGCCTGGCAGCACGCGGAGGGCGAGCGTGCCGCGCTGGAGCTGTTCTGCCTGGAAAAAGCCGCCTACGAAATCGCCTACGAAGCTGAAAACCGGCCCAGCTGGCTGGCCGTCCCTTTGCATGGACTGCATGGGTTGATCAGTACCTGGGGGGAAGCGTGAGCCTCTCGACAGACGATTGGCGTTGGCTGTGCGCGCGGCAGGCAATGCGTTGCATCACACTGGCTGTGCCGGTGTTCGCGGTGGGCTGGCGCTACGCCCAGCTCGCTCCCACAACGCTGCCTGAGGGCAGCGAAGCCGTTCATATATTCATGGAAGGGGCAGTAAGATGAATGCAACCACGCGTGACACTGGCGGCCTTCGGCAACGGGACCTGGATGCCCTGGCCCGCGCCGAGCACGCCGACCCGTTTGCCGTACTTGGGCCGCACCCTGATGGTGCAGGCGGCCTGTGGATTCGGTCATTCCTGCCCAACGCCCTGCATGTACGGATCTTGGCCCGTGACGACGGGCGCGTCCTGGCCGACATGCGTCAAGCGAGTGTCCCAGGTATGTTCACCGCGCACCTGGAATACGACCAGCCGTACCTGCTGCACATCGGCTGGGCCAGTGGCGAGCAGGTCACCGAGGACCCTTACAGCTTCGGTCCGCAATTGGGCGAGATGGACATGTACCTGTTCGCCGAGGGCAATCACCGCGATCTCTCCAGCCGCTTCGGCGCTCAGCCCATGCAGGTCGAGGGTGTCGACGGAGTGTGCTTCTCGGTCTGGGCGCCGAACGCACGGCGTGTCTCGGTGGTGGGCGACTTCAACAATTGGGACGGTCGCCGCCACCCCATGCGCCTGCGCCACGGTGCCGGGGTGTGGGAGCTGTTCATCCCCAGGCTCGGCGTCGGCGAAACCTACAAGTACGAAGTGCTCGGCCAGGCCGGCGTGCTGCCGCTCAAGGCCGATCCATTGGCGCGGGCCACCGAGCTGCCCCCCAGCACGGCCTCGAAGGTCGCTGGCGCCCTGGCCCACGAGTGGGGCGATCGGCAGTGGATGGCTGAGCGCGCACAACGTCATGCCTACAGCGCACCGCTGTCGATCTACGAGCTGCACGCCGGCTCCTGGCGCTGCGAGGTGGACGATGCCGGCGAGGTCGCGCGTTTCTACAACTGGCGTGAGCTGGCCGAGCGCCTGGTGCCGTACGTGCAGCAACTGGGCTTCACCCATATCGAGCTGATGCCGATCATGGAGCACCCCTTTGGCGGCTCCTGGGGCTACCAGCCACTGTCGATGTTCGCGCCCACCTCGCGCTATGGCAGCGCCGAGGACTTCGCCTACTTCATCGATGCCTGCCACCAAGGCGGCATCGGCGTGATCCTGGACTGGGTCCCGGCGCATTTCCCCACCGACGAACACGGCCTGGCGCGTTTCGATGGCACCGCCCTCTACGAGTATGAGAACCCCCTGGAAGGCTTCCACCAGGATTGGAACACGCTCATCTACAACCTGGGGCGCAACGAGGTGCGCGGCTTCATGCTGGCGTCGGCGCTGCACTGGCTCAAGCATTTCCACATCGATGGACTGCGCGTCGATGCCGTAGCGTCGATGCTCTACCGGGACTATTCGCGCAAGGCCGGCGAGTGGGTGCCGAACCGCCACGGCGGGCGTGAAAACCTCGAAGCCATCGACTTCATCCGCCACCTCAACGGTGTGGCAGCGGTCGAGGCCCCCGGCGCGTTGATCATCGCCGAGGAGTCCACGGCCTGGCCCGGCGTCAGCCAGCCGACCCAGCAAGGTGGCCTGGGCTTTGCCTACAAGTGGAACATGGGTTGGATGCACGACACCCTGCACTACATCCAGAATGATCCGGTCCACCGTGGCTACCACCACAAGGAGATGAGTTTCGGGCTGATGTACGCGTATTCCGAGCACTTCATCCTGCCCATTTCTCACGATGAGGTGGTGCATGGCAAGCACTCGCTGATCGACAAGATGCCCGGCGATCGCTGGCAGAAGTTCGCCAATCTGCGCGCCTACCTCACGTTCATGTGGGCCCACCCCGGCAAGAAGCTGCTGTTCATGGGCTGCGAGTTCGGCCAGTGGCGCGAGTGGAGCCATGATCACCAACTGGACTGGTACCTGTTGCAGTATTCCGAGCACCAGGGCGTGCGGCAGTTGGTGTCCGATCTGAACCGGTTGTACCGCGACCTGCCGGCCCTGCACGAGCAGGATTGCCAGCCCCAAGGTTTCCAGTGGCTCATCGGCGATGACACGCACAACAGCGTGTACGCCTGGCTGCGCTGGAGCCGTCAGGGCGAGCCGGTGTTGGTGGTAGCCAACTTCACCCCGGTGCCGCGCACCGGCTATCGCATTGGTGTGCCGTTCGGCGAGCAGTGGCAAGAGCTGCTCAACAGTGACGCCGAGCAGTATGCCGGGTCCAACGTGGGCAACCTGGGCGCGGTGGCCAGCGATCCTATCGCCAGCCACGGACAGCCGGTGTCGCTGTCGTTGAACCTGCCGCCGCTTGGGGTATTGCTGATGAAACCAGCCTGATGCCGCCGCGCGCAAGCAGTCGGCCTAGCAGCGAGAGGCCGGCGTGAAGGCGTTTGGCCGGCGCCCTTAGGCGCCGAGCCATGCTCCGTTGGGCAGCATCCCAGGCAAGGTTGACGCTACCAACGCATCCTCACGCCCAGGCTGCCGATCAGCCCATTGAGGTCATTGTCATCCACGTCGCTGCTGTAGTCGGCACTCACGAACAGCGCCACGTTCGACGTCACCCGCGCCACCAGCCCCAGCCCGAGTTCCACGGTGGCCGAGCTGCGCGAGCTGGATATCTTGTCCACCTGATCGAGCTTGACCGTTTCGTAGTTGCTGAAGTCGTACCACAGGCTGGTGCGCACGTAGGGTTCGATCGGCATGCCGCGGACTTCGTAGCGCGTCGACAGCTTGGCGCCGACCCGGCCACTCCAGCTTGGCGCGTTGTCGAAGACGTGCAAGGTTTGCCGCTCGGTCTGGCTGCCAGGGAAGAACTGCTGGTTGATCAACTGCGCCTGAGGCTCGATCACCCAGTTGCCACCCAGCCCAATCGGAAAGCCGCCTTCGACTGAAAACGTCAT
Organism: Pseudomonas sp. NY15463; assembly: GCF_048068415.1. Classification (NCBI taxonomy): domain Bacteria; kingdom Pseudomonadati; phylum Pseudomonadota; class Gammaproteobacteria; order Pseudomonadales; family Pseudomonadaceae; genus Pseudomonas; species Pseudomonas sp. NY15463. The sequence continues at coordinate 459,552 of NZ_JBLUQD010000005.1, forward strand.
GGCATGGCCACTGTCGTCGAGCCGCTGGCCGCTGTCGGAACGCCCGCTGATGTCGATGCGCGTGCCCATCGCCACGGCGTCCACGTGCCAGCCCTGGACATGGGCCATGCTCCAGTACAGTCCAAGGCTCTCGCCACTGAGGTTCACCGCGCTACGCGGCGGGTTGCCGAGCAGCGGGCGCAGGCGAGTGAATTGGCTTTGCAGGTTGCTGTGGCCGACGAAGATCCCCGCGCGGTGCACATTGCCTGCGGCGCTCTCCCGTACGAATAGGTCTGGGGCGATCATCAGTTGCGGGTCAAACGCCCCGTGTTGCGCAGGCTCCTGAGCGTCAGGGCGCGCCGCGCCCGGAGCGTACTGTGCCCATTGCTGGGCCACCAGGTCGGCTACGCCGAGGCCGTGGCGTTCGCTCATCTGCTCGCTGAACGCTGCCAGTGCGTCCTGACTGAGGCCGTTGGCATTCGATGGCGCTCGCCACAGCGACGTTAGGCGAGGGCTGACCAACACCTGCGTGAATGGGTCGTCCTCTCGCGGTTCGAAGGCGAAGACGTCCAATGGGCTGGCGAGCAGCAGTGACGTTGAAACCGCGCAGAACAGGGTATCGAAACGCGTGGGAGTGACGGCGGCTTTCATGGTGGATCTCCTGTCTTGTCGGCGCAACCCGACCTTGCTACAGCCTGGGGCCTGGCCTGATGTCACGGGCTGACGACAAAACAGAGGGCGACACACACCAGTGCGCCAGCCGCCGAGCGCAGGCACGAGGGTGAGCGCGAGGGGCTTGGCACGCATGTTTACGTCTGTTGGTTCTGTTCAGCTAAGGAGACGTCGGGGCTTGCGTCAAGAAGATGTGAAAACCCTGCGAAAAACGTATTGGAGTCGCTATATCACTGATATCAATGAGTTTATTTTCTGATATAGCGGTATTGGCGATTTGCCCGTAGAGCGCTATGCCGAATCGTTGCATCGCATACGCCGAGCTGGGTTCACAACAGCTGCACTTCCACCGTCAATGGCAGGTGATCCGACAGGTGCGTCCAGGGCTTGTGGCCGAGAATGCGTGGTGCATGGCTGTTGGCATTGCGCAGATAGATGCGGTCCAGGCGCAGCAGCGGCAAACGGGCCGGATAGGTGCGCGCCAGGCGCCCTTGATGGCGTTCGAACGCTTCATGCAGGTCGCGTTGCAGACCCAGGGTGCGGTTGCCATGCAGCTGCCAGTCGTTGAAATCGCCTGCGATGATCACAGGGTCTTCGGCGGGCAGGGCATCGAGCAGTGTGCGCAGCAGTTGCAGCTGTTTTTGCCGGTGGCTTTCCAGCAGCGACAGGTGCACGCAGATGGCATGCACATTGCGCTGACCGGGCAGCTCCAGTACGCAGTGCAACAGCCCCCGGCGTTCGGGGCCGGTGATCGATACGTCGAGGTTGCGGTGCTCGATGATCGGGTATTTGGACAACAGGGCATTGCCGTGATGGCCGTCGGGGTACACCGCGTTGCGGCCGTAGGCGAAGTCGCTCCACATGCTGTCGGCGAGGAACTCGTACTGCGACGTCTGCGGCCAGCCGGGATAACGCGCCGCATGGCGATCGTGGCTGCCAAGCACTTCCTGGAGGAACACCAGGTCAGCTTGGGTGGTACGCACCGCCTCGCGCAGTTCCGGCAGGATGAAGCGCCGGTTGAAGGCGGTGAAGCCTTTGTGGGTATTAACCGTCAGAACCTTGACCCGGCGCACGGCAGGGGCTTGGTTGACGCGGTTGAAACTTGAATGCCCAGCTTCGGGGTTCACGGGGGCTCCTGGCGTGGTTCACGCGATCCTGGTGGGCGCGGGTAACCCCGCTTCCACAGGCGCGCGGGTGATCCTGGGTAATGCTTAGGACCGGCCCGCGCCAGCCAGGTTCAGTCTTCTTCGCGCTGCAAGGCCAGCAACAGCAACGAGCGTCCCTGCACCTCGAACACCGTGTCGAACGGCAAATGCTGGGCTTTGCGCAGCTGTGGCCGGTCGGTGTCGGCCAGGCAGTTCCAGTGGGTTCCTTCCGGCACCGTCGGCAGCGTGAACGGCACCTTGTCATGGTGAGCATTGACGATCAGCAACAAGGTCGATTCTGCGCCGGGGCGGGCGATGCCGCTTTCCTGGGCGCGGCCATCCATGAGCATGCCCAGGCAACGGCCATGGGGATCTTCCCATTGCTCAACGCTCATCTCGCGGCCATCCGGGGCCAGCCAGGTGACGTCCTTGACGCCGATCGCCTCGTTGTAGTCGCCCACCAGAAAGCGCGAACGGCGCAGGATCGGGTAGGACAGGCGCAGCTGGATCAGGCGCTTGACGAACGCCAGCAGCTGCTTGCCATCCTCGTCCAGGTCCCAGTTCACCCAACCGATCTCGCTGTCCTGGCAGTAGGCGTTGTTGTTGCCGTGCTGGGTGCGGCTGAATTCATCGCCGGCCACCATCATCGGCGTGCCTTGGGAGAACAGCAGGGTGGCGAAGAAATTGCGCATCTGGCGCATGCGCAGGGCGTTGATCTCAGGATCGTCCGTGGGGCCCTCGGCGCCGCAGTTCCACGACAGGTTGTTGTTGGTGCCGTCCTGGTTGTTCTCGTCGTTGTCTTCGTTGTGCTTGTCGTTGTACGAAACCAGGTCGCGCAGGGTGAAACCGTCGTGTGCAGTGACGAAGTTGACCGAGGCGTAGGGGCGTCGGCCGCGATTGTTGAACAGGTCGCCCGAGGCGGTGATGCGTGCGGCAAAATCGGCGAGCATGCCTTCGTCGCCTTTCCAGAAGCTGCGCACGGTGTCGCGGAAGCGGTCGTTCCACTCCGCCCAGCCGGGGGCGAAGTTGCCCACCTGGTAGCCGCCAGGGCCACAGTCCCAGGGTTCGGCGATCAGCTTGACCTGGCTGAGCATGGGGTCTTGCCGGCAGGCCACGAGAAACCCATGACGTTCGCTGTAGCCGTCGTGGTAACGACCCAGAATGGTCGCCAGGTCGAAGCGGAACCCGTCCACGTGCATCTCGCCTGCCCAGTAACGCAGCGAGTCGGTGACCAGTTGCAGCACGCAAGGGTGGCTCAGGTCGAGGGTGTTGCCGGTGCCGGAATCGTTGATGTAGTAACGTTTGTCATCTGGCATCAGGCGGTAGTAGGAGGCGTTGTCGATACCGCGCATCGACAGCGTCGGGCCGCGCTCGTTACCCTCGGCGGTGTGGTTGTAGACCACGTCCAGGATGACCTCCAGACCCGCGTCGTGCAGGTGCGCGACCATCTCCTTGAACTCGGCGATCTTGCCGCTGGCCAAGTAGCGCGGGTGCGGGGCGAAGAAGGCGATGCTGTTGTAGCCCCAATAGTTGTTCAGGCCTTTGTCCAGCAGGTGCTGATCGTTGACGAACGCATGGATCGGCAACAGCTCGATGCTCGACACCCCAAGCGCCTTGATATGCCCCAGCAGTTCATCGTTGGCCAGCCCTGCGAACGTGCCGCGCAGGTGCTCGGGCACCGCAGGGTGGCGCATGCTGATGCCACGGGTGTGGGCCTCGTAGAGGATAGTGCGCTCCCATGGGACCGAGACCCGCTGATCGCGGCCCCAGGTGAAGGCGGGGTCGATGACCTTGCACTTGGGCACGAATGGCGCACTGTCGCGCTCGTCGAACGACAGGTCGTCGTCCGGGTGGCCGATGGTGTAGCCGAACAGCGCCTCGGACCATTTCAGGCTGCCGACCAGTTGTTTGGCATACGGGTCGATCAACAGCTTGTTAGGGTTGAAACGATGGCCGTTACGCGGCTCGTACGGACCGTGCACGCGGTAACCATAGACCAGGCCAGGGTGGGCGTCGGGCAGGTAGCCGTGGTAGATCTCATCGGTGTACTCGGGCAGCTCGATACGTTCGAGTTCATGCTCGCCGGTGGAGTCGAACACGCACAGCTCAACCTTGGTGGCATTGGCCGAGAACAGGGCAAAGTTGACCCCCAGGCCGTCCCAGGTGGCGCCAAGCGGGAACGGCAGCCCTTCACGGATGCGCGATGGGGCGACGGATCGGGTTTTTTTTGGGGTGCGCGGGCTCATGGCAGTCCTCGTGTCGCCGTGGTTGAAGCGGAAGCTGGATGTGTGCTGCAACGGCCGCTTCGCGGGTCGATGCACGCCGCCAGCGCTAGCGCTGGTCGAACGCGGGCGACCCGCGAAAGGGCTTGGCCAGGATCAGCCAGCGGCTGGCTTTTTCACGGCCCTGGGCTTTTTCAGTGCTGCGGGTTTTTCGGCAGGTGCTGCGGCCTTGGGTTTGGCGGCGGCCTTCTTGCGCGGTGGCGCCTTGGGCGCGAGCGCTTCGGCCTCGGCCAGCTTGCGGGCTTTGTCCCAGTGCTCGGCCTCACGCCCCTCGGGTTTACCCTCCGATTCCCAAATCTGATACGCGAACTCACGGATACGCTTTTCATCGACACTCATCACGACGCTCCTGAATGCAGTTAGGCATGATCGATCAACACATTGACCGGAAACTCCGCCAGCACGTTGCGGATTTTCAGCTCCCTTGAAGGGCTGACCGCAACGCCACCGAAAAGTCCCAGGCAGTTGGCAGGTGACAAGGCAAACGGCAATACCAGCCGCGTATCGTCCCAGTTCTGCGCTGGGATCAGCGGGGTGCTGGCCGAGCCCAGGAGGGCGCTGGCCAGCCGCGGTACAACGATGATGGCGCGTACGCCTTCGCTCACTCGGGCAAAGGCCAGCACCTGATTGGCGTAGCGCCCCAGCACCGGCAACGGCACGTAGTCGCCCTGCTGGAACAGCGCCGGGTGAGCCTGACGCGCATCGAGCACCCGTGCGATCAGCGCCTGCTTGATACGCCCATCGCGCCAGTTGGCGAGCAACTCGGCCAGTGGCGCGCGGTCATCCAGGCTGGACCGCCTTGCAGCGTAGTCCACCGGCTGGCGGTTATCCGGGTCGACCAGGCTCAGGTCCCAGTACTCGTTGCCCTGGTACAGGTCGGGCACCCCAGGGGTGGTCAGGCGTAGCAGGCATTGGACCAGGCCATTGAGCGCACCGGGGCAGTCGAGCAACCGTGCAGACTGGTGCAGCGACTGACGTAACTGCTGGTTCTGCGCACCCAGCAGCAGGTTGTCGAGGTAATCGGCGCAGGCCTGTTCATAGGCCTCGTTCGGGGCTGCCCAGCTGCTGCGCAGCTTGGCTTCGCGCAGGGCCTTCTGTTGCCATTGGCCGATGCGTGCTGCGTACCGGCGCAGGGCGTCGGGATCATGCAGGTCGAGGTCCAGTGGCCAACTGCCGAGTAAGGTCTGGTAGAGCAGCAGCTCGTCGCCAGGGCTTGGTGCCGGGCCGTCGTCCAGCGTCTGGCGCAGCGGTGCTGCCAGCTCGCGCCAGTGCTCCACCCGGCTGGCCAGCCAGGGCGCGCGTTCACTCAGAGCGGCCAGGCGCGCGCGGCAGTCCTCGCCGCGCTTGTGGTCATGGGTCGCGGTGGCGAGCAGGTTGTCGGGGAAGTCGCGCAGGCGGCGTTGGGCTTGAGTGTGGAATTCGGCGGGTTCGGCGCTGAAACGCTCAGCTTCAAAGCCGACGTCGTTGCGTGACAGCAGCCGGGCCGAGCGATAGAACGCGGTGTCCTCCACCGCCTTGGCGGCGCTGGGTGCGGTCAGTTGCTGGAAGCGCACGCAGGCGTGGCGCAAGTGCTTGCGTGGCTTGCCCGGTGGCAGTTGACGCCAGGGCTGCCCGCCGAGCCAGCGTTGCAGGTGTTCGAGCATCGGCCAGTCGGCCTCGCCCAGGGTCTGCCGGGCGCCTTCCAGGGCTTGTTGGAAGAACCCTTCGTCTTCGGCCGGGCGCCCGCAGGCATTGAAATAGGTGCGGTATACCGGGTAATGCTGGACCAACGCTTGCAGCGCCCGGCGGATGGCGCCCAGGGTCAGGTCGCGGGTCATCAGGTCGTCGCGTGCGACCTGCAGCAGCGCTTGGGCCACTGATTCGCAGTCGCCGGCCAGGCTGGCATTGAGCACCAGGTGGCGAGCGATGCGCACCTCTTCGGCGAAGTCCGGGCGTTCGCTGAGGCTGCTCCACAGTTCGCTCAGTGGCGCCTCACCGGCTGGATCATGCTGGAGCAGCGACACCTGGTTCATGAACTCGTAGCCGGTGGTGCCGTCGGTGAGCCAGTCGCGGTGCAGGTGCTCGCCGGCCCCCAGGATCTTCTCGACGTAGATCGGGAAATGCGCCACCGCAGCATGCAGTGGTCGCCTTGCCAACAGGCCGTTGACCCGGCGGCGCAGGTTGCGGCAGTAGCGGCGCGGGTCGGCCAGGCCATCGATGTGGTCGATGCGCAGGCCGTCCACCAAGCCGCGCTCGATCAGTTCGAACAGCTTGGCGTGGGTCGCCTCGAACACGGCCGCGCGCTCCACGCGCAGGCCGCCTAGCTCGTTGATGTCGAAAAAACGCCGCCAGTTGATGTCGTCGGCGGCGGTGCGCCAGCTGGCCAGGCGATAGCTCTGGCGTTCGAGCAACTGGTGCAGGCGCTGGAAACCGGCCTGCGTGCGACTGTCGAAGGCCGCCAGGGCCGTGTCCAGCGGTGCCCCTGCGCAGGCCAGGCGGGCCAGTTCGCGGTGCAGCGGGGCGGCCTCGGCCAGCGGCTCGGTGGCATCGCTCAGGGCCGCGAAGCGTTGGGCCAGGGCGTGCAGGCGCGGGTCGATGACCTGTTCGAGGATGCGCGGGTAGTCCAGCGGGCAAATGGGGAAGCGATGCGCGTGATGCGCCACCTCGAACACGCCGGTTTGAGCATCGAAGGTCAGCGGGATCTGCCCATCCTGCAAGGCCAAGCCATAGTCATTGCCCAGAAACGGCAGCAGCAATTGCCCGGCCAGCAGCGGGTCGCTGGAGTGCCACTGGATATCGAAGAACTCGGCATACGGGCTGCGCCGACCCCAGGCCAGCAGGCTTTGCCACCAGGGGTTGTCGGCGCCGCCCACGGCCATATGGTTGGACACCGTGTCGAGGATCAAGCCCATGCCGTGCTGGCGCAAGGCCGTCACCAGGCGTTCGAGCGCAGCTTCACCGCCCAGTTCGGGGTTGACGCGGGTCGGATCGACTACATCGTACCCATGCCGGGAGCCGGCGCGGGCGGTGAGGATCGGCGAGGCATACACATGGCTGAGTCCCAGACGGGCGAAGTAAGGCACCAGGGGTACGGCATCGTCGAGGCTGAAATCGCTGTGCAGTTGCAGGCGCACGGTGGCGCTCAAGGGCTTCATCGGTCACGCTCCCAGGCTTGTTCGCGGGCCTGGGCCAGCAGTTCCAGGCGCCGTGCGGCGTCGGGGTCATCGAGCAACGTATCCACCGCGGCGCTGAAGCGCCGCTGCCAATTGGGATGGCCACTGGTGGTGCCCGGCAGGTTAGGTTGCTCCTGGCAGCCCAGCAGGTCCTCCAGCGGTATCAGCACCAGCGGTGCGCGGGTGTGGCCGACGTAGCGGATCGCGGCATCGATCAGCGCTGGGTCATCGCGCTGTGGGCCATAGTTGTGTTCCAGGGTGCGGCGCAGGCCCTCGCGCTCGCGTTGGCGCTGCTGGCGCCAGTGCAGCTCGCTGGGCGCATCGAGCAGGTGCAGGCGCTGGCTCCAGTCGATGTCGCGGCCTGACAGCCAGCCGGCCAATGGCGCCAGGTCGTGGGTGCCGGTGGTGGCCAGTGCGTTGTCAGGCCAGTCGAGGATCGCTGTGAACTGCCCGGGTGCGTTTTGCTCGAAAGGCAGCACACGCATGCCCAATACCGCCTTGTCGGCCAGCCGCTCGCGCAGGCCTTCAGGCACGGTGCCGAGGTCTTCACCGAGGATGATCGCCTCGTGGCGTGCCGACTCCAGTGCCAGCAAGCGCAGCAGGTCGTCCAGCGGGTAATCCACATAGGCACCTTCGCGGGGGGCCGCGCCGCGCGGGATCAGCCACAGCCGGCGCAGGCCCATGACGTGGTCGATACGCAGGCCCCCGGCGTGGGCCAGGTTGGCCCGCAGCATCTCGATGAACGCGCGGTAGCCATTACGCTTGAGGCCGTCGGGGGAAAATGCGCAGATGCCCCAGTCTTGCCCTGCGCGGTTGAGGATGTCCGGCGGTGCGCCCACCTTGAGGTCGGCCAACAGTTCGTCCTGACGGCTCCAGGCTTGGCTGCCGGCACCGTCGGCACCGACCGCCAAGTCGGCGATCAGCCCGACCGCCATGCCGTTGCCACGCGCAGCGGTCTGGGCACGTTGCAGGCTGCGTTCGGTGAGCCACTGGCAGAAGGCATGGAACTCGACCCGTGCCGGGTATGCGTTAGCGAAGGCGTGCACCTCAGGGTGCTCGGGATCCTGCCAGGCGGCTGGCCAGTTGCGCCAGTCGGCGCCCAGGCCGTTCTCGACCGCGTGCGCTTGCAGCACCTCGAAACGGCAATGGTGTTCCAGGCCTTCCCCCGCGCTGGCGCGGAAGCTGTCGAAGTCCTCGCGCAGTGGGTGGCTGGCGTGGATGAAGTCCTGGTAGAGAGCCTCGAGCAGTTGCTGGTGCGCATGGGCTGCACGCGGCCAGTCCACCAAAGGCTGCTGGCGCAAGTCGTCGAAGATCGGCTCCAGGGCGCAGGCCTCGATTGCCAGGCGCACGGCCCGTTCGCCGAGAATCGCGGCTGGGCTGGCATACAGGCTGTTGAGCAGCAGGCGACTGGAGGGCGAGTAGGGGCTGTAGTGCGCTTGATCGAAGCTCGACAGGGCATGGATCGGGCTGATCGCCAGGGCATCGGCACCGCGTTCGGCGGCGCTGCGTGCCAATTGTTCCAGGGCCTGACAATCGCCATAACCGCCATCGCCCGCACGGCGCAGGCTATACAGCTGAACCGCCAGCCCCCAGCAGCGTGGCGGTGGTTCGCTGACCCGGTCTTGCAGGGCATGGCAACGCGAGGGGGCCACGGCCAGGGTGAAGGGGCGTCCGTCTATGGCTAATTGGTGATAGCCGATCGGTAGCTCGCCCGGCAGGCATGCCTGAGCGTCGAGTTGCAGGCTGCGTTGGCTGCCGTCTTCCAGGTTGCAGCGCACCTGGGCGGCGGCGCTGAACCAGCGTTGCAGCGCCAGCGCCTGGCCAACTTCGACGGTCAGCAGCGGCGGCAGGTGGTCGCTGTCCTCGGCTTGCTCCACCGCGCGTAAGCTGGCCGCGATGGCGGCGTTGTCGTGGGCAGGGTGGCCGAGGCCTGCGAGCACCTGGCGCAGCACCTCGTCGCAGACCTGCTGCGGGCGGTTGTTCGCGTCGATCCAATCGCGTGCCACGCCAACCCGGGCGGCGAGGCGGTGCAAGGGGTGTTCGCTCATGGCGTCTCCTGTGCGGGGGGCAGCAGGCTGACCACGCAACTGTGCGCGGCCAGCGTCGAGTCGGGGTGGGCGTTGTTGCTGCTGTCGTACAGGCGGTGTTCCAAGGCCGGCAGTTGCACCGGCTGGGGGTGCGCGGCAAGGTTCAGGTCGATGCGCAGTCGCTGACCGTTGCCCAGTTCCCAGCGGGCGCTGAGCGCCTGGCTACCGAGCACGTCAGCGCCCAGGGCACGGGTGCCGGGCAGGTGTGGGATGACATGGCGGTGGCGCAGCTCGAGCAGTTGCTGGTAGAGGCCGTGCCAACCGGCCAGCACCGCCTGGTGGTTGGGGCGCGAGTGTTCGAAGGTGCTCACGGCATTCGGGTCGGGGATGCGCTGGCGTTGTTCGGGGTCGGCAAAAGCCTGGAAATGTTCAAACTCGCTGCGCCGACCTTCGCGCACCGCATCGGCTAGCTCATCATGGAAGTCGGTGAAGAACAGGAACGGTGTGCGGCAGCCTTCGTCGTCGCCCATGAACAGCAGCGGGATCATGGGCGCCAGCAGCAACAGCGCGGTGGCGGCGCGCAATGCCTGCGGCGGGCACAGGCAGCTCAGGCGCTCGCCCAGAGCGCGGTTGCCGACCTGGTCGTGGTTCTGCAAGAACAGCACGAAGGCGCTTGGCGGCAGGTGCGCGCTGGGCTCGCCACGCGGCACGCCATGCCGGTTAGCCTGGCCTTGGAACACGAACCCCTCGGCTAGGCAGCGTGCCAGTTGCTCGATCGGCTGGGCCTTGTAGTCGGCGTAGTAGCCCTCGGTTTCGCCGGTCAGCAGCACGTGCAGGGCATTGTGGCCATCGTCGTTCCACTGGGCATCGAAGCCTTGTTCGAGCAGCCCGGCCTGGTTGTGTTCGTTCTCCAGCACCAGCCAGATCTGGCGCCCTGGCTCCACGGCGGCACGCACCCGACCTGCCAGCTCGTGCAGAAAGTCCGGTTGGTCGATGGCATGCACCGCATCCAGGCGCAGGCCGTCGCAGCGGTAGTCGCAAAGCCACATCAGTGCGTTCTGGATGAAATACTCGCGCACTTCGGTGCGGCGAAAATCGATGGCCGCGCCCCACGGGGTCTGGCGGTCCTCGCGAAAGAACGGGCTGGCGTACTGGTGCAGGTAGTTGCCGTCGGGCCCGAAGTGGTTGTAGACCACATCCACCAGCACCATCAGGCGCTGGGCGTGGGCCTGGTCGATCAGCGCGCACAGCTGCTGCGGGGTGCCGTAGCTGTGCTGCGCGGCGAACGGCAGCACCCCGTCGTAGCCCCAGTTGCGTGCCCCCGGAAACTGCCCCAACGGCATCAGCTCGATGGCGCTGATGCCCAGTTGCGCGAGGCGCGGCAGCACCTGCGCGACCCCGTCGTAGCCACCGAGCAGGCCCACGTGCAGTTCCTGGATCACCGCCTCGTGCCAGGGCCGGCCCTGCCAGTCATGGCGCCAGGGGTAGGCGCCCAGGTCGACCAGCTCGCTGGGGCCGTGCACGCCTTCGGGCTGATAGCGCGAAGCCGGGTCGGCCACGTGCAGCTGTCCATCGACGACGAAGCGGTAGCGCTCGCCTGCCTGGGCGGCGACGACAGCGCTGAACCAACCGGCATCGGCCGACAGCTCGACCGGTGCGCGCTGTTCGACTAGCACGCTCACTCGCTGCGCATCCGGGGCCCATAGGGCGAACTGCGCCCTCCCGGCGTCCAATAGGTGTGCGCCATGCTTGTGCATTATCGCCCCCGCCTTCAGTAGTGAGCCTGTTGTGTCTGCTTGACCAGTTCCTCGTACAGGCGTGCGTAAGGCTCCACCGCCTGGCACCAGTTGAACGGCTGGGTCATCGACAGGCAGCGCATGGCATTGAGCAGGTCTTTCTTAGCGTACACGTAGAACGCCCGGCTCAGGGCTTCGCGGTAGCTCTCGACGGTGGAATCGTCGAACAGAAAGCCCGTTACTCCATTTTCGATGGTGTCGGCCAGCCCGCCGGTGTTACGCGCCACCGGCAGCGAACCGAAGCGCTGCGCGTACATCTGGCTCAGCCCGCAGGGCTCGTAGCGCGATGGCATCAGCAGGAAGTCCGAACCTGCGAACATGCGCCGCGCATCGGTTTCGTTGAAGCCGATGCGCACGCCGATGCGGCCTGGGTGGCGCAGGGCCAACTCACGCATGGCTTGTTCTTCTTCCGGCTCACCCCGGCCGATGATCGCGATCTGGCCGCCTTGCTCGACGATGTAGTCGGCCACCCCTAAGGTCAGGTCCAGGCCTTTTTGGTAGACCAGGCGCGAGACCACCGCGAACAGCGGCCCAGTGCAAGGCTCCAGCTCGAACAGCTCACGCACCTGCTGGGTGTTGCGCGCCTTGCCGTCCCAGTCGTTGAGGCTGAAGTTGTGGTGTAGGTGCCGGTCGGTGGCCGAGTCCCAGCTTTCATCGATGCCATTGGGGATGCCGCCGAGCAGGCCTTGCTGGGCCTTGCTGGCAAGGAACCCATCCAGGCCGCAGCCGAACGCCGGAGTGGTGATCTCACGGGCATACGTAGCGCTGACCGTGGTGATGTGGCTGGAATAGGCAAGACCTGCCTTGAGGAACGACAGTTTGCCGTAGAACTCCATGCCTTCCTGCTGCATGGCGTGATCGGGGATCGCCAGCTCCGGGCTGCAAGCACGGCTGTACACCCCCTGGTAGGCCAGGTTATGAATGGTGAACAGGGTCGGAGTGCTCAGGCCGCGCCAGTGCATGTAGGCCGGCGCCAGCCCTGCCGGCCAATCGTGGGCGTGCACCAGATCCGGGCGCCAGTGGGCCATGCCTTCGCCGGCAGCGATCTCTGCGGCAGCGAGGCCCAGGCGGGCGAAACGGATGTGGTTGTCCGGCCAGTCGCGGCCATTGTTAGCGCCATAGGGCGTGCCATCGCGCTGGTACAGCTCGGGGCAGATCAGCACGTAGATCACCAGCCCATCGGCCAGGTCCATGCGCCCGATCTTGCACGCTGGCAGCGCCGCGTGACCGCCCAGCTCGCCGACGATATGAATGGGGTTGTCGCTTTCGAGCACCTGCGGGTAGCCCGGGATCAGCACGCGCACATCATGCAGGTGGGCCAGGGCCCTGGGCAGTGCGGCAGAAACGTCGCCCAGACCGCCAGTCTTGACCAGGTCGGCGATTTCCGAGGTGACGAACAATACCTTGCACTTGTTGGGGTTCTGCTGGCGCTGTACGCCGGGTGCCTTGGCTGTCGGTACGAGGCTCGGCGGCACCGGCTCGCGGTTATCCAGGTTGAATGACTCTACGTGAGGTTCGACAGCGGCACTGATCATACGTCTCTCCGTCCCTTGTTCATGCGGGATGCGTTTGTGTTGGCTCGTTCTGGTTAGGTCTCTCTTTTTTCGGTACTGCATCTTCGTAGTGCGGTCCTTGCCCCATTTCCGTGCGCACACACGGCACGTCTGGCACTCCGGCCTGAGACGTGTGGACTGTATGGGAGAGGTTGGCCGAGCGGGGAAGTCCCTTTGCATTGGCCTACTTACTTCCTGACCGGCCGCTATTTCGGAAAGTTCGACTTTTTTACGTCACTTTTTCCCGAGCAAATCGCGGGCCGAACCCGGAGTGTAGGCGACGAAACGACATGCTTGTGACCGATTGGTCAGAAAATGCTCGACCGTTCGTCCTCGCAAACGTTGGCGCTGTGCGGGTGGGGTAATCGACGAGGGGAGAGGCAAAACGCGGTGAAGCAAACGCGACCTGCGCGAGGGCAGGGCAAGGGATAGAGCGGCGGCGCGGCCTCTTCGAGAAGCAGCGCCGGGAGAACCTGGCAGGGGGCTATTAGCGGTTGACGGCTTTGTCGGCCAGGTTGGCTTGTTCGAGCAACATGCTCAGTTGAGCGACCTGCAGGCGCAGTTGTTCGCGTTCGTCCTTCAGCTGGCGCAGCTCGTCACGGCGGATAGTGACGTAGAGGGTCTGGGTGGGGGTGGACGGCATCAGAGTACCCATGAGTACACCTCGCATTTCAGGCTGGTGACATTTCAAAGCGTAGTCGCTTCATGCGGCGCGCATTCTGAATTCTTTCCCTGTGCAATGGAACTTTTTTGTTTATGGTGGTCGCGCCGTTCGTCGGTGAACCCTCGGGCGGTCTGCTGGACTAATCTGAAATCCTCAACGGTTGTCATCCATTTCTATCGGGAGCGTCGGCACATGCAACTGGGAATCGTCGGGCTGGGCCGCATGGGCGGCAATATCGCAAGGCGCCTGATGCGCGCCGGCCATCGCACGGTGGTGCATGATCGCAGCCGCGATGCGATCAGTGCGCTGGAAGGCGAGGGTGCCCAAGGTGCCCATGACCTGGGCGCACTGGTGCACAAGCTCAAGGCGCCGCGCGCGGTGTGGGTGATGCTGCCGGCAGGCGAGGCGACCGAGCAGACCATTGCCCAACTGGCCGAATTACTGGAGCCGGGCGATGCCATCATCGATGGTGGCAACACCTTCTACAAAGACGACGTGCGCCGCGCCGCGCAGTTGGCCCAGCGCGGCCTGCACTATCTGGATGTGGGTACCTCGGGCGGTGTGTGGGGGCTGGAGCGCGGCTACTGCATGATGATCGGCGGTGAGCAGGAGGTGTTCGAGCGCCTGGAGCCGCTGTTCAAGGCCCTGGCCCCCGGCGTTGGCGACATTGCGCGTACCCAGGGCCGCAGCGGCGAGCACCAGCGGGCCGAGCACGGCTACATCCACGCCGGACCGCCCGGTGCCGGGCATTACGTGAAAATGGTGCACAACGGCATCGAGTACGGCCTGATGCAGGCCTATGCCGAGGGCTTCGACCTGCTGCGCAGCAAGGGCGGTGATGAGTTGCCCGAAGACCAGCGTTTTGACCTCAACCTGGCCGAGATCGCTGAAGTCTGGCGGCGCGGCAGCGTGGTCACCTCCTGGCTGCTGGACCTGACCGCCGATGCCCTGGTAGCCGACCCGCAGCTCAGTCAGTTCAGCGGCTCGGTGTCCGACAGCGGCGAGGGGCGCTGGACCATCGATGCCGCGGTGGAGCAGGCCGTGCCAGTGCCGGTGCTATCTAGCGCGCTGTTCGCGCGCTTTCGCTCGCGTCAGCAGCAGGGCACCTACGGCGACAAGGTACTCTCGGCCATGCGCCTGGGCTTCGGTGGCCACGTGGAGAAAAAGGCCCAATGAGCGAACAGAAAATCCCGGCTGCACCGCCTTGCACCTTGTTCCTGTTCGGCGCCAACGGCGACCTGGTCAAGCGCCTGCTGATGCCGGCGCTGTACAACCTTAGCCGCGACGGCCTGCTTGACCGCAACCTGCGTATCGTTGGCGTCGACCACAACCCGGCCAGCGCCGAGCAATTCGCAGAGCGCCTGCACGCGTTCATGCAGACGCGCGACCAGGGCGGCGAGGGCGCGGCTAAGTGCCTGGACGAAAAACTCTGGGCACGCCTGGCCAAGCGCCTGGACTACCAGACTGGCGACTTTCTCGATCCCCAGACCTACCAGGCCTTGGCCAAGCGCATCGACAAGACCGCACACGGCAATGCGATCTTTTATCTTGCCACGTCCCCGCGCTTCTTCCCCGAAGTGGCCCAGCGCCTGGGCGAAGCAGGCTTGTTGGATGAGTCGGCAGGTGGCTTTCGTCGGGTGGTGGTGGAAAAGCCGTTCGGCACCGACCTTGCCAGCGCCGAGGCCCTCAACGCCTGCCTGCTCAACGTGATGAGCGAGCGGCAGATCTACCGCATCGATCATTACTTGGGCAAGGAGACGGTGCAGAATATCCTGGTCAGCCGCTTCTCCAATGGTTTGTTCGAGTCGTTCTGGAACAATCACTACATCGACCATGTACAGATCACCGCCGCCGAGACCGTGGGGGTGGAGACGCGCGGCGCGTTCTACGACAGCACTGGCGCGCTGCGCGACATGGTCCCCAATCACCTGTTCCAGCTCCTGGCGATGGTCGCGATGGAGCCGCCGGCGGCGTTCGGCGCCGATGCCGTACGTGGCGAGAAAGCCAAGGTGATCGGTGCCATTCGCCCCTGGTCGCAAAAAATGGCCCTGAAGCACTCGGTACGTGGCCAGTACACCCGTGGCAAGCAGGGCCGCAAGGCGGTGGCAGGCTACCGTGAAGAGGCGAATGTCGCCCCGGCCAGCCAGACCGAAACCTACGTTGCTCTCAAGGTGATGATCGACAATTGGCGCTGGGCCGGGGTGCCGTTCTACCTGCGAACCGGCAAGCGTATGAGCGTACGCGACACTGAAATCGCTATCTGCTTCAAGCCCGCACCCTATGCGCAGTTTCGTGAAAGTGAGCTGGAACGGCCCAAGCCCAATTACCTGAAGATCCAGATCCAGCCCAACGAGGGCATGTGGTTCGACCTACAGGCCAAGCGCCCGGGGCCGGAGTTGGTGATGGAGAACGTTGAGCTGGGCTTTGCCTACAAGGACTTCTTCAAGATGACCCCGGCCACTGGCTATGAGACGTTGATCTATGACTGCCTGATCGGTGACCAGACGCTGTTCCAGCGCGCCGACAACATCGAGAATGGCTGGCGCGCGGTGCAGCCGTTCCTGGATGCCTGGGCCAACGGGGCGGGGGAGGTGCATGAGTATGCGGCGGGCGAGGATGGGCCCGAGGCCGGCAATGAATTGCTCAGCCGTGACAAGCGCGAGTGGCACCGCCTGGGCTGAACATTTGCACCTGCACTTGCACGTGCACTTGTAGGAGATCACCCAGCCCTTTGGGCTGCGCTGTCGCGCAGAGAACTGATTTCGCAAGCGCTCCGCGTACCCTGTGGGAGCGGCGGTTCGGCGCCCCGACTTGCCCGCGAAGCAGGCGACTCGGTGGATGGCACCGGCTTTGCCGGTGTTCGCGGTGATCCGGCACTCCGGCAAGCCCGCTCCCACAGATTCCTTCTAAATCAACAAGTTATGTGTAGTTCTATGAGAGCAGTCTTTCCCATGGAACGACCACGCCCGCTGTGGCATCCAACCCTGCGAAGCCCACCTACCGCAGGAGCCCGGATGTCTGCCCCCATCGAAGACTATGCGCTGATCGGCAACTGCCGCAGCGCGGCGCTGGTCAACCGCGACGGTGCCATCGACTGGTTGTGCCTGCCGCGTTTCGACGCCCCTGCGGTGTTCGCCGCGCTATTGGGCAATGCTGGCAACGGCCGCTGGCGCATCGCCCCAAGCGATCCGGTCGAGCAGTGCACACGCCGCTATGTGGGCGACACCCTGGTGCTGGAAACCACTTGGAACACTGCCAGTGGCCGAGCGCGGATGCTCGACTGCATGCCGCTGGGCGAGCGCAACGAGGTGCTGCGTATCGTCGAAGGCCTGGACGGCGAAACCGCCTTCGAACTGGATCTGGTGCTGCGCTTTGACTACGGGCGTAGCGTGCCTTGGGTGGAAAAGCTCGACCCGCTGACCCTCAGCGCGGTCGCCGGCCCCGATCGGCTGATCCTGCGCAGCACCTGCGAGATCCATGGCGAGGATCACCACAGCGTTGCGCGTTTTCGCGTGCGCGCAGGCGAACGCCAGGTGTTCAGCTTGTGCCACCAACCTTCGCACCTGCCGGTGCAGCCTGGCACCGATGCCCAACAGGCCCTCGCCGACACGTTGGCGCAGTGGCAAGCCTTCGCTGATCGCTGCCCCGACGTCGGCCCCTACACGGTGCAGGTGCGCCGCTCGTTGCTCACCCTCAAGGCCATGACCTACCAGCCCACCGGTGGCATGGTGGCTGCCGTGACCACCTCGTTGCCGGAGCGGGTCGGCGGGGAGCGTAACTGGGATTACCGTTTCTGCTGGCTACGCGACGCCACCATGACCCTGCTGGCCCTTATGAACCTGGGTTACTTCGACGAGGCCCAGGCCTGGCGCGAGTGGCTGTTGCGCTCGGTGGCCGGCAACCCCGAGCAGATGCAGATCATGTATGGCCTGGCCGGCGAGCGTGACCTGACTGAATTTACCTTGCCGTGGCTGGCCGGCTACGAGCACTCGCAGCCAGTACGGGTAGGCAATGCGGCGGCCGATCAGTTGCAGTTGGACATATATGGCGAGCTTGCCGATGCCATGACCCAGGCCATCAGAGGTGGCCTGCCGCGCCACCCACGCAGCGCCGCGATTGCCCGTGCGATCTTGCCGTACTTGGAGCGCATCTGGCGTGAGCCGGACGAAGGCCTTTGGGAAGTGCGTGGCCCGCGCCAGCATTTCGTGCATTCCAAGGTCATGGCCTGGGTCGCCTTCGATCGTTCAGCGGGGCTGGCGGACACCACCGAACAAGGGCGTGAGCACGCGCGGCATTACCGCGAGGTGGCCGACCGGATCCATGAGCATGTGTGCGCCCAGGGGCTCGATGCCAATGGCCAGCATTTCGTGCAGGCCTATGGCTCGGAAGCGCTCGACGCGAGCTTGTTGCAAATTGCCCTGACCGGGTTCCTGCCGGCGCACGATCCGCGTTTTTTGCGCACCCTTGAGCAGATCGAGAAACGCCTGCTGCGCAACGGCTTGCTGCTGCGCTATGACAGCGACAGCGCTGCCGACGGGCTGACGCCGGGGGAGGGGACGTTCCTGGTGTGTTCGTTCTGGCTGGCGGATGTGTATGTGCTGTTGGGGCGCCAGCAGGAGGCTCAGGCGCTGTATGAGCGGCTGAGCGGGCTGTGCAACGATGTCGGGCT
Organism: Pseudomonas sp. NY15463; assembly: GCF_048068415.1. Taxonomy (NCBI): domain Bacteria; kingdom Pseudomonadati; phylum Pseudomonadota; class Gammaproteobacteria; order Pseudomonadales; family Pseudomonadaceae; genus Pseudomonas; species Pseudomonas sp. NY15463. Next base: position 477,491 of record NZ_JBLUQD010000005.1, read on the forward strand.
TTTGGCTGAACAGTACGATCCGGCGGGTAGGCGCATGCTGGGGAATTTTCCGCAGGCGTTCAGTCATATCGGGATCATCAATACGGCATTGAATCTGTATCGGGCGCAGTGTCCGGTGCGCGATCGGGCGGGGAATAGGTAGCCTGCTTGGCGGCACTTGGGTCTTGTACAAGCGTTGAGTCAGCATGACTGGCAAATAGCCATTATCGACCTATCCTAGTGAGTGAAGCCGCAATCCGGCACCGGCCCGCGTGCCGGTTCGCTGAGAGAAGGAACCTGCCTATGTCCTACCCCGCCGATGTGCCCGCCGCACCCGACCTGCAACGTTTTCTCGACGAAGAAGGCACGTGCGAAGCCCTCGCGCACTTGCTCGAAAAAGCCCTGGCGGCCAGGCGCAACCGCCTGGTAGACGCCTACCGAGGCAACGCCTACACGGTTAGTTTCGAGGACGAGGATGTGATCATCGAGTGGTATAGCCAGCGCAAGATGCCGGCCCAGCACTTGCCGCTGGACCGCTTCATCGCCCTGTTGCGCGCCTGGCCTGGCGCCTGAGGGGCATCCTGGTCAGGCTGTTGGCAGCGGCTGCGAGGCGTACAGCAGATCGCCTCGCATCGCGGCCTGCGGGTGCTCAGCGGGCAGGCGTCACGCGCCATACCGTGTTGGCCAGGTCATCGGCAATGATCAGTGCGCCTTTCGGGTCCACCGTCACGCCCACTGGGCGGCCACGGGTCTTGCCATCTTCGCCGCGAAAACCGGTGGCGAAGTCCACCGGGTCACCGGCCGGCTTGCCCGCCTTGAACGGTACGAAGATCACTTTGTAGCCCACCGGGTTCGGCCGGTTCCAACTGCCGTGCTCGCCGACGAACACACCGTCGGCGAACGCTGACCCCATGGCCGCGTTGGAAAAATCGACCCCAAGCGCCGCCACGTGCGAGCCCAGGCTGTAGTCGGGTGCTATCGCGGTTTTGACCTTGTCCGGGTTCTGCGGGCGCACGCGGTCGTCGACGTGCTGGCCCCAGTAGCTGTACGGCCAGCCGTAGAACGCCCCGTCCTGCACCGACGTGAGGTAGTCGGGGACCAGGTCCGGGCCCAGCTCGTCGCGCTCGTTGGCCACTGCCCACAGCTGCCCGCTGCCCGGTTGGATGGCCAGCGCGGTGGGGTTGCGAATGCCGGTGGCGTAGGGGCGGTGGGCGCCGGTCGCTGCGTCTACTTCCCAGACCATGGCGCGGTCCACCTCGGCCTCCATGCCGCGCTCGGTGATGTTGCTGTTCGAACCGATGCCCACGTACAGATAGCGCCCATCGGGACTAATCGCCAGCGACTTGGTCCAATGGTGATTGATCTGCGCGGGCAGGTCGGTGACCTTGGTCGGCGGGCCGCCTGCCTGGGTCTGGCCGTCCTGGTAGTCGAAGCGCACCAGCGCGTCCTGGTTGGCCACATACAGCTTGCCGGCGTAGAAGGCCAGGCCGTAGGGCGCGTTGAGGTTGTCGGCGAACACCGTCTGCAACTCGTAGGTGCCGTCACCGTCGGCATCGCGCAGCAGGGTCAGGCGGTTGCCGCCTTTGACTTGGGTATTGCCCTTGGCCTTGATCTGGCTGGCGATTACGTCCTTGGGCTTGAGTTTGGCAGCGTTGCCGCCACGGCCCTCGGCGACCAGGATGTCGCCGTTGGGCAGTACCAGAGTCTGGCGTGGGATCTTCAAATCCTTGGCGATGGCGCGGATACGGTAGCCCTCGGGCACTTTGGGCGTTGCGTCGCCCCAGGCAGCCGGTTCGGCGATCTTCATGCTCGGCAGCAGGCCGCGTTCGGGGGCGGGCAGTTTTGGCTCTGGGCCGCGGCTCTGGGTCGGCTCGCCGTCACCGCCGCAGGCGCTCAGCAGCAGGGCCATGCTCAGGGCGCTCAGTGCAATTTTCATGACGCGACCTCCGTGCGCAGGCCAACTCCGGTGGCCACGCAGGCCAGCACGCTGACGATCAGCGACAGCACCAGCCCCGACGGCATCACCGCCCAGGCGTCCTTGGCGTGTTCGAAGGCATTCACCAGGCCCAGCAACCAGGCCGCCAGCAGTACCACGAAGTACCGCTTGCGTGCGCCACGCAGCACGCCAACGAGAGCGAACAGCAGCGCCAGGCCACTGAACAGCAGGCCGCCGGCAATCAGCCATGAGGCGAAGTTGCTCCACTGGATCTGGTAGCTCTGGTAGTAGGCGATGTCGCTGAGCAGCCCGCCAAGAAACAGCGGCACGCTGCCGGCCAGCAAGGTCGTGTGCAGCGTGCCGGGCAGGCTGCGGTAGAGGGGGGCGGTGGTGGTCACGGGCACTCCTTATCGTCGGCGATCCTTGGGTTCGGCGCTAGGCGCCTTGCAGAGGAGTGCCGCAGGAGCGGATTGGTTCAGTTGGATGTGTTTCAGCCCAGCGGCGCTGCGATCGGCCCGATCAAGGCAGACGCACGCCGTTCAGGGCGCCGAGCCGTCGCCTCGATCTGCACGGTGCGTTTATCCGAGCACTGGCTTCAGGAAGTTGCGCTCGTAGCTCAGGATGAAGCGTTGCTCGGTGGCCAGTGCAAACGCGGCGATGCACTCAGGGTCGGTTTCTGAGGCCGTGCGGTACTGCTCGTAGGCCGCCAGGCTGGGGAAGCTGAACAGCGCATAGGCTACGTTGTTGGCCCCTTCGCTGGGCAGGAAGTAGCCGTGGTGATTACCGCCCATGCGGTTGACGATGGGTATCCACAGCCTGGCATAGGCCTCGAAGGCCGGGACTTGGTAGGGGTCGATGATGTACTTGAGGTGGCAGGTGACCATTGCACGCAATCCGTTGGGTGAGCCTGGGGAGGCTCACCTTACAGACGTGCAGGGCGAGCGTCACGGGGTATCGGCGTGGCGCCAGATCAGCTGCTCGGTGGGGTAACCCTGCTTGCGGGCGATCTCCAGGAGCTGGTCGCGGGTCTGCTGGCTTACGCTCGGGGTGCGCGACAGCATCCACAGGTATTCGCGGTTGGGGTGGCCGACCAACGCCACGCGGTAGTCCGGGTCGACATACAGGACCCAGTATTCACCCTTGGTCAGGCCTGGCGCCAGGCGACTGAACCAGTTGTCGAAGCGTACCCAGAGCTTGTCGGTGCGCCCCGGCACTTGCGGTTCGGCGATGCCTTGGGCCTGGTTGGATTGACCATCCTGCTCCTTGCAGCGGTTGGTCACATCGATGCGACCGTCCTCGCGCAGGGCGTAGTGTGCTTCGGATTGCACGCAGTTGCGCTGGAAGAACATCGGCAGCCGCGCCAGCTCGTACCAGGTGCCCTGGTAGCGTTGCAGGTCGACCTGCTGGGTGGTGGGGGCTGGCAGGTGCTCGGTGCTGGAGCTTGAGCAGCCGGCCAGGGCCAAGGTGAAGCACGATAACAGCAGGGCAGTGCGCATCGACATGGTGACCTCCTGGAAAAGGGCAGTTTACAGGGGCTTGGATGCGCGCGGCGGGCGAAAGTTGTATGCGACCGCGCCTGACGTGCCGGTGCCCACGGCACGTCAGGCGCGGACTGTGTCAGGGCAGGACTACGAACCCATGGGTGCCGTCACGCTCCAGTTGAGCGATCAGCCCGAATTCCCAATCCAGGTAGCCCTGCATGGCCGCTCGCGGATTGTCGGTGCCTTCGTACGGGCGCTTGTAGCGGTCGCTGCGCGCTACGGCCAGGTGGGTCTCGCCGCTTTGCAGTGGCAACCCGGCCGCGATCCAGCGCGCGGTGCCGCCTTCGAGCAGGTACACCGGAGTCCGCGTGAGCGCTTGCAGGTCGCGCGCGGCGAAGCGCGCCAGCAGGCTGCTGCCGCAGGTCAGTACATAGCGCTGGGCGACCGGCAGTTGCTCCAGCGCAGCGGCCAACTGCGCGCGGATCACCCAATGTGCGCCGGGGATATGCCGCTTGACGTAGTTGGCGCTGGTGGTGAAGTCCAGCACCACGGTGCCGTCCTCCTGCAACCAGTCTTGCAACTGCTCGACGCTGATCGCGTTGGCCGTGGGCAGCGCCGGCAGCGGCGGCTGCCAATCGCCCCTGGCGCTGAAATCGGCTGCCGACAGACCCTCCAGCACCGCCACCTCCCAGCCCATCTGCGCCAGCCACGATGCGCTCATGTTGGCGCGTACGCCATCGTCGTCCAGCAGCACGATACGCGCGCCGCGCACGCTGGCCACATGGTCAGTCTCCTGCACCAGCTGGCCACCGGGCACCGTGCGGCTGCCGGGCAGATGGCCTGCGGCGTACTCCTCGGGGGTGCGCACATCGAACAGGTAAGTGGTGCGGCTGGCGTCCGCCTGCCAGGCCTTGAGCCCGGCGTGGTCCAGGCGCTGCACGCCGGCGCGCTCGGCCACCGCACGCGCCTGGCGGGCAGCGTTGGCGCGGGTGCCGGCGCTCACCTGGGTGAAGGTCTTGTCCTGGCCGTGGGCCAGTTGTTGCCCGGCCAGGGTCCAGCCGATGGTGCCGTTGCGCAGGGCCGCCACCGGGTTGGGAATACCGGCGTTGAGCAGCGACTGGGTGCCGATGATGCTGCGGGTACGTCCGGCACAGTTGACGATCACCTGGGTGGCTGGGTCCGGTGCCAGTTCTGCTACGCGCAGTACCAGTTCGGCGCCGGGTACGCTGATGCCGCCGGGGATGCTCATGGTCTGGTATTCATCGAAGCGCCGCGCGTCGAGCACCACCACGTCAGCCTTTGCATCGAGCAGCGCCTGTACCTGCTCGGCCGCCAGCGATGGAGTGTGGCGCACGCTTTCCACCAGCTCACCGAAGGCTTTGCTGGGGACGTTGACGTCGCGAAACAGCTCGCCGCCAGCGGCGCGCCAGCCGGCCAGGCCGCCTTCGAGCACGGCCACATCGCTGTAGCCCAGCGCCAGCAGCCGCTGCGCGGCGATTGCGGCGAGCCCCTCGCCATCGTCGTAGACGGTGATCTCGGTGTCACGTCGCGGCACTCGGGCGTAGATCTCCAGCTCCAGTTTCGACAGTGGGAGGTTGGCGGCGAACAGCGGATGGGCCTGTGCGAACGGGTCCTCTTCGCGCACATCGATCAGGGCCAGCTCCTCGCGGTCCAGCAGGGCGCGGCGGATGTCTTGGTAGCGTCGGGTGGTGACTGTGCTCATGGGGCAGGGTTCTCTTTGGACAGGTCCCAGATGTTGGGCAGGCGGCTGTTGGAATAGCCGGAAATGAACGGTTTTTCGCTGCCATCTTCGGCGTACACCGCGCGCTTGACTGCGCCGATATTGCCGCCATAGACGTGGATGCTGATCGATACCTGGTCGCTGAAGGCATTGCTGACCTGGTGGATGTCACCGATGCGCGGCGATACGGCCTCCACCTGACCCGGCGCCAGGCGCAGCGGTGCGCCACTCGGCTGCAACGCGCCCGCGGCGTCACGGCTAAAGCCCTGGGAGTATTCGGCGCCGCGGAGCATGCCGATCAGCCCCCAGACCCGATGGTCGTGAATGGGCGTGCGCTGGCCCGGCCCCCACACGAAGCTGACCACCGAAAAGCGCTGGCGCGAGTCGCAGTGCAGCAGGTACTGCTGATAGCGCTGCGCATCGGGTTGGGCGAGTTCTTCCGCCAGCCAGTCGTCATGCGCGACCAGGCTGGCCAGCAGGCCCTGGCCGCGGTCGAGGAGGGTGGCTTCGTCGGGCTGCTGGTCGAGCAGCCCGGCCAGGCTCTCGATGAAGTGGCGCAAGCGCGCCGGGTTTTGGCTCATGGTTCAGGCTCGGCGTTCGGGTTTGTTGTCACCCTAGCAAAGCCTTTTTCTATTCGTAAAATGCAAAATTATCATAAGCTAATATGCAAATAGTGCATTTACACAAAAGCGATTCTGCTTTCAAATCCAGCCAGCGCCAAAGGCATGAGGTTATGCCCAAAGCGCATTTCACAGCCGCATGATTGATCTATAGATTATAAAAATCAGCTAAGTAAGACCTAAAAGATATAAAACAATTGCCACGAGACCGCACGCGCGGATCGTCCCTGACATGCCCCAGGCGGGCATCTGGAGACCCCCGTGCGTTACTTCAAGCAACTGGCCGCCACTGTGCTGGCTACCACCTTCAGCCTCGCCGCCGCCGCCCAAACCTTGGTGGTCGGCGACCAAAGCTACAATGCCCGTGCGGTGATGGAAGCCGCCGGAGTACTCGATGGCCTGCCTTATACGCTTGAGTGGAAGCAGTTCACCGCAGGCTCCCCGGTGGCCGAGGCGCTTAACGTCGGCAGCCTCGACATCGGCCTGCTGGGGGATGCGCCGCCGTTGTTCCTGGGCGCCTTGGGCGCGCCGATCAAGGTGATTGCCGTCAGCCGGCAGAACCTCGAAGGGGTGGCCATCCTGGCCCGCAAGGACTCGTCAATCCACAGCCTGCAAGACCTGCGCGGCAAGCGTGCGGCAATCTGGAAGGGCTCCTGGAGCCAGCAGTTGCTGTTCAGTGCCCTGGACAAGGCCGGCGTACCGCGTGATGCGTTGGAGCTGCGCTACCTCAGCGCGTTGGACGCCTCCCACGCGCTGGACGGGGGCGCGGTGGACGTGATCGCCACCTGGGAACCCTATGTCACCCAGCAGGAGCGCCAGGGGGCCCGGGTGCTGGCCACCGCCGAAGGGATCATTCCTGCGCAAAGTTTCGTAGTCGCCAACAGCAAGGCGGTGCAGGCCAAGCGGGCGCAGATTGCCGACTTTCTACAACGCCTGAAGAAGGCCCGCGAGTGGACCCTGAGCGACCCGGCGCACACCGAGGCCTACGCCGATGCCTGGGCCAAGCGCACGCGCGCCGACCGTGACATTGCCCGCGCCTGGTTTGCGCGTGCGCGTACCGACCTGGCGCCGCTGAACCCGCAGGTCATCGTCGACGCGCAGAAGACCGTGGACTTCTTCGCCGGGCTCGGGCTGATCCAGGCCTACCCGGCCGCCGACCTGTTCGACACCTCGTTTGGCGCGGCCATCGAGCAGCCGACTGTCAGCCAGCACTGACGATTTCCGTCGACTCCTTCGCGGGCAAGCCCGCTCCTACAGGCCGAGCGTAAATCCCTGTGGGAGCGGGCTTGCCCGCGAAGGCCTCCCCTTGATTGCAAAGGACTCCCCCGTATGACCCAACGCAAAATCAAGCTCGGCGCCCTGACCATGGGCTGCGGCGGCCCCGGCCGACACAACCTGTGGCTGGACCCCGAACTGCCCGCCGATGCCAGCGTCAACATCGATTGGTACATCGACATCGCCCGTCAGGCCGAGGCCGCCCTGTTCGACCTGATGTTCATCGTCGACAGCCAGTTCATCACCGAGGGTTCGCCCTCGCACTACCTCAACCGCCTGGAGCCACTAACCCTGCTCTCGGCCCTGGCCGTGAGTACCCGCCATATCGGTCTGGTCGGCACCCTCACCACCTCGTACAACGCGCCTTACAATGTCGCCCGCCGGCTCGCCTCGCTGGACTTGATCAGCAAGGGCCGCGCCGGCTGGAACGTGGTCACCAGCGGCGATGCGGGCACCGCCGGTAACTACGGTCTGGACGAGCACTACGACTATGACACCCGCTATGCCCGTGCCCAGGAGCACGTGCAGGTGGTGCAAGGCCTGTGGCATTCGTACGAGGACGACGCCTTCCCCCGCGACCGCGCCAGCGGCCGCTTCCTCGACCCCGCCAAGCTGCATGGGTTGAACCACAAGGGCGAGCATTTTTCGGTGGTCGGGCCGCTGAACATCCAGCGCTCGCCCCAGGGCCAGCCGGTGATCTTCCAGGCCGGTGACTCCGAGCAAGGCCGCGACTTGGGTGCAGCCACCGCCGATGTGGTGTTCACGCATGCCGCGAGCATCGAGCAGGGCCAGGCGTTCTACCGTGACATCAAGGGCCGCGCGGCGCGCCTGGGCCGTGATCCTGAGCAGTTACTGGTGCTGCCGGGCGCTGAGATCTACGTGGGCGATACCGACGAGCACGCCCGTGAGATCGAGCGTCACTACCACCAGGCTGACCACAGCTTCGAGCTGGCGCTCAAGGAGTTCGGGCGCAATTTCGGCTGGCACGATTTTAGCCAGTACGATCTGGATGCGCCGTTCCCGCAACAGAGCCTGGAGTTCGCCCGCAGCAGCTTCTTCACCAATGCCAAGCGCATCGCCGACCAGGCCCGCGACAAGGGCTTCAGCCTGCGCCAGGCAGTGGAGTTCGGGCGCCAGCTGCGTCCCGGCGCGTTCGTCGGCTCTGCGCAGACGGTGGCGGCGAAGATGGCCGAGTGGTTCGAGGCGCGGGCGTTGGACGGGTTCAATATCTATATCGGGCATCCCGGGCAGTTCCGTCGTTTCACCCAGGAAGTGGTGCCGCTGTTGCAGGAGCGCGGGGTGTACCGCACAGAGTACGAGGGCAGCACGTTGCGCGAGAGCCTGGGGCTTTCGATTCCGCGCTTCAGTCGCTAGGTACGCGTGTGGGAGGGCTGGCGCGAAGCACGCAACGCGGTGGATGGCACCGGCTAAGCCGGTGTTGATTTGGACATCGCACGACCCTGTAGGAGCGGCCTTGTGCCGCGAAAGGGTCGCGTAGCGGCCCCGACAATATGTGCCTTGGCCGAGATCCCGGGGCTGCTTTGCAGCCCTTTCTGGCCGGTCCGGCGCTCCGGCAAGGCCGCTCCTACAGGTACCGCGCTGTACGCGGTTCAGAAGCTGTACGTCATCCGCCCAAAGTAATACCCCCCGGTAAACCCGTACGGCGAGTACACGCCATACCCCTTGAGCATGGTCTTGCTGCTTGGCGCCTGGCGCTCGGGGTACACATCGAACAAGTTGCGCGCCCCCACCGCCAGTTCCAGGTCCTTGGTCAGCTGGTAGCCCACATCCAGGTCGGTGATCCAGCGGGCCTTGTACTCGCGGTCCAGCGAGCGGTCGTTGGCGGCGTTGACCTCGCGCCAGGAACCATAGCGGGTCAGCCCCAGGTTGACCCGGTAGCGATCCAACCGCCAGTTGGCACCCAGGATCAGCTTGGTGTGTGGTTGTACCTCGGTGAGCAGGTTGCGCGCCTGGCGGTTCATCAGCTCATAGGGGGTGCCGAGGATGTTCACGCTTTCCTTGTAGTCGAGGATCTCGGTGTCGTTCCAGTTGAACGCCGCAGTCCACTTAAGCGTGCCCGCGCGGCCCAGGTCGTGATCGTAGCTGCTCACCAGGTCCAAGCCCTTGGTGCGGGTGTCGGCGCCGTTGGTAAAGTACTGGCCGCCAGAGGTCGAGTCGATGCCGTTGTCCTGTAGCGCCTGGGTGACCTCTGGCCCAAGCAGGGTGCCGGTGAGGGTGATGCGGTCACGCACGTTGATCAGGTAGGCGTCGGCAGTGAAGCTCAGGCGCTCGCTGGGCTGCCAGGTCAGGCCCAGGCTGTAGTGGGTGGATTTCTCCGGTTTCAGCGCCTCGGCACCCAGCGCCTTGGCTGCCGCCGAATCCACCGGCAGCACGCCGTAGTTGATCGACTGGTACACGCCATTGACCACGCCGTAGGTGGTGGAGCGTGCGCTGAACAGGCTGTTGGCCAGTGACGGTGCGCGGAAACCGTTGCTTACCGTGGCCCGCAGCGCCAGTTCCGGGGTGAACTCGTAGCGGGTGGTGAGCTTGCCGCTGCGGGTGGCCCCGATGCCACGGTCGTAGTGCTCATAGCGTACCGCCGCGCCCCAGTACCACTGCGGCAACGGGTTGAAACCCACATCCAGGTATCCGGCATAGCTGTTGCGGCTGGCGCTGGTGGCGTCGTTCGGCGAGATGCCGTTGGTCACCTGGGCGCCGGAGGCGGCGCAGTTGCCGGGCGTAGGGCAGTAGCCGCCGTCGGCCCAACTGGCCCAGTCGCCGGCTTGCACCTGATAGGTGTCGCGGCGTTGCTCCAGGCCCCAGGAAAAATCCAGCGGCTTGCTCAGGCCCACCTCGAAGCTGCGCCGCAGGTCGAGGTTGCTGGTCAATTGCGAGCTGACCCAGGTGCCGGATTCGAAGTGGTTGGGCGTGGCGGCGCCCAGTGATGGGTTCTGGTTGTTCCAGGTGCCCTGGGCCGCTTGGTTGCGCCCGTAGGTACTCGACAGGTCCCAGTCCCAGGCACCGGCCAGGCCCTTGGCGCCGAACGCGGCTTGGTAGTCGTATTCCTCGATGTACCAAGTGGGGGTGTAGCCATAGGGGCGACCGTTGGGGCCGATGGTGACGGTGTTGGCGATGGTCGGCAGACGGAAGTTCTGGCCTTGCTCGGCCTTGCGGTACGACCAGGTGCTGAACGAGTACAGGCTCAGGTCATCTTGCAGCGGCAACTCGGCGTTGTAGCCCAGGGTCAGCAGGTTGATCTTCGGCGTGCCGTAGCCGCCGTAGGTGACCTTGCCCGCCTGCCCGAGCGCCTCGGCCTGACTGTAGCCGTTGGCGCTGGCCTTGTTGTCGTCGTTCTGGCTGCGCGCATCCAGGGCCAGTTGCAGGATGCCGTCGTGGCCGATCTCGAAGCCTTTGTTCAGGCTTTGCTGCACGGTCTGTTTCTTGCCGTCGTAGCCTTGGCCGGCAGTGGTCACGGCAGTGCCACGGGTATCGGCCTTGAGGATCACGTTGATCACCCCGGCGATGGCGTCCGAGCCGTACTGGGCAGCAGCGCCGTCGCGCAGCACCTCGACGTGGTCGATGGCGCTGATCGGGATCAGGTCCAGGTCACTCGGCGCGGCACCGGCGTTGATGCCGCTGATGTTCAGCGTGGCACTGGTGTGGCGGCGCTTGCCGTTGACCAGCACCAGCACCTGGGCCGCATTGAGCCCGCGCAAGTTGGGCGCACGGGCCATACCGCTGGCGTCCCAGCCGGTCTTTTCCGGCAGGGTGAGCGACGGCACGCTGGCGCTCAGGGCCTCCATCAGGCCGGGCTTGCCGGTGTCCTGCAATTGCTTGGCGCTGATCACGTCGATCGGCACTGGGCTGGTGGTGACGGTGCGTTTTTCAGCGCCCCGGTTGCCGGTGACGATGACCGTGCCCAAAGCTTGGGCGCTAGGCTCGTCGGCCAGGGTCGGGGAGGTTTGCAACCCGGCGGCAAAGGCCACGGGGAGCAACGAGGCAGAGGTAAAGACTGGCTTCATGCACGCTGTTCCTTGTTGAGCGGGGTGGCGCGCTCAAGGCGCCTTGGCCGCGATCGCGTCGATTTCCACCAGCGCACCTGGCAGTGGCAAGGCCACCACCTGCAAGGCGGTGCGGGTCGGGGTGCGGGGTTGTTCGGCGGTGGCGAAGAATTCGGTGTACGCCGCTTGCAGCCCAGCAAAATCCAGTGCGCCACCGTTGGCGGGATCGCCCACCAGAAACACCCGCAGTTGGACGATGTCGCCCAGATCCAGCCCTTGGCTGTGCAACGCTGCGCGCAGTTTTTTCAGCACCGAGCGGGTTTGCGTCTCGGTGTTGCCCAGGGCTGCGACGCTGCCTTTGGGGGCCTTGGGGTCGGCCACATCCGGCAGGGTGCCGCTGATGAAGGTCAGCTGGCTGCCAGCCGGCAGCGTGACCAGTTGCGAGATCGGGAAGTTCGAGCCGGGTGGGGCGACACGCTTGATGGCGTCGGCCTGGGCGTTGAGGGAGAGGGACATGAGCACTCCGGCAAGCAGAAGAAGACGAGGCATGGGCAGGTTTCCTGAAGGGGTCAGGCGGCAGCGCCGCGGGTGGTCTGGCTGGCGTGCCGGGCGATCAGGCTGACCACGCGGCGTGCGGATTCGGCGGCGCTGTTCTGCCAGATGCCGACCCCGCCGTGGGCCAGCGCATCGCTGGCCAGCCAGGTGCGGCCCTGGGGCTGGTTGAGCCGGTCGTAGCCGGGCTGGGCGACTTCGTCGTGGACGATCCAGGGCGCTTCGCTGAAGGGGATCTTCGACCAGTTCACCACCACCGGCCGGCCAAGCTTCTGGCTGTGGCCAGGGTGCAGCGACTCAACGGCCTGGCGCGACGAGGCAATCTGCGCCTGCAGTGGTTTGGCGGCGAACTGCTCGGCCACGCTGCCGGTGTTGTAGGTGGCCACCAGGACGCCCTCGGCGCTGTTCAGGCGGTCGCTGGGATACCACAGGGTACGCACCTCGTGGTTGATGTAGCTGAGGCCGCCGTAGATCTGGAAGTCGGTCTCCCAGAAGCGTGGCGATTGCCAGGCGACCTTGTTGGCCTTGTCGCCCTCGGCACTGGCGATGGCCTGCTTGAACGGCGCATCGAAGTTGTTCGGCAACTTGGCCAGCAGCGGTAGGGGCAGGGTGACGATGGCGTAGTCGGCGTGCTCGACGTGCTGCTGGCCGCTCTTGCGGTCACGCCACACCACCTTGCTGCCGTGCTCGCCGGTCTCCACGCCCAGCACCTCGGCGCCCAAGCGCACGCTGTCCTGGACCTTGCGGTAGAACGCCTTGGGAATCTGGTCCATGCCGCCCACCGGTTGGAACATGGTCGAGGAGAACTCGGGGATCTCGTCGAACACCAGTGGCAGCAGCAGGTTGCTGTCCAGCAACTGCTCCAGCGGCACCGGTTGACGCTGGATCGGCGTCTGGTCGCCGGCACCGGCGAAGCGGGTGTAGCCGGCGCGTACCGAGCCGCGGTACTGCTGTTGGCTGTCGAGGTCGCCGTAGACCTTGAGGAAGTCCAACAGCGCTTTGCGCTGGCCACTGTCGAGTTCAGCATCCAGGCTGTTGCGGTTGACGCTGCGCGCCAGCAGCTCGCTGAAGTGTCCACGGGTGTCATTGACCGCCTGGCGCAGCAGCAGCGGCGGGCGGGCAAGATCGGGTTGGGCCAGGGCGTTGCGGCTGCTGTTGACCAGCACCTGCAATTCGACGCCAAGCTCGCGGCAGTAGCCGAGAATGGTCAGGTGGTGGCTGGGCAGGCGCGCAGCGCCAGCATTGAAGAACTGGCCTTGGTCGAACTCGACGCGTTGGCTGCTGCTATCGTTGTGTTCGATACGGTCGCCTTGGCGCAAGGTCCAGACGCGGCCGCCGACCCGCTCGCGGGCCTCCAGCACGGTGACCGAAAACCCCGCCTTGCGCAGCTCGTAGGCCGATACCAGCCCGGATATGCCTGCGCCGACAATCACCACGCGCTTGCCGTTGCCGCCGTTGGCAGCCAGTTGCAGGGGTTCGAAGGTGGCGGCCAGGGCGTTCTGCCCCAGCGCGCCGAGTGCCGCCGAATAGCCGCCAATGGCGGCGAGGCGGGCGATCAGATCTCTACGGGACAATCCCATGTCACGGTCTCCGAGAAGGTTGGTTCGGATGTGCGCAACAGGGCAGGCGGACGCATGGCGAGGCCCGACGACGGTTGGCACGAATCCATTTGCCTCCGCCATGTCGGGGTCGGTTTACAGAACTTAATGGTCTTTACGGGGGTTGTGAAAGGCTATTTTGTTCTAAGTTAATTATGTGTTTTTGTGATTTTATTTTTCTTATAAAATGTAATTAGTGCATTTAATGGTTTCGAGCCGAAAGCAACGGTTGTCTTAAGACATGTGCCAAGGCTGGCAACCATTGCCTGACAGGTTTGGTACGTTGCAACACATGTGGGAGATCACCCAGCCCTTTGGGCTGCGCTGTCGCGCAGAGAACTGATTTCGCAAGCGCTCCGCGTACCCTGTGGGAGCGGCGGTTCGGCGCCCCGACTTGCCCGCGAAGCAGGCGACTCGGTGGATGGCACCGGCTTTGCCGGTGTTCGCGGGCAAGCCCGCTCCCACATCTGTACCTGTCAGGCCATGGTTGTCAGCCCTGGTACAAGTCAGGCTCTTCGCTGATCGCGCGCAGACTCCGTTTGCGCCACCAGCGCCTTGATTCGGGGAATCAGCTCCTGCCCGTACTCCACCGCATCGCGCAGTTGGTCGAAGCCTCGGAACAGGAAGGTGCTCACCCCCAGCTCATGGTAGGCATACGCCGCCTCGGCCACCTGGTCTGGCGTTCCCACCAGTGACGTGGAGTTGCCGGCGCCGCCGCCGAGCGCGGCGATTTCGGTCCACAAGCGGGTGTCGTGCACCTTGCCGGCCAACTGCACCAGCCGCTCGGAGCCGACGTTGCTCTTGCCGAAGTTCTTCTCGCGGCGGTTGCCCTGGCGGATCCCGATGCGCTGCTTGGCATCGGCCAGAATGCGTTCGGCACGGGCCCAGGCCTCGTCCTCGGTGGCGCCGAGGATCGGTCGCAGCGACAGGCTGAAGCGGATGTGCTTTTCGCGCCCGTAGCGGGCGGCAGCCTTGCGCACCTTGGCGATGCGCTCGCGCACCTGCTCCAGGGGCTCGCCCCACATCATGTACACGTCGGCGTGCTTGGCGGCGACCTCCACGGCGGCATCCGATGCGCCGGAAAAGTAGATCGGCAGCTTGTCCACCGGCTTGACCAGGGTCAGGTTGTCTTCGACGCGGTAATGCGCACCGTGGTGGTCGAACGGCGCGGTCTGGGTCCAGGTGTTGCGCAGCACGTCCAGGTACTCGTCGGTGCGCGCGTAGCGCGCGTCCTTGTCGAGGAAGTCACCGTCGCGCTGCAAGTCGCCGCTGTCGCCACCGGTGATCACGTTGATCGAGGCGCGGCCACGGCTGAGCTGATCGAGGGTGGCGAACTGACGGGCGGCAAAGGTCGGCGCCTGGAAGCCTGGGCGGTGCGCCACCAGCAGGCCGATGCGCTCGGTCAGCGCGGCCACATAGCTGGCCAGGATCATCGAGTCGGGCGCGCTGGTGTTGACCGCCAGCAGTGCCTTGTCGAAGCCGCCGTACTCCTGGGCCTGGGCGAACGCCTTGATGAATTCCAGGTCCACCAACGGACCGCGAGGTGCCTGTGATTCGCTGCCTTCCTGGGGCCCGATGAGGCCGATGAATTCGAGGGGCATGGAGCAAACTTCCTTTTATGGGTTCATGGGCAGGGGGCCGCCAGGCGGCCCCGGCGATCTCACGCCACCGCGCTGTGCTCGCGGCGCAGGGTGTTGCGGTTGGCCGGTACCGGCAGCTCGAAGTTGTCGCGCAGGGTGTTGCCGGTGTATTCGCTGCGCACCAGCCCGCGCGCCTGTAACAGCGGCACCACCAGCTCGGTGAAGTGCTGCAGGCCATCGGGCAGCAACTGGTTGATGATGAAACCGTCGGCGGCCTCGTGCTCGAACCAGTCCTGCAAGGCGTTGGCTACCTGCTCGGGAGTGCCGACGAAGTCACGACGCGGGCGTGAGAAGCGCAGCGCCAGTTCGCGCAGGGTCAGTTGCTCGTCACGGGCCAGTTGCTTGAGCTGGTCGGCGGTGCCCTTGTGGCTGTTGTCACCCAGGCTGCCCAGGTCAGGGAAGGGCGCATCCAGCGCGTGCTGGCTGAAGTCGTAGTCGTTGAAGGGCCGGCCCAAGGCAACGAGGGCATCCTCGATGCTCACCAGATCCACGGCCTGCTGGTAGCGGCGCTCCACCTCCTGCTCGTCGCGCCCGACGATGGGGCGGATACCCGGCAGGATGAACAGCTGCTGCGGATCGCGGCCATGCTTGGCGGCGCGTTGCTTGAGGTCCTGGTAGTAGGCGCGGGCATCGCTGAACGACTCGGGGCTGACGAAGATCGCATCGGCGTTTTGCGCGGCAAAGTTGCGCCCGTCCTCGGACACCCCGGCCTGGAAGATCAGCGGCTGGCCCTGGGGCGAGCGCTGGATGTTCAGCGGCCCCTTGACCTTGAAGAACTCGCCCTGGTGGCCGAGGGTGTGCAGCTTGTCGGGGGCGAAGAATTCACCGGACTGTTTATCGCGGGTGAACGCGTCGTCCTCCCACGAATCCCACAGGCCCTTGACCACTTCGACGTGCTCGCGGGCGATGCGGTAGCGCACGGCGTGTGGCGGGTGTTCGGCCTTACCGAAGTTGTCGGCGGTGCCCGACAACCATGAAGTCACCACGTTCCAGCCGGCGCGCCCGCCGCTGATCAGGTCCAGCGATGCGAACTGGCGGGCGACTTGGAAGGGCTCGGTGTAGCTGACCGTGACCGTGGCCACCAGGCCAATGTGCGAGGTGACGGCGGCCAATGCCGAGAGAATCGTCAGCGGCTCGAAACGGTTGAGGTAGTGGGGGCTGGAGCGGGCATGGATGTGCAGGCTGTCGGCGATGAAGGCGAAGTCGAACTTCGCCGCCTCGGCCAGTTGCGCCTGCTGTTTGTAGAAACTGAAGTTGACGCTCGCATCGGCGAGGGCGTCTGGGTGACGCCACTCGCCCCAGCCGTGGCCGACACCGTGAATCATCGCGCCGAGTTTGATGTGTCGCTTGCTCATGGGGAGTCCTTCTGCAATCAGGTGATGGAGGCCTCCGCCGGGTGTGGGGTCGGACTGGTAAGGGGGACGTTAGCGTGGGGGAGAGGGGCTTGTGAAAGGCTTTGTGGTTCTAAGCTAATTATGTGTGAGGCTGATATATATTTTTATTACTATGCAATTAATTGATTTTGATTGGCGTGGGAGCGGACCTGCGCCCACGCGCCCCGGCCATTCGGGCAATGGCTACACTGCCACCGGCAGCACACTGCGCGAATGCCCAGGTATCGCCGCGATCAACTCGCGGGTATAGGCACTGGCCGGTCGGCTGAGCACCTCCAGCGCCGGCCCTTGCTCAATCACCAGCCCACGCCGCAGCACCAGCACCTGGTCGGCCATGCTGGCCACCACCGCCAGATCGTGGGACACCAGCACATAGGCGATCCCCAACTCGCGTTGCAGCTCATCGAGCAGCGCCAGGATCTGCGCCTGCACCGACACATCCAGAGCGCTCACCGGTTCATCCAGCAGCAACACCTCCGGCTCCAGTGCCAGCGCCCGGGCGATGGCGACCCGCTGGCGCTGACCACCGGATAGCTCACGGGGCAGGCGGTCAAGAAAGTGCACCGGCAACTGCACCCGTGCGATCAGCTCGCGGGCCTTGCGCTCCAGTGCCTGGCCCTTGAGCACGCCAAACGCCACCAGCGGCTCGACGATACTGTCGAACACCGTGAAACGTGGGTCTAGCGCGGCGAAGGGGTTCTGCTGGACCAACTGGATCCGCCGACGCAGCGGCCTGAACTGCCGCCAGCTGTAGTGGGTGACGTCCTCGCCGGCAAACTCCACGCGCCCCTCGCTGGGCCTCTCCAGCCCCAAGGCGATACGCAGCGCGGTGCTTTTACCCGAGCCTGACTCGCCGACGATCGCCAAGGTTTGACCGGCCCTGACCTCCAGGCTCAGGTCGTGCAGGGCGGTGAACGGCTCGGCTTTGCCTGGCAGCGCAAAACGCTTGCTGACATTGCCTAGGCGCAACAGCGCTGTTGCGCCGTGGCCCGTGCTTGGTCGCTGGCGCGGCACGAATGCGGGCGCGGCGGCGAGCAGGTCGCGTGTGTAGGGATGCGGGGTGCCCCACAGCACCTGGCGCGGCGAGGCGTGCTCGATTTGCTCGCCGTGTTTCATCACCAGCAGGCGGTCGGCGCGATCACAGGCCATGCCCAGGTCGTGGGTGATGATCAGCAACGCGATGCCGCGCTCGGCCACCAGCTGTTGCAGGTGGTCGAGGATGCGGCGTTGCACCGTCACATCCAGGGCGCTGGTGGGTTCGTCGGCAATGATCAGGCGTGGCTCGCCGGCCAGTGCGATGGCGATCAGCACCCGCTGGCGCATGCCGCCGGACAGTTCGTGGGGGTACTGGCGGGCGCGCAACGCCGGGTCGTCCAGGCCCACTTGGGCCAGTAGTTCCAGCACATCGGCGTCCAGCCCCGGATAGCGCCGGCCACGCGCCAGCACCAAGGCTTCGGCAATTTGCTGGCCGATACGCAGGGTCGGATTGAGGCTGACCATCGGGTCCTGCGGTACCAGCCCGACGGTGCGCCCACGCAACTGGCGCCTGGCTTGTTCGCTGGCCTTGGCCACATCGACCCCGGCGACCAGCAACTGGCCCTGATCGATCTGCGCATTGCCTGGCAGCAGGCCGAGCAGGGCATTGGCCAGGGTCGACTTGCCCGAGCCGGACTCGCCGACGATGGCCAGTGTTTCGCCCTGCTTCAAGGTGAACGACAGCTGGCGCACCGCCTGGGTACGCTGCCCGGCGAAGTGGTAGCTGACGCTGAGGTCACGGACCTCGATCAACGCGGGTTGGCTCATCGGGCATGCTCCTCGACGCTGCGCGCCAGGTGATTGAGGCTGAACACCACGGCCACCACGAACAACCCCGGCAACAGGGACACCCACGGCGCGGTGATGAGGAAATGGCGACCATTAGCAATCAGCGTGCCCCACTCCGCTGCCGGTGGCGCGGCGCCAAAGCCCAGGAAACTCAGGCCCGCCGTGGCCAGGATGGCGGCGCCGACGTCGAGCGTGGCGAGTACCGCCACCGGCCCCCAGGCGTTGGGCAGCACATGGCGCAGCAGGGTGCGTACCCAACTGGCGCCGCCCAGGCGTGCGGCCTCGACATACGGCAAGGTCTTGATGCGTAGCACCTCGGCGCGGGTGGTGCGGGCAAAGCCCGGAATGATGCCGACGCCCACGGCGATGGCCACCGGCACCGTGCCGAAGCCGATGGCGGTGACGATGGCCAGGGCCAGCAGCAAGCCGGGCAAGGCCAGCAGCACGTCGATCAGGCGCATCAGCACCGCGTCCAGGCGGCCACCGGCGAAGCCGGCCAACACCCCCAGGCCCAGGCCGCCGACCAGGGCGATGGCCACTGCCAGCAGTGCGGCCTGCATGCTCAGGCGCGCGCCATACACCACCCGGGTGTAGAGGTCGCGGCCCAACTCGTCGGTGCCGAACCAGTGGGCCAGGCTCGGGGTGCTGAGCTTGTCGGCGGGGGAGGTGGCGTAGGGGTCGAAGCTGGTCAGCAGTTGCGGTGCCAGCGCCGCCAGCAGGGCGAACAGCACCACCAGCAGGGCCAGACTGAAACCGGGGCGGCGCAGCAGCGGGGCGGTAGCCTGTTTCAGGCGTTGCCAGCGGCTGCGGCGTTGCCAGGTGCCGGTGTCATGCGACGCCACGAAACCGGTTGAATTGGCAGGGCCCTGTGGGAGCGGGCTTGCCCGCGAATCAGGCGACTCGGTGCCTGGCACCGGCTTTGCCGGTGTTCGCGAGTGAACTCGCTCCCACAGGATACGTGTGGCATCGGAAGTGATGCCGGTGTCAGGGGGCGCTAAAGAGCCCGTTTTTTGTGGGAGCGGGTTTACCCGCGAAACAGGCGACTCGGTGTTTGGCACCGGCTTTGCCGGTGTTCGCGGGCTAGCCCGCTCCCACAGGGTACGCGTGGTATCGGAGGTCATGTCAGCTCACCTTGGCGGTATGGGTGATGCGTGGATCGAGCCACGGGTACAGCAGATCGACGATCAGGTTCACCACCACGAAGGCGGCGGCAGACACCGCGACGATGGCCAGGACCACCGGGATGTCCTGGCGCAACACCGCTTCCTGGGCCAGGCGGCCGACGCCGTTGCGCGAGAAGATGGTCTCCACCAGCACCGCGCCGGACACCGTGTTGCCGACTTGCAGGCCAACCAGCGTGAGCAACGGCAGCGCTGCATTGCGCAGGCCATGGCGGGCCTGCACCTGGGCCCGACTCAGGCCCTTGGCGAAGGCGGTGGCAATGTACGGCTCCTGCCACACGCCCTGAAAGCCGCGTTGCAGGACCTGGGCGTATACCGCGGCGCTGGGGATGGCGAGGGTGATCGCCGGCAGCACCAGGCTGGCCAGACCCTGGCTGCCGGTAGCCGGGAACCAGCCCAGGCCAAAGGCGAATACCTGGATCAACAGTAGCCCCATCCAGAACACCGGCACCGAGAAACCCAGCGACGGCAGGCGCGTCAGCGCGGTCTTGAGTGGGCGCCATTGCAGGTAGGCGGTCAGGTAGGCGAGGCCTACACCGCCGAGCAGCGACAAGCCTATCGCCAGGCCTGCCAGCGCCAGGGTCTGCGGCAGGCGCTCGGCCAGCAGCGCGGTGACTGGCCGGCCGAGCGACAGAGACTGGCCCAGGTCGCCTTGCAGGGCGCGCCAGAGCAGGTCGAAATACTGCTCGAACAGGCCTTTGTCCAGCCCGTAGTAGGCGCGGGCCTTGGCCAGGTCTTCAGGCGACAGGCCGTCGGCCTCCATGCCCGAGGCACTGAGCATGATCGCCAAGGTGTCGCCGGGCAGCAGGTAGAGGATGAAATAGCTGATGGTGTAGGCGCCCCACAGCACCAGCAGCGCCTGGCCGATGCGGCCGATCAGGTAGCGTTTCATGGCTGGCCGACCTGGATGTCGCTGAGGAAGGCAAAGCCTTCGGCGGTCCAGCGGAAGTCCTTGACGCGCGGCGCGGTGGCCGCCTGCCAGACCCGCTCGTACAGCGGGAAGGCTGCTGCTTCATCCACCAACAGGTCCTGCAATTGGCCGTAGGCGGCGGCGCGTTGTGTGTCGGCGGTGGCGGTGATACCGCTGTCGAACAGCGCCTGGACCTTGGGCAGGGTGTGCGGCTCGTAGCTGTTGGTGGCCAGGGTCGCGCTGTTGGCGGCGCGTGGGTCGAGGATGGTTTGCAGGATGATCGGATCGGCGCGGGTCATGTAGGTTGAGGTTAGGTCGTAGTTGCCCGAGGTGTTGCCGGCGACCCACTCGGCGCGGGTCAGCACATTGAGCTTGAGGTCGATGCCGACCTTGCGCAGCTGATCTTGCACCAGCACATCGCCTGCGCTTTCGGCGGGGGTGAGGTTGTAGCGCAGGGTCAGGCGCTGGCCGTTCTTGTGCCGGTAGCCGTCCTCGCCCTTGTGCCAGCCAGCGGCTTCGAGCAGTTGCTCGGCGCCCTTGGGGTCATAGGCGAGCTTGTCGGCCTGGGCCTTGAAGTACGGCGTGGTCACGTCGTACACGCCGCTCACCACCGGGAACTCGGCGTTGTAGACGGTGTGCGCGTAGCTGGTGCGGTCAATGGCCTTCTGCAAGGCCAGGCGCACCTGGCGATCGCCCAGCAAGCGGTCGTTGCGGGTGTTGGGGTAGAGGTTCAGTGCAGGCCCTGGCAGTGAGCGGCTCTGGATGGTCGCGCCCTTGGACTGGAACAGCTTGAGGTCGACCTCCGAGAACGGGTTGCGCGGCCACAGGATGTCGGCCTTGCCTTGCAGGAACAGGCCGTTGCGCACGCTTTCCTCGGGGATGTAGCTGACCTGCACGCTGTCCAGGTGGGCGGCGCCGCGGTTGCGCACGTTGGCCGAGGCCCAGGCGTAGTCGGCGCGCTTGACCAGCTTGGCGCCGACTTCCGGGGTGTAGTGTTCGAGCACGAACGGGCCGGTGCCGATGATCTTGCCCAGCGAGCGCTCCTGGGCTGTCAGCCGGTACGAGGCGGGCGCGAGGATTGCCAGGTTGGTGGTGGAGGTGGCTTGCAGGAAACCGGCGTTGGGCTTGGAAAGCACCAGGCGCACGGTAAAGTCGTCGACCACTTCGGCGTGATCGTAACCGGCCAGGTAGGTGGCGCCGAAGGTGGCTGGCAGCTGGGTGGCGAAGGCTTTGTTGCTGTCGAAGGCGGTCTTCACCGCGTGGGCATCGAAGCGCTCGCCGTTACTGAAGGTGACGTCCTGTCGCAAGTGGAAGGTGTAGCTCAGCGCATCGCTGGCAACTTCCCAGCTGTTCGCCAGCCAGGGGATGATGCGGCCGGTGTCCGGGTCCTGGTCGGTGAGCGATTCGGCAACGTTGCGCAGCAGAACGCGGTGCTCCAGCCAGTAGACCTGGAACGGGTCGACGCTGACCAAGGTGGTGTTGTCGCCCCAGAAGGCGATGTTGAGGGTCTTGCTGGCCGAGGTGTCGTCGGCGGGGGAGCAGGCATTGAGGGCCAAGGCCAGGGCGCCGATGGCGAACAGGCGGTGCAGTGGGGGCATGGGGTGGTCCTTCATTGGAGTTTGGGTTGCCTGTACCGGCCCTTTCGCGGGTAAACCCGCTCCCACAGGTACGGCGCTGCTGGCGAGAGCGGTGAGATCCCTGTGGGAGCGGGTTTACCCGCGAAGAGGCCAGTACAGGATCTCAGTCAATCCTGGTAATCGCGCCCCTCCCGTTCCAGCTGGCGAATCAGCGCATCCCAGTGCCGCTGGATACCCTCGCCCTGGCCATCGGAAAACCGCTTGGACTGCTCATGCACCTTGGCGATTGCCGCAGGCGTCGCATGCAGCAACTGATCATTGCCCCCGGCCTGCGCTGCCACCTGGATGTTGCAGGCCCGCTCCAATCCATGCAGCTCACGGAACGCGTGCTCCACGCTGATGCCGCCGGTGAGCAGGCCATGGTTGCGCAGAATCAGGATGTTGCTTTGGCCCAGGTTGGCCACCAGCCGCTGCTGCTCGTCCAGGTCCAGCGCCACGCCTTCGTAGTCGTGGTAGGCCACCCGGCTGTAGTAGGCCAGGGCGTGCTGGGAGATCGGCAACAGGCCGTCGCGCTGAGCCGAGACCGCCGCGCCGTCACGTGTGTGGGTGTGCAGCACCGCCTTGAGGTCGGGGCGGGCACGGTGGATGGCGCTGTGGATCACGTAGCCGGCCTGGTTGATGCCCAGCCCCAGCGGGTCGTCGATGAGGGTGCCATCGACATCCACCTTGACCAGGTTGGAGGCGCTGATTTCATCGAACAACAAGCCAAAGGCGTTGATCAGGAAATGCTCCTCCGGGCCCGGTACACGGGCTGAGAAGTGCGTGTAGATATGGTCGGTCCAGCGCAGCTGGGCGGCCAGGCGGTAGGCGGCGGCCAGCTTGACGCGGACCTCCCATTCCTCGGCGCTGACCCGCTCGCGCACGCTGGGGGAGGGGCGAGTGGTGACGGCAGACAGTGAACTCATGGTGTGCTCTCCGGTGATCAGTAGCCGCGTGCGGTATCGACCAGGTTCGCCAAGGGCGCCTGCTCGCGGTAGCGGTGGAAGTTGGTGATGAACGCGTCGAGGAAGGCCGGGTAGCCTTCATCGGATATGGCCGAGGTATGCGGTGACAGGAACACCCGTGGGTGCTGGTACAGCCGATGGCCGGCCGGAAGTGGTTCAGGCTCGGTGACGTCCAGGCTGGCGCGGCCTATCAGGCCGCTGTCCAGGGCGTCGAGCAGCGCCTGCTGGTCGAGCAGGCCACCGCGGGCAATGTTGATCAGATGCAGACCGGGGCGGGCGTGGGCCAGTACCGCATGATCGATCAGCCCGCGCGTGGCGGGGGTCAGCGGGGCTGCCAGGACCAGATGATCGCTACCGGCAAACAGCTCGCGCAGATCGGCCGCGCGCGTCACCCCTGGAACCTCGGCGATGGGCTGGCCGGGGCGGCTCAGGGCCAGCACGCGCATGCCGAGAGCCAGTGCCTTGCGTGCCAGGCACTGGCCGATGCTGCCAAAGCCCAGAATGCCCAGGGTGCGCCCGCGCACTGGGGCCAGCGGGGTCAAGCGCCAGTCAGCGTCCTTGACCCACAGCCCAGGCAATTGCTTGGCCGCAGCGAACACCAAGGCCAGGGCGAACTCGGCTACGTGCTCGGCGTTGGCGCCTTTGCCGCTGGTCACTGGGGCGCCGTTGAACACCCAGTCGGGGTAGAAGTCGATGCCCGAAGACACCAGTTGCACCCACTTCAACCCCCACGGCCAGCCGGCTGGTGGCGTGTCGACGCGCGCCCCGCGCACGTTGATCGGGCGCAGGATGAACACGTCGGCAGGTACGTCCAGGGCCAGTTGGCCGGGGGCGATGTCGATGACCTGGTGATCGACCAATTGATCGCGCAAGGTCTGGTTGGCCTGGGCGTCGAGCTGGCTGGCGATGATCGAATGGCTCATGCCGCCACCTCCGTCAGCGCGGCGCGGCCGACTTGGCCGAATACCACGTCGTCCTGAGGGGTGTGGATGCGGCTGCACAGCACGTCGCGGTAATGCCGCTCCAGGGGGTTGCGCCGTGACAGCCCCGGATTGCCGGCGGCCTCGACGGCCAGTTCCACGGCCTGGATGGCATTCGCGCTGACCAGGTGCTTGATCTGCCCGGCATGGCGCGGGTCGATGTGCCCGGCGGCGGCCGAATCGAGCAGGCTCTGGTTGGCGAACAGCAGGGTGTCGATGCGTCCGAGCACCTCCTGAAAGCGTGGCAGACTGGCCAGCGGCGCGCCGAGGTTGGACGGCGTGCGCGCGCTGAGAAAACCGGCCAGCCAGTCGCGCGCGGCACGCGCCACGCCGTCATACACCGCTGGCAGCAATACGCCCATCCACAGCAGCCCTTCGCCATCGAGTTCGGCGCGCGGCGCGCTGGCGGGGCTGACGCTGACGGCGTGGTCGAGGGGGATCAGCACGTCGTCGAAACGGACTTCGTGGCTGCACGTAGCGCGCATGCCGAGGTGATCCCAATCCTCGACGATGCGGATGCCGGGGGTGTCGCGGTGTACCAGAAAACCACCCACCAGCGGATCGCTGTCGTCGCTGCGGCCCCACACCAGGTACCAGCTCAGGCCGTGGCTGCCGGTGGAGTAGATCTTGCGCCCGCTCAGGCGCCAGCCTTCGGCGCTGCGCCGTGCGACGGTGGCCGGCAGGCCGCCACGCGCGGGGGTGCCGAGTTCGGGTTCGACGCGCAGGGCGTTGATCAACGCGCCGTGGCGCACCGCCTCTTCGGCGACCCGCTGGCGCAGGTGGGCGGGCCAGCGTGCGTCGTCTTGCAGGCGAAAGTGTTGCAGGTACTGCATCACCAGGATCAGCGCGGCGGCCGGGTCGCCCTTGCCGACTGCGCCGATCACCCGGCGCGCGGTAACGAGGTCCGCACCGCCGCCGCCCAGGGCACGCGGTACGGTGAGGGCCAGCAAGCCGTGGCGCTGCAGCAGGTCGAAGTTGTCGTGTGGGAACTGCGCGCTGCGGTCGTAGCGCTCGGCATTGGCCGCAAGGGCCTCGGTAAGCTCGGCCAGGGCGCTGTCGGAAGGGTGACTCATGGGGGTTCATCCCTGAATGACGGTGTGTGGCTAAGACCGTATTCGTATGAATGAACGCTGTAAAAGTCTTTTTGGTTCTATGCTAATTATCAGTTTTGAGAATTTATTGGTTTTTTGTTATGCAAATTTTGCATTTATTGCCTGGGGCCACCAAGCGGCCCCAGTGCGCTCAACCCAGCAACCTGTGCCCCGCCACTTCGCCGAACAACTCCACCGGCTCTTGCAGATTCCCCAGGTAGCGCGGATGGAACAGCCACAGGTCCACCTGCGGCTTGAAGTCACTGACGTTCAGCACCTCCAGCGCATCCCGGTGGCGGCTGGCCAGCAGCAGCGGTTCGGGCACCAGCCCCAGGCCTTGGCCGTTGGCCACCAGCCCCAGTTGCAGCTCGGTGCCAAAGGTCTCCAGGTTGATCGAAAGGCTCAGCCCCTGTTCGCTCAGCGCCCGCTGCAAGCCGGCGCGGAAACCACAGCCATCAGGGTTGAGCACCCAACCACGGGTGTAGCAGTCGCGCAGCTTGTAGCTGCGCTTGCCGGCACTGCCCCTGGCCGCCACCACTTTGAGTGGCATGCGCGCGATGGACTGGCTGGCGATACCCTCGGGGAAGATCTTGCCGGGCGGAAACAGCGCGGCGGCGGCGTCCAGCTCGCCGTTCTGCATGCGTGCAATCAGGCTGCTGCCCCAGCCGCTGCTGACCTGGGTACGCAACTGCGGATAGACCTCGCGGATTTGTGCCAGGGCATCGAGCAGCACCACGTCGCCCAGGGTTTGCGGCACGCCCAGGCGCAGGGTGCCGGAGGGCGCGCCGTCATTGGCCACCAGTTCGCGCAACGAGTCGATCTCGCGCAGGATCGCCTTGCACTGCTCGTACACCCGCAGGCCCATGGGGGTGGGCTTGAGCGGTTTGGTGTTGCGGTCGAGCAGGGTCGCGCCGAGGTCTTGCTCGAAGTTCTGCACGCGGCGGGTGATGGCCGGCTGAGTCAGTTGCAGGGCCTCGGCGGCGAGGTTGGTCGACTGGCAACGAATGACCGCCACGAAGGCGTCCATGTCATCGATTTTCATGTTCGGCGCTCACGCAAGGGAACGAAAAATAAGGTATTAGCATAATCTTGGTTGTATGTAATGCCATAGATTCCTGTAGGAGCGGCCTTGTGTCGCGAAAGGGCTGCGTAGCAGCCCCAGGATCTCGGCATCATGCGAAATTTCTGGGGCTGCTACGCAGCCCTTTCGCGACACAAGGCCGCTCCTAGTGGGTGCTCTATATTTTGCATATTAGGTTATTCCTAAAATCACTTTTTGTTATTAATCGCTTCTCGCTACAGTCGCAGCTTCTGGGCCGCAAGACGCCGCCCGCCACGACCCCGAGGAGCGCCATGTCCATCTATTCGAAGTTGCTGACCCTCGCCGCAGCCGTGCTGCTGGCCAGCCAGGCTGCCGCCAGCGAGCGCCTGACCCTGCGTATCGGCGACCAGAAGGGCAACATGCGCGCCCAGCTGGAAGCGGCCGACGCCCTGCGCGATCTGCCCTACGACATCCGCTGGGCCGAGTTTCCTGCCGCCGCCCCCCTGGCCGAGGCGCTCAATGCCGGTGCCATCGATGCTGGGATCATTGGCGATGCGCCGTTGCTGTTCGTGCTGGCCTCCGGGGCGCCGGTCAAGGCCATCGCGGTGGACAAGTCCGACCCTTACGGCACCGCATTGCTGGTCCGCCCGGAGGCACCCCTGCGCAGCGCAGCCGACCTCAAGGGCAAGCGCATTGCCACCGGACGCGGCTCGATTGGCCACCACTTGGCGCTCAAGGCACTGGACCAGGCCGGACTGAGCGAACAGGACGTGGAGTTTCGCTTTCTCGGCCCTGTAGACGCCAAGATCGCCCTGGCCAACGGCTCGGTAGACGCCTGGTCGACCTGGGAGCCCTACACCGCATTGGCCGAGTTGAGCGGGCAGGGGCGGGTGCTGGTGAACGGTCGTGGCCTGTCCAGCGGCAACAGCTTCCTCGCCGCCACCGACAAGGCCCTGGGCGAGCCTGCCCGACGCGCCGCGTTGCAGGACTACCTCAACCGCCTGGCTGGCGCCCAGGTGTGGGCCAACCAGCACCTGGACAGCTACTCCAAGACCCTGGCCGCGATCATTGGCTTCCCCGAGGAAGCCGCACGCCTGCAATTCGAACGGCGCCAACTGCGTTGGCAAGTGATCGAGCCACGCACCGTGGCCGAGCAACAGGAAACCGCCGACTTCTACCACGCCCACGGCCTGATGAACCAACGCCTCGACGTAGCCCCGACCTTCGCCAGCGGCTTTAGCGTGCCGAGCAACGCCACGCTGGCCGCGCAACCCTGACCTGGAGACTCGCCCCATGACGTTCAAACCCCTGCGCCGTGTCGCCCTGGCGCTGCTGGCCAGCGCCTTGCTGCCGAGCCTTGCCAGTGCCGAGCAGACCTTGCGCATCGGCTACCAGAAATCCTCGACCCTGCTGACCCTGCTCAAGGCCCGCGGCACCCTGGAGCAGCGCCTTCAGGCTGAAGGCATTCGCATCAGCTGGCACGAGTTTCCCAGCGGCCTGCCGCTGTTGGAGGCGCTGAACCTGGGCAATGTCGATGTCTCGGCCGATGTAGCCGATACCGTGCCGGTGTTCACCCAGGCCGCTGGCGCCAAGCTTACCTATTTTGCCCGCGAGACCCCGTCGCCCAGCGCCCAGGCGATCCTGGTGCCGGCGGACTCGCCGCTCAAGACCCTGGCGGATCTCAAGGGCAAGCGCGTGGCGGTGACCAAGGCAGCCGGCAGCCATTACTTGCTGATCCAGGCCCTGGCCAAGGCCGGACTCAGCTTCAAGGACATCACGCCGGCGTACCTGATCCCTGCTGACGGGCGTGCGGCCTTCGAGAACCACAAGGTCGATGCCTGGGTGACCTGGGACCCCTATGTTGCCAGTGCGCAGCGTCAGCAGAACGCACGGATTCTCGCCGATGGCCGGGAGCTGGCCAGCTACCAGCGCTACTACCTGGCCGGCAGCGACTACGCCAAGGCGCATCCCGAGGTGCTGGAGCAGGTCTACCAGGCCTTGCGCGAAGCAGGGGTTTGGGCCAAGGCCAACCCGGTGGCGGCGGCGCGCATCCTCGGTCCGCTGTGGGGCAACCTCGACAGCGCCACGGTGCAGCAGGCCAATGCGCGGCGCAGCTATGACGTGCAGCCGGTGAAGGCTGACAACCTGGCCGAGCAGCAGCGCATCGCCGATGCGTTCTATCGCGAAGGTCTGCTGCCCAAGGCGGTGGATGCGCGGGCGGTGACGTTGTTCGAGCCAAAATGATCGCCGACCAAATCCACCGCTGTACCTGTAGGAGATCACCCAGCCCTTTAAGCTGCGCTGTCGCGCAGAGAACTGATTTCGCAAGCGCTCCGCGTACCCTGTGGGAGCGGCGGTTCGGCGCCCCGACTTGCCCGCGAAGCAGGCGACTCGGTGGATGGCACCGGCTTTGCCGGTGTTCGCGGTGGTCCGGCACTCCGGCAAGCCCGCTCCCACAGATTCCTTCTAAATCAACAAGTTATGTGTAGTTCTATGAGAGCGGCCTCGCCGGTCCGGCGTCCCGGCAAGGCCGCTCCTACAGGTACCGCGCTTGCTTCGGGTGCTATCCACTGCGCCCCTTGCTTCGCGGCGGATCGTCGCTCGAAGCCTCAGGCCGCTGATTCGTGCTGCGCTTTGGCCTGCAACACACTCACCGCTCCCGGTAGCGTCACCGCATTCTTCGCTGCCAACACCTCGGCCATCACACTCACGGCGATTTCCGCCGGGGTCTTGCTGCCGATGTAGATGCCGATCGGCCCATGCAGGCGTTCGAGGCTGCGTTCGGTCTGGCCGAAATGCTCGATCAGCCGCTCGCGGCGCAGCTGGCTGTTGCGTCGCGAACCAATCGCGCCAATATAGAACGCTGGGCCTTGCAGGGCCTCCAGCAGAGCCAGGTCATCCAGCTTCGGGTCGTGGCTGACGGCGATGATGCAGGTGCGCGCATCGACACGAAATGCGCGCACTACATCATCTGGCATGCCCTGAAGGGTCTCCACCCCCGGCACCGCCCAACTGGCACTGTGCTCAGGGCGTGGGTCGCACACCGTCACACGGAAACCGTTGAACAGCGCCATGGTGGCGAGGTATTCGGCCAACGCCCCGGCGCCGATCAGCAGCATGCGGTAACCGGGGCCGAGGGTGTTGCGCAGGTAGTGGCTGTCACAGTCGAACGGCGCCGGGCTGGCGCAGGGGGTGAGGCTGACGCTGCCATCGGCCAGGGCCAGGCGTCGACACACCAGTTGCCCGTCGTCCAGCAGCGTGAGCAATTGGCACAGGGCCGCGCGCGCGGGGTTGAACTCCAGGATCAACTCCAGGGTGCCGCCGCAGGGCAGCCCGAAGCGATGCGCCTCGTCGGCGCTGACACCGTAGCGCACCCGCTCGGGCGGGCCATCGACGAACGCCTGGCCGCCGTAGGCGGTGGTATAGCGGTGGATCAGGTCGTCTTCGATGCAGCCGCCAGACACACTCCCGACCACCCGCCCATCGCTGCGCAGGGCCATCATCGAACCCACCGGGCGCGGCGACGATCCCCAGGTATGGGCAACGCTCGCCAGCAATACGCGATGCCCGTCGGCAAGCCAGTCGTGGGCGGTGCGTAGCACCAGCAGGTCGATGCTTTCCATGGTTTGCTCACACCTCGTTCAATGTTGCTTGATCACGCTTGGCGGCTGTCAGCGCATGTGCAGGATGATCGGGCTGCTGCTGGCCGGGTCGGTATGCCCGCGCAACTTGCCCACGGCCTGTGCCTGCACCGCTGCGCCCTGATTGCCCCAGGTGGTGCGGGCGAAACTCAGCACATCGGCGATTTCCTGGTCGGACAGCTGGCCACGAAACGCCGGCATGCGGTAGGCGTCCGGCACCCCGGCGGCGACGATGCGCTGCGAGCCGTTGAGGGTGATGTTGATCGCCGAGGCGCTTTCGCTGGCCAGCATCGAGGTGGCCCCGGCCAGCGGTGGCATCCATTCGGCCTGGCCCTTGCCGTCCAGGCCGTGGCAACTGGCGCAGCGCGTCACGTAGGTGTGTGCGCCCGGTGCGTCCAGACGCTCGTTCGCGGAAACGGCCTGGTACTGCCAGGGTGCGCCGTCGCGCTGCGCATCGCCCGGCAACGACTTGAGGTAGCGGGCGATGGCGGACAGGTCATCGTCGCTCATGAACTGGGTGGAATTGTTGAACGCCTCGGTCATCGAGCCGTAGACCACCGCATGCTGGTTACGTCCGGTCTTGAGGAACTGCACGATCTCGGGCTCGCTCCAGCGACCAAGGCCGGTGTTGTGGTCCTGGCGCAGGCTCGGTGCGTACCAGCCGTCGAGCAGTGCGCCGGCGAGAAACGGCGCGCCGGCCTCGTCCAGGGCTTTTTCGTTGAACGCCAGGCCCCTCGGCGTGTGGCAGCTGCCGCAGTGGCCGGGGCCTTGGACGATGTACGCGCCACGGTTCCACAGTGCATCCTGGCCGGGCTTGTCGGCATAGGCGTTGGTGGGTGCGAACAACCCGTTCCACAGCGCGATCGGCCAGCGCAGGTTGAGCGGCCAGGGGATGCTGCTGGGCACATTGGCGGTGGCCGCCGGTTGCACACCCTGCATGAAGAACGCGTACAGCGCGCGCACATCGTCATCGCTGAGCTTGGCGTAGGACGGGTAGGGCATGGCCGGGTACAAGCGGCGCCCGCCCGGGGCCACGCCATGGCGTACGGCACGGTCGAAGTCGGCCAGGCTGTAGGCGCCGATGCCGTGTTCGCGGTCGGGGGTGATGTTGGTGGCATGGATCGCCCCCAGCGGCGTGGCCATTTCCAGCCCGCCTGCGAAGGGCGCCTGGCCTGGCAGGCTGTGGCAGGCCACGCAGTCGCTGAGCCGGGCGACATATTCGCCACGGCTGACCAGCGTTGTGTCCACCCCGGCGTCGGCGGTGAACGGCGAGGCGGGCTCGCGGGTGACATACCAGGCCAGCAGGCCGGCGGCGACCAGGCAGGGCACGGCCAGCCAGGTCGCGCTGCGTGCGAATCGGCGATTGCTCATGGGCGCTCCTTAGCTGAACGAATGGCGGTCAAGTGGCAGGCTGCGGATGCGTTGCCCGGTCAGCCGCGCGACCGCATTGGCCACGGCCGGTGCCACTGCTGGCAACGGTGGCTCGCCGATGCCGCCCATTTTTTCGCCGCTCTCGATAATGCGTACATGCACCCGTGCCATGCGCGCAGGCGGCAGGATCGGGTACAGGTCGTAATTGCGCGCCTGCGGCATACCGTTGCGCCACACCGCTTCTTCCAGCAGGGTTTGCGACAAGCCCAGCGCGACCGCGCTGTTGACCTGGGCTTCGATGATCGCCGGGTTGACGATGCTGCCAGGGTCGATGGCCTGCCAGATGTCGTGCACCTTGACCTGTCCGTTGTCGATGGACACCTCGGCGATCACTGCTGCCTGAGAGCCGAACGGCGAGGCCATGGCCACGCCACGGGCGCGCTGGCTGCCGTCTGCGGCGGTGAACGGGCCGCGCTTCCAGCCACCGGACAATTCGCCCACCGCCCGCAGCAGGGTGGTCAGGCGGGAATTGTCGCGCAGCAGGTGCAGGCGCAGCTCGAACGGGTCATGCCCGCCTTTGTCAGCCAACTCGTCGAGGAAGCTTTCATAGAAGAAATCGTTGAGCGAATTGCCCACTGATCGCCAGTAGCCGAGCATCGCCGGGCCTTTGACATAAATCTGCGCAATGCGCTTGTTGGCAATGGCGTAGGCCTTGCCTGACAGCCCTTCGAGTGCGGTGGGGTCGATTTTTTCGCCTTGCTTGCCGGCCAGGGCCTCGGTCGGGCCTTCGGTAGCGCTGATCGCCTCGATGGCCACGGGCAGGCCTTTTTCGTCCAGGCCGGCGCGGAACTTGACTACCGCCACCGGGCGCAGCACATCACGCAGGAACTCTTCCTCACGGCTCCAGATCAGCTTGACCGGGCGTCCAACCGCCTTGGCCAGGGCAATCGCCTGCGGGTAGGGGTTGGCCGAGTCGTACAAAAAATGCCGACCGAAGAAGCCGCCCAGCAGCGGCGAGTGCAGGGTGATCTGCTCGGGCGCCAGCCCAGTGCGCTTGGCAATGTCGGCGCGGAACATGTCTGGCGCCTGGTTGGGCAGCCAGACCTCCAGGCTGCCGTCGGGGTTGAAGCGGGCGGTGGCCGAGGGCGGCTCCAATTGGCCGTGGTTCAGGTACTGGTTGCGGTAGCTGGCTTCAACGGTGGTCTTGGCCCCGGCCAGGGCAGCGGCGATGTCGCCTGCGCGCTCGTCATCGCGGGCCGGTCCGGTCTGGGCGGCTAGGTGGTCGCGCCAGGCATCGCTTGAAAAGTCTGCCGGCATCACCCGCAGCGGGCTGTCGGCGGCAGGTGCCTGCCAGTCGACCTGCAAGGCTTCGGCAGCACGCTTGGCGTGCCACCAGCGCTCGGCCACCACGGCCACTGCGCCGGGCAACCGGTGTACCGAATGCACACCCGGCATGGCGCTGACCTGCGCTTCGTTGCGCACCTCGGCCACGGTCATGCCCAGGCGGGGAGCGTGCTGCACGGCGGCGTGCAGCATGTCGTCGAGCTTGATGTCGATGCTGTAGATCGCCTTGCCGGTGGACTTGTCGTAGGCATCCACGCGGCGCACTGGCTTGCCGATCCAGCGGAACTGGCTGGGGTCGCGCAGTTGCACGCTGGCCGGATCCGGCACTGGCAGGTCCATCGCAGCGCCAGCCAGCTCGCCATAGCTCAACGTACGGCCAGAGGCAGCATGCAGCACCTTGCCAGGCGCACTGGACAGCTCGCTCAGCGGCACACCCAGTTGCGCGGCGCCGGCTTGCAGCAGCATGGCGCGGGCCAGTGCGCCGAGGCGGCGCATGGTCGGATAGCTCATGCGCACCGACATGCTCCCGCCGGTGATACGCATGCCGTTTTCCATCACCACATAGGCTTCACCAGGCGGGGCGCTGTCGACCAGGAAGTCGGCAGGGTCTACATCCAGCTCTTCGCCGACGATTTGTGCCATTGCCGTGTAGGTGCCCTGGCCGCCCTCCATGAAGGGGCACAGCAGGCGGACTTTGCCGTCCGGGCGGATTTCCAGGAACGCCGGCACCTGGGTGCCGCGCTCAGGGCTGGCGGCGGCGTGGGCGCGTGGCGTGCCCACCGGCAGGCCGAAGCCCAGCACCAGTGCGCCGATGGCGGTACCCGCCAGAAAGCGTCGGCGCGACAGGTTGACGGTTTCGCCAGCGGGCAGCCGCAGCAGGTCGGCGGGGGTGTCCAGGGGAGCGTTCATCAGGCGTTACCCCCTTCGGACAGGTCTTGCACGGCGGCATGGATGGCGTTGTAGGTGCCGCAACGACACAGATTGACCATCGCCGCGTCGATCTGCGCGGCACTCGGTTTAGGCGTGTGCTTGAGCAGTGCGGTGGCCGCCATCACCTGGCCGGACTGGCAGTAGCCGCACTGCGCCACTTGATGCTCGACCCACGCCGCCACCACGCGTTTGCCGACCGCGTCGTCCTCGATCGCCTCGATGGTGGTGACCTCGCGACCGACCACCCCGGCCACCGGGGTCACGCAGGCGCGTACCACGTTGCCATCCACCAGCACCGAGCAGGCGCCACACTGGGCCAAGCCGCAGCCGTACTTGGTGCCCGTCAGGCCGAGGTCGTCGCGGATTACCCAGAGCAAGGGCGTGTCGGCGTCAGCCTCGACCTGATAGGTCTTCTGGTTGATTCGTAGTTCCATGGCTCACCTGCTGATCATCGGTCGATGTGTCGTGGTTTTTTTGACCTGCCGCGCGTCGAGGCGCGGCTCGGGAGGGTACAGATCAAAGACTCTAGCGCGCATGTAGCGTGTTTCCCATGTCGGGCCCGGCAGGTTCGCAGGATCAGGCAAGGATTTCGGGGGATTGCGCTAGTGTCCTGTCTCAGTCGATACGCGGATGCTGCTGCGCCAGTTGCTGGCGCTTGGCTTCAAGCTCGGCGATCTGCGCGTCGATATCCTCGATCTTCTGCTCGATGTTGTCGTGGTGCTCGCGCAGCAGTTCGCGTGCCTCTTGCAGGTCCGATGCAGCCGGGGCCGCACCGCGCAGGGGACGGTTGGCGGTTTCCTTCATGGTCAGCCCGGTGAGCAGCCCGATCACGGCCACCACCATCAGGTAATAGGCCGGCATGTACAGGTTGTCGGTGCTTTCGACCAACCAAGCGGCCAGGGTCGGGGTCAGGCCTGCGATCAGCACCGAGATGTTGAACGCACTGGCCAGGGCACTGTAGCGAATGTGGGTCGGGAACATCGCAGGCAGCGTCGAGGCCATTACACCGATGAAGAAGTTCAACAGCACCGCCAGGATCAGCAAGCCAGCGAAAATCACTGCCAGCTTGCCGCTGGTGATCAGCATGAACGCCGGCACCGCCAGCACGAACAGGCCAATGCTGCCGAGCAGGATGAATGGCCGGCGCCCCCACTTGTCGCTGAGCAGGCCGATCAACGGCTGTACGAACAGCATGCCGATCATGATCGCGATGATGATCAGCACGCCATGGTCCTCGCTGTAGTGCAGGTTGTGCGAGAGGTAGCTGGGCATGTAGGTGAGCAGCATGTAGTAGGTGACGTTGGTGGAAATCACCACGCCGATGCAGGTCAGCAAGCTCTTCCAGTGCTGGGTGGCGACTTCCTTGAACGAGACTTTCGGGCCGCTGGCCAGGCCTTCGCGATCACCTTGTTCGAGGGCCTCGACATGCTGCTGGAAGGCTGGGGTCTCTTCCAGCGCATGGCGCAGGTACAGGCCGATCAACCCCAATGGCAGGGCCAGGAAGAACGGCAGGCGCCAGCCCCATTCGAGAAACTGCGCCTCGCCCAGGATCGTCGAGATCAGCACCACCACGCCTGCGCCAAGCACGAAGCCTGCGATGGAGCCGAAATCCAGCCAGCTGCCGAGGAAGCCGCGCTTGCGGTCAGGGGCGTATTCGGCGACGAAAATCGACGCCCCGGTGTACTCGCCGCCTACCGAAAAGCCCTGGGCCATCTTGGCGATCAACAGCAGGATCGGCGCCCAGATGCCGATGCTGGCATAGGAGGGGATCAGGCCGATGGCGAAGGTGCTCAGGGACATGATCACGATGGTCGCGGCGAGCACCTTCTGGCGCCCATAGCGGTCGCCCAGGGCGCCGAAGAACAAACCGCCCAGCGGGCGAATCAGGAACGGCACCGAGAAGGTCGCCAGCGCCGCGATCATCTGCACGCCGGGGCTGGCGTTGGGGAAGAACACCTTGCCCAAGGCATAGGCGACAAAGCCGTAGACGCCGAAGTCGAACCACTCCATGGCGTTGCCCAAGGCTGCGGCGGTGATTGCCTTGCGCATCTTGGCGTCGTCGACGATGGTGATGTCCTTGAGGCGGATAGGCTGTTGCTTGCTGGTAGTCATGACAGGGTCCCTTGCGTGTCCTATGGGATCAGAGGCTCGGGTGCGCAAAATAATTCCGCGCCAGGTTTCATTCCTTGCGCGCAGGGTCGGGCAGCGGCGCTCAGCCGACCGGCGAAAACACCGACCCGGTCAGCCGCTCGCTGAGCAACTCCAGTGCGCGCAGTCCCGCCAGCGAGTTGCCCGAGGCATTCAGCGCCGGTGACCACACGCAGATGCTGTAGCGCCCCGGCACCACCACCACGATGCCGCCCCCGACGCCGCTCTTGCCCGGCAAACCCACGCGGTAGGCGAAATTGCCGGCCTCGTCGTACAGCCCACTGGTGGCCATGATCGCGTTCACCTGCTGGGCCTGGCGCGGGCTGAGCACCTGTTCGCCGCTGTGCGGGCAGTGGCCGCGGTTGGCCAGGAAGGCGAAGGCACGGGCCACGTCCACGCAGCTCATCGACAGTGCGCAGTGGTGGAAGTAGCTGCGCAGCACGGCTTCGACCTCGTTGTGGAAGTTGCCGAAGGCCTGCATCAGGTAGGCCATGGCGGCGTTGCGCGCGCGGTGCTGGTACTCCGAGTCGGCCACCACGGCATCGCTGACCAGCCGGGGGTTGGCCGCCAGGCGCCGGACGAAGTCGCGCATCGACAAGGTCGCGGTGGCATAGCGCGATTGGTTGATGTCGCAGATCACCAGCGCCCCGGCATTGATGAACGGATTGCGTGGGCGGCCTTTTTCCACTTCCAACTGTACTAGCGAGTTGAACGCCTGACCCGAGGGCTCATAACCCAGGCGCTGCCAGATCGCCTCGCCGCTGTGGCTGATCGCCTGCACCAGGCTGAAGACTTTGGAAATGCTCTGGATCGAGAACGGTGTACGGGCATCGCCTGCACAGTGCAACTGGCCATCCAGGCTTTGCACGGCAATGCCCAGCTGGTTCGGATCGACTTGGGCGAGGGCGGGGATGTACTGCGCCACCTGGCCTTGGCCGAGCAAGGGGCGTACGTGGTCGAGGATGTCTTCGAGGAGTGCCTGCATGCTAGGGCCTGGTGTGAGGGATGGGCGCATTCGGGGAAGTCCTGATAGACGCATGCCGCAGGCGCCAGAGCACATGGGGGACGCACTTCGGGCGCTGGCTGAAGCGGCGCGGCGCTACGCCTGTCCGGCCAGCGCTGCGCCGCTTCTGAGCAACTCCACCATCACCTGTGCTGCCGGCGGCACGTAGCCGTCGGCGCGCAGCCACACTGCCACGGTGCGGCGCATGGTGGTCTCGGCCAGACGGACCTCGCGTAGCTGCGACATGCCGTGGCCATGCTCCAGGGTTTCCCGGGCCAGAAAGCTCAGCAGCTGCGTGCGGGCGATCAGGCGGGGTAGCAGCGAGATGGCATTGGTCTCGATCTTCACCCGTGGCGCTGGCAACTGGCGCGACAGGAACGCGTTGTCGATCCAGCGCCGCGCGTTGACCGTCGGGGCGCCCAGTACCCAGTGGTACTGGCACAGGTCCTTGAGTTCGACACTGCCTTCGAAGATCGGGTGGTCGGCACTGGCCACCACCACCGCTTCGTCGTGGATCAGCGGGTAGGCGAGAAACTGCGGGTCATCGACCATCAGTGGGCAGATGATCGCATCGAGGCGCCCGGCGCGCAGCGACTCGCGCAGCACATCGTCCTGGGCGATGGACAGGCTCAGGGTGATCGCCGGCGCGCGCTCCAGCAAGCTGGCCGCCAACTGCGGCAACAGGTGCTCGGCCATGCTCGCCGCGCAGCCCAGGCGAATGTTGCCGGTCAGGCCACTGGCGAAGTCGCGCACCTCGCGTTCGGTTTCACTGATGCTCAGGCGCAACTGTCGGCCACGGGCCTGCAACAGCGCACCGGCATCGGTGAGCTTGATGCGCCGGCCATCGCGCTGGAACAGCCGGGCGCCAAGTGATTCCTCCAGGCGCTGGATGCTCTTGCTCAGCGCTGGCTGGCTACGGTTGAGCTTTTCGGCGGCGCGGCCGAGGTGGCCAAGTTCGGCGATGGTTTCGAAATACGTGAGGTCGCGAAGGTCCATGATTCATGAATTTCAGTTATGGATTCATCGAAAGTGGAAAATAGACCTGATCGATTGCGCCGTCGATAATTTGTTCACTGTATCGCCCTGTTCGAGGATCCAGACCTTGCTTCTACCCGCTCACTGGCTGCGCTGCACGTGGTTTCAATGGCTGGCCCTGGTGGTACTGGCGGCCACTGCCGGGCAACTGTTGCACCGCCTAGCAGTGCCGGCAGGCTTGTTCCTCGGGCCGATGATCGTGGCCATTGGCTTTGGCGTGAGTGGGGCGCGAATCCGCCTGCATCGGCAGGTGTTTCGCTTCGGGCAAGGCTGTGTCGGGCTGCTGGTGGCGCATTCGATCTCCTGGGCGGTGTTGGTGTCGCTGGCGCAGTCCTGGCACCTGATGCTGTTTGCCACGCTGCTGACGGTGTTGCTCAGTGCCGTGGTAGGGCTGGGCACCGTGCGTTTTGGCGGCATCCCGGGCAATACGGCGGCCTGGGGCACTGCGCCGGGGGCCGCGTCGGCGATGGTGTCGATGTCCGAAGAGAGCGGCGCCGACCCACGCGTGGTGGCGACCATGCAGTACGTGCGCGTGGTCTGCGTGGTGCTGGCCGGCTCGCTGGTCAGTCATTGGCTAAGTACTAGCCAGGGTGTGGCCGCACCAAGCGTGCAGCATCCAGGCGCGGCGCCACTGGAGGTGGTCAACCTGCTGTTGGGGCTGGCGGTGATCGGTGTGGGCGTGCTGGCTGGCGCCAGGCTGCCGGCAGGCGCGCTGCTGGTGCCGCTGTTGCTGGGCGGCAGCCTGCAACTGGCGGGGTTGCTGAACATCAGGTTGCCGGAGCCACTGCTGGCGTTCGCCTACGGCGCTATCGGTTGCTACATCGGGCTACGCTTCGACCGCCAGACCGTGCGCTATGTCGCGAAGCGGCTGCCGGCGATGATCATCGGGGCGCTGGTGCTGATCGTGCTCAATGCTGGCTGTGCCTGGTTGCTGGCGCGCATGGCCGGCACCGACTTCCTGTCGATGTACCTGGCCACCAGTCCCGGCGGGCTGGATGCCATGGCTATCATCGCGGTGGAAACCCGCGCCGATGTGGGGCTGGTGCTGGCGATGCAGACACTGCGCTTGTTCGGTGTGATTCTGACCGGGGCATTCATCGCGCGGCAGATCATCCGCCTGACCGAGCACACGGCCAGGGCAGACTAGGTGTCGCTCGCTGCCCAAGGCTGGGTAGGGCGGCGTTCACACGCACTGGCGTGCTCAGCCGCTCACCGGTTCACGCGCGGCCTTCTCGCTGGCGCGTTTGGCCGGGGCCGCCAGTGACAGCGCGGCGCGGTCGTGCCCGAGCAGGTCGCACAGCGCATCGACGATCACCTGATGATCCTCCCGCTCCGGCAGCCCCGAAACGGTCACGCAACCAATCACCCCGGCACCCTTGACGGTGATCGGGAAACTGCCACCGGCACTGGCGTAGTCGCAGAGCGGAAGATTGTAACGCTGGGTGATGTCTTTTTGGTCCAATGCCAGCTGGTGGCCAATACGGTACGAGCTGCACAGAAAACGCGCCACGGTATTGCGCTTGCGGCGGATCCAGTCGTGGTTGTGCGGGGTGATGCCAGGCCGGCCGGCGAGGAACAGCACTTGGTCGAAGCGTCTGACCTCGATCAACAGCGCCCAGCCTTGCGCCTCGGCGCGCGCGTGCAGGCGCGAGCCCAACTGCCAGGCGACCGCTTCGTCGAAGTGTTCGAATTGCAGCAGTTGTTCCTGACGGATCAACAAGGCCAGATCCTCGGCAAGGGCCATGATGGCGCTCCTCCGCTTTAGGGCTCCGTGCAAGGGGGGTGTCCGGGCTGCCATGCCAGGTTCGGATGAACCAAGATGAAATGTTTTTCATCTTGTGTTCAGCAAGCGTAGCAGTGTTTTGCGACGGGCTCGGGAGGTCCTTCGACCGCTTGGCGTATCGCCGGGACGCGGCTTGCCGATTAACGCGACTGACGACTGTATTCGAGCTGCTCGTTGAAGCTCTTGATAAAGCCTGGGATGAAACCTTGCGTGAAGGTGTAGGTGTAGTGAGCCAGAACCGCGACGATCAACAATGGCACCACCACCCCGACAAACTCGCTGTGGCGTCGCGCGCAGCGCCACAGCCCCACCAGTTGCCACAACCACAGGATAAGGCTTATACCGATCAGCACCCCGGCGAGGTAGGCCGAATCAATCGGGTCGCGCGAGGGGTTGCCCAGCAGGGTTTCCACCTGCGGCGTTGCCAGAGCGTCGAACAACAGGCGTACGGCAACGCCGTTGAGCCAGAAGGTGCGAGTCAATGACAGTTCGCCACGCCAGTGACGGGACAGGTACGAGCGACGCGGCTCGGTGTGCGCAGGTGCGGTGTTGTAGGCGCGGTCCATGACGGCGGCAAATCCTTGAGAGCAAAACGGCTAGTAAAGTAGCAGTTTGCCATTATTTCGGCCAGGTTCACCCAGGTGCGTCAACCCGGCTTGCGGCTGGCGAACGCGATCAACTCGGCGCCGTGAAAGAGGCGGGTATCTACGCGGTAACAACTGTCGAGGTTCTTGCGCACGTAGCCCCATGGTTTTTCAGGCGGGCCGCAGTCGGAGTACAGCATCGCATCGACCAGTACCCAATAACGCACGCTGTTGTCGGACTGCGTCAACAGAAACAGACTGGACGTGAGCACGGCGATGGCGAAGAACGGCCTGAGCTGTGCAAGCGATTCGGGCGGCGTCTGGCCTTGCTCCGTGGGGGCTGGCTTGGCGCGAGACACGGGTTGGACGACCTTTCGGTAGGCGCTGGTGATGAGCAGGTACAAACCGATGAGCATCAGCGACAGCGGGATGGCCAGCAGCACGCCACCCACGCTCGCCGATTGCCGGATGTATTCGGCTTCGATACCCAGTTGGGCGTTTATCTGCTTTTCGGCAGACAGCTTGCAGATGAAGAAAATCACCACCGAGCAGAAGAACGAAGTCGGCCAGTGGTTGATGAACGTCAGGATCCGCTTGCGGTTCGCCACGCCGTAGACGATGCCAGCGAGGCAGGTAAGGGTGACAACGGCGTACATCAGCACGGTGAAGTGCTCAGGGCTAAGGCGTGCCGCCAGCCACAGGCAGGCAAGCAGGCCAAGGTACTTGAGCAGTGCTTTTTTGCGTTCACTCAATGTCGTGTGCTCCTTTTTTGAGTGGATGGGCAAACCGGTGCCATCCAAGGCCGGCTTGCCCGGCATTTTACTCAACCGCGCGTTGCTCGCGATGAGCGCCGGCCACCTCATGCACGGCGCCGGCACTTGCTGTATCGTGCGCCCCGACCCGCCCGAAGGAGGCTGCCAAGCATGAACCGCCGCAAGAAGATCAACCAGTTGCTCAAGGCCCACGCCAAGAAGGCCAGCGCCAAGCTGGCACCCAAGAGCAAGGACAAGTACATCTGCAAGGCCGAGCGCCAGCGCATGGCAGATGAGGCCGCCGCCCAGGCGACTCCGCCGGTCGAGGGCTGAGGGCATGTCCGGCACGGCGTTCCAGCCGTTTGCGCAATTGGCCGGCGAGCTGCTCGCTTACCTGCCGGCTGACCAGGCGGACGGCTCCCACGACCTGTCGCACCTGCAGCGGGTCTGGGCCAACGCCCGGCGCATACAGGCTGTGGAAGGCGGGGACCTGGAGGTGCTGCTGGCCGCCACCTTGCTGCATGACTGCGTGGCAGTGGAGAAAAACTCGTCCCTGCGCGCCCAGGCCTCGACGCTCTCGGCCGAACGGGCCGGGGTCATCCTGGCCGGCATGGCCTGGCCGGCGCCGCGTATCGATCAAGTGACCCATGCAGTGCTCAGCCATAGTTTTTCAGCTGGTTTCGAACCCTTGACCCTGGAAGCCAGGATTCTGCAGGACAGCGACCGCCTGGATGCCATCGGCATGGTCGGCGTGGCGCGCTGTTTCTATGTGTCCGGGCGCATGGGGTCGGCGCTGTACGATGTCGAGAACCCCACCGCCGAGGGTCGCGATTATCGGGATCGAGCATTTGCCATCGAGCACTTCCACACCAAGCTGCTGAAGCTGGCCGAGGGTTTTCAGACCACGGAGGGCGCGCGTCTTGCGCAGGTGCGGCATGGGCGGCTGAAGGTTTTTTTGGCGGATTTCATGGATGAGATAGGCATATCATCCGCGCGCTGGGGCCAGAAATGTTCGGATCGATCAGGTGTTTGAGGGAGTGCGAACCATTAACCCCACCTATCACAGGATGGGGCAACCGCTCCATTACGTGGCGCAGCCACGTATAGGGTTCCTGGCCGTTGACCTTGGCTGTCTCGGCTTGAACCGCCCTGAGGGGGCGATTCAGTTGCTGCATCGCTTGCCCTTCGCATTGGGCCTACTTGGCAATCCCCCCAATTTTGGGCTTCAGTTCCCATTCAACCCACTGTCCCGGGTCAGCAGCCTGCGCTTCCAGTGGATTTCCTTGAGCATCATTTCATCCTTGCCTGTGTGCTTGTCAGCGATCTCCAGGATGCTGAAACGAAAGTTTTCGGCAAATGAATCGCCGCGTCGTTTGTGCAGCTCGCGAATCCTGACATTCCCGCCGTGGCCGCTATGGGCGTAGGTTGCCCAACGGTCCCAAAGGCCGCCTGTGCCGGTTGCTGAGCCCACGTAGAGTTGCTCCTCGCCCTTTGTCCGATCGGAAATCAAATAGACGCCCGCGACGTTCGAAAGCGCTGTATGCCACGACTCAAGACCCTCCCTTACGATGGTCTTGAGCTCGACGTGGCTGATGTCCACGTCCTTGTAGCCGGGAAATTTGCCGACGGTCATGGGTTTTTCAAGAATCGAGGAAATGACCATGCTCCTGAGGCAGGTTTCCAACCAAAGGTAATTGCCCCGGGGTTTGACATAGTCGAGGATCAGGCGGCCTTCCAATTCGGCGAACTCTGGTATGCGGCGGTAGTGGTAGACGAACTCGCGTTTCTCGGGCTTGGATTTTTCTTGATTGAGCGTCAAGCAATCGTAGACCCCGGCAAGCAGCCATTTGTGTGTGCCAGGTATTTCCACGAGTCCGAGCAGGTAGTCGCATTCGAAGTTCCTGCGGCTTTGCCATGACTGCCAGTCGTCAAACTCGCCCGCGAGGTAAACGTCCATGGGGTGATCGTGGCCATTGTGCTGCGCCAGGTGCACCTTGGTGTTTTGGACGCAGAGGGCGGGTTGCAGGCTGGTAAGCAGGTTGATGAGCATCAAGGACAGTCCAGTGTCTTGCGGAATGGAAAACGGATGATGCTATTTGGCCATTCCCTTGGGGGAAATGCCATCCACTTCCTACCGCAGACGTTGCAAACCTTGATCGTGAGAGCAACTTTCTTGCGTGGTCCTACAGAAATTAATCAGATTTTCCCTATTCCGTGTAGGCCGTTTCCGAACCATGCTTTGCCACCTTTTGCATCATCGTACTGAGGTCTAGTCTCGCCAAGTCGCTGCGAAAACAGCGGCCGGGTCTGCAAGCCTGCGCGGGACAACTAGAACCAGTACCACCAGAACCAAGGCTTTATAAGTCTGGTTTGGCTTGATGGT
This sequence comes from Pseudomonas sp. NY15463, assembly GCF_048068415.1. Lineage (NCBI taxonomy): Bacteria > Pseudomonadati > Pseudomonadota > Gammaproteobacteria > Pseudomonadales > Pseudomonadaceae > Pseudomonas > Pseudomonas sp. NY15463. Next base: position 520,291 of record NZ_JBLUQD010000005.1, read on the forward strand.
GGCTGCGTGCGGGTGGCCTTCGGGCCAGCCGGGCTTTTCTCTAGTTGCCCCGGTCTTGCAGGCCCGTACGTAGCCGCCACCCTTCACCTGCAAGTGAATGGATAGCGGCCCGATCAGTGCAACTAGAGAGCTATGCCATGTTCAAACCCGTCCCCGATCCACCCCAATTCCCCGATACCCCTCACTACCTCGAAGACACCCTGGCCGAAGCCCTGGAATACACCCAATGTGGCCTTGCCGTTGGTAGGCAATCCCTGGCTTTCCTGCCCAGATCACCCGCCACGATGATGCTGCTGAGCGTGATGCACGAACTCGATGCCGTGCGCACGTTGGTGGAGTGCGCGCTGGCGCAGGTGCAGCTCAAGACGCGACGTGACACCTGCACGCTGCATTGACCTCGGCGCTCGCACGCGTGCGCTTTGGTGTCATTCGACAAGAGGAGTTCTCATGAGCGAGCACACTTTGGACCCTTTGGGAAAACTTGGCTGGACCGTCGGCACCGCCACCTGCATGGAGGGCGCCGTCGAAGGCAAGCGACTGTTCCAGGTGGTGCCGGGCAACTGCGCCGATCACGCCCTGGAGCAAGCCTCGATCCTGCTCGCCAGTGCGCGGCGTGCTTCGTTTATTGGGGTGATGGACAACGAACCCACTCTGGTCTGGGCCGCCCACTACCTTGGCGAAATGGCCAAGGCACTGATGGACGATGCACACAGGGGAATGCACAAAAGCGGTTGCCCTGCGCGTTGACCCCATTGCAGGTTTTGCCAGCGCTCACCGCCACGGCCAATGGCTTGAAATCAGTGCCGGCTTTGGGCAGCTGGCGAAGCCTGCGATAGGTCTCGCCAGACGATCCATTCATCCCAACGATTTCTCAAGGGATTCGACCACCCCCTCGAATTCAGCCATTGCATCCTTCAATGCCGCAAGGAAGTACGCCCGTGACGCCCGGTCGAACAACACGTGCAGCGCCCCACCGACATTCACCACGATCACGTTGATCCGCGCCGCCGAGGTCTGTGCCACGCTGCCCACGGCAAATGCGCCGTCGCGCAGGTCCACCCCGCACAGCTTGGCCATCAGCGCACTGACCTGGTCGCCGGCCAGTTGCACCCAGGCGTGGCTGTCCTGGCGCGGTAGCAGGTAGTTGCGCGTGTCATCGTCCAGCGTCCACTCGGTTTCGAGTGCTGCTACGCGCGCTCCACGCTCGGCGAGGGCTCCCAGCACCAGGTATTCGGTGTTCGACAAACGCGCCACCCAGCCGCCGTCGTCCTGGCGCTCGGCATGGTTGGGCCGGGCCGGCAGGCGATAGCCTCGGGCCTGTAGCCAGGCTGCGCTGTCGGCGCCGCGAAAACCCACGCGGGGCAACTCGGTCAGGTCGGTCAGGGTGCACGGCGACAGCAACACCGAGGGGTGGCGGCGTTCATCGAACGCTTCGGCTTTCAATGGACGGGTCATCACTCACACCTCCTGACGGGCGTTTTCGGGGTCGAAGAATGGCAGTGGCACCACCTGCGCCTGGACGATCTCGCCGCCCTCCACGCGAATCGGGATGTGCATGCCGGGGGTGGCCTGGCCTGCGCCAGCGTAGGCCAGGCCGATGATGCGGCCGAGGGTCTGCGAGTATTCGCAGGAGGTGACGTTGCCGCTGATGTGCGCCCCATCCAGTACCAAATGGCCTTCCAATGGCTGGGTAACGCCCTTGGGCAGGGTGAAGCCGACCAGCTTGCGCTTGAGCGGCTGGGCCTCGAGGATCTCGATGGAGCGCTTGCCGACGAAGAACGGCTTCTTGCGACCGATCGCCCACTGCATGTCGATCTCGCCGGGGTGGGTCATGCCGTCGGTGTCCTGGCTGATGATCACGTGGCCTTTTTCCAGGCGCAGCAGGCGTTGGGTCTCGACCCCGAACGGGCGGATGCCTTCGCCCTGGCCGGCCTGCATCAGGGCGTCCCACAGGCGTTCGGCATGGCGTGCGGGCACGTGCACTTCATAGCCCAGCTCGCCGACGAAGCCCACGCGCATGATCCGCGCCGGGATCCCGGCCACCGTGCCCAGACGCACGCCGAGGTAGGGGAAGGCCTGAGCTGACAAATCGACGTCGTCGCACACCTTGGCCAGCACCTGGCGCGACAGTGGACCGGCGAGGTTGACGGCCGCCAGGGCGGCGGTGACGTTGGTGATGTCCACGTCCAGGCGCCACTGGGCGTTCCACTTGAGCATCTGCTGGTAGATACGATCGACGCCGCTGGTGGTGGCGGTGACATAGAAATGCTGGGCACCGAGCCGAGCACACACGCCGTCGTCGATCACCACGCCATGCTCGTTGGTCATCAGCGCGTAGCGCGTACGACCGATGGCCAGCTTGGCGAAACCGAAGGTGTACAGGCGTTCGAGCAGCTCGGCAGCGTCCGCGCCGCGCACGTCCAGCCCGCCGAGGGTGGACACGTCGATCAGCCCGACTTTTTCGCGCACCTGGCGCGCCTCGGCCTGCATGCACGCCTCACGCGCGTCGGGCTTGCCGTAGTAGGCGGGGCGCTGCCAGATACCGGCGGGCATCATCTTGGCGCCTGCCTCCAGGTGACGGCGGTGCATCGGGGTTTGCCGGTAGGGGTCGAAGGCACGACCGGCCACATGCGCAAGTTTTTCCGCCTGGAACGGCGGACGCGCCGTGGTGACCCCCGTTTCTGAAATACTGCGGCCTGTGGCCTGGGCCACCAGACGCGCGGTGGGCAGCGCCGAATGGCGGCCTTGCGAGGGGCCCATGCCGACGGTGGAGAAGCGCTTGACCAGTTGCACGTCACGGTAACCGCTGCGGGTGGCATTGACGATGTCGCGTACTTGCAGGTCTTCGTCGAAATCGACGAAATCCTTGCCCTTGGGGTGGGGGAAGATCGGCCAGGGGAAGTTGACCTTCGCCTCGGGGCCGAAGGTGCCCTGCGCCGGGGTGGGCAGGCCGAGTGCGGCCAGGGCCTGGGCTGCGGCGCGGGTGGCGTCGGTGAGCACGTTATCCAGGGCATGCTGGCCATTGACCGAGCCTGCGATATCCAACCCTGCGGGCAGGCCGCTTATGGTGAACGCGTCGCGGTTGACCTCGTACGCCAGCTTGCCACCGGCTTGGCACAGCAACTGGTACACCGGCATGTAGCCGGCTGACATGCACAACAGGTCGCAGGCGACGCGCAGGCCGTGCTCTCCGACCTTGCCTTGCCCGGTGATCGGGCGAATCTCGGCGCCGCTGACGTGGCGCATGCCGCGTTCATGCAGCGCCTCGTAGACGGTGCTGCCCAGGTGCAGGGGGATGTCGCGGCGCTTGAGTTCGGCGGCAAGCGCCGGGTCGGCCGGGGCGGCGCGCAGGTCGACCAGGGCGGCGACGGTGACGCCTTGCTCCTGCAAGTCGAGGGCCGCCAGGTAACCGTCGTCGTGGCCGGTGAGCAGCACTGCGCGCTGGCCGGGCTTGACCGCGTAGAGCTTCATCAGGCGCTGCGCGGCGCTGGTCAGCATGACCCCGGGCAGGTCGTTGTTGCGAAACACCACCGGCTGGTCGAAGGAACCGGCGGCCACCACGCAGCGTGTGGCACGCACCTTGTACATGCGCCGGTGCTGGATCACTGGCAGGTAGTTGTCGGTGAACCAGCCATTGCAGGTGGCCTCGCACAGTACCTGGATGTTCGGGTGGCCTTCGATGGCGCCCAGCAGCTCCTGGCGCAGCCTGGCAGCGCGCTCGCCCTGGATGTCGAAACGCGCGTAGTTGAGCGAGCCGCCCAGTATAGGCTGCTGTTCGATGAGCAGCACCTTGGCGCCGGCATTGGCGGCATCCAGCGCGGCGCGCAGACCGGCGGGGCCGGCGCCGATCACCGCCAGGTCGACGAACAGATAGGCCTTGTCGTAATACTGCGGCTTGAAATCGAGGTTGAGCACGCCCAGGCCGGCTTTCTTGCGGATCAGCGGCTCCCAGACCTTCCACATGCCCTTGGGCTTGTAGAACGAGCGGTAGTAGAAACCCACCGGCATGAAGCGCGAGAACGTGCCCAGGTAGGCGTCGCGGTCGTGGTCGAGGCTGCCGTTGAAGTTCTGGCCTTCGACCACCAGCCCATCACTGACAGCGTGCAGGTCGGCCAGTACGTTGGGCTCGTCGGGCAGTTGCACCAGGGTGTTGGCGTCCTGTCCGGCCAGGCTCAGCGGGCCGCGCGGGCGGTGGTACTTGAATGAGCGCGACAGCAGCCAGCGGCCGTTGCCGAGCAGCGCGCTGGCGATGCTGTCGCCGGCAAAGCCCTGGTAGCGCTGGCCGTCGAAACTGAAATGCACGGGCCGCTCGCGGTCGATCAGCAGGCCCATGGGCGCGGGGAGGCGAGTGTGGCTGTTCATCCGGCAATCTCCGGGCTGGCGGCGGGGGTGAAGTCGACGCGCTGGTCGAATACGTCTTTGGGGTCGAAGGTGCGCAGCACCTGGTCACTGACGGTGTGGCGCTCGGCCAGGAACCAGTAGCTGGAGGCGTTGTGCAGCCACCACTCCAGTACCACGCCTGCGAGGTTCTCGCTGTTGAACACGTAGTCGGCCCACTCGGCGTCGCTGCACGTGGCGGGGTCGGGCATGTGCTTGAACTCGCCGCCGTAGGTGAACTCGCTGATGTTGCGTGGGCCGTTCAAGGGGCAGGTGAGGATCTTCATCGGTGTGCTCCTTAGTGGCTGGCCGCGGTGGCGCCCATTTCGTTGACCTGCTGGAAGCGGCTGAAGCGCTCCAGGGCGAACGGAGCGATCAGTTCGGGAACCTTGCCGCCGCTGGCGACCAGCTCGGCCATGCTCTTGCCGCAGATGGGCGTTGCCTTGAAGCCCCAGGTGCCCCAGCCGGCGTCGAGGTAGTAGTTGTCTATCGGCGACAGGCCCATGATCGGGCTGTAGTCCGGGGTCATGTCGGTGCTGCCGGCCCACTGGCGCATCAGCTTGGCGTTGGCCATGAACGGGAACATCTCGATGGCGTGGGCCAGCAGGCTTTCCTTGAGGTCCAGGGTCGAGCGGGTGTTGTACAGCGGGTAGGGGTCGGAGCCGCCGCCGAAGACGATCTCGCCACGACTGGTCTGCTGCACGTAGCAGTGCAGTGCAGAGGAGCTGACCAGCGGGTCGAGGAACGGCTTGAACGGCTGGGTGACCATCGCTTGCAGCGGGTAGGTGTGGATCGGGGCGCGGATGCCGGCCTTGGCCATCAGCAGCGAACTGGCCCCGGCCACCGCCTGCACCACGCAGCCGCACTGAACGTTGCCACGGTTGGTCTTGAGCGCTTCGATGCGGCCGTTGCGGATCACCAGCTCCTGCACTTCGGTGAGCTGATGGATTTCCACGCCGCGCTTGGCCGCCTGTTTGGCATAGCCCCAGGCCACGGCGTCGTGGCGCGCGGTGGCACCGTCGATGTGCCACAGGCCTGCGAGCACTGGCAGGTGGCCGGGGTCCAGGTTCAGGCTGGGGACCAATTCGCGGATCTGCTGGCGGTCGATCATCTCGGTGCGCCCGCCGAAGTGCTTGTTCACCTCGGCACGTTGGCGGAAGGCGCGCACGGTGGCGTCGGTGTGCGCCAAGGTGAGCTGGCCGCGCTCGGAGTACATGATGTTGAAGTCGAACTCGTTGGACAGGTTCTGGAACAGCCGCACGGATTCTGCGTAGAAGCGCACGCCCTCGCTGGTCAGGTAGTTGGAGCGGATCACCGCCGTGTTGCGCGCGGTGTTGCCGCCGCCCAGGTAGGCTTTTTCCAGCACCGCGACATTGGTGATGCCGTGGTACTTGGCCAGGTAGTAGGCGATGGCTACGCCGTGGCCGCCGCCGCCGATGATCACCACGTCGTAGCGCGGCTTGAGTTCGCAAGGTGGCGGCAGGTCGACGTCCACCGGGTAATCGGCACTCAGGCCGTGTTTCAGCAGGGCGAAGGGCATGCGGTGCGCTCCAGGTGGGCGGCCTGTTGTTGCAGGTCGAGGGCCAGCAGGGTGTTTTTCATCAGGTAGGCGATGGTCATCGGGCCGACACCGCCGGGCACCGGGGTGATGGCGGCAACCTGGGAAAGGGCTGCGTCGAAGTCGACATCGCCGACCAGGCGGCTGCGGCCGTTTTCCTCGATGCGATTGATGCCGACATCGATCACCACCGCGCCAGGCTTGAGCCAGCTGGCGTCGATCAGGCGCGGTTTGCCCACCGCGGCCACCACGATGTCGGCCTGCCTGCACAGCGCCTGCATATCGCGGCTGCGCGAATGCACCACGGTCACCGTGCAGTCGGCTTGCAGTAGCAAGGCAGCCATGGGTTTGCCGACGATGTTCGAGCGGCCCACCACCACCGCGTACTTGCCGCGCAACTCGCCACAGGTATCACGCAGCAGGCGCATGCAGCCGCTGGGGGTGCAAGGGGTGAGCACGTCGCGGCCCTGGGCCAAGCCACCGACATTCTGGCTGTGGAAACCGTCGACATCCTTGAGTGGGTCGATGGCTTGCAGTACGCAGTGTTCGTCGATGTGTCTCGGCAGCGGCAGTTGCACGAGGATGCCGTTGACATCCGGGTCGCGGTTCAGGCGTTCGATCAGCGCCAGCAGTTGGGCCTCGGTAGTGTCCGGCGCCAGGCGGTGTTCCAACGAGCGAATGCCCACTTCCTCGGCGCGGAGCACCTTGTTGCGCACATATACTTGGCTGGCCGCATCCATGCCCACCAGCACCACTGCCAGAGCCGGTTGCAGGCCATTGTCGCGCAGGCTGCCGACCTGCTCGCGCACCTCGGCCAGGACCCGCGCTGCGGTGGCCTTGCCGTCGATCAGCGTGACGCTGGAGAGGGCGTTCATTTGAAGATCACCGTGCGGTCGTGATTGAGAAATACCCGGTGTTCGAGGTGGTACTTGACCGCGCGCGACAGGGCGATGGTTTCGGTGTCACGGCCGATGGCCACCAGGTCGTCGGGGGTGTAGGCATGGTCCACGCGCTGTACTTCCTGCTCGATGATCGGGCCTTCGTCGAGGTCGCTGGTGACGTAGTGGGCGGTGGCGCCGATCAGCTTCACGCCGCGTTGGTAGGCCTGGTGATAAGGCTTGGCGCCCTTGAAGCCGGGCAGGAAGGAGTGGTGGATGTTGATCGCCTTGCCGCTGAGCTGGCGGCACAGGTCGTCCGACAGAATCTGCATGTAGCGCGCCAGTACCACCAATTCCGTGCCGGTCTCCTCGACGATACGCATCAGCGCGGCTTCTTGGTCGGCCTTGGTTTCCTTACTGACTGGCAGGTAGACGAAGCGAATGCCCTGGCGTTCGGCCATGGCGCGCAGGTCAAGGTGGTTGGACACCACGGCGGTGATGGTCATGTCCAGCTCGCCCTTGGCGTGGCGGTACAACAGGTCGCTGAGGCAATGGTCGAATTTGCTCACCATCAGCAGCACGCGCATGGGCTTGGCACTGCTGTGCAGGCTCCAATCCATGGCAAAGCGCTGGGCCACGTCGGTGAAGCCTGCTTCGAGTTGTGGGGTGTCACCGCTCACGCCAGTGTTGTAGCGAAACACCGCGCGCATGAAGAAGCGGCCGTTATCCTCGTCGTCGAACTGCGCCATCTCGCTGATGTAGCAACCGTGCTCGGCCAGGTAGGTGGTGACCGCTGCGACGATGCCGGACACGGCCGGGCAACTGACGCGCAGGATGAAATGGTCGGGAGCGGGGTGCATGGGGGTGTCCTCGTGGCGTGAAGGGGGGCAGGGCTGGCACAAGGGCGAAAGGGGCGATGCGGAGATATTTTCTTGGTGGGAATATAAATTTCCCTTGGGAGATTTATAGGCGAAGTGGGGGTAGGAGGTCCAGCGGTTTGTGAAATTTTTTATCCTGTGAGGAAAGTTTTGCCGATTTCAGGGGGCAAGCTCTTGTAGGTGCGCCTCGGCAAGGCTGCACCTACAGGGGGGCGCTGGATTCGGATATCGCGCAGAGGTGGACGGCTTACGCCTGTTCCCGCCAGGCGCGGATCTGCTCCAAGGTGGCTGTGGCGCCGCCGCAGACGATCACCAGTACCTGGCGATAGGGCGCCAGCACCTCTGGCCGCTCCAGCAGCGCCAGGGCTGCGCCGCAAGCTGGCTCCACCAGCAGGCGGTGATCGCGCAGCAAGCGTTCGCAGGCCTGCAATGCCTCGCGGTCGCTGACCACGTGGCTGTACAGCGGATGCTCGCGGCTACAGGCCAGCGCCTGATCGGCCACGCGCTTGGCGCCGAGCGAGGTCGCCACCGAGGTGATGCCCGGCAGCTCGACGCTGTGCCCGGCGGCCATTGCCGCATGCAGCGAAGCCGCGCCGTGGGTTTCCACCGCCAGCACCGGTACATCCGTCCAGCCGTTGCGCCGCAGGCCCTCGACCACGCCGCTGAGCAGGCCGCCGCCGCCGACCGACAATACCAGCGCATCGGGCTTCATGCCCGTCGCGGCCACTTCGTCGATCATGCTGGCATGGCCTGTCCACAAAAGCGGATCGTCGAACGGGTGGATGAAGGCATCTTCAGGCCCGAGCAAGGTTTGGGCGTGGGCGTTGGCCTCCTGCCACGAACTGCCGCGCACCACCACGCGGGCGTCCTCCAGGCGCAGCAGCTGTTTGGCGTGCTCGGTGGTGGTCTCGGGTACCACCACGGTCACTGGCACGCCCAGTTGGCGCCCGGCGTAGGCCACCGCCAGCCCGGCATTGCCGCCCGAGGACGAGACGAAGTGGCGTGCCCCTCGGGCGTGGTGGGTCTGACAGGCATGGCCGACCCCGCGCAGCTTGAACGAGCCGCATGGCTGCAAGGCTTCGAGCTTGAGCCAGATCGAACGGGCGGTGCTCAGCGAGAGCGGGCGGGATTCGATCAGTGGGGTGTGGATGTGCAGGGTCATGGCGGCTCCGGTGCTCAGTCGCGGACAGCCGGCGCGTGCTCGCCGCGCAGCTGTTCCAGGTAGTTGTAGATGGTGTAGCGGGTCACGCCGAGGGCCTCGGCGGCTTTCTCCACGCCGCCCTTGACGATGAACAGGCCGCGATCCTGCATCATCCGCACGGCCTCGACCTTGGCTTGCTTGTTCATGCGTCCCTGGCCGCTGCGCTGCAACGCGGCCTGGATGATCTCGGCCATCAGCACCGGCATGTCGGCGGGTGCGTCGTGGGTGAGCGGCGTGGGGTTCGCGCCGAGCGCCTGGAAATGCTGGAGGAATGCGACGGCGGCATCGAGGCCGGTGATATCGGTGTTCACGCACAGGCTGGCGAACGGCTGGCCGGTGCTGTCGCGGAAAATGGCGGTGGCGCTGCGCAAGCTGCGACCCTTGAGGGCGGTGGGGTAGTCGGGCAGCACCAGCGGGGTGTTGCCGTGTTGGTCGCGGGCAGCCTGGAGCAGTGCCTTGAAGCCCTGGTCCTGCTCGGGGGCGGCAATAATCGGGCTGCCGACCTGGCGACCGGACACTTGGCCGTTGGCGATCGCCACCACCGAGCGTTCGGGTTGCTCAAGGTCATGCAGGAGAATTTCGACATTGCTGGGGGCAACGCTGGCCAAGGCCTGCAAGGCGGCCTTTAGCACAGCGAAGGTGAGCTGGCGCTCTTCGGCGGGCGTCATCATGGCGGGCACTCAAAAATCAACAATTGGTTGATTTTTGCATGCGCTGTTGAAATTGGCCAGGGTTTTGGATGCCGAGCTTGCGGCCCGTCACTGTGTAGGAGCGGCCTTGTGTCGCGAAAGGGCCGCAAAGCGGCCCCAGCAATACCCGCATGATGCGCAAATCGCGGGGGGGGCACCCCTTTCGCGACACAAGGCCGCTCCTACAGAGAGCGCACAGCCTCAGCCGACGATCAGCCCAGCTTTGGGGTGCGCGGCGGGATCATCCGGCGCGAGCCGGTGTCTTCGAACGCGGCTGCGAATTTCAACAGGTCGTTGTCGCTGTACGCTTTCCCGGCGAAGGTCAGGCCGACCGGCATGCCGATATCGGCCATCACCCCCATCGGTACGGTCACGGTCGGCACGCCCAGGTGGCGGATCGCCAGGTTGCCATTGGCCACCCAGACCCCGTTGCTCCAGGCGATGTCCGCCGAGGCGGGGTTCACGTCGGCATCCGCCGGGCCGACGTCGGCCACGGTGGGGAACAGCACCGCGTCCAGGCCCTGCGCGTCCATCCAGTCTTCCAGGTCGAGCTTGCGGGTCGCTTCCAGGCCGCGCAGGCCATCCGGCACGCTGGCGATCTGGTCCCAGCTCTTGAGGCCGCGCTTGGCCATGTTGACGTACTCGTCCATACCGGCCGCCAGGTCGTCCTCGCGGTTGGGCAGGGTGCCTGGATCATGAGGGAAGATCTGCGAGCCGTCGACATCGGCCAGACGATTGAGCTTGGGGTCGCCGTTGGCGCGCAGGAAATCGTCGAAAGCCCAGCCGGACAGCTCCCACAGCTCATCGTGAAGGAACGCTTTGCTGACGATGCCTCGGTTGAACACAGTCGGCGCGCCCGGGCGGTCACCCTCGCAGTTGGAGACCAGCGGGAAGTCGGTCTCGATGACTTCGGCACCTGCCGCTTCCAGCGCCTTGCGGGCGTCCTGCCACAGCGCGATCACGCTGTCGCGGGTGTGGATGCGCTGGCCCGTCGGGCCGCCGATACCGGGTTTTTCCGAGGTGCCGGCGTCCTGGTCGGCATTGATGTACATGCGTGGTACGCCAAAGCGCTTGCCCTTGAGCGCGTCGGCCTTGACGGCCAGGTCCAGGTAGGACGCTGGGCGCACGCTGGAGGCAGCCGGAATCGGCACCCACGGTTGCAGGCGCCACAGATCGCCACGCTTGTCGGCATCGTCGGCCACCACCACGTCGAGGATTTCCAGCAGGTCGGCCATGCTCCGGGCGTAGGGCACCACCACGTCCATGGTCGGCGTTAGTGGCCAGTTGCCGCGCACCGAGATCACCCCACGCGAAGGGGTATAGGCGCACAGTCCGTTGTTCGAAGCCGGGCCGCGGCCACTGGACCAGGTTTCCTCGGCCAGGCCGAAGGCGCTGTAGCTGGCGGCGGTGGCGGTGCCGGCGCCGTTCGAGGAGCCCGAGGCGAAGGGGGCGGTCAGGTAGTTGGCGTTGTACGGGCTTTCGGCGCGGCCATAGACGCCACGCTGCATCCCGCCGTTGGCCATCGGGGGCATGTTGGTCTTGCCCAGGCAGATGGCGCCAGCGGCGCGCAGGCGCTCGACGGTGAAGGCGTCGCGTTGGGCGACCAGGTCCTTGAATGCCGGGCTGCCGGAGGCGGCGGTCAGGCCTTTGACCAGGTAGCTGTCCTTGGCGGTGTAGGGGATGCCGTCCAGTGGGCCGAGGGTCTGGCCTTGGGCGCGGCGTGCGTCGGAGGCTTCGGCTTCCTTGAGCGCTTCGGGGTTGCGCACGACCACGGCGTTCAGGGCGGTGGCGGTGTCCTTGCCATCAAAGGCGTCGATCCGTGCCAGGTAGGCCTTGACCAGCGCCACGGCGGTCGTGCGGCCGGTCTCGAGCGCGTTGCGCAGCTCGGCAATGGAAACCTCGGTTACCTCGATCATGCTGTCACCACAGTTGTGCAGGTGGAAAATCATGCCGGCGAGTGTAGCAAGAAGGTCTTGTCGGACGCAGGCATGCAGCGGGGAAATGGTTCGTTGCAGCGCGGCATTCTGCGGGGCGGTTTGGCGGGCGTTGATGCAAGCAGGGGGCGTCGGGAGGCGGGGTGTGTTTCGCGCCGGACCCGCCCCCACGCCGGGAGCGGGTCGGGCAGGTCGCGGCTACAGCAGCTTGCGCTGCACGGCCTCGTCCAGCGTGCTGCGGGTCAGCGCGCTGACCACATCACGGGTGTCTGCCTGGAACGGCAGGCCAACGATCAGCACCAGTTGCATCCAGGTGCGCACCGATTCGCTCTTGCTGATGCGGCCCAGCTCCTTGCCATCCTGGTCCTTGAACACGGTCTGCAGAGTGAAGGTGTTCTTGGCCGTGGATGGAATCAGGAACAGGGTGAAACCGGTGATGAACGCCGAGGCCGGGACGTACTGCTCGTGGTTGGTCAGGGTCGATTCGGCGTACAGCTGCGCATCGCCTTTCTGCGTGCTGACCTGGGCGAAGCGGCCGGACTGCCGGTAGGTCTCGCTGATGGCTTTTTCCCACATGTCGGCCTGGGCGCCACTGACCGGAACTTGCGCGCCGTCGTTGACCTGGTAAAGGGCGGTGCTGCGCAGGTAGGTGGTGGGTTTGTCGGCGGCGCTGCTGGGCGCAGGGGGCCAGGTGCCGACCTCTGGCAGGTCTCCGGTGGAGTAGGAGACGCAGCCGCCCAGGGCCAGGGCGCCCAGCAGCAGGCCGTGTTTGAGGATGTTCATCGATCGTTCCTTGTTCTAGCGATTAGCCAATTGCACGGTGGCGTCGTCGAGCAGCTTGCCCACCAGTTTGGTCAGTTGCTGGCCGCCCATCGAGGGCGCCCAGTATTCGCCGCCGTACAGGCCGACGTTGTGCTCGAAGCGCAGCTGGTCCTTGGCCCGGGCCAGCTCGACCCCGTCGCGGTCGACCACCACCAGGTTGCCGGCCACATCGAAGCTGTCGACGTAGATCGGGCCGTTGAACCAGATCCAGAACGTCAGGGTCAGCAGGGCGCCGGGGAAGTAGGCCGGGTGTGGTGCGCGATGGCCTTCCAGCGAAGTCATGTCGAACTTCAGCAGCACGTCCTGCTCGCCGAGGCGCGTTGGGTATTCGGTGACCTGCTTGAAGTAGCCGCCTTGCTCGACGTAGCGGTTCAGCTGTTGGGTCAGCGAGCGGCTGATGGCCTGGCCAGTGGGCTTGTCGATGCCGGGGGCGGACACCTGCACATCGGCCACCTGGGCGCTGCGTGGGCTGCTGATACTGGCCGGGTGGGCCGGGGCGCCTACGGGGCCTGTGACTTTGTATGAAACGCAACCGGTCATCGACAGCAAGGCTGCGATGACGGTGGCTTGGAGGAATTGCTTCACGAAATATCGTCCTTGATCCAGATAGCCTGACCCAGGGTGACGGCGGGCGCAGGCAAATCTTTAGGATTAATTACTCGTCTCGACAGGCACCGCCCGACGCACTGCCGGGCGGGTGTCAGGCTCAGTCGAGGTCGGCAGCGGCATGCCGCTCCGGCACCTGGCTGGCTTCATCGCCCCAGGTCCGGTTGACCCGGGTACCGCGCTGTACTGCGGGGCGCTGGGCGATGGTTTCGGCCCAGCGTTGCACGTTCGGGTATTCGTGCACAGCCAGGAACTCAGCCGCGCCGTACAGGTTGCCGCGCACCAGCTGGCCGTACCAGGGCCATACGGCGATGTCGGCGATGCTGTAGGCGTCGCCGCCTAGGTAGGCGCTTTCGGCCAGGCGGCGCTCAAGCACATCCAGTTGGCGCTTGGCTTCCATGGTGAAGCGGTTGATGGCGTATTCGAACTTCTCCGGCGCATACACGTAGAAATGCCCGAAGCCGCCGCCCAGGTAAGGGGCCGAGCCCATCTGCCAGAACAGCCAGTTCAGGGTCTCGGTGCGTGCCGCGAGATCCTTGGGTAACAAAGCGCCGAATTTTTCGGCCAGGTACAACAGGATCGAACCTGACTCGAACACCCGCACCGGCGGCTGTTGGCTGTGGTCGAACAGGGCCGGGATCTTGGAGTTCGGGTTGACCTCGACGAAGCCACTGGCGAACTGATCACCCTCGCCGATGCGGATCAGCCAGGCATCGTACTCGGCGCCGCTGTGGCCGAGGGCTAGCAACTCTTCGAGCAGGATGGTGACTTTCACGCCGTTGGGGGTGGCCAGCGAATACAGTTGCAGCGGGTGCTTGCCGACCGGCAGGGCCTTGTCATGGGTGGGGCCAGCGACCGGGCGGTTGATGCTGGCGAACTGCCCGCCGGAAGCGGCTTCGTGGCGCCAGACCTTGGGCGGGACGTAGGGGGAAGTGCTCATGGGCGTTATCTCCTTGGCAGCGTAATGTCGTGACGTGGGGGTGTGACGTGTATCTATGCCACGGGTTCGCCAGGGACGACAAATGGATTCGGCGCATAGGCATCATCACGCCGAACGCTTTTACAAGGTCACCGAGTCGGGCGCGCATCGGATTGGCAAAAATGTGACACAGCAACGGTTTAAGCGCTTTTTTACTGATTTTTTTCCGAACTTTTTCCGCCGCTGTGGTCTCGAAGGGGTCGTTCGTCATTCATCTACGTCATGGAGACCTTTGCCAATGTCGACCCGCAACCTGCTGCCTCACGCCTGCCTGCTGGCCCTGATCGCTACCCCCCTTGCCGCCAGCGCGGCGCCGAGCACCGACCCGTTGTTCACCTTCGGCCTGTTGGGTGCTTACGACAGCTTCAAGTTCGAAGGTGGCAGCGACTCGGACAAGGAACACATGGGGCAGGGCGGTGTCTTCGCCAGCTTCGGTAACAAGATGACCGCCGAATCCGGGCTGATCTACCAGCTCGGCGCCGAAGCCAAGTACGGCAAGAAGAACGACAACAAGCTCAAGGAGGCTCAGGCCGAGCTGGACCTGGGCTGGCGCGCAGCGCTGGATGCGCGCAACTTCGTCGATATCGGTGTGGGCGCTGGCTACAGCTGGACGCGCTTCGAGCCTGAGATCAACGACCTCGACACCCGGCTGACCTACAAGTCGCCGTTCGCCAAGGCGGCACTGGGCTACAACCACCAGTTCGACACCGCTACCCTGCGCGTCGAAGTGGGCGCCCGGCGCACCATCGATGGTCGTGCACGGGTCAAGGTGGATGATTTTGGCAGCGACAGCATCGACCTGAAGGACCGCACCAACCCGTATGCCGAAGTCACCCTGCTGATGAATCGCCAGGGCGGTATGCCGGTGCAGGCCGGGGTGTACTACACCCGCACCGAATACCAGGCCGATGAGAACTCGGCCGTGCTGGACAACGACAAACTCAAGCGTGACGAGTTTGGTGTGAAGGTGGGCTTGGCGTTCTGACCTGATCGGTGTAGGAGCGGCCTTGTGCCGCGAAGGGCCGCTCTCATAGAGCTACACATAACTTGTTGATTTAGAAGGAATTTTTGGGAGCGGGCTTGCCGGAGTGCCGGACCACCGCGAACACCGGCAAAGCCGGTGCCATACACCGAGTCGCCTGCTTCGCGGGCAAGTCGGGGCGCCGAACCGCCGCTCCCACAGGGTACGCGGAGCGCTTGCGAAATCAGTTCTCTGCGCGACAGCGCAGCCCAAAGGGCTGGGTGATCTCCTACAGGGAATGGTGCCAATTTTAGAGATGCAGTGGTTCAGCGCCCGCGCCGGCGCGATACGCGTGCCTCGATGTTCTTGCGCCCGATCAACAGCGGTGGTTTTTCCACCACGGGCTCGTCGGCCAGCCACTTGTACATCACCAGGCAATCCACCAGCCCCTGCTGGGCATGCCGGTAGGCCTTGGGCAGGCGCCCGACGGTATCGAAACCAAGCTTGTGCCACAGCGCCACGGCGACCTCGTTGGTGGCCACCACCGAATTGAATTGCAGCGCCAGGAACCCCTCCTGGCGTGCCAGCTTTTGCGAGTGCTCGCACATCAGTCGCGCCACGCCGCGGCCCCTGGCCTGCTCGCAGACCATATAGCCGCAGTTGCCCACATGTGAGCCGGGGCCAGCGGCATTGGCCTTGAGGTAGTAGGACCCAAGCAACTCACCGTCCTGTTCGGCCACCAGCGTGTGCAGCGGTACTTCCAGCCACAACTGGCGCGCCTGCTGTTCATTCAGGGCGGGGTCCAACGCGTAGGTCTGGCGGGCCTGGACAATGGTCTGGAAGGTCGGCCAGAAGCGCGGGAAGTCTTCCGGGGTCATGGGGCGAATGTGGATCATGGCGGCTCCTGCGCAGGCTGGGGCGCCAAGTCTGGGTGTCTCGACGCCTGCGCGCAAGGGCGCAGGCGCCGCTCACGCTTCAGGCCTTGCCCAGCGCATCCAGCGCGCGGGCCGAATACACCAGCGCCGCGCCAGCATTCATCGCCACGGCCACGCCCAGCGCTTCGGCGATTTCCTCGCGGGTGGCGCCATGCTTGAGCGCCTGCTGCGAATGCACCGCGATACAGCCGTCACAGCGGGTGGTCACGGCCACCGCCAGGCTGATCAACTCGCGGGTCTTGGCATCGAGGTGGTGGGTCTTGGCGCCGGCACCGCTGGCGGTCATGTAGCCGGCCACGGTGTCGGGGGAGAGTTGCTTGAGATCGCCGATGCCGGCCATCAACTGCTTACGGTAGGCGTCCCAGTCCATCATGCTCATCGTCTTCACCTTGTCAGGTTGGCAACAGGAGCCTTCAGGCTAGTCGAAGATCACGGCGCGGGTCTTGTGCTGCGGTGCTGCGCCGACGGGAGCGGCAGTCGGCCGCCCCCATGGGGAGTCAGATATAGATGAAGACCAGCACCAGCGCCGCGACCACGGCCCATTTTTCCAGGTAGTAACGGGTGCGGTTGCGTTTCTTCAATGCCTTGCCACGCTCGCGGATGCGGTAGATGCGGGTGAACAGGCGGTTGATGCCGCCGGTCTTGTCGTTGGCATCGTTAGGGGCGGCGGCGGCGGCCATGACGTTGCGACTGAACCAGCGGTTGAAGGCGCTCGCCCAGCGGTACTTGAGCGGGCGTTCGATGTCGCAGAACAGGATGATGCGGTTGTGCTCGGTGGTGTTGGCTGCGTAGTGGATATAGGTCTCGTCGAACATCACCGCTTCGCCGTCACGCCAGGAATACTTCTCGCCGTCCACGTCGATGTAGCAGCCGTCGTCGTTGGGCGTGTCCAAACCCAGGTGATAACGGTAGGAGCCGGCGTACGGGTCGCGGTGGCGCACCAGCTTGGCACCCGGCGGCAGGGTGGCGAACATCGCCGCCTTGACCGTACCGATGCCTTGCAGCAGCTCGGTGGTGCGCGGGCACAGGCTCATCGCCGAGGGGTGGCTTTCGCCGTACCACTTGAGGTAGAAGCGTTTCCAGCCGGTCTTGAAGAACGAGTTGAAACCCACATCGTCGTAGTTGTCGGACTTCTTGATTTCGCCGGCGTGCAGCAGTTGCTGGGCTTCCTGGCGGATTTCCTGCCAATTGTCCTTGAGCGGTTGCAGTTCGGGGAATGCTTCGACCGGCAGGTATGGCTTGGCCGGCAGCTTGGAAAACAGGTAGAGGAAGCTATTGACCGGGGCGAGGAAGCTGGAGTGGTCGCCCAGCTGGCGGGTCAGCTTGTGACGCACTCGACCGCGCAGGTGAACATAGGCGATCGAGAGGACGAAGATCAGTACGAGTGCAATTTTCATGGACGTTTACTTGTCGAAAAAATGGCCATGCGCCATGGCACGAGCCCGCCAGCATAAACGTCGTGGTCGGACTTGTTAAGACAATTCCGGGCGACTTAGGTGTAATGGCCTATAGGCTGCGCAAACGATTCAAGCTCAGGCATACCCCCAAGGAGCGCCCCATGCCACAGGATTCCCGCCCCAGCGGCACCCCCTTCAAACGCCTGTTCTTCGCCTTGCCGGTAGGCGAGGGCCAGCGCCGTGACCTGGCCCGTTGGCGACGCGGGCTGAACCTGCGCAGCGGCAAGCCGATACCGGCCGACAACTTTCACGTAACCTTGCTGTTTCTGGGCGATGTGGACGCTGCGCAGTTGCCGGCCATCTGCGCGGCGGTGGAGCGCCTGCAGCGGCCGAAGGCCCCGCTGCGCCTGTTGCTCGACCGCTTGCAGGTGTGGCCTCGCGCGGGCGCGCTGGTGCTCGAGCCCGAGCAGGCCCCGGCAGCGTTGCGCCAGCTGGTGTACGCCCTGCAGCAGGCCTTGCTGCCGCTGGGCATCGAGGCACAAGCGCGGGATTACCGCCCGCACCTGACCCTCTCACGGGACTTTCGCACCCAGGTGCCGGAGGCGATGGAGGCGCCGCAGTTTCATCTGCTGGCGCGTGAGTTCACCTTGTACGAATCACGCAAGGGCCAGTACTGGCCACTGGCGCAGTGGCCGCTCAACTGAGGGCGGGCGTTTGGTGTTGGGTTAGCTCGCGCATTCGCGGGTGTGGCGGTGCGGATGAGTCGCCCTTACGGCTTGCCCCACAGGCAAGTGTCAGACCGGCAAGCTCTGGTAAGCCTGCTCCTCCCCTGGGCTGCGTGCGAATTCGCGCTTGTACTCGCGGCTGAACTGCGAGGTGCTCTGGTAGCCAACCCGGTGCGCCGCCTGCGCCACCCCCAGCCCTTCGCCGATCAGCATCTGCTGCGCCTTGAGCAGGCGCAGGCGCTTGAGGTATTGCATCGGCGCAAGGTCGGTGGCGCGTTTGAAGTGCTCGTGGAAGGTCGACACGCTCATGTTGGCGCGGCTGGCCAGTTCATCCACGCCCAAGGGTTCGGCGTAGTGCTCGCGCAAAAACGCCAGCACCGCACCGATGCGCGCGAAGTGGCCTTGCTGCTCCACCAGCGCCCGCAACACCCCGGCCTGTGGCCCGCGCAGGGCGGTATAGAGCACCTCGCGTATGCGCGCAGGGCCCAGCACCTTGGCATCCAGCGGGTCTTGCAGGCATTCGAGCAGGCGCTCGACGCTGGCGCGCATGCCGGCATCCAGCGCTGCCGAACTCATCGACTGCGGGGTCTGCACCTGAACCTCTGGATCTGGCGCCAGGTTCATGCTTTGCACCAGCTCCCCCAGCAGGGCGCGGTCGATGTCCACCGCCACGCCCAGCAGCGGCACCTCGGGGGTGGCGAAGGTCTCGCACATGAACGGTACGCTCAACGCCTGCACCAGGTAATGTCCGGCGCCGTATTCCAGCGTGCGCGGGCCCAGGCGCGCAAGTTTGCTGCCCTGGGCGAGGATGATCAGGCTCGGCTCGTAGATCTGCGGGCTGCTGGCGACATAGTGGTCCCAGGTCAGTACCTGCACCTGGGGCAGGGTGGTGGGCACGAAGCCTGGGCGTGTGGCGAGGCTGCGGATCAGTGAGCAGAGCGTGGCGTTGGCATCCACGTGGCGGGTCAAGTGCATGGTCTAACCAGGGCAGAGAATCGGACAGTGCAATCTTCGCAGAATAGGCGCTGTGTGCCAGAGGCGATTGGTGATCTCGGAGAATCAGGCAAGTATGCCGGAGAATCGTCGGTGGGCGAAGCGGGCGATGGTACGCACAATGGTAGCCACTGAACCGTTTCACTTTGCGAGGTCCCTATGTATACCGCCATCGGTTACGCCGCCCAGTCCCCCACCAGCCCGCTGGCCCCCATGACCTTCCAGCGTCGCAGCCCACGTGCCGACGATGTGGCCATCGAGATCCTCTACTGTGGCGTGTGCCACTCCGACATCCACCAGGCGCGCAACGAGTGGGGCATTGCCGTGTACCCGCTGATGCCAGGCCACGAGATTGTCGGCCGGGTCACCGCCGTGGGCGACAAGGTCACCCGCTACCAGGTCGGTGATTTGGTCGGCGTCGGCTGCATGGTCGACTCGTGCCGCCAGTGCGAGGCCTGCCGCCAGGACGTCGAGCAATACTGCGTGCAAGGCCCGACCATGACCTATGCCACCCCGGACCGCGTCGATGGCAGCAACACCATGGGCGGCTACTCCAACAGCATCGTGGTCAGCGAGCATTTCGTGCTGCGTATCCCGCAGGGCATGGACCTGGCCAGCGCCGCGCCGATTTTGTGCGCCGGTATCACCACCTATTCGCCGCTCAAACACCACGGCGTAGGCCCTGGCCACAAGGTCGGCGTGCTGGGCATGGGCGGTCTGGGCCACATGGGGATCAAGTTCGCCAAGGCCTTGGGCGCTGAGGTGACCCTGTTCACCCGTTCGGCGAGCAAGGCTGAGGAAGCCCGTCGTCAAGGCGCAGACCATGTGATCGTGTCCACCGACGCCGAGCAGATGCGTGCCGCTGCGGGGCGCTTCGACTTCCTGCTCGACACCATCCCGGTCCAGCACGACCTCAACCCGTACCTGCAAACCCTCAAGTTCGGCGGTGTGCACATTCTGGTGGGCCTGATCGAACCGGTCGAACCACCGGTGCATGCGGCCAACTTGGTGATGCAGCGCCGTGTCTTGGCCGGCTCGTTGATCGGCGGTATCGCCGAAACCCAGGAAGTGCTGGATTTCTGCGCCGAGCACGGCATCACCTGCGATATCGAGATGCTCGACATCCGCAACATCAACCAGGCTTACGAGCGCATGATCGTCGGCGATGTGAAGTACCGCTTCGTGATTGACATGGCGACTTTGCAGGGCTGATGCCATTGCGGGGCGGTTCGGTATTCGGACCTGCCCCGCTCGGCGCTGAACAGCCATGGCACCAGGGGCAGGTGCGCGGCAAGGTTGTGAGCCTGCGGCTTGATGCGTACCATGCGCTCATCCTTCCAATACATTCAACGTGCCTTGAGCGGCCCCGTGCCGGCCGTCGATGCGCGCCCCCGTCGCTTTGCCCTGGAGCCACGCGCTGTTCATGAATGGACCTATCCCCCCCCACTTGCCACCCACCGCTGGCAGCGGCAGTTGGTTGAGCGTCATCGCCTTGGCACTGGCGGCGTTCATCTTCAATACCACCGAGTTCGTCCCGGTGGCGTTGCTCAGCGACATTGGCCACAGCTTCGAGATGAGCACCGCGCAGGTCGGGCTGATGCTGACCATTTATGCCTGGGTGGTGGCGCTGGCCTCGCTGCCGATGATGCTGATGACCCGTAACATCGAGCGGCGTCGCTTGCTGTTGGTGGTCTTTGTGGTGTTCATCGTCAGCCATCTGTTGTCGTGGCTGTCGCAGAGCTTCGCCATGCTGCTGGTCAGCCGCATCGGCATCGCCTTGGCGCATGCCGTGTTCTGGGCCATCACCGCCTCGCTGGCGGTGCGCGTGGCCCCTCCGGGCCAACAGGCCAAGGCCCTCGGGCTGCTAGCTACCGGCACCACCCTGGCGATGGTCATGGGCATCCCGCTGGGGCGGGTGGTGGGCGAGGCGCTGGGCTGGCGGGTGACGTTCCTGTGCATTGCCGGGGTGGCGCTGGCCACTCTGCTGTGCCTGATGAAGTCGTTGCCGTTGCTGCCGAGCCAGAACTCAGGTTCGCTGCGCAGCCTGCCGATCCTGTTCAAACGTCCGGCACTGGTGATCACCTACATGCTGGTGACCCTGGTGATTACCGCGCAGTTCACAGCCTACAGCTACATTGAGCCGTTCGCCCTGCACGTGGCGCAGATCGGCGGCGAGCGCACTACTTTGCTGTTGCTGCTGTTCGGCGGCGCCGGGGTGTTTGGCTCAGTGTTGTTCAGCCGCTACAGCGAGCGCTTCGCGCATGGCTTTCTGGTGGTGTCGATCGGGGTGTTGGCGGCGTGCCTGCTGTTGCTGTTGCCGCTGTCGGGCAACTTCTACGTGTTCGCGGCCTTGAGTATGCTGTGGGGCGTGGCGATCCTGAGTTTCAGCCTGGCGCTACAGTCCAAGACGCTCAAACTCGCCTCGGACGCCACCGACGTGGCCATGGCGTTATTCTCTGGCATCTACAACATCGGCATCGGCGGTGGAGCGCTGCTGGGCAGCATCGTCAGCAGCCAGCTGGGGGTGGCTGACATCGGCCTGGTGGGCGGCGGCGTGGCGGTGGTGGGGCTGCTGCTGGCAATCGCCAGCACCCGGCGTTTCCGTGAGGCGCTGGGCTGAGCGAGACGGGTAGGGCGGTGCTCAGCGTACGAACGGCTTGCGCATCCGCACCCAGACGATTGCGGGCAGCGTCATCAGCAGCCACTTGAGGTACTGGTTGACGCCCTGGTGCTCACACACCACGCCAATGATCGTGCAGACCACGACCACTGCCAGGAACTCGATCATCTTGTGCATGCAGCGTGTTTCCGTCGTTGTAACCGAAGAGGGCGTGCACTTTAGCAGGTCAGTCCCCTTGCTGGTGGGCGCGTAACAATTGGTAGCATGCTTTCAGGCTATGCTTGGCGCATGACCAGCCAACCTGCCCAACGCCACCCATGCCCGCCCGGCGCCTGCGACTGCGGTCGCGAGCGGCTGCTCGACGGTCCGGTGGACGGCCAGCGTATCCTGCGTCTGACCCGCGAAGAAGAAAAGCGCCTGATCGAGCGCCTGGAAAACCTCAAGGACCTCGAACACCTGCAACGCCTTCAACAGCTCATGTACCAGAACCTCGGCTTGCGTGTGCATATCGCCCCAGGCTCCAACGAGGTACGCACCATGCGCGGTATCGCCATTGAGCTGGAAGCACTGCCAGGGCTGTGCCGCAAGACCCGCCAGTCGATCCCGGCGGCCATTCGCCGGGGGCTTGAGCGTAACCCCGAAGTGGCGTTCCGCCTGCTCGATGCCCACGACCTGCTGCGCGATGCCTAGCGCATCGCCGCCAGCTTGATTCCGAACCCCACCAGACACGCCCCGGCCAGCCGCTCCAGCAGGTGGCTCAACCGTGGACTGGCGCGCATGCGTTCGGCCAGGTGATGGGTCAGCAGCACCGCCACCAGTCCATAGACAAAGGTCAGGGTGGCCACGGTCAGCGCCATGAAGCCGAAGGTGAGCATGCCCTGGTGCTTCACCGGGTCGATGAACAGCGGGAAGAAGGCCATGTAGAACATGATCGCTTTGGGGTTGAGCAGGGTGATCATCAGGGTCTGGCGCAGGTAATGGCCGTTGCTCATGCCGCTGTCACGCGGGGCCTCGCCGGGCTTGCTCAGCAGCATGCGCAGGCCCAGCCAGGCCAGGTACGCCGCGCCTGCCCACTGCACCCCATGAAACGCCGCCGGATACGCTGCCAGCAGCGTGGCAACACCGGCTACCGCCAGCCACATCAGCACTTGGTCGCCGAGAATCACCCCGCAGGTCGCGGCCAGTCCGCCCTTGATGCCGCCCTTGCCTGTGGCGGTGATCAAGGCGAAATTCCCAGGCCCCGGGATCGCCAGCAGGATGATGAAGGCAATCACGAAAGCGCCATAGTCCGTCACACCGAGCATTGGGGCGGTTCTCCAGGTCCAGGTTGGCAGGCAAAGGTTGATATATGCCATCATCCGCGCCACTTGCAAAGCCAATGCCCACAGGGAGGTGCACATGGCATTTACCGAACAGGAGCGTCGCCAGTTGCTTGCGCTCAAAGGGGTCGGCCCGACTGTATTGCAGCGCCTGGAGCAACTGGGCTACCACAATCTGGCGCAGTTGGCCGAGGCCGACGCCGGGCACATCGTCCAGGCCGCCGCCAGCCTGCTGGGTTCCAGTTGCTGGAAGAACAGCCCCCAGGCCCGCGCGGCTATCCAGGCAGTCATCGCCCACGCCCGGTTAATTTTTCCAGGCGTTGCTTCGTCTCCTTGAAAGCCGCGCTGCGCACGCGCATTCGGCCCTCATCATCCAAGGAGACAGGCAATGACTTCCGTATTCGACCGCGACGACATCGTGTTCCAGGTAGTGGTCAACCACGAAGAACAATATTCCATCTGGCCCGACTACAAGGCCATCCCCAACGGCTGGCGCGCGGTGGGCAAGAGCGGCCTGAAGCAGGAGTGCCTGGCCTACATCGACGAAGTCTGGACCGACATGCGCCCGCTGAGCCTGCGTCAGCAGATGGCCGCCGCCGCTGGGCAGTGAGGCGGGCCCGGTGACCACATTGAATCTGCTGTGCCTGCCGTATTCCGGGGCCAGCGCCATGGTCTACAGCCGCTGGCGGCGCAAGCTGCCAGCCTGGCTGCAGGTGCGTCCGGTGGAGTTGCCTGGGCGCGGTGCGCGTTTGGCTGAACCGTTGCATACCGATATGCAGGCCTTGGCCCGGCAGCTGGCCCACGAGCAGCGCCTGGCCACCAGTGCGCCCTACGCCGTGCTCGGGCACAGCCTAGGTGCGCTGGTGGCCTTCGAGCTAGCCCACGAGTTGCAGGCGCTCGGGTGCCCACCACCGGTAGCGTTGTTCGCCTGTGGCACTGCGGCGCCCACCCGGCGTGAAGACTACGAGGGCGAGAACTGGCGCGAGCCCAAGCGCGACGAGGAACTGGTGGCCGAACTGCGCAAGTTGGGTGGTACGCCCGAGGCGGTGCTGGCCAATGAAGAGTTGATGAGCCTGACGTTGCCGGTGGTGCGCGCGGACTTTCTGCTATGCGGCCGCTATGCCTACCGCCAGCGGCCCGCGCTGCGCTGCCCGCTGCATGTGCTTGGCGGTGAGACTGACCGCGCCAACCACGAGCAGTTGCAGGCCTGGAGCAAGGAAACCCAGGGTCCGTTCAGCCTGCAGATGTTCCCCGGTGGGCACTTCTTCATCCACGAACACGAAGACCGCGTGCTCAGCCTGTTGGGCACAACCCTCGAACCTCTTCGACTGTCGGCCTGATTGACGTGCGCTTGTCCCTGGGGGAGGCTGCGGGCTTTCCCAGGCAAGGAGCAGCGCATGTTGATCGATTCATCCAAGGCCACGTTGCTGGTGGTCGATATCCAGGAAAAGCTCATCCACGCCATGAGCGATCCGCTCGGCACTGCCGCACGGGCGCGCTGGTTGCTGGCGGCGTGCGCTGACCTGGAACTGCCGACGGTGATTTCCGAGCAGTATCCCAAAGGCCTTGGCCACACCCTCGAAGCCCTGACAGCTGCGGCGCCTGGCGCGTTGATCGTGGAAAAGCTGCATTTTTCCTGCGTGAGCGCCCAGTGCCTGCCGGCTGAACTGATGGCCCGCGAGCAGGTGATCGTGTGTGGCATGGAAACCCATGTCTGCGTGCTGCAAAGCGTGCTCGGGCTGCTGGCCTTGGGCAAGCAGGTGTTCGTCGTCGAAGACGCCTGCGACAGCCGCACTGCCGCCAGCAAGGCGGCGGGGTTGGCGCGTATGCGCAGCGCCGGGGCGCAGGTCGTCACGCGCGAGATGGTCCTGTTCGAATTGCTGGGCAGTGCCAGCCACCCGCTGTTCCGTCACATCAGCAAGACCTACCTGGTGGGTGAACAGCCGCAGTAATGGCGTTTGGCCCTTATGTGTTTTACAGTGCGCGCGGTTTCTATGTTTGCCTACAAGGATGTTGCAATGAAAACCCGCGCCTTAGTGTCGCTGTTGCTGGTGGCCTGCGCCTGTGCGCCGAACACCTGGGCCGCGCCCGGCAGGCTGGCCGATGTGTTCAACGGCGACATGCTCGGTGCCCACCTGCGCCGTTTCGAGGCCTTGGCTGGGGCCGCACAGGCGCGCCATGGCGAGAGCCGCACGTACCGGGTCCAAGGGTGTGAAATCGTTGCCAACGTCGCAGGCGGCTCGGTCAATGAGCTGCGCCTGACGTTGTCGCCGACCTGCCTGGCCGACCTGCACAGTTTCATCGGCAAGTACGCCCCGCCGGCCAATCGCCCGCTGACCTTCGGTGCGCTGGACGCGGCCGGTGGCGGCGGGCTTGCGTTCTATGCCGACTGCCTGCAACTGTGCGGCAACGTCGGCGATCCCTCGGTCTACGGCTTGTGGGAAGGGCCACGCGCGGTCGGCTTCGTGCAGGTGCTGGTGCAGGCGCAGTTGGTCGAGGACGCGCCGACCCGGGCGGCTCACAAGTGGCGCGCGGCCATGACCCGATCCAAAGGCAGCGACTATGTGATCGATGCCCGTTTTAACTGCGAGCGCACCTTCGATGCCCAGGCCATGCAGGCCTTCGCCAATGTACGGGTGAGCGCGGTGACCATCGGCACCGACCTGAACACCCCGGACTGCTGATTGAAACGAACTGCCCGGTGCCGCTAGGCTGAGTAGAGTCATAGGCACAGAAGGTGGATCATGAGCGGACGGCTAGCGCTACTGGCGGTGTTCATCCTGGCGTCGCTGCAAGGCTGTGTGGGGCGCCGCGAGGCAGCCCCCGAGGCCGACCCGGCCCAGGTCCGCAGTCAGCTGCTGCGCCTGCTGCCTGCGCAGGTCAAGGACCGCGAAGGTTGGGCCGAGGACATCCAGGTGGCGTTCCAGGCCCAGGCGCTGGAGCCGAGTAAGCGCAACCTGTGCGCGGTGCTGGCGGTGACCGAGCAGGAGTCGACGTTCAGCGCCGACCCCCAGGTGCCCAACCTGGGCCGCATCGCGCGCCAGGAGATCGACCGCCGCGCGGCGCGCCTGCATATCCCGAAACTGTTGGTCGACGGCGCCTTGCAGACCCCCTCGAGCAATGGCAAGACCTACCAGCAGCGCCTGCTGGCCGTGCGCAGCGAGCGTCAGCTCAGCGAACTGTACGATGAGGTGATCGGTCGCCTGCCGCTGGGACGCACGCTGCTGGACGGGCTGAACCCGGTGCACACAGGCGGGCCGATGCAGGTGAGCATCGACTTTGCCGAGCAGCACGCCAAGGGCTACCCCTATGCCTACACCGGCAGTCTGCGCCAGGAAGTGTTCACCCGCCGTGGCGGGATGTATTTCGGCATCGCCCACCTGCTGGGTTACCCCACCCACTACGAGCGCCCGTTGTACCGCTTCGCCGACTTCAATGCGGGCTGGTACGCCAGCCGCAATGCGGCGTTTCAGGCAGCGCTCAGCCGCGTCACGGGGGCATCGCTGGCATTGGACGGCGACCTGATCGCGCCGGGTGCGTTGCTGCCCGGCAAGACCGAAACGGCTGCGCGCAAACTGGGGCCGGCGCTGGGGCTGCGTAATCCGCAGATCCGCTCGCAACTGGAACAGGAAAGCAGCCTGGCGCTGGAGCAGACTGCGCTGTACGAGGGGGTGTTCCGTCTGGCTGAGAGCAAGGCGGGCAAGGCGCTGCCGCGTGCGGTATTGCCGGGGATCGAACTCAAGAGCCCGAAGATTACGCGCAAGCTGACCACGGCATGGTTCGCGGGTCGAGTGGATGAGCGCTATCAGCGCTGCATGAAGCGCTGATCATGAGGCGTGCAGGGCTTCAGGAGCGGCCTTGGCGGGGCGCCGTACCGGCCGGAAAAGCTGCGCAGCAGCCCCAAAAGTCTCGGCCGCTGCACAAGTCCTGGGGCCGCTTCGCAGCCCTTTCGCGACACAAGGCCGCTCTCATAGAGCTACACATAACTTGTTGATTTAGCAGGGACCTGTGGGAGCGGGCTTGCCGGAGTGCCGGACCACCGCGAACACCGGCGAAGCCGGTGCCATACACCGAGTCGCCTGCTTCGCGGGCAAGTCGGGGCGCCGAACCGCCGCTCCCACAGGGTACGCGGAGCGCTTGCGAAATCAGTTCTCTGCGCGACAGCGCAGCCCAAAGGGCTGGGTGATCTCCTACAGGAGCAGCGCTGGATTCAGGCTTTGCACAGTCCTGTGGGAGCGGGCTTGCCGGAGTGGCGGACCACCGCGAAGCAGACGACGCGGTGGATGGCACCGGCTTTGCCGGTGTTCGCGGCTAAAGCCGCTCCCACAGGGGGCGCGCCAGTTTTCAATTACTGAGCAAGACCGTTACTACAAGGGGTTGCGATCAGCCCTTCGCCAACGCTTCGACTACCTGTTCGACGCTGGCCTTGAGCCCGGCCACGGCATCCTGAGCATCGGCGTCGACCACCAGCAACCTGGCGCCGCTGGCCTGGATGGCTGCGGCTACCTTCGGGTCGGGCTGGCGGTGATGCAGCACCAACGCCACATCCTGCTGCTTGAGGTTGTCGGTCAGCGCCTTGAGCGCCGCGTCGTCCCACTTGTCGTCGGCTGGCAGGGGCTGTTCGACCAGATCCAGGTTCAACCCGCTGGCCAGATACCCCAGGCGTTCGGACAAGCTGACCACGCTGAGGTTGTCCACCTCGGCCAAGCGTGCCTGGCTGCTGGCGGTCAGCTCCAGCATCTGCCGTTTGAGGGCGGCAAGGTTGGCCTGGATCTTGGGTTTTTCCGCAGGCGACAGGCGTTCCAGGTCGTTGGCCAGCACATCGGCCATGCGCCCCAGATTGGTCGGGTTGAGCCACGGGTAGGCACCGAACGCCTCGTCACCGGTGACCGCGATACCGGGCAGGGCGCCGTCCACCGGGCGCGCGGCGTCGATCTCGACAATGCGTATATTGCTGCGTCGGGCCATGGGGTAGAGCGGGTCGTCGCGCCAGATCGAGCGCACGCCAATCACCGCGTCGGCCTTGAGCGCGGCCTTGTGCAGGCTGGGCCCACCGCGTCCGCTGAAGTACGACGGCTGGCGACTGGCCGGCAACTCGGCCGGTGCCGCGCGGGTCAGTTGCACCGCGGTGCCTTGTAGCAGCGCGGCCGCGAGGCTGTGGGTCAGTGGCAGGGTAGTCAGGACCTGGACGTTGGCGGGCTTGGCAGCGGGCTGCGCGGCCAGGCTTAGGGCCGGCAGGCCGGCCAGGGCGACGGCGAGGGTGAGGCGTTTGAGCATCGGGGTCATGCCGGGTTTCCTTGCAGGCGTGGAACGAGGGCGCGGGCCAGGGCGGCGAGGGCGAAGCAGATCCCGGCGACCAGGATGATCGCCGCGCCCGAGGGCACCGGTAGGTCGAGGACGATCGGCAGCAGGATGCCGAGCAGGGTGCTCAGGGTGGCGATCAGCACCGACACGAAGAAAAACCCCTTGAGCGACTGGCTTACCAGGCGCGCGGCGGCAGCGGGGATCACCAGCAGGGCGCCGACCAGAATCGCCCCGATCACCTTCACTGCGGCCACCGTCACCAGGGTCACCAGCACGACGAACAAGTAGTCCAGGGTTTTCACCGCCACCCCGCGCACTGCCGCCAGTTGCGGGTTGAAACTGGCCAGCATGATGCGGTTGTACAGTGGCACGGCCAGCGCCAGTACCAGCGTCGCGACGATCCCCAGCACCATAAGGTCCTGGCCGCTGACCGTCAGCACCGAGCCGAACAGCACGTTCTCCAGAATGTGCACGTTGATCTTGCCGGCCAGCATCAGCAGCAGGCTGGCGCCCAGCGCCAGGGACACCGAGAGGAACACCCCGATCAGCGTATCCGGCGAAAGCCCGGTGCGGTTGCGCAGAAAATTGAGCAGGATGCCGAACAGCAGGCAGTAGCCGAACAGGCTGCCGTAGGGGCCGGTGTACGGTTCACCGAGCAGGATGCCAATGGCCACGCCGGTCAGCGCGGCGTGGCCGACCGCCTCGGAAAAGAAGGCAAAGCGCTTGACCACCACCAGCGTGCCGAGCCCACCCAGCACCGGGCCGATCATCAACCCGGCGAGCAGGGCATTGACCACGAACCCGTAGGCCAGCGCCTCGGGCAGGTAACCTGCGCTGGCCCACTGCTGGAGCATCTCGCGGAAAGCGTCGTAATTCATCAGGCAAGGCTCTCGCTGCGTGGGTGGACGGAAAACAGCCCGAGCAGGCGCTCGGGGGTCAGGGCCTGGGCGGGCGGGGCATCGAACAGCACCTGGCGGTTCAGGCCGGTGACCCGGTCGGCCAGGCGCAGCACCGCTTCCAGGTCGTGCTCGATCCACAGCACCGTGGTGCCGGCCAGGCGCCAGCCGTGCAGCAGTTGCTCGAACACCTGGATGCCCGCTTCGTCGAGGGCCGACATCGGCTCGTCCAGCACCAGCAATTGCGGCTCGGGGATCAGCCCCTGGGCCAGCAGCACGCGCTGGCGTTCACCGCCAGACAGCGCGCCCATGCGGCGCTTGCGCTTTTCGAGCATGCCGACCCGGGCCAAGGCCGCGTCGATGTCCGGGCGTACCCGCCGCGACAGGCCGAGAAACGCCGGGCGCCGCTGGCACATGGCGGCCATGAAGTCGTCCACGGTCATCGGCAGGCCACGGTCGAATTCCAACGCCTGGGGTACGTAGCCAATCACTTCGCGCGCGCCGGGCCAGTGCAGTGTCAGTTGGCCCTGGTGTGGCATCTGCCCAAGCAGGGTCTTGATCAGCGAACTTTTGCCACCACCGTTGGGCCCGACGATCGCATGCACGCTGCCGGGGGCGACCTCGAAGCGTACGTTCTCGAGGATGCGCGTGCGGCCCAGGGTCAGGTCGATGCCCTCGAACGCGATGCGTGGGCCGTAGGCGGCGCTCAGGTGGGCTGCGGCGGTCACGCGCGGTTCTCCTGGATGGCCCGCACCACGGTGTCGAGGTTGCGCTTCATTTCCACCTCGTACTTGTCCTGGGTGTATTCGCCGTAGGAGATATGCGTCAGCGGATACAGACGCACCCCCGATTCGCGCTGGATGGTCTGGACATACGCCGAGGGGAAGTCCATTTCCGAGAAGATCACCTTCACATCCAGTGCCTTGAGCTGGTCGATGGTCTTTTTCAACTGCGCAGGGCTGGGTTCGATGCCGTGGGCCGGCTCCACCACGGCGGTCACTTCCAGGCCGAAGTCACGTACCAGGTAGTCGTAGGCGGCGTGGATGGTGGCCACGCGCAAGGTCGTGCCGGGGGCTTCGGTGACCTGGGCCAGGGCCTCGGCGCGCAGGGCACGCAGGCGTTTGGCGTAGGCACGGGCATTGGTTTGGTAGAACTTGGCGTTATCCGGGTCGAGCTTGCCCAGCTCGCGGGCGATGTTGTTGACCTGGGCGATGGTGGCGCTGATCGACAGGAAGGTGTGCGGATTGACCACCTTGCCGGCGCCGCGCGCAGCGATGCCGGTGGCGGCCAGTAGGGGGACATTGCTGTTCGATTCGATGGTCTTGATATCAGGTTTTTCGCTGGCGGCGATCATGCGGTCGGCGAAGTCGTCGTGGCCCACGCCGTTGAGCACGATCACGTCCAGTGTGCCGATGCGCTTGATGTCCTCGGCGCGCGGTTCGTAGGCGTGGGGGTTGAAGCCTGCCGGGATCAGCGGCACCACCTCGGCCTTGTCGCCGACGATGTTGCTCACGTAGCTGTAGTAGGGGTGCAGGGTGATGCCGATGCGCAGTGGCTTGCCGTTGTCGGCGAAACCCAGGGCGGGCAGGGTGGCGGCCAACAGCAGCGCCAGGGTGCGGGCGAAGCGGAGCATGGGCGGGTCCTTGAAGTCAGTGACGGTGCTGGCGGGTAACCCCGGCATCGAAATGGGTGGCGATCTGCTGCCAGCCGGCGGCGATCAGGGTATTCGCGTCGAGGGCGTCGGGCGCGAGCGCAGCGCTGTCGCGGCGCAGCCAGACATCGGGCTGGGCGTCGGCGGCCTGGGGCACGATCAGCAGGAAGCTGCCGGCGATGCCGACGTCCCGGCTGCGTCCCAGGTAGGCATTGCCGCCCAGTTGCGACCATTGGTGGCGGCCACGGGCCTGGCTGCTGGCGTCGTTCACGAAGGGTGGTAGGCCGTCCTCGGCCAGGGCCTCGGCGGAGGGCATGGCGCCGCTTTCTTCGCGCAGTACGCGGACCTCGTCCGCCGCCACCCACAGGTCGGTATGGATGCCCTGCTCGGCGGCGTTGAGGTCGCGCCGGGCGTCGAGCTGGTGGGCTTCGACGGACTGTTCGTCCTCGCGCTCACCGCGCAGCGCGACCACGCTTGCCGCCAGCACCACGATCAGCAGGGCGCTCAGCAGCACATAGAGGGTTTCATGCCCGGCACCGGCCGGGCGCACGATCTGTGCGCGGCTCATGGCGCACCGATGTCGGCATGATCCACTTCGACGACGTGGCCTGGGCCTGCATCGAACAACACGTAGAACTCGCCGTCCGGGCGCTTGAAGGTGAACGTGGAGTCATCGCCCAGCTTGCTGGCCATCAGCACCTGCTCGTCATAGCCGATCACATCCAAGGTCACCCCCGGTGCGCCGCTGCCGTCGGAGAAGCCGCCCTTGCAGGTGATCTGATCGCCGCTTTCGGTGCAATCGCACATCGGGTTGTGGGCCAGCACCGGGGTCGCGGCCAGCAGCGTCAGGGGCAGGGCGAGCCTGCGCATCAGGTGTTTCATTTGTTGCCTCCTTGTTTCTCGAGCCAAGCCGCAGTGGTCGGGGATGCCTTGGCCAGTGGCACCGAGGCTTGATACAGCTTGCCGTCCCAGCCCTCGACGGTGATCCAGATGTCGGCATCCGGGCGGGTGCGCGGAGGGATTGGCAGGTTGGTGACCATGCGTGCCGGCGCACCGAAGAAGATCGTGCCGGCGGCGCGCAGGCTGCGTGGCTTGCCGATGCGCAGGTAGATGGCCTTGACGCCTTCGGTGCAGGTGGCGCACAGGGCGGCGTTGAAGGTCTTGAAGTCGCCCGCCGGGCCGTCGGCGCGCGGTGGCTCGTCGCGCAGCTCGGCCAGATCCAGGTGCCAGCGCCCGACCTGAATGTCCTTGACGATGTTGGCGCCCAGGCCACTGTCGCCTCGGAACAGGCTGGCGTCGGCGAAGTACTTGGGCATGAATCCGAGCGGGATGAGGATCAGCAGGATGTTCAGGTGGAAGCGCCATTTCAGCCACCACTGCTTGAGGCCGCCTTGCGGCAGGGTATTCGCCTGGCTCATGGCTGGGCCTCCACGGTGGTTTCACGGTGCGGCTTCACCCGCGCCGGGCGCTCGCTGCGCTTGAGGGCGGCGGCGGTGGCCTGGGCAGTGCGCTTGGTCCAGATCAACAGGCCGCTGAGCACCATCAGCGTCAGCACCAGGCCGAAGAAGAACCAGATCAGCTTGATCGCCAGGCCGCCGAAGTCGCCGGTGTGCAGCGGGCGCATCGACTCGGTGACGAACTCCAGGGGGGAGCGGTCGCCCAGCAGGAACTGACTATCGACGTTGCGCGTGTAGGGATTGACCTCGGCGGTCTGGAACATCAGCGGATACCAGCCGCGCCCGCCCATGCTGATGTGGCTGTAGGCGGTGGCCGGTAGCGAAATGAAGCTGATGTCCAGGCCTGGGATGGTCTGGGTGGCGATCCGTGCGGCCTCGTCCAGGTCGATGCGCGGCGCCGGGCTGCCGTCGGGCGTTTGTGGCACCTGCTCGCGGGCGATCACCGGCACGATCGGCTCGCTGGAAATGGTCACATGGTTATCGCCCAGGATCGCCTGGATCAGGAACCAGGTGCCGGTGATCGAGATCACCGCGATGAACCAGATCGACCACACCCCGGCCAGGCGGTGCAGGTCACCCCAGAAGATCCGTGCGCCGTGCCCGGTGCGCACCGGCTTGAAGAACCCGCGCCAGAATTTCTTGTACACCACAAGTCCAGTCACCAGCGAAGCCAGCATCGGTAGTCCGAGCAGCGACACCAAGTACCAGCCCCAGCTGTAGCCCTGGGTGAACGGCACCAGCCACCAGCCATGCAGGGCGCGGGTGAAGGCTTCGAAGTCGAAGTCCGGGCGCTGGCCCTGGATCGCGCCGGTGTAGGGGTTTACGTAGAGCAGCGCGGTGGTGCCATCGGGGCGCGTCACCGAGGCGTTCAGGGCAAAGTGCGAGCCGTCGGGCTGGCTGAGAAACTTCACGGCCAACTCCGGCTTAGCCTTGTGCATGGCGTCGAGCACCTGCTGGAAGCTCAGGCGCTCGGCATGGGCGTCGTCGGGCTGGCTGGCACGCACGTCCGGGTTGGCCAGCCAGACGATTTCCTGGCTGACCACCGCGAGCATGCCGGTGAAGCATACGATCAGGACGAAGAACCAGATCGGCAGGGCGAGCCAGCTGTGTACCAGGAACCACAGTTTTGAGTTGGATTTCTTTTTCGCGTGTCGGGCCATCGGTCGGTCTTCTGCATGAAAAGTGCGGTCGAGGCGCGGCTCAACCGTGAAGGCTGCACTTAATAGGACGGATGAGAATGAGAAACCTGTCAGGTCAAATGAAAGAAAATGTTTCAAGGCTCGCCCGGCGCCGGTCTGGCTGCGGCGCGAGCCATTAACTTTTTTCAGGTTGTATCCGTTTCGTAGGGATAGCCGGGCACTGCCCGTGGTACCCCACCTGTACGGAAGCAACCTGATGAATGCCGAAAAGTCCCTGCAACTGGCCCGCCGTTTCATCGAACTGCCGCTGGAAAAGCGCCGCGTGTTCCTTGAAAGCCTGGCCAGGGAGGGCATCGACTTTTCCCAGTTCCCGATCCCTGCCGGGGTAGTGGCCGACGACCGCTTGGCGCCATCCTTCGCCCAGCAGCGCATGTGGGTGCTCTGGCAGCTCGACCCGCAGGGCGCGGCCTACAACCTGCCCGGAGCGGTGCGACTCAAGGGCGCGTTGGACGACGCCGCGTTGGAACAGGCATTCGCCCGTCTGATCGAGCGCCATCAGGCGTTGGCCTGCGTGTTCCAGCAGCAGGACGACCAGCGTCTGGCCCAGGTGCATCGCCCGGCGCCGCCGCAGGTGCAGCGGGTTGACCTGCGCGACCTGCCAGCCAGTGAGCGTGAAGCGCAGGTGCGCGCCGAAGTCGAGGCCGAGTCGCTGCGTCCGTTCGACCTGGAGCACGGCCCGCTGCTGCGCATCCGTTTGCTCAAGCTGGCCGAGCAGGAGCATGTGTTGCTGCTGACCCTGCACCATATCGTTTCCGACGGTTGGTCGATGAACGTGCTGATCGACGAGTTCAGCCGCTGCTATGACGCGTTCGCCGCAGGCCAGCTGCCGCAGTTGCCGGCCCTGCCGATCCAGTATGTCGACTACGCCCTGTGGCAGCGCCGCTGGCTGGAGGCGGGCGAGCTGGAGCGTCAGCTCGCCTACTGGCAAGCCACCTTGGGCGATGAGCAGCCAGTGCTGGAACTGCCGCTGGACCATCCGCGCCCGGCGACCCCGAGCTTTCGTGGCAGGCGCCTGGAATTTGCCGTGGACACAGTGCTGGCCGAGCAACTGCGCGGGTTTGCCCGTCAGCACGAGTTGACCCTGTTCATGCTCCTGCTGGGTGGTTTCGGCCTGCTGTTGCAGCGTCACACCGGCCAGGCCGACCTGCGCATCGGCAGCCCCGTGGCCAATCGCAACCGCAGCGAGGTCGAAGGCCTGATCGGCTTGTTCGTCAACACCCAGGTGCTGCGCGTGCAGCCGGATACGCATCAGGATGGCCTAGCCTACCTGCAAGCCGTACGCCAGACCGTGCTCGGCGCCCAGGCCCATCAGGATCTGCCGTTCGAGCGCCTGGTCGATGCGCTCAAGGTCGAGCGCAGCCTGGCCCACGCGCCGCTGTTCCAGGTGATGTACAACCACCAGCCCGAAGTGACCGACCTGACCGCCGTGACCCTGGCCTCGGGCCTGGAGTTGTCGTCCCTGGACTGGCGCAGCCGCACCACCCAGTTCGACCTGAGCCTGGACACCTATGAAAAGGGCGGCGTGCTGCGTGCGGCCTTCACCTATGCCAGCGACCTGTTCGACGCTGCCACCATCGAGCGCATGGCCGCTCACTGGCAAACCTTGCTGGCCGCGCTGGTACAGCAGCCGCAGCGTGCTTTGTGGCAACTGCCGATGCTCGATGACGGCACCTTGCAGCGTGTCCTGCACGACTGGAACGCTACCGCCACCGACTACCCGTTGCAGCGCGCCGTGCACCAGTTGATCGAAGATCAGGCCCGGCGCACCCCCGACGCCGAGGCGCTGGTGTTTGGCGACCAGCGCCTGAGCTACGCCGAGCTGGAGTCCCAGGCCAACCGCCTGGCCCATTACCTTCGGGCCCAGGGCGTCGGCAATGACCAGTTGGTGGGTATCAGCGTGCAACGCAGCGTAGAGATGGTCGTTGGCCTGCTCGGCATCCTCAAAGCCGGCGCCGCCTATGTGCCGCTGGACCCGGAGTACCCGGCCGAGCGCCTGGCCTATATGGTCGAGGACAGCGGCATCGACCTGCTGCTGACGCAACAGGCGCTGCTGGCCAGCCTGCCACTACCGGACCAGGTGCGCTGCGTCGCCCTCGATACCCTGGACCTGGACGCGCAGCCCACCACGCCGCTGGCGCTGGCGGTGGATCCGGCGCAACTGGCCTACGTGATCTACACCTCTGGCTCCACCGGGCGCCCCAAGGGGGCTGGCAACAGCCACCGCGCATTGACCAACCGCCTGTGCTGGATGCAGCAGGCCTATCAGCTCGATGCCAGCGACACCGTGTTGCAGAAGACCCCGTTCAGCTTCGATGTGTCGGTGTGGGAGTTCTTCTGGCCGCTGATCAGTGGCGCGCGCCTGGCGGTGGCCGCACCCGGCGAGCACCGTGAGCCGGCGCGGCTGATCGCGAGCATCCAGCGCTATCAGGTGAGCACCCTGCATTTCGTGCCGTCGATGCTCCAGGCCTTTATCCATGAGCCGGGCGTCGAAGCTTGCAGCAGCCTGCGCCGGGTGGTGTGCAGCGGCGAGGCGCTGCCGGTGGACGCCCAGCAGCACGTGTTCGCCCGGCTGCCAGCTGCCGGCCTGTACAACTTGTACGGCCCCACCGAGGCGGCCATCGACGTCACCCACTGGACCTGCCGCGACGAAGGCCGCGACAGCGTGCCGATTGGCCAGCCCATCGCCAACCTGCGCACCTACGTGCTCGACGCAGGGCTTGAGCCGGTCGCGCCTGGGGTCTCTGGCGAGTTGTACCTGGGCGGTATTGGCCTGGCCCGTGGCTACCACCGTCGCCCCGGCTTGACTGCCGAGCGTTTCGTCGCTGACCCGTTCAGCGCGGGTGAACGCCTGTACCGCACTGGCGACCGCGTGCGCCAGCGTGTCGATGGGGTCATCGAATACCTTGGGCGCTTCGACCATCAGGTGAAAATTCGTGGCCTGCGCATCGAGCTGGGCGAGATCGAAGCGCGCCTGGCCCAGCACCCGAGCGTGCGTGAGGCGGTGGTGCTGGCGCTCGATGGCAAGCGACTGGTGGGCTACCTGGTGCTCACGCAACAGGGCGAGGGTTGGCAGCAGGCGCTCAAGGACTGGCTGCTACAGGCGCTGCCTGAGTTCATGCTGCCGACCCACCTGATTGCATTACCCAGCCTGCCGCTGACGCCTAACGGCAAGCTCGACCGCAAGGCCCTGCCGCAGCCCGAGGCCGCGCCGCGCGAAGCGTATGCAGCGCCGCTCGATGACCACCAGCGCCTGCTGGCGCAGGTCTGGGCCGAGGTATTGGGGTTGGCCCAGGTCGGTATCGACGATAACTTCTTCGAGCTGGGCGGTGACTCGATCATCGCCATCCAGGTGGTCAGCCGCGCGCGCCGCGAGGGCTTGCAGTTCAGCCCGCGCGACCTGTTCCGGTACCAGACCGTGCGCAGCCTCGCCGCGGCGGCCGGGCATGCGCTGGCGGTGCAGGCCGAACAGGGGCAAGTACAGGGCCAGGCGCAGCTCAGCGCGATCCAGTTGCAGTTCTTCGAGCAGGCCATGCCGGTGCGTAGCCACTGGAACCAGTCGCTGCTGCTGACCCCGCGCCAGCCTCTGGATGGCGAACGCCTGGGCGCTGCGCTGGCGCAACTGCTGCGCCAGCACGATGCCCTGCGCCTGCACTTCAGCCAGCACCAGGGCCAATGGCAGGCCTGGCATGCTGATGCTCAACAGGTGTTCAGCGAGCATGCCGTGGCGAGCGCCGAAGCGCTGGC
This sequence comes from Pseudomonas sp. NY15463, assembly GCF_048068415.1. NCBI lineage: Bacteria > Pseudomonadati > Pseudomonadota > Gammaproteobacteria > Pseudomonadales > Pseudomonadaceae > Pseudomonas > Pseudomonas sp. NY15463. Next base: position 557,414 of record NZ_JBLUQD010000005.1, read on the forward strand.
CGAGCTGTGCCAGGCGGCCCAGTGCAGCCTGGACCTGACGGCGGGCCCGTTGCTGCGTGCGGTGCTGGCGCAACTGGCGGATGGCAGCCAGCGCCTGCTGTTGGTGATCCATCATCTGGTGGTCGATGGCGTGTCCTGGCGGGTGCTGCTCGAAGACCTGCAGCAGGCCTACCAGCAGCAGCCTTTGCCGGCCAAGACCAGCGCCTGGCAGGCCTGGACCGCGCGCCTGCCGGCGCTGGCCGAGCGTCACGCAGAAGAACTCGATTACTGGTGCGCACAGACCGTGGCTGGCGAGTTGCCTTGCGACAATCCCGAAGGCCAGGCTAGCAACCGCCATGCCTGCACATTGCAAACCCGTTTCGATGCGGCCTTCACCCGCCAGTTGCTGCAACAGGCGCCAGCGGCCTACCGCACCCAGGTCAACGACCTGCTGCTGACGGCCCTGGCCCAGGCCGTGGCCGACTGGAGCGGCCAAGCCGAGGTACTGGTGCAGCTCGAAGGCCATGGCCGCGAAGAGGTGTTCGAGGATATCGACCTGTCGCGCACTGTGGGCTGGTTCACCACGCTGTTCCCGGTGCGCCTGACGCCCTGCGCCGAACCCGGCGCTGCGCTCAAGACCATCAAGGAACAATTGCGCGGCGTGCCGCACAAAGGTCTGGGCCACGGCCTGCTGCGCCAGTTGGGCAGCGTCGAGCAGCGTCAGGCGCTGGCCGGGCAGCGCTCGCCACGCATCACCTTCAACTACCTGGGGCAGTTCGACCAGCAGTTCGACGAGCGCGCCCTGTGGGAGCCGGCCACCGAGCGCAGCGGCGCGGCCCAGGATGCCGACGCGCCACTGGCGAACTGGCTGACGGTGGAAGGGCAGGTGTATGGCGGCGAGCTGAGCTTGCAGTTCGGTTTCAGTACGCAGATGTACCAAGAGGCGACGATTGCCGGGCTGCTCGAAGGCGTGCGCAGCCGTCTGCATGCGCTGGTTGCCCATTGTTGTGCGTTGCCGGCGCCGCAGGCCACGCCGTCGGACTTTCCGCTGGCCGGCATCGACCAGGCCGGGCTCGACGCCCTGGGCTTGCCGCTGGCCGAGGTCGAGGACCTCTACGGCCTGTCGCCGATGCAGCAGGGCATGCTGTTCCACAGCCTGCTCGCGCCTGACAGCGGCAGCTACATCAATCAGCTCAGCGTGCAGGTCGAAGGCGTGGAGGCCGAGCGCTTGCGCGCGGCGTGGCAGGCCAGCGTGGATGCCCACGATATCCTGCGCAGCGGCTTCATCTGGGACGCTACCCTGACCCAGCCGTTGCAGGCGGTACAGCGCCAGGTCGAGTTGCCGTTCACCTACCTCGACTGGCGCGACCGCGAAGACGCCGAGACGGCCGTCCAGGCACTGGCCGAAGCGGAGCGCCAGCGTGGCTTCGACCTGCGCCAGCCTGGGCTGTTGCGGGTCGTGCTGGTGCGCCTGAGCGATACGCTGTGCCAGCTGGTGTATACCCACCATCACGTGCTCATGGACGGCTGGAGCAACGCCCAGTTGCTGGGCGAGGTGCTGCAACGCTACCAGGGCCAGACGGTCGATACTGGCCCAGGGCGCCTGCGTGACTACATCGGCTGGCTACAGGCCAAGGGCAGCACCGCCAGCGAGACCTTCTGGCGTGCCCGGCTGGCAGCGCTGGACAGCCCCACCCGGTTGGCGCTGGCACTGCCTCGGGCGGCTGGCGGCGAAGGTTTCGGCGATCACTACCAACGCCTGTCGGCTACGGCGTTGCAACGCCTGGATACGTTCGCGCGTGGGCACAAGGTCACCCTCAATAGCGTGATCCAGGCCGCCTGGCTGCTGCTGTTGCAGCGTTACACCGGGCAGCCTTGCGTGTGTTTCGGCGCCACCATGGCAGGCCGCCCAGCGCAACTGCCCGGTATCGAGCGTCAGATCGGCCTGTTCATCAATACCCTGCCGGTGATCGCCAGCCCCGGCGCTACCCAGACTGTGGCCGAGTGGTTGCAGCAGGTACAGACACTCAACCTTGATCTGCGCGAGCACGAATACACGCCGCTGGCCGAGGTGCAGCGCTGGCATGGCCAGGGCGGCGATGCGCTGTTCGACACCTTGGTGGTATTCGACAACTACCCGGTGGCCGATGCGCTGCGTCAGGCCGGTGGCGAGGTGCGCTTCCAAGGTCTGGAGCAGCGTGAGCACACCCACTATCCGCTCACCCTGGCCGTGGGGCAGGGCAGCGGGCTGGAGTTGCACCTGAGCTTCGACCGTGGCCAGTTCGACGATGCGGCGGTGGCGATGCTGGCGCGCCATCTGGTGCAGTTGCTCGATGGTTTCTGCGCCGACGCCGCGCAGCTGCTGGGCAACCTGGGCTTGCTGGCGGCCGATGAACGTCGGCAACTGCTCGAAGGCTTCAACGCCACCGACACCGAGTACCCGCTGGCGACCCCGGTGCAACGCCTGATCGAGGCGCAGGTAGCGCGTACCCCGGATGCAGAGGCACTGGTGTTCGGCCAAGTGCGCCTGAGCTACGCCGAGCTTGATGCCCGCGCCAATCAGTTGGCCAATCGCCTGATCGCCGCGGGCGTCGGCCCGGATGTGCTGGTCGGGATTGCCGTCGAGCGCAGCGTCGAGATGGTGGTTGGGCTCTTGGCAGTCCTCAAGGCCGGTGGTGCTTATGTCCCGATGGACCCGGAGCTGCCGAGCGAGCGCCTGGCCTATCTGTTCGAGGACAGCGGCATTGAACTGCTGCTGACCCAGAGCCATCTGAGCCTGCCGATGCCTGAAGGGCTGACGGTCCTGGCTTTGGACACGCTGGACCTGAGCGCCTATTCGAGCAACAACCCGAACATCGCCGTGGCCCCGGAAAACCTGGCCTACGTGATCTACACCTCGGGCTCGACCGGCAAGCCGAAAGGCGCAGGCAACCGCCACAGCGCGCTGACCAACCGGCTGTGCTGGATGCAGCAGGCCTATCAGTTGGATGCCAGCGACACGGTGCTGCAAAAGACCCCGTTCAGCTTCGACGTGTCGGTGTGGGAGTTCTTCTGGCCGCTGATGACCGGCGCACGTCTGGCCGTTGCTGGTCCGGGCGACCACCGCGACCCGGCCCGGCTGGTCGAGCTGATTCACCAGTATCAGGTCACCACGTTGCACTTCGTACCGTCGATGTTGCAGGCGTTCCTGACGGATGCCCAGGTGAGCAGTTGCACCGGCCTCAAGCGCATCGTCTGTAGCGGTGAAGCGTTGCCGGTGGATGCGCAGCAGCAGGTCTTCGCCAAGCTGCCGCAGGCCGGTTTGTACAACCTGTATGGCCCGACCGAAGCGGCCATCGACGTGACCCACTGGACTTGCCGCGAGGAGGGCACCGACACGGTGCCTATTGGCCAGCCGATCGCCAACCTTACGACTTACGTGCTGGACGCCGAACTGAACCCGGTGCCGGTCGGGGTAATCGGTGAGCTGTACCTGGGCGGCGAAGGCCTGGCGCGCGGTTACCACCGCCGCCCGGCATTGACCGCCGAACGCTTTGCCACCAGCCCGTTTGGCAATGGCGAGCGGCTGTACCGCACTGGCGACCTGGCTCGTCAGCGCGCGGACGGGGTGATCGAGTACGCCGGGCGTATCGACTATCAGGTGAAGATTCGCGGCCTGCGTATCGAGCTGGGTGAGATCGAGGCGCGGCTGATGGAGCAGCCCGAGGTACGTGAAGCGGTGGTGCTGGCCGTGGAATTGGTCGGCAGCCTGCAACTGGTAGGTTATGTGGTGCCGAGCGAAGTCGATGCCGACCCGCTGTTGCTACGCGACACCCTCAAGGTCCGCCTCAAGGCTGGCCTGCCGGACTACATGATCCCGACCCACTGGGTCGCGCTGGCACAAATGCCCCTGAGCCCCAACGGCAAGCTCGAACGCCGCGCGCTGCCTACCCCCGAAGCCGGGGCAGGGCGTAGCCACTACCGCGTCCCGGTCACCGACCTGGAAGTAGCCCTGGCGGCGATCTGGCAAGAGGTGCTGCACGTCGAGCGCATTGGCCTGGACGACGACTTCTTCGAGCTGGGCGGTCATTCGCTGCAACTGGTGATGCTGCAATCGCGCCTGCGTGCAGCGTTCGGCGCCGATGTGCAACTCAAAGACATTCAAGCCTTGCGCACGCTGGGTGCGCAGGCGACCCACATACAGGCAACGACGGTCAGCGACGACCGTGAAGCAGAGCTCGACCTGATCTTTGGTGTGCTCGACGAACTGGAGGAACACAATGCTTAAGCAGGGGGCCGCACGCACCGAGGAACTGGTCAGCCGGATCAGGGGGCTGGACAGCGGCAAGCGCCGGCAATTGTTCACCCGTCTGCAACAGATGGGGATCGAGGTTGCCCGACTGCCAATCGTGCCCGCCATCGACGGCAGCGATACGCCGCTGTCGTATGCCCAGCAGCGCCAGTGGTTCCTCTGGCAACTCGAACCTGACGGCTGCGCCTACAACATTCCTGCGGCCCTGCGTTTGCGCGGGGCGCTGGACGTCGCGGCATTGGCCGAAAGCGTGGCCTGGTTGGGCCGCCAACAGGCTAGCCTGCGCACTCGGCTGGAAGAGGTCGAGGGCGAAGTCCGCCAGCGTTTCGATCAAGATGGCATCGCCCTGTTGCAGGTCGAGGATTGCCCGTTGCCGAGCGCCGAGCGTGAGCGCAAGGTCCAGGCCAGCGTGGCGACTGAGCTTTGCACACCGTTCAACCTGACCGCAGGCCCACTGTGGCGGGTGCGCTTGCTGCGCATGGCAGATGACGACCACCTGTTGCTGCTGTCGCTGCATCACCTGATCAGCGACGGTTGGTCGATGGGTGTGCTGGTCGAGCAACTGCTGGGTGGGTATGCGTCCTTCGCGATGGGGACCGAACCGGTACTGCCGGCGCCGGCTATCCAGTATGGCGACTATGCGCACTGGCAGCGCGAATGGATGGAGTCGGGTGAGCGTGAGCGTCAGTTGGGCTGGTGGATGCAGGCGTTGGGTCGCGAGCGGCCTGTGCTGGAACTGCCCACCGACCACGCCCGTCCGCCGCGCCAGAGCTACCGGGGTGCGCGTCTGGAGGTGGCGCTTCCCAGCACGCTTGGGTATGCGCTGCGAGAACTGGCCCAAGCCCATGAGGCCACGCCGTTCATGTTGCTGCTGGCGTCGTTCCAGGCGCTGTTGCACCGCTACAGTGGCCAGGTCGACATCCGTGTGGGGGTCCCTAACGCCAACCGCAACCGCCTGGAAACCGAGGGCCTGATCGGCCTGTTCGTCAACACCCAGGTGATGCGTGCCGAGATTAGCCAGGGCCTGCGCTTTGACCAGTTGCTCGAACAGGTCCGGCTGATGGCCCTGGGCGCCCAGGCCCATCAGGACCTGCCGTTCGAGCAATTGGTCGAGGCCTTGCAGCCCGAGCGTAGCCTGAGCATCAACCCGCTGTTCCAGGTCATGTACAACCACCAGCACGTCGGGACTGGCCGGATCGCCCAGCAGTTGCCTGGCCTGCAGGTCGAGGCGCTGAACCTGGACAACCAGACCGCGCAGCTGGATCTTGCACTGGAAACCTACGATCACGGTGATGCTTTCAGCGCGGTGCTGATCTATGCCACCGATCTGTTCGAGGCGGCCAGCGTCGAACGGCTGGCCAAGCACTGGTTGCACCTGTTGCACAGCATCATCGCCGACCCGCAGGGGCGTATCGATCAGTTGCCGATGCTCGACGCCGAAGAACGCGAGCTGGCACTGCGCGGTTGGAACGCCACCGCCACCGAGTACCCGCTGGATACCCCGGTGCAACGCTTGATCGAGGCGCAGGTGGCGCGTACCCCGGACGCTGAGGCGCTGGTGTTCGGCGATGTGCGCCTAAGTTACGCCGAGCTGGATGCCCGCGCCAATCAGTTGGCCAATCGCCTGATCGCCGCGGGCGTCGGCCCGGATGTGCTGGTC